>DATJWQ010000096.1:0-151551 GCA_035501175.1 Verrucomicrobiia bacterium | reverse complement strand
CCGATGTCGTGCGCGCCGTCGAGCGCCTCAAGGCCGAACCCTGGGAACAGTTCCGGGACCGCTACGGCGATTGGGGACGCGACATGGTGCTCTGGGTGGCCCGCCGCCACGGCGGACTGCGCTTGCGCCAGCTGGCGCAAGAGATCGGCGGACTGGATTACGGCAGCGTCGCCATGGCCAGCAAGCGCTTCGCCAAGCAGCTGCAAACCGATCGCTCCCTGCGCCAGCATTACGAACAACTGAAACGTGAATTGTTACAATGATTAGACGTGACCCTAATGTCCTGCAGTCCGCCTCGCCAGCGATCGGCGCGGGCACAAATCTTAGCGGATTGAATCTCCCGGGCTTGGACACGGATTTCAACGGCAACCCCCGCCCCGCAACTACGAATTGGGACATCGGAGCGTACCAACATTGAGAAGAAAGGAAGCATGGGTATGAAGCCAATTTCGCCGAATCCTACTTGCCATCCACCGTACAGCGGTTGTATTGTACCCCGCAGGGGCTGGAAGCGTATGAAGGGATCGCCAGCGATAACGCTAGTTGCACTTGCCTTCGTGCTGGCGTGGCGCACCCAGCCTACGGCGTGTGCCGACAACGTTTTCCTTTCTACCTTTCGCGCTAATGCGATCGATGAATTCAATTCGAGTGGGAACGGAACCGACTTCGCAACCGCCACGTCAGGCCTGGACTATCCCACCGCCATCGCCTTCGACGCCAGCGGTAATCTCTACGTGGCGAACGCTGGGAGCAACAACCTCGAGGAATTTAACCCCAGCGGAACCGGAACGGTCTTTGCCGCGTCTGGACTGGGCTTCCCTGACGGCCTCGCTTTTGACAGCCGTGGCAATCTTTTCGTAGCCAACGAGGGCAACAACACTATCGAAGAGTTTGGTCCAAGCGGGACCGGGTCGGTTTTCGCCACCGCCGCCTCCGGTATCGATTCTCCCGCAGGTATCGCGTTCGACAGCAGCGGCAACCTCTACGTGGCCAACGGAGGCAACAACACCATCGTAAAGCTCGCCCCGGACGGAACCGGCACTGTTTTCGCGACCTCCGCGCAGGGCGTGGCCAACCCCTACGGGCTCGCGTTTTACGGCTCGTATCTCTACGCGGTAAACCACGGCAATAACTCGATCGAAAGATTCAATCTAAGCGGGCAGGGGACAACTTTCACCTCCACGAACCTGCTCGTGGCGCCAATCGGTATAGCCGCCGATAGCAGTGGCAACCTCTTTGTGGGAAATGGCTTTGGCGACATTCTGGAATTCAACCAAGACGGCGTCGGCTCCGTGTTCGCCTACTCATTGGAAGACGACGCCTACGACATCGCCATCGAGAATATCCCCGAGCCATCATCCTTGCTTCTGACCGCCCTCGCCATCGTCGCGCTCTCCGCCTTCGTCAAACGTAAGCGGACCTGACTTCACCCCTCGCCGGCGACGCCCTCGGCAACTTCGCCACCAACGGCTTCACCGACATCTTCACCGTCACCAATACCGTCGGCGCCACCACCAACTTCACCGACACCAGCGCCGCCACCAACCAACCCTCCCGCTACTACCGCGTTCGGTTGGTGCCGTAGACGCTCTCCCCGCGCCATTCGAATTCTCAGCGAGCCGAAAGCCTCGACGGCACACGGTAACCTCTGCTTTTTCGCTCGCAATTGCACAACCTTATAAGTATCCTCCGTCGAGCTGGCTGGGAAATCGGCGAGTCTGTCTCGGACCGCAGGCGAGGAACGGGTGAGGTATATGCTGAGACAGCTTCGACGCTGGACGATATGCAGCCTTGGTCTTGGGCTCGCCGCCTTCAATTTTGCGGCCCACGCGCAAGTCGACAGTTGGACGAACTCCACAAGCGATAAGTGGGAAACGGGCGCCAACTGGTCGTTGGGTGTCCCGCCCTCGGCAAATCTCTCGGGAGCGTTCATCACCAATGCCAGTTCAAAGACCGTCACGATCGATGCCACGACGGCGGGCAACTACCCGGGCACAATGACCATCAGCAACTTGATCGTCTCCGCGCCAGCCGGAGCGACGAATACGTTGTTCCTCAGCGCCGCGGGCGGCACGACGCCTCTCTATGTATCCAACCAGGCTTCCATCCGGTCCGGTGGCCTCATCGACATTGAGAACTCCTCACTCGAACTGAGCACAAACACAAACATCGGGAGCGCCGGATATGGATTGACAAACGACGGCACGCTGCTGTTGGGAAGCGGTGGCACAATCACGCTCTCCCCAGTGAGCAGTTCTCTCCTTCTCTACCCCTGGGAAAGCGAGCTGATTGTCGGCAATTCCGGTACGGGCTGGATGATGGTATCGACCGGGACGATTGTGGGTGCCGGGGAGGCTATCGTCATTGGCAATAATTCTGGTTCGCAAGGGACGCTGACGGTGGCGGATGGAGCCTTCGTCGGGGGGCTGTGCACGCTTAGCATCGCTCAATCGACCGGCGCAAATGGCGCCGTCTGGATGACCGGCGGGCAGTTGATGGCCACCAATTCGGCCCCCGTGGTCGGCAACGATGGCGCTTTTTTCGGCATCTCCTATATTGGTTACTCCGGCAAGGGCCAAATGACGGTTTCGAACGGGGTGGCACAAATGGGGCAGCTTTGGGTGGGGTTCTCCTCCGGCTCGCAAGGGACGTTGACCGTGGCAGGCGGCAGCCTGACTTGTCAGGCGCTCAACCTAGGCCCTTCAGGGCCCGCCGCCGCGTGGGTGACGGGCGGACAATTGAGCATCACCAACACGGCAGGATCGCTTTACAGCAACGCATCCGCCATACGGCTTGGTTGCGGGGGAACGGGTACGATGACGATTTCGAACGGCGCGGTTTCGGCAGGTGTGGTCTCCGTCGGAGCCTACTACAATGGCTATGGACAGGGAACATTAACGATTGCCGGGGGCAACCTGACCGCTTTCTCGAATCTCAACGCAGGCTCCAACGGCGTCGGCTCGGTTTGGGTGACCGGCGGACAGTTGACAGTCACCAATGGCCCGACGAGTCTGCTGTCCGTTGGCGGCGATGCCTCTGGTGGCCGGATGACCGTGTCGAACGGTGCGGTGTCGGCGAGCTCCGCCTCTGTGGGTGACTTTGGAACGCTGACTGTTGCGGGCGGCAGTGTGTCGATCTATTCAAATCTCACCTCTGCCGATTCCGGCTTGGTGTTGCTGACGGGTGGACAAATCGTCGCGACCAACGCCAGCGTAGTCATTGGAGCCGGAAGCGAAACCTCACATCTGACAGTTACCGGGGGTACCTTGCAGGCCGCGTCGATGATCGTCGGGCCGCGGGGTCTGTTCTCAGCGCCAGGCTCAGTGCTTCTGTCGGGTGGGACGGTTTCTGTCTATTCCAACGTCGCCATCGGGGATTGTAGGCACTCCATGGGCAATACGGTGACCATTACCAGCGGCGGCAGCTTGTTCGTGACCAACGTTACTCATACGGCCTTCCTCGACATCCGCAGCGGGACGCTAACGGTCAATAGTGGCGGCATCTTGGAAATCGACACGCTGGTCATGACCAACACGTGCGGGCTGTTGGTTCCCAATGGCGGCACACTGATTGTCAGCAATCTCGTGCTCGACCCCAACCTCAGCGCCGTCGGCGACGGCATTCCCAACGGCTGGAAGCAGCAGTACGGCCTAGATCCATTGGATCCCAATCTCGCCAACGAAGACCTCACCGGCACCGGATTCACCGTCCTCCAGGATTACCTCGCCGGTGTCGACCCGACCAATCCCGCCGCCGCATTCGCCATTTCCTCCATCACACCAACGGGCAACAATCTGCTCGTGACCTGGACAATGGGCCCCAACCGAACCAACGCCTTGCAGGCCACCCCCGGCGACGCCTTCGGCAACTTCGCCACCAACGGCTTCACCGACATCTTCACCGTCACCAATACCGTCGGCGCCACCACCAACTTCACCGACACCGGCGCCGCCACCAATCAACCCTCCCGCTTCTACCGCGTCCGCATCGTCCCGTAGCGCCGGTATAGCGTGCGGCGCCCCCACCGCATTCAGAGACCAGCCGTGGCAGCGTGAGGTTCACCCCCCATCCCGATATCGGGGCTATCGCCGAGCCACTTCCATCCCCTTGTGCCCACGAAACCCCCTCGCGAATTCGCCGCTTGCCGGTCGTTCAGCTCCATCTCCCCCATCACCGCCCCCTGCCCGCACCCCCGCAACTGTTCCCTCGCGTGAACGAATAACCAAACAACGTGCATTTATTGCCGGTCGCGGCCCGTCACATGAAAGGAACGCGTGGTAGTTACCATGCTCGTTGTCTTTCGCCGCCACTCTTGCTAGGCTCCCCACCCGCACATGAGCAACGAAGCCGTCATCACCTTCGTCATCCTCGGCGTCTCGATTGTGCTGTTCGTCAGCGAACGCTTGCCGGCCGATTTGGTCGCCTTGCTCGTCGTCGCCATGCTCGGCGCGTTCGGCATCCTCACCCCGCTGGAAAGTTTCTCCGGGTTCAGCCGTTCCGCGATCATTATCATCGCCGCCATCCTCGTCCTCGCCGACGGCCTCGAACGCGCCGGCCTCAGCGATCAGGTCGGCAATCTGTTGTTGCGCCTCGCCGGCAAAGGCGAAGCGCACCTCATGTTGACCGTCATGCTCGCCGCCGCCTTCCTCTCCCTGTTCATGAACAATATCGCCGCCGCTTCCGTTCTCCTGCCCGCCGCCCTCGGCGCCGGCCGTAAAACCGGCGTGCCGCGCTCGCGCCTGATGATGCCCCTCGCGTTTGCCACCCTGCTCGGCGGAATGGCCACCCTCTTCACGACGACAAACATCGTCACCAGCACCCTGCTGCGCGAGGAGGGTGTGCGCGGGTTCGGCGTCCTGGATTTCGCCGGCGTCGGCGTCCCCCTCGTCATCGCCGGCATCGGCTACATGGCCGTCTGGGGCCAAAAATCATTGCCCCGTCCCGCCGATCAATCGCCAACCCCCCACGCCCCCCACAAGGACCTGGTCGAAATGTACGACCTCAGCGATTATCTGTTCCGCGCCCGCATCCCCGCCAATTCACCCCTGGTCCACCAGCGCCTCGGTGAGAGCAAGCTTCGCGAAAAATTCGGCGTGACCCTCGTGGGCATTCAGCGCAATCACAAACAGATCCTCGTCCCCGGCCTCGACACGGTCTTCGAAGAAGGCGACGTTCTCCTGTTGGCGGGCGAAATGGAGGTGCTCCTGTTTCGCGATCTGGGCGGCCATTTCGATATCCTGCCGCTCAGCAAATGGCAGGAGGAGGACCTCGAATCCGAAAGCATCGTGATGGCCGAGGTCATGGTGTCGCCCCGATCCCGCTTGATCGACCAGACCCTCGGTCGCGTGCACTTCCACAAACGCTACGGGCTGACCGTCCTCGCCATCTGGCGGGCCGGCCGCCAGATTTACGTCGGCTTGCATGATTTGCCCCTGCAGCTCGGCGACATCCTGTTGGTCCAGGGCTCACGCGAGCAACTCACCTTGCTGCGGGATGATCCGGATCTGATCCGGCTCACCGGCCGGGAAACGGAACTGCCCCGCAGAGTCAAGGGCAAGGGCTGGCTCGCCCTCGCCATCTTTGTCGCAACTCTGGTGTTCGCCACCATCGGCCCACTCCCCGTGGCCGAAATCATGTTGTGCGGCGCGTTGATCATGATCCTCTGCCACGTCCTGACGATGGAACAGGCCTACCAGGCCATCGAATGGCGCCTGGTCTTCCTCGTCGCCGGCATGTTGCCCATGGGCATCGCCATGACCAAAACCGGCACCGCATCCCTCCTGGCCAATTGGATGGTGAAAGGCCTCGGCCCCGCCGGCCCCCTGATGATGTTGGCCGGCCTCATGATCCTCACCATACTCCTGTCCCAGGCCATGAAAGGCGCCGCCGTCGCCGCCGTGATGGTCCCCATCGCCATCCAAGCCGCCCGCCAGATCGGCGCCGACCCGCGCGCCCTGGCCATGGGCGTCGCCCTCGCAACCTCCATGGCGTTCATCACCCCTCTCGGACATCCCGTCAACATCCTCGTCATGAGTGAAGGCGGCTACAACTTCCGCGATTATATGCGCGTCGGCCTGCCCCTGACGATCCTCCTACTGCTTGTCGTGCTCCTCGTGCTCCCGCTGGTCTGGCCCCTCACCGTCCCGCCGCACCCCTGACCCCTTCCGCGCCGACGCCAGGAACACAGGAAACCGTCGCACGTCTCCCATCCGACCCGGCTTCTCAATCTCATACGCCGTCTCCAACGTCACCGCAACGAAACCCGCCTCCTGCAGCTTCTGCCGCACCCATTCCCGATCAAACCCGTGATGCTCGACACCCCGCCTGTCCTCGTGAAACGTGCCGTCCTCCTTGTCCAGGTCCGCCAGCGCCAGCAGCCCGCCCGCCGCCAGCATCGACCGAAACCGCCCCAGCAGCAGCCCAATCTCGCGGATATGATGCAGCGCCATCGCGCATAGAATGACGTCGACTTCCACTCCCGCCATTGCTTCCGCCGTCAAATCATGCCGACGCGTCGTCACGTGTCGCAGCCCGGCCGCCCGCGCCTTCGTTTCCAGCCGCGCCAGCATTTCCGTGGACGAATCCACCCCCAGCAGCGACGCACACCGCCCCGCCAGCGGCAGGGAACACAATCCCGTCCCGCATCCGTAATCCATCAACCGCGGCCGCGCGCTCCCCCCGAGCTTCGCCTCGACCGCCCGCGCGATGGCCATGCCCATCGCCACCCGCCGCGGCTCCTCGTCCCAGCTCTTCGCCTTCTCGTCAAAGCGCTTCACGTTCGCGTCATTCGATTTCATCGACATGTCCCGATTCTGCGGCCAACACGCTCCACTGACAAGCGCGCAGGTTCTCGTTGCGAAATCGACCCGCTTGAACGATGGTTCGTCCCGTCATGGTAAGGAGACATCACATATGACCGGCACAAACGGCGCGCTAAACGGAAAAATCGCTCTCGTCACCGGCGCCTCGCGCGGAATCGGCCGGGCCATCGCCCAACGCTTCAGCCGCGACGGCGCCTCCGTCGCCATCAACTACACCCGCAACGCCGACGCCGCCCGCCATGTCGTCGGGGAAATCGAATCCTCAGGCGGAACAGCCGTCGCCATCCACGCCGACGTCGCCCGCGTGTCCGAAATCACCCGCCTGTTCGATGAGACCCTCAAGCATTTCGGGAAACTCGACATCCTCGTCAACAATGCCGGCATCATTCTCAACAAGCCCGTCGCCGAGATGTCCGAGGCCGAGTACGACCGCATCTTCGACATCAATGTCAAAGGCACGTTCTTCGCCTGCCGCCAGGCCGCCACCAAACTCGCCGACGGCGGCCGCATCATCAACCTTTCCAGCTCCACCACCGTCCGCATGATGCCCGCCTACGGCGCGTACGTCGCCACCAAGGGCGCCGTCGAACAACTCACCCGCTCCCTCGCCGTCGAGTTGGCCCCACGCGCCATCACCGTCAACGTCGTCTCGCCCGGCCCGACCGACACCGAGCTGTTCAACAGCGGCAAAACCCCGCAGGAGATTCAACGCTTCACCCAAAGCACCCCCCTCGGCCGACTCGGCAACCCGTCCGACATCGCCAATGTGATCGCCTTCCTCGCCGGCAAGGACGCCGGCTGGATCACGGGCCAGAACATCCGCGTCAATGGCGGCATCGGCTGATCGGCTGACCCTTGACCAGCGCGCGGCGTACCGCTCACTTCGGCTCGGGTCCGAGACTTTCCTGCACGAGGTTCTCGGGATGCACCCACTTCGCGAACGCTCCCTGTACGTCCTCCGCGCTCAACGCCAGGCACAGCTTCGCCGCGCGGATCGTCTCGTCCAGCGGCAGGTCGTGCGTCGAGTAGTACAACAGCTTCGCCGCAATATCCCCCGTGCTCGACTCGCTCAACGGTATCCCCCGCAGCCATTCCGCCTTCGCCTGTTGCAGTTCATCCGCGCCGACGGCCTTGGTCCGCATGTCGGTCAGGTCCCGCACAATGATCGCCCGCGCCTTCGACACGTTCGGCGGATCGCACCCGTACTCCACGCTGTACATCCCCCGCGTCTGCTGCACGTCAAACCCCGACTCCACCGAGTACACCAGCCCGTTCTCCTTCCGCAAATCACGGTACAACCGCGTCGCGTAAAATCCTCCCCCCAACACAAAATTCCCCAGCCGCAGCGCGTAGTAATCCTGGTTCGACCGGGTCACACCGATCATCTCCGCCAACGTCACCTGGTCCTGCACCCGGCTCTTGTCCGGCACCGACGTGACCGCCGGGCCGTTCGTCGGCACCGGCGCCGGCAACACTTCGGGCTTCGGCCCCGTCGCCGTCCAATCACCAAACCATTTCTCCACCGTCGCCTTCGCCAACTCGGGCGCCACATTGCCCACGACCACGATCGTCGTCAGATCCGGCCGAAACACATGCTCGTAATACCCGCGCACGTCGCCCAGCGTCAGTGCGCTCACCGTCGACGTCGTCGCCTGACGCAATGCCGGGTCGCCCTTCGGCAGCAACGCCGTCGCCAGCGCCCGATGCGCCAGGTACTCCGGCGTCTGCAACTCGCCGGCCACCGTGTCCGACACCTCCCGCCGCACGACCCGGAACGCCTTCTCGGGAAACGCCGGCCGCAACAAATTGTCCGCCAACAGTTGCACGCCCCGGTCGAAATAATTCGTCAGCACGTTCACGGAAAAATCCGTTCCCGCCGATTCGGTCGCTCCAATGTCATCCAGCGCCTTCTGAAACGCCACGCGGTCCAGGCTCTCGCTCCCAAACTCGAATAACTGGTCGGTCACCTGGTCCACACCGTCCTGACCCGCCGGCGTTTCGAGATGCGGATTGTTGCGGATGCGCCCCGTCAGGCTCACCGTCCCGCTCATCGTTTCCGGCTGGACGATCAGCGTCAGCCCGTTCGCGAGTGTCGTGACCGCGGGATGCAACGACGACGTCGGCACCGGCAACCGCGCCAGTTGCGCCGCCGCCCACTCCGGCAGCGGCACGTTCCCATTCGCACTCGACGCAAGCGATTCGTGCCCGCCGTAACTGGCTGACGAAACCGGCTTGCCCGATTCCTCGGGGGTCACAATCGCCGTGATCGCGTGGTCGAGGTCCAGATACTTCCGCGCCACGCGGTCCACGTCCGCCACCGAGACTTTCTCGATTGCCTCGACGTCGTCGTCGGGCGAATGGCGGCCTTCCAGCGCCAGCGCTTCCGCCCAGGTCATCGCCAGACCTTCGATGGAATTCCTCTGGAACTCCTTGTCCGCCAAGCGGTGGCCCTTCGAGGCCTCCACCAAATCGGCAGGGACACCATGCTTTACATATTGCCAGATGACATTTTGTAGTTCCCTGATCAACGCCCCGCCGTCGCCTCCCTTCGGGAACATGCCGATCCCATACGCCAGGCCCGCCTTCGGCAGCGCATCCAGCGAAAAGTCCGTCGCGAGCGCTTTGCCGGCGGGCACCAGCGCGTACAGGTTCGCCCGATGACTGGCGAGGACATCCCCGAGCACCTGCGCCGCGGCGTAATCGGGGCTGTCGAAGCCGGGCGCGCGAAACGTGATGACGGCGAGCCCATACGCCAGATCGCTGGTCAGATGCAGGCCCTCCGGCTTCACGGATTCCAGCTCGATCGTCGGCCGTCGTGGTAGCGTCTTGGCGGGAATGTTTCCAAACAATCGATGCACCGCCGTCAGCGTCGGCTGCAGTTCCACATCCCCCACAATGATCAGGATCGCGTTGTTCGGCGCGTACCACTTCCCATAAAATTCCCTCAGCATTGCCCCCGTCGTCTTGTCGAACGATGGCCGCGTCCCCAGCGCGTCGTGCTCGTACGGCGTGCCCTTGAACATCGCCGCGAGCAACTTCGTGTACAGCACATACTCGGGATTCGACAGGTCCTGCGCGACCTCCTGCTCGATCGCCCCCCGTTCCTTGCTCCACAGTTCTTCCGTCGCCAAAATCCCGCTCATCCGCAACGACTCCGTGTGCAGCGCCAGCTCCAGATCGTCCGCGGGCACGGTGAAATAATACTGCGTGATCGTCTGCTGCGTGTCGGCATCGAAATTCCCGCCCATCGCCGCCGAAATCTCCGACAGTTGGTCCGCCGACAACCCCGGATTCCCGCGAAACATCATATGCTCGGTTGCGTGCGCCATCCCGGGAAACCCGTCCGGCGCCTCATCCGACCCGACCCGGTAATTCACCACCGTCGTCACCACCGGCGCAATCGGGTCCCGCACAATCACCACCCGCAACCCGTTCTTCAGCGTCGCCCGCAGGATGTCGTTGTCGGTGTTGAGTGGAGTGCCGGCCCGGCTTTGCATCGCCGTCAGCGAGAGCACCGTGAAGAACAGTACAACCGATATCGTATATCTCATGATTTCGTAATGCGATTTGGCGTGGCTCCTCCACCCGTATCACGTGCTGCGGACCCGGTCAACCGACCAGCTCACTTCCCCAGTGCCAGCATCCGCTCAATTGGTACCAGCGCGCGTTTCCGCACTTCCTCGTCGAGCGTGATCGCCGGCGAGAGGTTTTCCAGCGCCGCAACGGCTTTCCCCAGCGTGTTCTTCTTCATGAAACAGCATTCGTTGCAATGACACGTATCCGTCGGCCCGGGGATGAACATCTTCCCGGGCACTTCCTTCTGGAGCCGATGCAGCATCCCCGCCTCGGTCACAATGATAAACTCCGGCGCGGGCGAGTTCCGGCAATAGCTCACCATCTTCTCCGTCGAGCACACTTCGTCAGCCATCATCCGCACCGCCGGCACGCACTCGGGATGCGCCACGATCTCCGCCTCGGGATGCTCCTGCCGCAACCGGAAAATCGCCTTGTGCGTGAACAACACGTGCGTCGAGCACGCGCCCGGCCACAAGATCATCTGCCGACCCGTCTGCGCGATCACCCATTGGCCGAGATTCTGATCGGGCACGAACAAAATCTTCTTGTCGGGCGGAATCGAGTTGACCACCTTCACCGCGTTGCCCGATGTGCAAATGATGTCCACCAACGCCTTCACCGCCGCCGTGCAATTGATGTACGCCACGATGTACACGTCGGGATGTTCTTCCTTCCATTTCGCCAGCGACCGCGCGTCGCACGAGTCCGCCAGCGAACATCCCGCATCCAGGTCGGGCAGAATCACCGTCTTGCTCGGGTTGACGATCTTCGCCGTCTCGGCCATGAAATGCACGCCGCAGAAGAGAATCACATCGGCGTCCGTCTCCTTCGCCTTGAACGACAATCCGAGCGAATCGCCGACGAAATCCGCCACGTCCTGCAATTCCGGCACCTGGTAATTGTGCGCGAGGATCACCGCGTTCTTGAGCTTCTTCAGCTCGCGAACCCGTTCCTGTAGTTCCGCCGTGGTTGAGGCTGTAATCGTCGTGGCCATCGTCCATCCAAGGTTATCGTTTTCGCCCTCATTGTCAACGGAGGCGTGAAATCTTGATGTCTAGGGGCAGTTTGGTAACCTGCCTCCCATATCATCTCAACAGAAATTTCCGACGGAGGTACAGGATGAAAAAGACCCTCGCAGTTGTCATTGTCGCACTCGTGTTCAGTTTGCCCTTATCTTCGATCGCAGGACACGTCTATTTTACGGGTGATACATGGGTCGGTGTCTACAAATTCGATGTCCCTACGGGAGAAAGGGACCGATGGGATTCGGCGCGTCAGGACACACCTCCGCTCCCACCGGGCAAAGCCTTGCGTGTCGCCAAGGAGTTCGCGAGGGATGTCCCGCTTCCAAAGGGATGGTTACGGTGGGTACCGGAGCCCGGGGGCGTTGTAATGTACTGCGTGTCAACCTCCGGAGCACCAGAAGAGTGGATATACGTCATTCGGTTCTACGCCATCCCGGAAGGACAGCCCAGAAATCCGCCTTATCCAGAAATCAACATACCCGTTCGAATGGACGGCTCCATTCCGGAGCCCGTTGTCACAAAGAAGGCATCCTAGAGAGCACCCATGGCGCACGGTTGATGGCCGAGAACAAAGGGCCGCATTGAATCCTCCGCAACTCGTTGCGCGTAATGCCAGGGCGATTGCATTTAGATTGTTGAGGGGGAGGTGGGGGGAGAATTCTTTGTAAGTAGGCCGGTGGAGCCGGTTTACGACGAGAAGTTTTTGCTTCCGGTTTGGTCGGGTTTGTGGTGAAAGATGGGGATGCAAAACCAACAAAGCTCCTCCCGCAACTTGAAAGACCACTTTGCCAAACTGCCAAATTAGGAAGAAGGAGAATGCATTCGCAACCTCGAATTCCGACTGCGCTCTCCGTCCTCGCGTATCTCTTTCTGGTATACGGGCTATGGGCTGCCATCCTCCAAATCGTCCAATTGTTTCTTTGGATGCAAGGCCACGGTCTCGTCCTTCACCCGGAGATAATCTGTATCTGGGTTTTTGCCGGTCTGCGACGACGGTCTCAAGGTTGGCGGCTTTTTGCGCTCGTGCTGATCTGGCTGTCTATGGCAGTTGCCCTATTTGGTTTGGGGTACGCACTCGTGCATCGAGAGCCGGTAGCATCGAATGGCTGGGGCCACGCGCGCCTTGTCTCTCCGCTCGTGAGTGCCGCTCTATCTGCGCCCTTCTTGCTCTTGTATTTTTGGACGTATAGGGTCCTGACTCGTCCGGACGTTCGATGCTGGTTCGATAACGGCGAAGATCAGACCCGTTCGTCTCCAGCAATTCGTCTCCGGACCTGATTCTGGGGTATCAGGGCAGCTGTCGGCTTGGCCGGAATGTTTCTGCTGCGTCGCCGCAATCGCTGACCCCGCGCTTCGCCGCAGTTGATTTGCCCCAAAACGCCCCATGCCAGTAATCTTTTGCCCTGCCGGCAGGATCAACCCGTCGCGTTATTCCAATGATACTTGCCGAGTTCCGCAACTTGCGCCATATTGAGCCCGGTCGCGATGGCACGACAATTGCACACCAGACAGTAAGTTATTGAACAGGCCCGTGTGAGACGGGTCAAAGGGGCGTCACCTAATTATGGAAAAAACGAATCGTCACCGTCACAGCACCTTCTGCCCAACCCGATGGTTTGCCCTCCTGCTCTGCGCCGCCCTCGTGGCTTTCGCCTCGTCGAGCTTTGCCGAGGCAATCCCGGCCTCGTCAACATCGTCTGCCGCGGACCTCGATCTGGCCCGTCACCTCGAGGGCGCCTTCGAACGCGTCGCCGACCAGGCCAGTCCCTCCGTCGTCGTCATCACCACGAAGCACAAGGAGACCATGTCCTCCGATTCGCAGGACGGCGACGATGGCGAGAACGGCCACCAGTTTGACGGATCGCCCTTCGAGTTCTTCTTCCGCCACATGCCCCAACAGCACGTGCCCGACGTCGAGAGCCAGGGCTCGGGCATTATCCTGCGCAAGGACGGCTACATCCTCACCAATCAGCACGTGATCGATGGAGGCGGCCAGATCACCGTGCTGTTGAAAGACGGCACGAAATTCACCAACGCCGTCGTCGTGGGCGTCGACGACCGCATCGACGTGGCGGTCATCAAAGTGAACGGCAAGAATCTGCCCGCCGCCAAAATCGGCGACAGCGATATCGTCAAGGTCGGCCAATGGGCCATTGCCATCGGCGCGCCGTATGAACTCGATTATACTTTCACCGTCGGATTCGTCAGCGCCAAAGGCCGTAGCGGCGTCGCCAGTCACGGCGGCAACGCCTATGAGGATTACATCCAAACCGACGCCGCCATCAATCCCGGCAACTCCGGCGGCCCGCTCTGCGATATCGAGGGCGACGTCATCGGCATCAATACGCTCATCCGCGGACTCAACCGTGGCATCGGCTTCGCCATCCCGATCAATATGGCCATGGATTCCGCCGAGAAGATCATCAAGGACGGCAAGGTCAAACGCCCGTGGATCGGCATCGGCATCGAGGACATCACCGACGCCAGGGATCTCAAGGAATTCGAGGGCGTCTCCCAGGATGGTGTCGTCGTCAACGAGATCCGCGAAGGCACGCCCGCCGCAAAAAGTGATTTGCAGCCCGCTGATGTCATCATGGCGGTGGACGGCACACCGGTGAAGTCGCCCCGCGAATTGCAGCAGCAGATTTTGCACAAAAACATCGGCCAGAAAGTCGTCCTCAGCATCTTGCGCGGCTCGAAAAAGGTGGATGTCACCATCCAGACCGACGAGATGCCCGATCAACTTCAAACGGTCTCGCTCGAGCGGCACGTCGCCCCCAAGACCGAAAGCGTATTCGGCCTCACCGTGCAGACCCTGTCCAGGGATCTCGCCGAGCGACTGAAGATTCCCGCCGCCGACGGCGTCGTGGTGATGGATGTCGCCGATGGCAGCGCGGCCGACGCGCGGGGATTGAAGCGCGGGGATATCATCACGTCCGTTGATCGCACGCCGGCTCACACCGCCGAGGACTTCGTGACCGCTCTCTCCAGGGCCGATCAGGACAAGGGCGTGCTGCTGTTCGTCCAGCGCGGAAAAGCCACCACCTTCGTTGTGCTGAAGGACTCCAAGTAACTTTGTTGTTCTCCGCACGCGAGGCCTCCCCCGGCTAGCCACGGGGGAGGCCTTCACTTATACAGCCCGGTCCCCGAACCCCTTCGGGGCAAGCTTGTCAGCCGGGGACATTCTGTTACACTCCGCTCGTGATAACGATCGCCAGGGAGGCGCTGAACCGTCGGTTGCGCGGAATCCGTTGTCTGTTGTTGGATGTCGATGGCGTCATGACCGATGGCAAACTGTACTTCGGGTCCGACGGGACCGAGTTCAAAAGCTTCGACGCCCAGGATGGTCACGCCATTGCCATGGCCCGGCGCGCCGGCCTGACCGTCGGCTTCATCTCCGGCCGACCTTCGAAATCGACGACCCAACGCGCCGCCGATTTGGGTGTCAAAATAGTGTTGCAGAAGCCTGTCAACAAAATGGAGATGGTCGAGAGCGTCAAACGCCAGTACGGATTCGCCAACGAGGAAATCGCTTTCGTCGGCGATGAGCTGGTCGATCTGCCCGTCATGCGACGTGTCGGGCTCGCGGTCGCCGTCGCCAATGCCGTCAACGAAACCAAGGACGCGGCGCACTACGTCACCCGCCGACGCGGCGGCGATGGCGCGGTCCGCGAGGTCATCGAGATGATTATGAAAGCCCGCGGTTCGTGGAAAACGACCATCGCCAAATACTTGACGCTGGCCGTGGCCGGGATCTTCCTCGCCGCCTCGCCGCGCCTGCTGGCCGACAGCAACGCGCCAGCGGCGAAACAACCCGCAAAAAAGCCGGCCGACAGCGACATGGGTTACATCGAAAAGTTCGAGGTCCCCGAACGCGACGATGACGGCAACCTGAAATGGAAATTGTTGGGCGAGCGCGCCGTGATCCGTCCTGACGGACTGATGGACATCCAGGACGCTCGCGCCGAGTTCTACACCAGCAACCAGGTGGACATGGTATTCACGACTCCGACCTGCCTGCTCAACCGCGTCAACAATCACGCCACCACCACCGACCACGTCCGTATCGACCGCGAGAACATGGTCTTAACGGGCATCGGCGGTGAGTGGGACGGGAACACGGGTTCGATGGTGATCCGCAGCAACGTCTGCGTCGTCATCACCAACGGACAAAAAGTCATGGGGGAACAGCCCAAACAGCCATGAAGAACACCCTCGTTATTGGCGCGGCCTGTGCCGCCGCCCTTGTCTTGATCGCGTCCGCTGCCATCTCGCAAACCAACGCGCCTGCGGCAACGGCGTCGACATCGCCAGTTCCCGCCCTCGCAAAGTCGCCCCTGCCCGCCGGTTCTACCAACGAGCCGACGATCATTACCGCCGATCATCTCCACGGCGATTACGCGCACAACCTCGGCACGTTCGAAGGCAACGTCCTCGTGGTCGATCCGCGCATGACCGTGCGCGCCGACAAAATGGTGGTGTTTTTTGGCGCCACGAATGTCTACACCATCACCGGCGCCACGATCACCACCAACGCGACTCGCTCCGTCCAGAAGATCATCGCCGACGGCGCCGTGGTCATGAGCACACCCGACAACAAGAAGGCCAACAGCGAACACGCCGAGTACACCGCCGCCGATGGCAGGGTCGTATTGACCGGCGGCCATCCGCGCGCGGAATCCGCCGACGGTGTCGTCACCGGCGACAAGATCACATTCTGGCGCGACTCGCAGCGAATGGACGTGGAGAATACCCAGAGCGAGACCAATCGCCCCCGCCTCCTGATTTATCCAGAAGATCAACGGAAGCAGAACGATCAGTAGCGGCTCCGCGCGCGCAACGGGCAGTCAGCGAATTTGCCGCGCGTAGTACCGTGTCATGTTCAGATACGCGTCGCCGAGATCGTAGCTGGGCTCAATCTCCGAGCCTTCGTGCCACTCGTTCCAGGATGTAATCAGCACCCAATCCGGCCGGGCATCCAGCGCCGCTCGCCAGAGCATCCGATAGAGTTGCGCATTCACGCGATCCACCTTCAGCCCGGGCTTGCGCACCTTGGTGTCGTCGTAACCGGGGATCACCGTCACGCACGCGATGGAATCGCGGTTCCTCGCGCGAGTCACCGCGTCCACATAATGCTCGGTCGCCCAGTCAACGCAATTCAGATCACACTGCTCCGACCCTTGCGACACGCGGCCGAGCTTCCGGACTACGCCACTTGCACCGCCATCTTTCCCCGTGCCGGCTTCCTCTGATAGGCCGCAGCGACCTGCTCCAACGGCACAACCTCGCCGACGACCACCCGCAGCCTGCCACTGTCGATGAGATGCCCAATTTCCACCAGCTCGGCCCGGTTCGGCTCCACATAGAAAAAATACTCCGACTTGCTGCTGTCCGTCGCCACCGTGAGCAGTTTGCCTCCGGGTTTGAGCAGTTTCCTGGAGCGTTCCAGCGTATCGCCACCCGCAATGTCGAGGATGACATCGAGGTCACCTGTCACCTCGTCAAACCGGGTGGTCTTGTAGTCGATCACCTCATCGGCTCCCAACTCCCGCACGAAATCCGCGTTGTGCGATGACACCGTGGTAATGACATGGGCGCCGCGATTCCGGGCGATCTGAATGGCGAAGGTGCCAACGCCGCCCGCGCCACCATGAATCAACACGCGTTGCCCGTTGGTGACGTGAGCGCGATCGACCAGCGCCTGCCACGCCGTCAACGCAGAGATCGGAACCACTGCCGCCTCCGCATGCGAAACGGATGCCGGCTTCGGCGCCAGCCCGGTGGAAGCGATCAAGACATACTCAGCCTCTGCGCCATCCCGGTCCCATCCATTCAGCCCGTACACGGCTTCGCCCACTCGAACATCCGTTACGCCATCGCCCACTCCCGCCGCCACTCCCGAGAACTCATGCCCGAGAATCGGCGCCGGCCGCGGCTGACCATCAAACGTCTGCCACGTCGACGGCCACTTCAGTTCGGTGGGCATCACCGCGGTGGCGTGAACGCGAACCAGCACCTCGTCTTTGGCCGGTACAGGTTCAGGCACATCTTCGATCGCAAACGTTTTGACGTCATTCTGCAAGTGTACGCGCATCGCCTTCATGGTCGTTGCCCCCCGAGTTGTCCTACATTGGCTCGATTCGCCGCCTATTACAATGTTCGTCACCGCGGATTCCCAGCATCAACCCGGGCTGCGGAATAGTGCCCGGACATCCTTGTCAGACGCGCGGATTCTGCTACACTGCGCTCGATGAAGCGAGGCGTGCGGCGTTGAAAATAGCGACGGATGTCGTTGGGGGCAATGGCATTGAGTGACGCGGCAGACAACAATGTTCTGCTGCGCACGCAGGGCCTTGTAAAGATTTACGGCCACCGCCGCGTCGTGGACGGCGTGGACATCAACGTCCGCGCGGGCGAGATCGTCGGCCTGCTCGGACCCAACGGCGCGGGCAAGACCACCTCGTTCTACATGGCCGTCGGCCTGATCAAGCCCAACGCCGGCAAGGTGTTTTTCGACGGCAAGGATGTGACCCGGCTGCCAATGCACAAACGCGCCCGACGCGGCATCAGCTACCTCTCCCAGGAGCCGAGCGTGTTCCGCAAGCTGACCGTCGAGGAGAACATCATGGCAATCCTCGAAACGCTGCCGTTGTCCGCCGATGAGCGCAAGTTTCGTCTGGATTATTTGCTCGAAGAATTGGATATTAAGTCCTTGGCCAAAAGCAAGGCGTATACGTTGAGTGGTGGCGAACGACGGCGGCTGGAAATCACACGCGCGCTCGTTACCGGGCCGAAATTAATGCTGTTGGACGAGCCGTTTAGCGGGGTGGATCCGATTGCGGTGCACGAGGTGCAGAAGATCATCGTCGAGTTGAAACACAAGGGGCTCGGCATCCTCCTGACCGATCACAATGCCCAGCAGACGTTGCGCATCGTGGACCGGGCCTATCTGATCCATCGCGGAAAGGTTGTGCGCGAAGGCACCGGCGAATTCCTGACCAACGACCCGCACAGCCGCGAGATTTATCTGGGGCCCGACTTCACCATGTGAAGACGGACGGAGAAAACAAGAGGAGAATCGTTTCATGGACATGATGGTCACCGGTCGGCACGTGGAGGTTACGCCGGCCATCCGCGAATACGCGGAGAAGAAACTCGATCATATCGAGATCGACTTCCCACGGATTCTGAGCGCCCATTACATTCTGGAGGTGGACAAGTTCCGCCACATCGCCGAGCTCGTGCTGCAATGCGGCAACCACATCACCATCGAGGCGCGCGAAGTCAGCGAAGACCTGTATGCGTCGATCGACTCCGTTGTGGACAAGGTGGCCCGCCAGTTGCTCAAATACAAAACCAAGATCCAGCGTCATCGTCCGCGCAAAGCGATGGCATTCTCCGTCGACGAACAGGTCATGACCCACGACCTGCACGAGGAAGACGGCACGACGCAGATTGTCCATACCGAGAAATTCGCCATCAAACCCATGTTCGTTGACGAGGCCGTCCTGCAATTGGAATTGTCCGACCGCCAGTTTCTCGTCTTCCTGAATGCCGACACGGAAAAGGTCAACGTCATGTACCGCCGCAAACGCGGCGACTTCGGCCTGATTGAACCCACCCTGAGTTGAGCATGCCCACTCCCTCGGTCCCCACCGTCACCGTTGAGCGTTTCTACCTGAACCACGCGGAGAAACTGCAGCTCAAGCTCATCGCGGGCGGGACGGGCCTGGCGCGAAAAATCCAGGAAGGCTCGGTGAACCGGCCCGGCTTGGCGCTGGCCAAGTTCTTCCGCTATTTCGCGATGAAACGGGTCCAGGTGCTCGGCGGCGCGGAATGGGCGTTCCTCAAGTCGCTCGGCGAAGAGGAAGCGGCCAGCCGCATCGAGCGGATGCTGAAGGCCAAAATCCCCTGCCTCGTGTTCGCCCGCAATGTGAACCCCCCGCCGCTGGTCCAGCAAAAATGTGACGAGTACCAGATCCCCCTGTTCAAGACGAAAATGGTCACGATGAAATTCATCAACGCCGCGACCATCGCCCTCGAGATGGAGTTCGCCCCGCAGGTCAGCGAGCACGGTTCCATGGTGGACATTCTGGGCATTGGTGTGCTAATTCGTGGGGAGAGCGGCATCGGCAAAAGCGAGAGCGTGCTGGCACTGTTGGAACGTGGCTACAGTCTCGTCAGCGACGATATCACCCGCATCCGTCTGGTGGAAGGACGGGAACTGGTGGGCGCATCGTCGGAGACAACACGCTACCACATGGAAATCCGCGGCTTGGGGATCATTAATGTGCCGGCGGTGTTCGGCGTCGCCAGCGTGCGTCCGGAGAAAAACTTGAATCTGGTGGTCACGCTCATGGATTGGGCCAAGATGGAGGAAGAAGTCGACCGCACTGGTATCGAGCGGCAGACATACAGGATCCTCGATATCGAGGTGCCCCACGTGACCATCCCGGTGCGGCCGGGACGCGATATCGCGCGGCTGATCGAGGTGGCGGCACTGGACCAGAAATTGAAGAGTCTCGGGCACAATGCGGCACGGGAATTTAACGAGCGGCTCATCGAACGGATGCGCTCGCCCGCGGGATCGTAACGGAAGGCTACGGCAGAGATGATCGTGTCACGAAAAAGCAGTGGTGGTTCGGAAACCCGGACGGCGAACCGGGAGGTCACAGTGATCAACAAGCTGGGGGTTCACGCGCGGCCGGCGGCGTTGTTCGTCAAGACCGCCAACCGATTTACCAGTAACATTACCGTCGAGAAAGACGGGGAACAGGTCAACGGGAAGAGCATCATGGGGCTGATGATGCTGGCGGCGGGCCAGGGCTCCAAACTCGTCATCATCGCCGAAGGACCCGACGCCGAAACGGCCGTACACGAACTGGAATCGCTGTTTCAACGCAAGTTCGACGAAGAGTAACCAGACGGACCAAAGGCGTATGGCAGAACGAAGTTTCCAAGGCATTGGTGTCTCGCCGGGCGTTGCCCGAGGCAACATCTACGTCTACAGCATGGCCGAAGAGGTCGTGCCGGAGTACGACGTTGCCGCCGCCGACGTGCCCAAAGAGATCGCGCGGTTCGAGCAGGCGCTGATCAAGACGCGCGAACAGTTGCACGAACTGCAAACCCGGATCGCCTCCGGGATCGGCTCGAGTTCGCCCTCGACCATCCTCGACGTCCATCTGTCGATCACGGAAGACCCCGCGCTGATCGATTCGGTCATCAACCGTCTGCAGCAGGAACGGAAAAACGTCGAATTCGTGTTCAGCGACGTCAGCCGCAAATACGTTACAACGCTTTCGGAATTGCCGGATGAGCTGTTTCGCGAGCGGGCCGCCGACGTGCAGGATGTCACCCGACGCATCATGCGCAGCCTCCTCGGCCACGATCACCGCGTGCTCAACCATCTGCCGCCGGGCACCATCGTCGTCGCCCACGAACTGTCGCCGTCCGACACCACCTCGCTCGACCGCGAACACGTCTGCGGGTTTGCCACCGACGTGGGCAGCCACACGTCGCACTCCGCCATTGTCGCCCGCTCGATGAACCTGCCCGCCGTCGTCGGCCTGCGCAACCTCAGCCAGTTCGTTCACGACGGCCAGCCGGCCATCCTCGACGGCTACAGCGGCACGCTGATCATCGAGCCCAGCGAACAGACGCTGTTCATCTACGGCCAATTGGAGGTCAAACGCCACAGCGTCCAGGAACGCCTCGACGCGTTGCATGATCTGCCGGCCCAAACCCTCGACGGCCACCGCATCGTTCTGTCAGGCAACATCGAGCTGCCGTCCGACACGCCCGCCGTGCTCGCCGCCGGCGCCGAAGGCATCGGGCTGTTTCGCACGGAGTTCCTGTACCTGAACCGCGCGGAGTTTCCCACGGAAGAGGAGCAGTACGAAAAATACGTCGAGGTCGCCCGCACGGTCAGACCGAACTCGGTCATCATCCGCACGCTCGATATCGGCGGTGACAAATTCCGCAGCGAAGACACAACCCCGCAGGAGGTCAACCCGTTTCTCGGATTCCGCGCCATCCGCTTCTGCCTTGCCAACGTGGACATCTTCGAAGCGCAACTGCGCGCCATCCTCCGCGCCAGCGCCGAAGGTAATGTGCGGATCATGTATCCGATGATCAGCGGCGTCGCCGAAGTGGTCCAGGCCAACGACATTCTTCGGCAGGTCATGCAGGATCTGCGCAAAGAGGGTGAACCGTTCGACGAGGAGATTCCGGTCGGGGCGATGATCGAAATCCCCTCTGCGGCGTTGACCGCGGAGATGATCGCGCCCGAGGTGGACTTCTTCAGCATCGGCTCCAACGATTTGATCCAGTACACCATGGCCGTCGACCGTGTGAACGAGAAGGTCGCCAACCTCTACGAACCAACGCACCCCGCGATCCTGCGTCTGGTCCGCTCGGTCGTCGAGGCGGCCCACAACAACAACATCTGGGTGGGAGTCTGTGGCGAGATGGCAGGCGAGCCCCTGTTCGCTCCTCTGCTCATCGGCATGGGCATCGATGAATTGAGCGCGGCGTCCTCCAGTCTCCCGCGCGTGAAGGAAGTCGTCCGCCGCGTCACACTGCGCGAGGCGCAGGAAGTCGCCGCCGCATCGTTGCATGCCAACTCCGGACGCGAAGTCCTGGCCATGCTCAATGCGCTGTTGCAGCGCATCGACCCGGACATGCTGGGCTAAGCGAAGCAGGATTGCGCTCTGCGATGGGGATTCTCTTCCATCAGCCCCGCCGTTTATTGAGGAGACCTGGCCCCAAAATCGCTTGTGATGGATGCTGTTTTTCAGTACATTGACCCCCAATCGGCGAGGCAACCACCAGAAGAATGCCTCCCATTGAACATGAAGGATTCTATGGATAAAAAGCGGTACTTGTTCTCATCAGAATCGGTGACGGAAGGTCACCCGGACAAGGTTTGCGACACGATTTCCGATGCGGTGCTGGACGCGTGCTTGAAGCAGGACCCAAAGAGCCGGGTCGCGTGCGAGACGCTGGCCAAGTCCAACCTCGTCGTGATTGCCGGCGAGATCACGACCAGGGCGCACCTCGATTACTGCAAGATCGTCCGCGATGCCATCCGCGAGATCGGCTACACGAAGGACGTCAGCACGGTGTTCAACGATGAAGACTGCCAGATTCTGACCGCGATCGTCAAACAGAGTCCCGATATCGCGCAAGGCGTTGACGACCGGGCCGCCGAGGGCAAGGCGACGGCGGAACAAGGCGCGGGCGATCAGGGATTGATGTTCGGCTTTGCTTGCACCGAGACGCCCGAGTTGATGCCGGCGCCGATCATGTACGCCCACAAACTCGGGCTGAACCTTTCCAAGGCCCGCAAGAGCGGCCAGATCAAATGGCTCCGCCCCGACGGCAAGACACAGGTCACCGTCGAGTACGAGAACGGCAAACCCGTGCGCATCCATACCGTCGTCATTTCCAATCAGCACGCCGATTCCGTAAAGCATTCCGAGATTGAAGAGATTCTGATTGAGGAGATCATCAAGAAGACAATCCCGAAGAGTCTGCTCGACAAGAACACGCGTTATCTGATCAACCCCACCGGGCGCTTCGTCATCGGTGGACCCGAGGGCGATAGCGGTCTGACCGGTCGAAAGATCATCGTGGACAGCTACGGCGGCATGGGCCGGCACGGTGGCGGCGCGTTCAGCGGCAAGGACCCGAGCAAGGTCGATCGGAGCGCGGCGTACATGGGCCGCTACGTCGCGAAGAACATCGTCGCGGCGGGTTTGGCGGAGCGTTGCGAGATCCAGTTTGCCTACGCCATCGGCTTTCCCGAGCCTGTCAGCGTTCTCGTCGACACATTCGGCACCGGCAATGTCTCCCACGACAAAATCGAAAAGGCGGTCCTCGAAGTATTCAGCTTCAAACCCGCAAACATCATCAAACAACTGAATCTACTGCGGCCAATCTACGGACGGACGACCAACTACGGACACTTCGGGAAGACGAATGATCTCGATGCCCTGACCTGGGAGCGCACGGACAAGGCCGAAGCTCTCAAGAAGGCGGTTCGGTAGGCTCGCGTAGCGCCATCCGGGTTGCGCGGACCAAACCTTGTCTGCGGCAGGGCTGTAGTCCTGCAGCCGAAAACTACTCGCGACGGAACGGCTCTTGTGTTACAGGTTCCAGTAATGGCAGTGGCGAACCAAACACGGCTTGAAACCAGGAGTGTCTCCGAAGCCGCACCATTGGGCCGGCGACGCGCCCTGACTTTTCCCGAGACACCCGAGCAACTGGATCTGAATCTCGGCTTCGTGACGGACCTCGCGCTGAAGACGTTGTCCACGGACATGCACGGCACAACGGCCAGCGTGAGCGAAAGTATGAAGCTCGGGCTGGTCATCACGGACACGACGCTCCAGCGGTTGTATCGGGAGAACCTGATCGAGTTGAAGGGCAGCATCGCGCTTCACAATCATCGCTACGGCATGCTGGAGCGCGGCTGGGCGCGCGTGTCGCAGTTGATGAGCGTGTGCAACTATGTCGGCCCCGCTCCTGTGACGTTGGAATCGTACAAGCGATTGATCGTGGACCAGATGCACAGCCGCGCGCCGGTGACCAGGGCAGTGCTGGACCAGACATTGTCGCACCTGGTGCTCCCCGACAGCGTGAAGCGCACGCTCGGAGTCGTCCTCAGCTCGGGACGCAGCCTGTTCCTGAGCGGGCCGCCGGGCAACGGCAAGACCGCCATCGCCCGCGCGCTCGTCGACGCGATTACGGAACCGATGTGGATTCCCTACGCCATCGAGGTCGATGGACAGGTCATCCGCGTTTTTGACAAACACGTTCACCGCAGGGAAGCGCATACGGAGGATGATTTCGATCCGCGCTGGGTGAAGATTCGTCCGCCGTTGCTGGTCGTGGGCGGCGAACTGACCATCGAAAGCCTGGACCTTGTTACAACCGAGACCCCCCGGTTCTATGAGGCGCCGTTCCAGCTCAAGGCCAATGGCGGTGTGTTGCTGGTTGATGATTTTGGACGACAGCGCTGCTCCGCACGACAGTTGTTGAATCGCTGGATCATTCCACTGGAGAACCGCGTTGACTCCCTCACGCTCAGCACGGGAAAGAAAATTGACATCCCGTTTGAGCAGATCATCGTGTTCGCCACCAACCTGACGGATGCCGATTTGACTGACGAGGCGTTCATGCGGCGGATGGGGTATCGCTTGAGCGTCTCGCGTCCAACCTGGCAAACGTACACGGAAATCTTCCGTCGGACTGCGGCCGACTACGGCCTGACGGTAGACGATCGGTCAATCGAGCGACTGGTCAAACGCTACAAAGCGGAGGATCGCGCCCCGAATGCGTGTGAACCGCGCGATCTGATTGTCCGGGCCGCGGACTTGTGCCACTTTGCGCATCAAGAGCTTACGTTGACGGACGAGATACTCGGGATGGCCTGGGAGGGTTATTTTGGCACACTCGGCGAGCAGCGCGGCAAACGGATATTTCGTTGATTCGAACACCCTTGGCTTGTATGTTTCCTGCTCCCAAGGCACGGGTCATCTAACACAATTGCGACGGTAAAGATTATGGCAACGATCAAACTTTCTCCTTCACGGAAAAAAGTCACCAAATCAAACGGCAACGGCGCCAAGGGCGATTTCAAGGTCCGCGACCTGTCACTGGCCGAGTGGGGACGCAAAACCATCCAGGTCTGCGAACAGGAAATGCCCGGACTGATGGCCATTCGCGCCAAGTACGGGCCGTCCAAGCCGCTCAAGGGCGTGCGCGTCACCGGCTCGTTGCACATGACCATCGAGACAGCGATCCTGATCGAAACGCTCGTCGAACTCGGCGCGTCGGTCCGTTGGGCGAGCTGCAATATTTTCTCCACGCAAGATCATGCCGCCGCGGCAATCGCGAAAGCCGACATTCCCGTGTTCGCCTGGAAAGGCGAGACGCTCGAGGAGTACTGGGATTGCACGCTCGACGCGTTGACCCATCCCGGCAATGTCGGCCCGCAACTGATCGTCGATGATGGCGGTGATGCGACCTTGTTGATTCACAAGGGATACGAACTCGAGAACGGCAGTGAGTGGGTCAATAGCAAAAGCGACAGCCACGAGGAAGAGGTCATCAAAGCTTTGCTCAAACGCGTGCACAAGGAACGGCCCGGATTCTGGCACAAGGTCGTAAAGGATTGGAAGGGTGTCTCCGAAGAGACGACTACGGGCGTGCATCGGCTGTACCAACGGCTCGAAGCCGGCACGTTGCTCGTCCCCGCGATCAACGTCAATGATTCGGTTACGAAATCGAAGTTCGACAATCTCTACGGCTGCCGTGAATCGTTGGCCGACGGCCTCAAGCGCGCGACGGATGTGATGATCGCTGGGAAGCTCGCCGTGGTGTGCGGCTACGGCGACGTCGGCAAAGGCAGCTCACACTCGCTGAAGGGATTTGGCGCGCGGGTTATTGTTACCGAAATCGACCCGATCAACGCGTTGCAGGCGGCGATGGAAGGGTTCGAGGTTGCCACGATTGAGGACACGCTCGGCGAAGGTGACATCTACGTCACCACGACGGGCAACTGCGACATCATTACGCTCGAGCACATGCAGAAGATGAAAGACCAGGCCATCGTCTGCAACATCGGCCACTTCGACAATGAGATCCAGGTCAGCCGACTCAACGAAGCGAAGGGCGTGACCAGGCTCAATATCAAGCCGCAGGTGGACAAATACACCTTTCCCGATGGCCACAGTATCTACCTGCTTGCCGAAGGGCGTCTGGTAAATCTGGGCTGCGCCACCGGCCATCCCAGCTTCGTCATGTCGAACAGTTTCACCAACCAGTGCCTCGCGCAGATGGATCTGTGGAAGAAGAGGAGCACGAACAAGATCGGCGTGTACCGTCTCCCCAAGAAACTCGACGAGGAGGTCGCGCGGTTGCATCTCGAGAAGATCGGCGTCAAGCTCACGAAGCTCACGCAGAAGCAGGCCGACTATCTCGGCGTGCCGATCGACGGCCCGTACAAACCGGATCATTACCGGTATTAAATCGTTGCCGCGGACGATCACCATCTACTCGAAGCCGGATTGCCACCTCTGCGATCGCGCCAAGGAAGTGGTCGAGCGTTGCCGAAGCAAAGTCGATTTCGCGGTCGATGTCGTCGACATCTCGCAGAGCGCGGACTTGCTCGAACGTTATCGCAACGACATCCCCGTCATCTTTCTTGACGGCAGGGAAATCGCCCGTCATTTTGTCCGGGAACGCCAGTTGCTGGAGTTGTTGCAGTAATCCGAACCAACAGGGAGGAACGTCGCCGATGAATACGAAATTCGTCGCCATCTTGGCACTTGCGGCCGGACTCGTCGCCGGCAGTTTGTTCATGGCACAGGGCCAAACGCAGCCCAAACCGCCGCCAACCGATTCGCGCATCGACAAGCTCATCGATCAGAACGAACAAATCCTGAAGAACCAGGATCAGATGATCAAAGACCTGGACGACCTCAAGAAAGGCGTGTTGCAGTTGCGCGTCCGCTCCAGCTAGGCGGCGCCCGACGCGAACGCAATCTCCTCGGCGATTTGGCGCGCGGCGCGGGCAGGATTCCGGGCCTCAGTGATTGGCCGGCCGACGATGATATAATCGGCGCCCGCAATGATGGCCTCGGCGGGCGTCATGGTGCGCCGTTGGTCGCCCCGTTCGGCGCTGGCGGGCCGGATACCGGGAGTCACGATGAGAAATTGTCCGCCCAGAATTTCGCGGAGTGGGTGGACCTCTCTCGGCGAGGCGATCACACCGTTCAACCCGGATTTCCTGGCGAGCCTGCCGCGACGCAGCACCTCGGCGCGCACGTTGCCGCCCACGCTGGTCAACACCGTGACGCCCAGCAACAACGGATGATGGGCGATCGACGCGGCCGCCCTCAGCATCTCCTCCCCTCCCGCAACGTGGAGCGTCAACATCCGGACCTTCAGCGCCGCGGCGGATTCGACCGCTTTGGCAACCGTGTGGGGAATATCGTGGAATTTCAGGTCGAGAAAGCAGTCGCGGTCCTGTTCACGAAGAAACTCGATCATGCGCGGCCCGACACGGGTGAACAATTGGCTGCCCACCTTGTACACGTCCACCATTTCGCGCGTGGCCCTGACCAACGCGGCGGCTTCCTGAAAGCTGTCCACGTCGAGCGCCACGATAAGCTTTGATTTCATTCACCCCGCATGGTAGGGAAAACTTCGTGACCACTCAAGCGCAACCGCGACGAGGAACCGCTCCATTAACCGTGTTTTCGCCCGCCAAAATCAATTTGTATCTCCGCATTCTTGGGAAGCGGCCGGATGGCTATCACGAGCTGGAGACGTTGATGTTGCCCCTCGATTTCGGGGACGAGATCACATTCCGGTCCGCCAAGAGCGGTCTGCGCCTGGAATGCGACAACCCAAGCCTGCCGACGGATACTTCGAACCTGGCGTTGCGCGCGGCCAAACTCCTGTTGGAACATTGCAGCAGCGAACGGGGAGCGAAGATTGCGTTGACGAAACGCACGCCGCTGGCCGCCGGGCTCGGTGGCGGAAGCAGCAATGCCGCCACGGTGTTGCTCGGGCTGAGGGATCTCTGGGGGCTGCACGTTGATGATGCGACGCTTCACCAACTGGCTGCCGGGCTCGGATCGGATGTGAATTTCTTTCTCGCGCGTGGAGCGGCGCTGTGCCACGGGCGCGGCGAACAAATCCAGCCGGTCCCATGCAATCTTTCCGCGTCGGTGTTGCTCGTCAATCCCGGGTTCGGCATCTCAACGAAATGGGCTTATGAACACTGGGCCAAAGCCGCGGCCCGAACGGCGTCGTCACCGCCGGAGGTTGGCAGGCTGTTGCGCGCTCTGGCGGAAGACGACCTGCCTGCCGTTTCGCGATGCCTGTTCAACTCGCTGGAGGCGCCGTCGATCCGCAAGTTCCCCGTGCTGGAGTTGATCAAGGAATCGATGCGCGACGGTGGCGCGAGCGGGGCGATGATGAGCGGCAGCGGCGCAACGGTGTTTGGCCTGTTCGCCGACGTCGAAGCCGCGGAAACATCGGCCCGTAACGTGCGCGAGCAATTCGGTCCGAGCATGTGGACCAAGGTGACGCGGTTCGCGTCCGCTGGGCCGCGGTAGGCTCGACGGAATCAGAAGTTATACTGGTCGATGTTGTCCCTGGTGAAGACCAGGTACTTGCCGAGCAGAATGTTGTCGCCGTCGATCTTCTTCGTCCCCAAACGTCCCGCGACGAATTCCGTCGCTCCCGGCTTGAGTTTTCCGGACGCGATCGCCTCGGCGGCATAGACGGTCAGGTAACCGAGATCGCGCGTATTCCACAGGATCACGGATTTGACGGTACCGTCCTTCACGTAAGCTTTCATGTCATTCGGGGTCGACAAGCCTGTCACCAGGACCTGCCCGCTCTTGCCTGCCTGCTTGACGGCCTCCGCCGCGCCCGGGAACGCAACCGAACTGATGCCGAACACTCCCCTCAGATTGGGGTAGGCCTTCATGAAATCCTGCGTGATCTGGAACGCGAGTTTCTGGTCTTCGTTTGACGGCTTCACAGCGACCAGGTTCAATCCGGGGTATTTCGGCAGCCGTTCCCGCATGAACTTCATCCATTCATTCTGGTTGGCGGCCGTGAGCGTCGCCGTGACGATCGCCACATCGCCTTTCGCGTCGGGACCGCCGAGATCGTTCGCCATCGTGTCGACCAGGGCATAACCGATATCGCGGGCGGTCGCCTGGTTGACGAAATACTCGCGCGTGCCGGGCAATCCGTCAGCGTCCCATGTGATGACATGCACTCCCTTTTCGCGGGCCTGTTTCATCGCCGGCGCGAGCACTTCGGGATCGTTGGGGGAGACGGCGATCACGTCCACGCCTTTCAGGGTCCACTGCTCGATCATCGACGCGGCTTTTTCCGGGGAGCCGTCCGTCGGACCGTCGTAAACGAGTTCCACGTCGCCCAACTCCTGCGCGGCGTCGCGCGCCCCATCCGCGCAACTGCTGAAATACGGAAGACCCTTCTTCTTCGGCAGCAGACAAACGGTGATCTTCTTCCCCGCGGCGTGCACCCGCACACTTCCGCCGAGCAGGAGCATCATGACGCTCAACAGTACGGTGACCTTGTGGATGACGTGTTTCACATGCTCTCCTCGTTGTCGGTTCATCAACCCATCGCATCAAGCCGGGAACTCTTGCGCGAGAATACCTGATGCAGCAGCACCGATGCAATCAGCACGATTCCGATGACGACCAGATTCAGTTCGTCCCGGTTCCAGTGCCAACTGACGAATTCGCGGGTCTCGTGAATCAACAACACCCCGAGCACCGTGCCCAGAATGTTCCCGCGCCCGCCAAAAATGCTCGTGCCTCCCAGCACCACGGCGGTGATCACGTCCAATTCCATGCCCGCACCGAGGTCGGCCTTGGCCGTGTTGCGCCGCGCCACCAGAATCACCGCTGCCAGCCCTGCTGATCCACCCGAGAGGCTGTAGAGCCACAGCTTGATCCGGTCCACTAATATCCCGGAAAAACGAGTCGCAGTTTCGTTGTGCCCGATGGCATATAAAAACCGGCCGGTGGGAGTCTTCATCAAGACCAGCCCCGCGATGCCCGCCGCCGCCAGTACAAACAAGGCCGGTATCGGCAACCCGAGACAACTCCCCCGCCCAATCACCGCGAAGCTGTCGGGAAATCCCGACATGGGCCGCCCCTGGCTGATCCCTTCGGCAATCCCGCGAAACGCCGCAAGCGTCGCCAGCGTTACGATGAGCGGATGCACCTTCACTTTCGCGACGAATACACCGTTCAACGCTCCGGCGGCGAGTCCTGTCATGACCGCCATCGCCGCGCCAATGACGGGCGGCACGCCGCGCTCATACGTCAACCCGAGCACGACAGCGCAGAGGGCCAGCGTCGAGCCGACCGACAAGTCGATACCCGCCGTGATGATGATCAAGGTCATGGGCATCGCCAGCAACGCCAATTCCCACATATGCGTGGACAACTCGACCTGCGACGGCAGACGGACAAACTGCGGCTCGACGATGCCCGCCCAAGTCAACAGCCCGACCAACAGCGCGGCCAGGACCACTTCATGCCAGTAGCGAAACGAGCGTTTCACGCCAGCCGCTCCTTCCGTCGCGCCACGTGGTCTGCCAGTACCGCGAGCAAAATGAACACGCCCTGAATCGCTCGTTCCCAATACGTCGCCTGCTCGCCCAGGCGCAGGAAGATCAGCGCGGTGCCGACCGTCCCCAAGAGCAGCACTCCCAAGACCGATCCAATGATATTGCCGCGTCCGCCGCTGATCGACGTGCCGCCCACCACCACGCACGTGACGACCAACAGTTCGAACCCGACGCCGATCCCCGATTCGATGACCGACAACTGGGTGACGCTCACCAGGGTCGCCAGGCCCGTGAGCAAGCCGGTGATGGTGAAGACAATGATCTTGACCCGTCGCAGTGAGATGCCCGCAAGCGCCGCCGAATGCGAGTTGCTGCCCACGGCGTAAATCCGCCGGCCCAGAGGCGTGTCGCGCGTCAACACAGCACACAGCGCCACCACCACCAGGGCTGTCACCACGCAAAACGGAATGCCCCACACGCTGCCGGTCCCGAAAAACCGCAACCCCGCCGGCAAATTCTCAATCCATTCCCCCCGCATCAGCAGTTCCGTGAGTCCGCGCAACGCCGTCAACATTCCAAGGGTCACGATGATCGACGGCACGCGCGCAACCGTCACCAGCAGACCGTTGACCAATCCGATGGTGGCGCCCGCACCCAGCGTCACGACAACACCGAGCCACACCGGCCCACCCCAACGATCCGATGAGGTCATGATGCCCATGATCGCAGCGAGCAATCCCATCATCGATCCAACCGAAATATCGATTTCCCCCGTCACAATCACCAGCGTCATCCCGCAGGCCACAAGGACGGTCGGCGCACACTTCACCAGGAGGTCGCGAATGTTGCCGACGGCCAGAAACGAGGGATTCACGGCCGACACGACCGCAACCGTCACCACCAGCAACGCCAACGCGCCATACTCGCGACGGCTGGCGACGCGTTGCAGCAACCCGGTGCGGTTGTCGTGATTGCCCACGTCAGTTGTCTTTCATGAGTTGTTGGTGGCGGGCGTTATCCTCGCGGCAGGGCCATCTCCAGGACCCGCTCTTGCGTCGCCTCGGCGCGTGATAGTTCACCTGAGATCGAACCGCTGCGCATCACGACGATGCGATCGCTCATCATCAGGAGTTCCGGCAGATCACTGGAAATCAACAATGTGGCCATGCCCTGTGACGCTAGCTGACGAATCAGTCCATGCACTTCGGCCTTCGCGCCAACGTCCACACCGCGCGTCGGTTCATCGAGCAACAGCACCCGCGGCTTCGGCGCCAGCCATTTGCCCAGCATCACCTTCTGCTGATTGCCGCCCGACAATGTCTGCGTTGACGCCCCGGCGTCCGCGGTCTTGATCGACATCTGGCGGATAAGCCGCTCGACGAGGTCGGTCTCACGCTGCCGCGAAATCAGTCCGCTGTGCGTCAAGGACGACAGCACGACCATACTGAGGTTCACCCCCACGGCCATTGGCAGGATCAATCCCAAATGTTGACGGTCCTCGGGCACGAGCGCCACACCGGCTCTCAGCGCCGCCCGCGCGGATCCGCGCGCCAGCGGGTTTCCCGCAATCGCAACGTCGCCGCTGTCGTACGGATCAATTCCAAAGATTGCCTGGGCGACTTCGGACCGCCCCGCACCGATCAACCCGGCCAAGCCGACGATCTCTCCCGACCGAACGGAAAACGAAACATCCTGAAACACGCCGGCTCGCGTCAACTTGCGCACATCCAGCAAGACGTCACCAACGGGTGGCGACGATGATTTGTTCGTGAACAAATCGCCGACCTCGCGTCCGACCATCTTCTGAATCAATGTCTGCCGGGTCAATTCACGTGTCGGACGGCTATCAACCCAGCGTCCGTCGCGCAGCACACTGACCCGGTCCGACAGCTCAAACACCTCCTCCAGACGGTGGCTCACGTAAAGAATGCTGATCCCCTCGCTACGAAGCTGGCGGACGATGCGGAACAACACCTCGATCTCGCGCGCCGACAATGAAGCGGTCGGCTCGTCCATGATGAGCAGCCGGCAGGATTGGGATAACGCCCGCGCGATCCCGACCATTTGCCGTTGCGCCACCGTCAACTCGGCCAGGGGTGTTCGTTGGTCGAAATGTTCGCCCAGGCGCTCCAATAGCCCGCGCGTTTGCGAGCGCATCCCCGCGTGGTCCAGCAACAGGCCAAGACCCCGCCGAGGTTCGCGCCCGACAAAGATATTGTCCTCCGCGTCGAGGTGGAGAAACGCGGTCGATTCCTGATGGATGACCGCGATGCCCGCGGCTTCCGCGGCACGGACGTCGCCGGACGGGAGCGGTGTCCCATTGAGCAGGACGTCACCGTCATCGGGGAGAACCGAACCCGAGACGATATTGATCAGCGTGGACTTTCCCGCGCCGTTTTCACCGCAGAGCGCATGCACTTCACCCGGCGCGATGGACAGGCTCACGTCGCGCAACGCCTGCACGCCGCCGAATGCCTTGCTGATCCGGCGGATATCGAGAAGCGGCTGGCCGTTCATGATCTCCACGAAAACAATTCCGATTCGGTCGGGGAGTATAAAGGCCCGAGAGTTGTTTGACACCGGCAAAATTCGTCGCCGCCGGTCAGAGCATCACATGCCGCCGTCAGAGCGTGCTTAGATCGGCAACTGCCGGAATCTTTCGTACGCCTGTTGCCAGATTGCGGAATCCTCCGGTTTGCAAGTGGTCACGGCGAACGATTCGCGAACGACGCGGCGCAATTCATCGAGCGACGCGAGATGACCGAGAGCGAGAGCCTGGATCAGGACGTTGCCGATGGCGGTCGCCTCGGATGGCCCGGCAATGATCGTGCGACCCGTGGCGTTGGCGCTGAGCCGGTTCAGCAACAAGTTGTGGCTGCCGCCGCCGACGATATGCAGCGTGGTGAGCTTCTTGCCGGCAATCTCCTCCATCTCATCGAGCGTCCGGCGATAGAGCAACGCCAGACTCTCGAGTATGCAACGGACAAACTCGCCATGCGTTGCTGGCGGCGTCTGGTTTGTCTCGTGACAGTAATCGACGATTTTCTGGGGCATGCGGTCAGGCGTGCCAAAACGCGGGTTGTTCGGATTGATCAGGACCCTCAAGGGCGGCACTTTTTCGGCCATCGCTGCCATCCCCGTGTACTCGTAAGCGTGTCCTTCCCTGGCCCAGGCGCGGCGACACTCCTGTTGAATCCACAGGCCGATGATGTTCTTCAAGAAGCGGATGCTGCCCCCGTAACCCACTTCATTGGTGAAATTGTGGGCGCGGCTCTGCTCGGTAATGATGGGCTTCTTCGATTCCAACCCCAACAGCGACCAGGTTCCGGAACTCAGGTAGGCCCAGTTATTTCCTGATACCGGCACGGCGGCGACCGCGGCGCCCGTATCGTGCGAACAACTGGCCACGACGCGCAGATCTGCGAGTCCCGTCTCGGCAGCGACATCCGGCAGGAGCGGGCCGAGAACGCTTCCCGAAGGCACCACTTCGGGGAAGAGCTTTTTCGGCAGCTTGAATTTCGACTGCAGGGTTCGCGACCATCGATGTTTCTTTGGATTGTAGAGCTCCGTGGTGCTGGCCAACGACTCTTCCGCCCTGACGACGCCGCTGAAGAGGAAATTGAAATAGTCCCCGATGTTCAGAAAGCAGTCCGCCGACTTGAAGACCCAGGGCCGCGATACGAGGTCGGCCTGCAACTGATACAGGGTATTGATCGTCATGAACTGAATGCCGGTCTCGGCGAAGATTGTCTCGGCGGGGACGACGGCGAACGCGCGTTCGAAGGCTCCCTCGTTGCGCAACGGATCGCGATAATGAAACGGCACCGACAACATCGGCTCGCGTTCACGGAGCCAGACGTAGTCAACCCCCCACGAATCGCAACTCAGACTGTCCGGCTTGATTCCGCGCGCGGCGATCTTGCCGAGGCCCTTCTTCATTTCATCGAAGAGACGCAACAGATCCCAGCGAAGCGAACCGTTGACCCGCACAGGTCCGTTGGCAAATCGGTGGATTTCCTCCAGGGTCAGTTTGCCATCGTCGAGCCGGCCGAGCATCACGCGGCCGCTCTCCGCTCCCAGATCACAGGCGATGTAGTGATGCACGCTCACAGTGTTCGCAATCCAGAGTTCCCCTCGGAACGGGCGGGGTTGCTGCAAATCGATCGTCCGTTACGGTGGCATTATTTGGTCTCGCGAACGGGGAAGTCAAGTCTGGCCCCGTCTTCGGGATCGCCCGACTCATATCTGCGGCTGGCGGGCTGCGGTGCGCCAATTTTGTACGATCAGTTGCCAGACGGCAGGTGGCATGTTAGGATTCGCGGCGATGGTAGTTTCCGGCTCACGCGGCCGTTTCTGCGTTGGCTGACGCGTAATCTCCGGCTGGACGCGCAACGGGAGCGGATTTTACGTAAGTCATTGACTGCCCGGTAGTGTAATTGGTAACACAGCGGCCTTTGGAGCCGTATTTCCTGGTTCGAGTCCAGGCCGGGCAGCCAGTATTCATCTTCCTTCCAGACCCAGTCCCCTCGGCATGGCATGTCTAGTGCTTCCGAAGGGTTATTGAGCTTGGAGTGCTCGAAAGCATGGCCAGTCTTTCAGACGAAGAAGTCCAGCAGTTGCTTCGCACCGTCGAGATGTTCGAAGCGATTACGGAATCTCAGCCCGACGATTATCAGTCGTGGGAGATTCTGAAGGAGGCCTACAGCAAGCTGGGCCGGCGCGACGAAAGCCTGGCCGCCTCCAAGAAGCTGGCCAAATCCCACGTTCACCTCGGCCAGATTTCCCAAGCGATTCTCGAGTACGAGGGTATCCTTCAGGAATACCCGAATGATGCCGAGGTTCTCCAGGGCCTGAAAGAACTTGAGGCCAAGACCTCGCAACTTGCCGCCAATCGACAACCCTCTGGGGCGCCGTCACTGCGTGAGGACTCCAAGCCGACACCACTTGCCCCGGCGCTGGCCGCCGGGACAGCGGCGCCCCCCTCTTCTCCTCCGCGACCGCCAACACACGAGGATGGCAACAAAGCGCTCATCGATGCTTTGATCGCGGAGAAACTGCTCACACCCCAATCGGTCGAACCCGTGATGAAACGGCTCGCCGCCAATCCCGTCAATTCGGGCGAGAATCCCACGCCCGCGGTGCTGCCGCAGATGCTGATCGACGATCAACTGGTCAAGCTGGATGATCTGCTTACGGTACTGGTCGATCGCAGCGCCCTGCCGTACATCCCGCTCTCAACCTACGACGTGGATCGCGACGCGGTGTGCCTGCTTCCGCGGGAGATTTGTTTCGAGAAATGCCTTGTACCATTCGATCTGATCAGCCGTTCGGTTCTGATTGCCACGTCGAACCCGTTCGACACGGCGGCGCGAAGCCAGGCGGAGGTCATGCTGGCCTACAATGTGTTCTGGTACGTTGCTTCGGCCGAGGAAGTCCAGGCGGCCCTGCGGCGCGCCCACGGCCTGGACTCCAAACATCCCGCGGGGGCGCGCACGTCCAGCAGTCCGACCAAATCATGAAATCATTCGGAGAAAGAATTGCCGACACGCTGTTGGCGGATGGGTTGCTGAGTCAGGAGCAACTCAGCGAAGTCCTGGAACTGCAGAAGACACAGGGTGGACGCCTGCTGAAGCTGCTTTTGGAGAAGCAACTTGTCACCGAGCAGGACATGATGGTCAGCATGGGACGCTGTCTCGGCGCGCACCCGGTCACGCTGGCCAAGATGCGCGTCCCGCAGGACGTGATCGACCTGATACCGAAGGACCTGGCGCAGACCTACAAGATGGTCGCGGTGGCGCGGCTGGGCCGCAAGATTTTCGTGGCCATGGCCGATCCGTTGAACGTGCTGGCGCTGGACGACCTGCGGCGGGTGCGTCCAAACGCGCAAATCATCCCGTTGATCAGCACGGAAAAGGCCGTTTCGGATTTCCTCAACAACGCCCAGACACAAGCCAGTGCCGGCATCGACGCAATCCTGAAGGATGTCGACGTGTCCGACATCGAACTGGCCAAGGACAAACAGGACGAGATCAACCTCGATCAACTGGTCGAAAGCAGCGAAGAGGGGCCGGTCATCAAGCTGGTCAACCTCATGCTCGTCCAGGCCATCAAGGACCGCGCCAGCGACATTCACATCGAGCCGTTTGAGAAACAGCTGCGGCTTCGCTACCGCGTGGATGGGGTGCTCTACGATTCGACGGCGCCGCCGAAAGGCCTGCAGTCGGCCATCGCCTCGCGCATCAAGATCATGGCGAACCTGGACATCGCGGAACGGCGTCTGCCGCAAGACGGGCGTTTTCGCATCAAACTGGCGGGACGCGAAGTGGATTTGCGCGTGTCGGTGCTGCCCACCGTTCACGGCGAGAAGATTGTCATGCGCGTGCTGGACAAGGGCAATCTCAGCCTGAACCTGGACGCTCTGGGACTGCCCACGGATGACCTGACGAAATTCAAGAACGCCATCGACGCGCCGCACGGGATGCTCCTGATGACCGGGCCGACCGGCTCGGGCAAGACCTCCACCCTGTACGCCGTACTGACGCAACTGAACACCTCCGACATCAACATTGTGACCGTCGAAGACCCGGTTGAATACCAGATGCTCGGGGTCAACCAGGTGCAGGTGAAACCGGAGATCGGGTTGACGTTCGCAGGCGGGCTGCGTTCGATCCTGCGACAGGACCCCGACGTGGTCATGGTTGGTGAAATCCGCGACTCGGAGACGGCCGATATCGCGGTCAAGGCGGCGTTGACGGGACATCTGGTACTGTCGACGCTGCACACGAACGACGCGCCCGGCGCCATCGCCCGTCTGGTGGACATGGGGATCGAACCGTTCCTGGTGAGTTCCTCGCTGCTTCTGGTATGCGCACAACGTCTGCTGCGAAAGATCTGTCCGCATTGCAAGGAGGCGCTCACGGTGCCGGCGGACGTCATCGCGCGGCTCGGTCTGACGAACGAGGACGTTTCGTCCACGAAATATTATCGCGGTCGCGGCTGCTCACGCTGCAAGGACACGGGATTCCTCGGTCGTCTGGCGATCCTGGAGGTGTTGTCCGTCACCAACGCGTTACGCGAGCAAATCCTTCACGACACCAGCGCCAAGGTTCTCAAGGGCCTGGCGCTCAGCGAAGGCATGAAGACGCTGCGAATGGCGGGACTGGAAAAGGCGAAGGCCGGCCTGACGTCTCTGGATGAAGTCCTGCGGGTCTCGGGGGCCGAGGCGTAGAGGGCCATGCACGGCGGTCATTCTTCAGGGTCGCGGCCTCGCAAACCTGAGATTTTGAAGATTTGAATGCCAGGAATGTACCATTCCGCTCGAAAAAAGGCTCATGGCATACCGGGTGCTCAGTTAACGCGATGAAAGACGTTCGGGTAACAAACAGGGATTAGTCAACATGAGATTGCCGTTTTTCCGCAGTTCAAAAACCGACACCACCAAGATAACCGTGGCCGAGCCGGTGCAACCCCCGACGCCGCGCGTTACGCCGCCACGGACGGACCCGCCGCCGGTTCCGACGTCGCGCACCAATTTGCATCTCGCCGAGACCCAATTGATGAGCCATCCGTTGAACGCGGCCAAGAGCAGCGCGTCAACGGCTCCTGCCGCTCCGACTCTGGAGAGCGACCGCCCGGTTCCGGCAAGCGGACAGACCATTCCGCTGTCGCTGAGTTCCATTTCGCAACAATTGCCGGGGAATTTCCTCGCCACGGTCGGGACGGAGAACATCCGTCGCCTCACGGTGAACATCCCCGCCGACCTGATCCTGCCGCAACTGGCGCGGGGCCGGATCACGATCACGTTGGCGGAACTGCTGCAGTTGATGCCGGAGGAACTGGTACGTCGGCCCATGCCGGCGGGCAACAGCCAGCACGCGCTCGTATTGCCGTTGGCGGAAATCGTCAGCGGATTACCCGCCGATCTGTTGCAGCGCCAGGACCAAACGGAAGTCGATCTCAACACTCCGGAGTACACGCAATTTCCCAATCTCATCGACGAAGTGACGGAACAACCGGTGACGGAAGACAAGGCCGCGGAAGCGGAATCCACGGCCGCCCCGGAGCCGGCGGCGCCGGAAGCCGCGGCGATGGAGCCGGTTGCTTCCGCACGCGAGACAAGTCCGTCGATCGCGCCGGATACCGCCTCGACGGAAGAAACGGCTGAAGAAACGTCAGCCGCGCCGCGGACACTGGCCAACCGCATGGCCACACCAATCCCGGCGGCCAACGAAACTCCGACGCAGTCGTCGCCGCCGCCGTCCGGTCCCGCTCCCAGCGACGGGATCACGGTCAGCCTGCGCAGCCTGGTCGCGGTCATGCCGGATCAATATTTCGTCTGCCCGCGCACGGATCTCTGGCGCCGAATCGATCTGGACATGCGCATCGCGCTGCCGTCGGACCTGGTTCTGCCCCAATTGAGAATCGCCCGTGTCCGTCTGCCGATGTCGGTTGCCGTGGGCTTGATGCCGCGCTCGATCCTGGCTTCGCCGATGCCGACGATCTCGGAGGAAACCATCCCGATCGCCCTGCAGGAGATTGTGCCGCAGTTGCCTCCGAACCTGTTTGCCAGCCAGACGAAGCAGTCGGATCTTCAGGAGATTGATTTCAGCGACAGCGATATTCCGACACCATTCGCCGAGAAGAACTTCACGCCGGCGACCGTCGAGATTCGCGCCCCCGAATCCGTCCAATCACCTCTACCTCCGGCGCCGGCGCAGCCGGAGGCCGTCGAAGTTTCCGCGGGCGCGCTGGAAGACGAGTCCGTCTCGATCTTTGCGGAAAAACCCGCTGTCACCGAGCCGCCAACCACGGAAGCCCGCCGCCAGGACGAGATTCCGTTGCCGCCCGCTGCGGCGGAAACGAAGGTGGAGGAGCCGGTTGCGGAAGAGCCGTCGACCACCGAACCCAGCGGCGAACCCGCCGAGTCCATCGAAGAGGATCTCGAACAACCCATCTTTGCCGAGGTTCCGAAGGCAGAGGAACCGGTGGCGATTGCGGCGCAACGCACGCCGTCGGTGACCGAACAGCCCGTGGTGGAACAAGTTGCCGCGGAGCCGGTTGCCGAAGTCACGGCGCAGGCGCCTGCGCAAACCGCTGAACCCGTACCGACCGTCGCGGCCGAACAGCCATCCCGTACGGAAGCGCCAGCGACAACGCCTCAACAAAGCGAGGACGACGACGAAGACGCGGAAGAGTTCGGGACGACTTCGGAAGAAGCGTCCGCCGAGATTCCACAGGAAGCGCGGGTTGGCGAGACGGCATCCCCCACGCCGCACGTCGGGTCGACGCCGGACCAGGTTCTCGCGAACCTGAATCGCTGGGGCCTGGCCGATCTCGCGCGCATCGAGAGCATTGGGCCGGTCGTGGCCAAACGGATCATCGAATTTCGCGACGCACACGGTGGATTCAAGTCCATCGAAGACCTGCACCAGATTCCGGGGATCAGCCGCCGCTTGTTCCACTCGCTGGCCAATCCGCCGCGACGTCAACTCAACCGTCTGCTCGGAATCGATCACAACGACGAGCTGACGCTGCAGGAAGTCGTGCGGCTGACGAGCCAGATGAAAGGCGTCGCGGGATCGATCCTGGCGATGTCGGACGGGGTATTTCTCACGGGAGAACTGCCGGCGCACCTGGATCGCGAGACGATCAGCGTCTTCGCGCCGCAATTGTTCCGCAAAGTGGGCCGGTACATGCGGGAGCTGCGGGCCGGACAGGTCACACGGTTGTCGGTGTTCACCGACCAGCAACCGATCAGCATCTTCCGCGCGGGCGACATTTTCCTGATCGTCCTGCACGATAACCGTCACTTTAGCAAAGCGCTGCTACGGCGCTGCGAGCGCATCAGCCAGGAACTCGCGCGGCTGTGCCGTCAGCGGACCGCCGAGTAAGGGAGCCACATCATGTCGATCATCAATTACGTCAACAAGGAAATCCAATTCAAGATCGTCTATTACGGGCCGGCGCTGTGCGGCAAGACGACGAACCTGACCTACATACACAGCCAGGTGGTGGAAGCGCACAAGGGCGAGCTGGTGTCGCTGGCGACGGCGGCGGACCGCACGCTGTTCTTCGACTTCCTGCCGTTGAACGCGGTGGTCGTCAAAGGATTCAAGACGAAGTTCCAACTCTACACGGTACCGGGCCAGGTGATTTACAATGCCACGCGCCAACTCGTACTGCGCAGCGTGGACGGGGTGGTGTTCGTCGCCGACTCGCAATGGGACAAGATGGAAGAGAACATCGAGAGCTTCAAGAACCTCGAAGAGAACCTCGTCCGCCAAGGCACGAGCCTGGACCAGATTCCGTACGTGCTGCAGTACAACAAGCGCGACCTGGGCAATCCGGCGCCGGTGCACTATCTCGATTTCGTGCTGAACAACCGCAGCGTGCGCGTGCCGAGTTTCGTGGGCATCGCCACCACGGGCCAGGGAGTATTCGCCACCCTCAACGCCATCTCGCGGCTCCTGCTGCAGAAGTTTGCGCGTGAAAACGAAGCGGCGTCCGCCAAGCAATCGGCGGCGCAGACCTCGACCGCATCGGCCTCGACGGCATTGTCGGGGATCGCCGCGGCCGCGGCGCGACGTTGAAGCCATTTGACCGAACGACAACCGATCGCAAGCGACACAGATGCAGGCACTGGCTATTCTGACGATTGAATCGGCGGACCGCCTTATGAAGGTGCTCGGGGAGTACCTGGACCATTCCGAGGCGTCCTACGCGCTGATCATCGACCGTGGCGGGGCCATCCTCAGCCAACTGGGAGAGATTCCCCCGTCGGTGGATGTCATGACTCTGTCGGCGCTGGCCGCGGGCAGCTTCGCCGCCACGCGCGAGCTGGCGTTGCGGGTGGGCGAACAGGAGTTCTCGGCATTGCATCAACAGGGCAAGCACAGCCAGATTCTGATTTGCTCGATCCAGGACGAAGCCATGTTGCTGACGGTGTTCGGCCCGAAGACGACGCTGGGTCTGGTGCGATTCTACGCGGCGCGCGCGGTGAAACAGATCGGGACGGTTCTGGATCGGGCGCGCGGTGAAGCGAGAATTCCCATCGACCTCGGCCATGATGTCGCGAACGGCCTGAAGGACGTGTTCCACGATCCGACGGCCAAGCGAGCCTAGCGGAGCTGTCAGTCAGGCAGAACCTTCCCGGACCTGTCCCCTCAAGCAGACACTCAACGGCGTGTCAGAACACCCAGAGGCAAACGCCGGCCACGGCAATGGCGGCACCCGCCCAGCGCAGCACCGGCAGTCTGACCGGTCGAACGAGAGATGCCAGCCCGATGCCGAACGCAAGCAAGCTCGCCGTCGCCAGCATAAAGCCGGCGCCATAGGCGTAGCCGACTGCGTTGGCGGGCATTTCGGCTCCGTGCGAGTGGCCGTGGAAGAATGCGAGCAACCCGACGATGACCATACTTACCGCCACTGGGAAACGCGCGGCGACGGCAATCAGAATGCCCAGCACGAGAATCGAAAGCAGGATCCCTTCTTCCGTGAACGGTACACGTAGCCCGGCCATCCCCAAGGCGCCGCCGATGGCCATCACCCCGAGGAAGCTCGCCGGCACGAGCCAACGGGCGCGTCCACCGAGTTGGGCCGCCCACAAACCGACGGCGGTCATGGCCAGGATGTGATCGAGCCCGGAGAAAGGATGGGCCAGGCCGCTTCCGAATCCGTGCACGTCGCCGGGGATCACATGGGCATACGCGCCAACGCTGGTGAGCATGAGAAAGGCTGCAGAAATCAGTGAGAAACGCAAAATCGTCTTCATGGGAGGGACTATATTTCCCGCATTATTGGCGTGTCAAGAGCGATTGAGGAGCCGGTTGGGAGGAGTGCGCGTAATTGCGCAACGAGGAATCGGGGCGGCGTGGGGACGGGGACGGACTCGATCGCGGCGAGATGTGAGCCTACTGCGTGAGCCGGTAGAGAATGTCGTTGGCGACCGCGGTGAAGTACGCCTGAAGCTGGCTTGGGTCGTCTGCGAGCAGAGCCAAGCCCGTGGGCGCACTGGCGTTGTAGGTCGGACTGTTGGTTGCGTTTGCCACTTGGGAAAGGAAATCCATATTGACGCCTGAGCTTCCCCCCAACCCAATCGCGTAGACGAGGATATTCTCGGACTGCATTTGCTGAGCAACCTGAATGCACCGATACTTCGCTTCGGCAGTCACGTTGGCACGGGTAAAACTCTCCATGGTGCCGTTCTGATTCGAATAGAACTGCGTTGCGCTGCAGGCAGGAGAGCACCCTCTCAGGCTACTGCCGTCTCCGCAAGCGTTGTTCTGATCAGAACACGATGTTGTCGTCGTCGCCACGTTCCAAAAGCCGACCGACGTACCCGAATCCTGGCCGCCGAAATTCCAAGTGATCGAGCCCGGGCAGCTCAGAGTGTCCTGGATCATGTTCGCCAGTCCGTCGGTGAAGAACACGACCACCTGGAGAGCGACCTGGCTCGAAGGAATGGTGATATTGTTTTCCTGAACGAGAGCGTTCGTCAACCCGCCCTGCGAGAAGGTGCCCCCGCACCAATGGTTGGTCAGGGCATATGCGGCCTTTGTGATGTCGGACTTAAATGGCTGCTCCATAGAGATGTCCTGGCTCGCCGTCGAGGCAAAGCTCGCCATGGACGCCTCGTCGATGCTATCACTAAAGAAGTTAATAAAAGTTGCAACAGCACCGGGCAAGTAGTAACCGCCGCCCGATCCACTTCCATCGCCCATCGGCGAGGGCCCGCGACTTGGATCCATCGACCCGGAGCGATCGAGCGCCAAGGCCAAATAAACTTTTGTGCGCGTGGCTTGGGCGGTATCGCCTACCGTGAGCGTCTTCCACGAATACCCGCCGATCGCCGGAAGGACGCGAATGAAAAAGGTGTTGATGGCAACGGTGGCGGTGACGTTGAGAATGGTGTCGTTATTGGCATCTTTTGTGAAATTGATGTTGAGTGATGGCGGAGCGACATCGCGCCCGCAGGACCCATAATTGAGAAGAAAGGTATTGCTGGCGACGAGGCTGGCCTGGGCCGTCCCCTGATAATAATTGCGCATGCCGTTCAAACACGCGGCATCCACCGCCTTGGACAACTTGGCCCTGCTGATATAGGCAAATCCGAGGTCAACGCCCAATCCCACAAAGCCGATCAACACCGCAATCATCAGGACAAACATCACCAACGTCTGACCGTGTTCGCGATGGACGATGCGAAGAATTCTGTTACGCATGGAAGACATCACATCCTTAGAAGTACGCGGCGTCGTAGAGCTGGTTTGTCACCGTGAAACCTCGGAGACCGCCGACGAAGACGGTGCCCAGAGGAGTTGCTGCCTTGAAGTTGTAGAATACCTCGGCCACAAACGTGGTCTGGTTGGACTGGGGAATGGCGGTGGTGGAATTCGCCGTGCCCACCGAGGGCATATTGATGGTTTGATTCAGCGTCCCGAGCTTGCTTTGCAGGGTCAGTTTACCCTCAGAAATCTGGTTCGTGATGACGTAATTCTTGCCGGTGTTGTACACCGCCGAGATGATCACTTCGCCGTTGGAATTGATATTCAGCGGGCTGGCTTCCGCAATCACGCCAGCAATGGCATTCGATATCGCCGCGTCGTTGCCGCCCGTCACACTGCCGCGGGCCGCAAGATTGGCGCCTTCGCGAGAAAGATTGATAATCACCTGGTGGGTGGAGATCGACCGGCAGAAATCGATCATACCGAACAACAGGAACAGCACGATAAACGAGACGAACATGAATTCCACCAGCGCCTGGCCGGATTGGTCGCGTCCCATCGACAAGCATTTGCGAATCAGTCTCATCACAGGAATCTATCTATCCAGAGCGGGGTTGAACGGTTCATTGCGAAATGACGTACTGGTTGTGAACGTGTATGTATTGTTCGGGAAATACATCCCGACCGGGGTAAGCAGTTTGAGACCGGTCGTCAGCGATATGACGACCGTATCACCGGGCCCTCCGGCGAAATTGGTTACACCGCCACTGGTGACCGTGATTCCGGTGACCGGGATGCCAGCCGAATACTGTTTGGCGATGTTGATGATTGACTGCACACGCGATTGCACGGTGTTCGTGACGGTCTGGTGCTGGCCCGTTACGGCATAGCGACCCGCTTCGCGGAGGGCGTAGGACAAGGTTTCCTGCGTCCAGAAAAGCCGGCCAAAATCAAGGACGCCAAAGGTCAAGAGCATGAACAGCGGCAACACGAGAGCGAACTCAACCATTGAGTTCCCGCTTCGGGCGTGGAACGGCCTACGGATCCCTGTAACGACCCTCCTGACGAGTTTCAGAACTGTCCCCCTGAGTAATGCGACTTCGTTTGACATATATCACGCCCGCTGGCAAAGTCCATCGGATTTGCGGCATTTTTCGTGCCGGTTCTCGTTGACGCGGAAAACTTTGCCGCGTTCGGCGGGGGTCATCGGCCCGCAAACCAGTTGTTACCTGCAAAGCGAGCCGACCCTACTATTCTGTCATCAAGGACTTCGCCGAGCCGCCCTCGACGCCCTGCACGGGCCACGTGTCCAGCCGATGAACAAACATGTTCGCATAATGTAAACCCATCAAATAGCGTACGTGTCGCAGTTCCGCGCGGATTCCTGTCATTCGGGCGAAAGATTCTCAGTGGTGTCACCGTTTCAGCCAGCGGCAGCGATGAACCTGTTTCCCGGCGGCCACAAACTCCTTTTCGAAGTCCGTTTGCGCTTCGGGCGGGAAAACGAGGGGAGCCGCCTCGGCGAATCGGCCGCTGTTGCGGAAGGCGAGTTGGATCCATTCGAAGTACTCGACATGATCGGTGGCGCAATTGACGGCGCCATCGTTGGCCAACGTGCGGTGGGTTTCCGTGAGGAAATCCGACGAGATCAGACGTCGGGCGTGGTGCCGCCGCTTTGGCCACGGATCCGGGAAGAGGATGTGGTAGGCGGAGACGGAGGCGTCGGGGATGAGTTTGGCGACGAGATAGGCAGCCTCCAAACGGACGAGTCGCAGATTGCGCAATCCGTTCCGCACGGCTTTTCGGTCCACTCGGCGCAAGCGGCGAAGTAGCCGGTCGACTCCGAGGAAGTTTCGTTGGGGAGAGGTGCTGGCGGCCCAGAGGAGAAATGATCCCTTGCCGCAGCCGAGGTCGATTTCGATGGGTTGGTCCCTTTCGAAGACCGCGCGCCAGTCGAGAGGCTCGAACCAGTTGGCGGCCTTGTAGATGATCGAGTCCCCTGCCCCGCCGGTGCCGGGGTGCGGCGCGGGGGCTGGCGCGTCGAAGGCGGACTCGGGCTGCTGCATCATCGGGACAGTTTATTGGGCGGAGGCGGTTGTGACAAGCGGCGGTTCGCCCGGGGAAAGGAGAATTGGGGGTGGCCGCCGGAACAAGCTTGTGGCTGGGCTGGAGATCGGGCATACTGTCGGGGTTGACCCCGTGGAGAAGCGCGAAATGCAAAGCATCATGTGCGACTCAACAGAAGTCAGACAAGAACCCGACCGGGATGCGTCAAGCGGCTCCATGCGATGGCGACCTGCTTTTAGTTGCCTCCTCATTGCCCATTTGTTTGTTACCCTGGCGTATGCCGGAACTGTGGGCGCGGCGGAACGGCAGACAGTGCGCGACCGTACCGTGGAGGAGATCGCGAAGCGGGACCTGCGGCCCGTGGGCCGGCTGATGGCGTCGACGAATCTGAATTTAGCGATCAGCCTGCCGCTGCGGAATCAGGACGCGCTGGCGGAGTTGCTGCAACGGCAGTACGACCCGTCGAGCGCCCAGTACCACCACTGGCTGACGCCGGAAGAATTCGCGGAGCAATTTGGGCCGACGGAGCAGGACTACCAGGCGGTGATCGATTTCGCCAGGGCAAACGGGTTCATGATCACGGCGACACATCCGAATCGGACGATCCTGGATGTGCGCGGGTCGGTGGCGGACATCGAGAGGACGTTTCACGTGGCGCTGCGGACGTATCAGCATCCGAACGAGGCGCGGAAATTCTACGCGCCCGACGCGGAGCCATCGGTGGAGTTGAGCGTGCCGGTGTTGCGGGTAGCCGGGTTGGACAGCTATCACAAGCCGCGGCCGATGAGTTATCACGCGGGTCGGCAAGGCCGGAAACCGCTGTCAGGCTCGGGGTCCGGGCCGTCGGGCAGTTATCTGGGATACGATTTCCGGGCGGCGTACGCGCACGGCGTTTCGGCGGATGGATCCGGGCAGTCGGTCGGATTGCTGGAACTGGACGGCTACTATGGCACGGACATCACCAGCTACGAGGGGGAAGCCGGGTTGCCGGGCGTCTCGTTGAAGAATGTCACGATGGATGGATTCGGCGGCCCGAGTGGCGACATTGACCAGATACGGGAGGTGTCACTGGACATTGAAATGGCGGTCTCGATGGCGCCGGGCCTCTCCAAGGTGATTGTCTACGAAGCGCCGAACGACGGGTCGTCGACGGTGGACATTCTGAATCGGATGGCGACGGACAATCAGGCCAAGCAGATCAGTTGTTCGTGGACGATTGGCGACAGTGCGGAGTTCGACCAGATCTACCAGCAATTTGCCACTCAGGGACAAACGTTCTTCCAGGCATCCGGGGACGACGGCGCGTACACGTCGCAGTGGCCGAACCAGCAACAGTCCGGCAGCCCGTACGTCACGCAGGTGGGCGGGACGACGCTGAACACGAGCGGCCCCGAGGGGTCGTGGCAATCGGAGAAGGTCTGGAACTGGAACTCGGGCACGGGATCGAGCCAGACCAACGGGGCCAGCGGCGGCGGCGTCAGTTACAATTACGACATTCCCGCGTGGCAGCAAGGGATCAGCATGTCGTCGAGCGACGGCTCGACATATTCGCGGAATGTCCCGGACGTGGCGATGGTGGCGGATCAAGTGTTTGTGATCAGCAATCAGGGGCTACAGGAGCCGGATATCGGCGGGACCAGCGTAGCCGCGCCGCTCTGGGCGGGGCTGACGGCGTTGATCAATCAGCAGGTTGTCGCCGGCGGCCAGTCGACGGTGGGGTTTGTCAATCCGGTCATTTACGGAATCGGGACGGGGACGGGTTACACCACGTGTTTCCACGACATTACCAGCGGCAACAACCAGACGCATTACAGTCCGTCCCTGTATCACGCCGTGTCGGGGTACGATCTTTGCACGGGCTGGGGCACGCCCATCGGGAAGAATCTCATCACCGCGTTCCTGTCGTGCACGTACGCGATTACGACGAGTTCCTCTCCGTCGCAAGGGGGGAGCACCAGTGGCGGGAGCACAGTGAGCTGCGGAGCGAACGTGACCGTAACGGCGACACCGAGCGCGTGCTACGCGTTTGTTGACTGGACGGTCGGCGGCGTGGCGGTGAGCACGACATCGAGCTACACGTTCGCGGCGGTCACGAATGTTTCGCTGGTGGCCAATTTCACCGCCGTTCCCAACGTTGCGGTCAGTGTCGAGGCATCGCCGTCGGAAGGCGGCACGGTGAGCGGCGGGGCCACGGTGACGTGCGGGTCGAGCGTGACGGTGTTGGCGGAGCCGAATGCGGGCTACACGTTTGTGAACTGGACGGTCGGCGGCGCGGCGGCGAGCTCGTCGGCGAGCTACACGTTCACGGCCAACGCCGATACGGCGCTGGTGGCGAATTTCCTGTGCAGTTCGCCGATCGATCCGACCAACGCATCGTACGACGCAAGCGGCGGCGAGGGCACGGTGACGGTGACGGACCCGTTGGGCTGCGTGTGGAGCGCGGCGAGCGACGCCTCGTGGATCACGATCCTTTCCGGCAGCAGCGGCTCGAGCAGCGGAGAGGTCAGCTACGCCGTGGCGACCAACGCGTCGTTCCGCGCGCGAACGGGGGCGCTGACGATTGCGGGGCAGACATTCGCGGTGGACCAGGCGGCCTCGCCCGACTGCATCCTGGTGTTGAAGACCACGAGCGTCAAGATGTCGGCGAAGGGCGGTTCGAAGACGGTGGCGGTGGAATCATTCGGCGTTCCGTGCGATTGGACGGCGACGAGCAACGATCCATTCATCACGATCACGGCGGGCACGAACGGGGTCGGAAGCGGGACGGTGGGCTACACGGTTGCGGGGAACACGAACACCACCGCGGTGACGCGGACGATGACCATTGCCGGGCAGACGTTCACGGTTTACCAATCGGCGGGGGGTTGCGGCTATTCGTTGAGCCCGAAGAGCGCCAAATACAAATCGACGGGCGGTTCGAAGACGGTGAAGGTCAAGGCCAAGCTGGCGGATTGCCCGTGGACGGCGGTGAGCAACGATCCGTTTATCACGATCACGGCGGGCACGAACGGGGTCGGAAGCGGGGCGGTCAGTTACATCGTCGCTCCCAACACGAACAGCGCGGCGGTGAGCGGGACGATGACGATTGCCGGGCAAACATTCACGATCACGGTCGGCGCTGCTCCGTGACGGGGCAGCCGGCGCGCTACGGCGCGTCAGTTGTGAGAGACGACCTTGTCGTGGAAGCGGAGGACGCACTGGGAGCAGCCTTCGCAGATTTGCTCCTGAAGGGCGAAGCGGATGCTGCCGAACTCGGCGGCCCAGACGCGGTACTCGGTCCAGCAAATCCGGTGGCCGATGGTTCCCGAGAGATGTTCGCGGCCGGACTTGACCATTTGCTCGTGCCACGGGCAACGGCTGACGCGCACGGTGAAGCCGTCGGGATTGTCCTGGGTCTCGAACTCGAAGTGTTCGAGAGTGAGTTTGGTGGAGAGGCATTCGCGGAGGGCGTGGATTCCCTGGTCGGCCTTGAGCATGGCTTTGAGGGCGCGGGCCTGGATTTTCGGCATGATACTCCAGACCTTTTCGTCGGCTTCCAGAGCGGCTTCCCATCCGTGTTTGCCCTCGACCTTCACAAACCACAACCCGTCGACTGCGGTATAGCAGCGACGGAAGTACTCGGCCGCCTGTTGATCCGTGAGCATGATCGATGATCTCCCGATTGGTTGCCGGGATTATCGCATGGGCGTCAACCCCGAAAGGATTCGGGGTAAACTCGGAAACCGGCATTCGTGGATGGGACCTGAAGGCGGAGGGACAGAGGCGGCATCGTGGCCCAGCAGCGACGCGAAGCACGAGTTTCATGCGATCGTCGGCAAGGCGAAGGCGATTGCGTTGGCGGAGGCGTTTCGGTGAGTGAAGGCCGTATTCTTTTAGCGGCCGGTGCGACTATGTCACGGGCCAAGACCCTGTATCGTTTGGAATTTCTAAGGCCGAAGGCGAAAAGACAGTCTTTGCCGCCTGAACAGATCTATGGTTTGGTAAATCTCCGGGATGGCTTGTGGGATTAACGCAAATCGAGGCTGTAGTGCTTGCTTCAGTTTGAGCAGAGCAGACGATGCGGGGTGGCGAGTGGTAAGAGAGTCCAAGGCCAATTCGAGGACGAATTGTCTTGTCGAAACTATAGCTGACTCGAGCCAGACAGAACGAATTAGGTCAGCAACTACGAGCGCGGCCGATTCCTCGCTACAATCTGGACCTTGTAGAACGGTGAAAAGCCGCATCACTCGCGGTGTGATCTCCATGCCGTCCTGTTTAAGCGCCCACATTAAGTCGTGAGCATTGATGCTCACGTGCCGATAGTTCAGCCAAAACAGTTTAGTCACGGCGTCGCAATATTCGTCCTCGGTCAATAGTTGCTTTTGTAGCATCTGCCGAAGAACGCTCTGGGTCCAGATGCCACGTACCTGCCATTCTGCCTGCGCGTATTGGCGCAATCTCAAGTCATCTGAGTACAGGACGGTCTTGTTCTCTCGTGCAACAAGCATCGAGGACAGGGAACTCTCCCCATAAAACCTGGCTAGCTGGTCGTACTTGTCCTTGGAGAAGTCTAGGGATACCTACACGACAGGCATCGCCGCCCTACAATCGGAGGGGTGGAAACGGCGGAGGCGCCGGCGCAAAGGCACCTCTCATCTTAAGTCCCCTCCCCCGGGGGCGAGGCGGGCGGCTGCAATAGGCACGCGGCAACTGGCGGAGGTCCGCGAATGAGATTCACGGCTACAATCGCGCGTAGCGGCATCTTCTTTCCGAATATTCCATTGACATCACTATCTGTGTACGATATCATGGGTGGAGTTATTGATCTTTGACATCGCGGGTAAGACGTTACGGGCTCACGATTGCCGGTGCGATCGGGAGTGAAAACCCTCACCCTGACCCTCTCCCTTTGAAAAGGGCGAGGGGATTTGTCTCCGCAGAGGGGAGTATGGCGAAGGGGGGTGCCTATGCGAAACGAAGCCAGTGTTATGCAGACCGGCCTCGAAAAGTTACCGAAACAGACCCGATCGGACGTGAGCGCAGCAGGGGATGCCCCCCCCATATCTGCGAAACGAAGCCAGTTTTCCGGGATGGGTCGGCTTCTTGATATGACTGCGGCGCAAGCTGTTACGATTCCGAGCGGGACAAAATGGCATCTGGCTTCGTTTTACCGGAAATGGCTTCGTTCGGGCGTTTTGGAGGGGTATTTGTGGCCGGGACCGCTGCGTACGACAGCCCCCTCGCCTTGATCCTTTGCGACCGCCGCACAGCGAGGCCGCGTCTACGCTTCGCTTCGGTTCCCCCCGAGGGGGCGAGGAGATGGCAGGGGCGTCGCCCCAGCGTACGCGACATGCGAGCCGGTAACACCGGGGGGAGTGGGCTTGCGTAAAAGTATAAAATTACGAAACGAACCCGAGAAATGGCGCGAGCGGATTTTTCGGAACGATGGGGATGAGAGGCAGTTGCAAAAGGTGGGTGTCGGAAATCTTTACACTTTTAATCGAAAAACGAACCCGAGAACTGGCAAAACGAACCTGAGAAGAGGCAGAACGAACCCGGGTTTTGGCAGAACGAACCCGAGAACAGCGGAAACGAACCCAAGAGGACAGAAGACGGGACGCAGAATTCAGAATCCAGGAGACAGAATCCAGGAGACAGGAGAACAGCCGGGGGCGAAACGACCTTGCGCTCAGGGGGATGTGAACAAGGAAGAGCCACAGGCGATAGCACGTGAAACGTGGCGGCTAACGTGGCAAGCGGCTGCGCCACCGGGGCCGCTGGCTCAATGGGACTGGTTATTCTCGAGGATGGGGTAGGCAACGGAAGTGAGATGAGAATTGATCGCTTTCAGGTTGGTCAGCACATCGAGGTGGATGGCGCTGGTCTCGAACGATTCCTTGAGGCCTTCCTGGAGTCGGCGGAAATGGCGGTTGCGCAGGTCGCGCTCGAGTTCGTTGATCTCGCGTTTGCGCTGGAGCAACTGGTCGGCGAGGGTTTTGTCCTGGCTGGTGAATGCGGACATGGCCATGTCGAAATCGGCGAGCACCTTCTGGAAGAAGCTGTCCAATTCGGCGGCGCCATCCTTCGAGAAGTCGACGCTCAGGGCGATTTTTTTGCGCGCGAGATCGACGAGGTTCAGGTCGATGATGTCGCCGATGGTTTCGAGTTCGGTGGCGAACGTCAGCAGGGCGACTTCGCGGCGGGATTCCTCGGGCCGGAGCGCTCTTTCCGAGATGCGGGTGATGTAGGTTTTGATGGCGCTGTTGAGCGTGTCGATCTTGTCGTCGGTTTTCTGGACTTTCTGGCACAGCGCGTCGTCGTTCGCGTGGAAGCAGCGATAGGCGTCGTGCAACATCTGGCGCACGATATCGCCCATGTGGAGGATTTCGCGGGCGGCCTGACCGAGGGCGAGGGCCGGGCTGGCGAGGGCGGATGGGTCGAGGTAGCGCGGGCCGAATTCGTCCGGGGCGACGGCGCGGGCGGGCACGAATTTCTCGAGGAGGCCGGCGATGGGGGCGACGAACGGCAGGAAGACGACGGTGAGCGCGACGTTGAAGAGGAGGTGGGCGTTCGCGATGAGTTGCGAGTCGCCCGACGGGCTGACGGGTTTCAGGGCGGAGACCAGCGACGGGAGAAAGGGTGTGCAGGCGAGTGCGCCGACGATTTTGAAGAGGAGATTGCCGATGGCCATGCGGCGGGTTTCGGAGCGGGTGAAGCCGGCGAGCAGGCCGGTCACGGCCACGCCGACATTGGCGCCGATGACCATGGCGACGGCGGCGTTAAGGGCGAGCACTTGCTGGTCGCACAGGGCGAGGGCGATCCCGACGGCGCTGGTGGGGCTCTGGAGTCCGACCGTGAGCAGCGCGGTGAATGCGACGAGCAACCAGGGATGATGCTCGAGGAGCTCGAGCACCTGGCGGATTTCGGCGCTGTTTTTCCACGGGGCGACGGCGTCGGTCAGCATGCCGATGGACAGGAGAAGGAACCCGATGCCGAGGAGGATCTGGCCGAAGCCGCGGGTGGTTTGTTTCTGGCTGAACAGATAGAACGGCGCGCCCGCGACGATGAAGAGGCCGTAGTAGATGTAGAGCTTGAAGGCGAGAAGCTGGACGGTGGTGGTGAAGCCGACGTTGGCGCCGAGCATGAGGGCGAGCATGTGAGGCAGCGTCACGTAGCCGGCGGCGATGGCTTCGACGGCGAGCAGCGACACGGCGGTGCTGCTGGGAAGGAGGACGGAGATGAGAAATCCCGCGATCATGGCGCGGAGGTTTGCCTTGGTGGCGGTGCGCATCCATTGGCGGAGTTTGGCGCCGAAGGCGCGGTCGGAGCCGACGCGCAGGTTGTGGGTGCCGAGGAGCATCAAGGCGATGCCCGCAAGGAAATTGAAAGCGCTCAGCAAATCGCGTTGTCTCCTCCGTTGGGTCGGTGTGGGTTTAGGAAACTGGTGGCTAGGGTCAGAATCGGACGCCGCCACCAAGCCTTGCCATCAGCCGACGACCATCGCAACTCCTTGCACCCTGCGCACGAACCAAAAGACTGTCAAAAACCCTCTGGTTTCTTACTTGTTTTGAGCCTAGCTGACTGTTTGTCAGAATTCAATCACTGTTCTTCCAGTGTTCCGTCGCCGCTCGCCAGTGCCATTGCCCTGACAATTGCCCTGACACCGACCGGTGTGTCTTTGCAGTTTGTCGATGGACGCCAGAAGTCACGCCGTATTATATTTGTCCGGCTGACATTATCGGAGTGGTCGCGCCGCCGAAATTCAAGTGTTCATCAGTTACGTCGCCGCATGGACGGCGTAAAGAGGCTTTCACGATTTCTGCCTAAGGAGACCCGGAAGTCCGCAGACTCTTGGGTAACAATTTCCATAGTCGCCCCTTCTGTTCCTCACCCGAATCCGTCCACTTCCCCGTCTTTGCCTTGTTCGCCATGGCCTTCTGAATTGACCGATCTGAAATATACACGACATAAAACCCGTCCTTGTCGTACACCGACCTTTCCAGCACGCCCATCTGTGCCAACTTGTCTATGGTCGTCCGATGACACCTCAACTCGGCTGCTGCTCCGCTTGGAGAAGGTCCCCCCAAACCTTGCAGAGAAACATCGTCATCCCACGACTGAAAATCGAAAACCTTCTGCAACCGACGCGGTAACAACTTTCGTCCAGTCAGCGAACGCCCGCATCGGTCGCACACATATTCCCCTGACGCAGGCGTCCACATCGTCTGCCCGCAGGTATAGCACCACCCGCGTTTCACATTGTCTGGCTTCAGTGTGACAATGGAAACATTCTTAGCAGGGGAATCCATCATTCCACCACGCCCTCCAATTCCCACCGCAGCCTCGTTTGTACCGCGCCGATAAGCAATTCCACCTCTCGCCGCGAATGTTTGGTCAATATCATGATTTCCTCCGGCTCGAAACCTTCGATGAAATACAGCTCGAAAATCGCCCGCTCCGCTGCCGGCCACCGCTGGGCCACCGTTTGAAGCTGCTGCTGGATTTCTTTGCGCGCAAGTTCAACATCCGGTGGCGCAACGCGTGGGTCCGGCACAACTTCCTCCGAAGTGATTGGTAGTTTTTCGCGCGACTCAGCGCGCCACGCGCGGATTCGTCGCTGCAGTTCGGCGCGCGCCAGGTCGTAGATCCAGACACGGTAACTCTGCTCGTCCGGCTTGTCTGCGGGCGCCGCCATCGCTTGTCGCGCGACTTCGTCCACAACAGCCCGCGCGTCAACCGCGCCTGGCAGCAAGTCGCTGCACAATTCGTCCTGCCGGATCAGCCGACGGACGTGGCGCAGGAGTTGGTCATGCTCTTGTTGGATCAAATCGGCCACGATTTCGGTCAAATTCTGCGGTCCGGTGCCGGCCGCCATCGGATCCGCAGCGAACGCGGCGAGTTTGGTGGCGCGCAACTGCTTGCGGCGCTCTTTGCGTTTCCAAACCGGTTCACGGCGCAGTCGCGCCTTTAGTTCCGTCAACTCACGCAGCAGCGCCTTCATGGCTTGATCGAAGGCCGGTGCCCAGTCCGCGGCGCCTTTTTCACTGTGCAGGATGTTCGACGGTACGCGCAATGTCAGCGCGGCGGTATGCCACGGCTTCCTCGGATGTCGCTCCAGTGCAATCTGCAGATGCACCGCGTCGGGCGGATAATGCGCCAAATGTTGTTCTAGCTTGGCCAGTTTTTGGCGCAGCCTGTTTTCTGTCACCTCATTGGTTTGAATGTTCTTGGTTACGATATTCCAAGTGATCATCCTCTGCGTCCTCCATTCCCCATCCGCTCTTCAAAGACCGACGCGTGGCCGTCTCCCTCTCCAGTTCATCAAACATGTTCAGTAAGCTGATGTCGGCGGCGATGAGCAGTTTCTTCTACCAACCCAAGGTTCGCCTTCCGGCCGAAGGATCGACTGGAGAAGCCGCCGCTGCCATGTCAGGTTTTGGCTAATCACGTCACTTTCACTTCGATCTGTTTTGGTTTGGCCTTCTCGCTCTTGGCCAGGTGCACCTTGAGCACGCCATCTTTGAACTCCGCGTTCACCTTGCTGCCATCGGAATCATCTGGCAGTGTGAAGCTGCGCGCGAAACTGCCGTAAGCGCGCTCCAGCCGGTGATACCTCTTGCCTTTCTCCTCCTTCTCGATTTTGCGTTCACCCGTGATCACGAGCACGCCCTCCTGAACGGTGATCTTCACATCCTCCTTCTTCACTTCGGGCAGATCGACCTTGATAAGATATTCTTTGTCATCCTCAATGATGTCCACGAGCGGCGCCCATTGGGCGACCGCCATGGCTTCCTCCTCGCCCTCTCGGCGACGCATGGGCGCGCGCCCAAAGAGACTGTCGAGACGGGTATGTAGATCTTCCAGGTCCCTAAGCGGATTCCATCGAGTGATTCCATTCATATGCTGTGTTGTCCCTTGTTCTTCCAGCGGAAGGGTTGTTCGCCGCGTCTGCCGCTGATTTCATCAGCCGCGGCGTCCGGGGACGCGTACTCGTGCTGTCGCGTCCCCGGACCGTATCGTTTGATTCGACTTTCGTCTTCACGACTTTTTCGGTTGTTCCGCGGGCTGGGCCGTGGCGGTCTGGTGGGCCTGGCCGCTCTCACGCTTGAACCAACTGGCGACCTTCTCCCACATGCCGCGGATCTCGTCGGCGGCTCCGGCGCCTTGCAGTTCGCCCGATAGTTTCTCGATTTCGTTTTGCAGGTCGGCAACGGGCTTGCCCGCCTCATCGCCCACCAATCCCCGGTACGTTTCGAGACCGACCTTCGCCTGTTGCAGGTTGGCCTTCGCACCTTCAAACTTCTTCTCTCGCACTTGACGTTCCGCCAGCCGCAACGCGTATTGCACTCCCACCAGCGGGTCGTCCTCCCGATGGGTGAAAAAGTGGACACCTTGAGATTGGGCTTGTACCAGTTCGTCAGCGGCTTCCTTCGGTTGGGCAATCAACTCGGCGGCGCGTTTGAGTTTTCGCTCGACGAAGCTCAGGTCCACCAGCACTGCCGTGTGGATCAACTCGGCATCCGCCAGTTTCAAACCCTTGAGGGCCGCCTCATCTTTCTTGGCTTCCACGATCGGCTCGACCGCCTCGACCGCAATCTGGCCCTCGAAGATCGGAATCTGGTCGTCCTGTACGCGCTGCACGTCGCGATAGACCTCTTTGCCGTGAATGTCACGGGTAACCGTGGTGACAATGGTCGTCGGCAACAGGCTGCGCACGACCTTTACCAGCGACTCGGCTTTTTCGATTTCGGGCCGTGCACTGTCGCTGCTGCCGTCGGCCAAGTGTTGCGCCGCAGCGTTCAGGTGCGTCAACAACTGCGATGTCAATAATGATACCTGGTACAGGTCCTCCGCGCTCAGTTCGCCTTCGTTCTGGCGTTCGACAGTTGTCTTGTACAGCCGGCCACTGCCGAACGTGTTGGTCATGACATTGCTCGCCTGTTCGGTTGCTTGCGCACACGGGGCGGCCCAGGCAAGCACAGCCGCCACCAGTGCCGTTACGACTCTGGCTTTCATGGTGCTGACTCCTTTCGGTTCTTGTTCGTTTGGTTCATGCTCGGGCCGTACTCCATGACGGCCTCACTCCTTTCCGCTCACGCAAAATTGAACGGTGAGATAGAAGTTCTGGATGCCAAACCGGGACAGCGACAACCGCATCACATAACCCTCGCGAATTCCGGCGGGATACTCCACGTCCGCGGGGTACTCGATGGTCAACGCCCCATGACCAGCGCAGCGCCAACAGACATAACCGCCCACCCCGCCATGCCCACCGCAAGCTGGACACACCGCTCGTGCCGGTACATCCACTCGCACCTTGCCGCCAGTGCGGGCTTCGTCCGGGCTGAGGATGACTTCCAGCATCAGACTTTCCAGGTGTTCGGCTTTGGGCCGGCTGACGGGTGCGAAATTGCCCCACAGACGTTCGAACAACTCGTCGAATGACGGGTGATACGTGTCAAACCAGTCAAGGTGTACTTCACGGAAGTCGCTGACCGGTTCCACGGCTCGGTGTCCGGGTGAGCGAAGCTGGTGGTCGTACGCTCGCCGTCGTTGGGGGTCGCTGAGGGTCGCATAAGCTTCCTGCGCTTCGATAAACGGCCCGCCCTCCAGGCCGGACCGGTCAGGGTGCAGTTCCAGCGCGAGCCGACGGAATGCACTCTTGATCTCGTCCAAGCTGGCGTTCGAGCCTATGCCAAGGATGACGTAGTAATCCTTCATCCCTGTAACCTCCATCACGCCGCCTTCTTATCGGCGGCCTGTCGCTCTTCGGTTTCCAGTGCGCCGAGAAGTTTGTCGGTCTCCGTCAACACGTGCTCAATGCGCTGCGGCACATCCTGTTCCTGGCCGCGCACGGCGCCGGTCGCCTCAGCCAGCGCGCGTTTCACGTCCTCGAATTGTTCATCGTATGCGTGGTCAGCGCGCAACGTCTCCCGCGCCAACGCCAGCAGTGCGGTGGCTTCATCAAGGCGCTTCTCCGCCCGCAGGAACTCTTTCTTGCGCGCCCAGCGAACAGCCAGCATGGCAGCGCCCTTCGCGTACAACAGCGAACCCCGCGCCTGCACGCGACGCACGCGCCGGCGCAAAGAGCGCTGGAGGCCTTGCGCGGTCGCCAGCGTGGTGTTGCGGGCCGATTTCAAATCATCCTCCAGACGGCGCTGCAAGCCGCGCAATTGCTCTGTTATGCGCTCCAGCTCCTGCCCCAAGCCGTCAATGGCTTCGTTTTTGAGATGACGCATACCTTCGGCGGTTTGCTGCAACGTCTCGCGGCTTTCCTCGTATGCTTCCTCGATGGCAAAGAGGAACACCTCGCTCAATTCTCTTTGCGCGGCCCGAAGCTGTCTGATCTCCTCAGTCAACTTCTCTCGTGCGATCTCGATATCCTGCTTGCCGCCCGCGCGCCACCAGGCCAGGACGGCCATCATCAAACCGATGATCGCGACGACCAGTGCTGCTAATCCCATTTTGTAGTACCTCCCTTCTGAATTCCGTAACCGTCTCGCTGGCAGACCGTCTGGTCGTGACGATGTTTGTACGCTCCACACCTCGACAGTCCGACTGACCCAATCCCCCGCCACCAAAAGGCCGGTGCCCACGGTTCGCATGGGACCGGCCCCCTGGCACGGGGTGATGCGCGGAGTCCTCAGCCCACTTTGACTTCGATCTGCTTCGGCTTGGCGTCTTCGCTCTTTGGCAACGTGACCTGTAGCACGCCGTCGCGGAAGCTTGCGTCAATCTTGCCGGCCTCCACGGACACCGGCAATTGGATCGTTCGTGTGAACGTTCCCGAAACACGCTCCTGGGCGTAATAGTTCGCGTCCTTCGGAGCGTCGGCTTTGCGCTCACCCTTGATCGTCAGCAGGCCCTGCTGCAGGGTCACATGAACGTCATCCTTACGCAGTCCTGGCAGGTCCATGCGGATGACAAGCTTGTCCTTCTCCTCGAAGATATCGCAGGGCGCAAAGAACGCTCCGTCGAGCGCCCGGCTGCCGCTGCGACGCAACGAAGTGTCGAACAGCCGGTTCATCTCGTCCTGGATGTCCGACAAGCTCGCGAATGGATCCCACAGATCGCTTCTGGGAGTCCAACGTACCATTGCCATATCGATCACCTTCCTTTCTGTTGTACTGAAGTCCGTTTTTTCGCGCGTAGCAGCACCAATGCCAGAGCGCACCGAAATTTCGCAACCAGCGACAAGCTCGTAATTTCCAAAACACAGTGCTGGGGCGGTGTGCCATTTTTCCCAGCCGGAACTGTGTCACCACTGTGTCAGCTGTGACAGTGCGACACACACTTGGGACCGATACAAACCGTCGATCGAATAGGAAGGAGCAGACGGTGGATGCTGGTTGCGATGTTGGCTGCGCATCGCCTCATTTAACGATGAACGCAGGCTCGACTGCCGTGGTCAAAATTCCCAGTCGGTCTGCAAGAAGAAAGGAGTGAGTGTATGAACGCGAATAATAATAGATCAAGGAGCGCAATTATTGGGCTGGTCGCACTGGCGATTGGCGTGGCGATCGGAGTGGCAGGAACGACGTTTCGAACCCGAATTCTAACTGCCAGCAGGACAGCCGACGCCGACACGCACCAAATGTCATCGGCTTTGTTTGGCGGTCCGAACCTCACCAGTCCGGATCAATGGAATCCCTTCCAGGAAATCCAAAACATGCAGGCACAGATGGACCAGACCTTTAACGAGATGGTTGAACAGCTCCGCATGAATCCACACTGTAACCTCGTTCAGGGAAACCCCGGTTACTCGCTCTCACTCCATGTGCAGGACTTGAAAGACCACTATGAGGTGCGGGCCTTTCTACCAGACGCAAAAACGTCAGATGTCCATGTCAATTTGGAAAACGGACAGACGCTAAAGGTCCAAGTCAACAACAAGCAGGGCAAATCGCCCGCTCAAAATAATGGAACATCGCAAGTCGAAGAATGGGGCCAATATGAACAGGTGGTCCAACTTCCGACGCCGGTGAAAGCCGATCAGATGAACGTCAAGAACCAAGGCCACGAACTGATCATCACCATTCCCAAGGCAGCCTGACTTGGTATTCACTTGCTTGGTGGATGAGATCGCGGGCTAAGGGGCTCGAAACAACGCGGTCATGTCAAGGCCGTGCCGCCAAGATGTCGTTCGTGAGTTCTCGCCAAACCGCCGTCAAACGAATTGTAGCCTAACAGTGGCAGAACGGTGGCAGAATTCTGAAGGAATAGTGGTGGCTAGGGTCAGAATCGAACTGACGACACCTGCATTTTCAGTGCAGTGCTCTACCAACTGAGCTACCTAGCCACCCGAAAACCGACTCCGTGAAGCGGCCTTTATGTCTATCGCACGGCGCCGAGAGTGTCAAGGTCGCGGGTCAGCCTGGCGCACTGGGCGGGCGCGTGTCACAGTGCGGCCTGGCCAGAGTGGCACAAACGGTGGGATCGCGGCGCATGGCGTCTTGCGGAACACGTTGATTCAACGCGAGTTTTCAACATGCAAAAAAGTCCGGCATACCCGGTGCTAAAGTATGGACGCAGATAACGAAGAAAGAAACGGAGGTACTTACCATGGCACTGATACGATGGAGTCCAAGACGGGAAACGTGGGATCCGTTTGCGGGTCTCGCCGAGATCCACGATGAGATGGATCGCTTGTTCAGCAGATCGCTGCGTTCTGGGAACGGCTTTGAAGGCGTGTTCAGTCCGGCGGTTGACGTGGTCGTCGAGAAAGACAACGTCATCGTCACGGCTGACCTGCCCGGCCTGAGCAAGGAAGACGTCTCGGTCAGCCTGCAGGAAAACTATCTCACCATCAAGGGTGAGAAAAAGCAGGAGACAGAGAAGAAGGAAGCCAACTTCTTCCTGAGCGAACGCGTGCACGGCTCGTTCACGCGCGTCATCGAGCTGCCGATTGCGGTCGATGCGGCCAAGATCGACGCACGATTCAAAGATGGCGTTTTGCGCGTCACGCTCCCGAAGACCGAGGAAGCCAAGCCGAAGCAGATCGAAGTCAAGGTCAGTTAACGGCTGAAGGCAATCACACCGCGGGGCCGGGCTCGTTTACGGGCTCGGCCCTCGTGTTTTCGGTGGATCGATGCAGTAACGCGGCGACTTCCTCCTGCACGCGGGCGAGTTGATCGAGACGAAGGTGAGGATCGGGAATCGTGAATGATTCGCCCGTGCGCGCATGCTCGTATACCAACAACTCGGAGCCATCCTGCTCGCTCACGGTGTCGCGGTGCTTGAGAACGCGCTTCCGCTCCAGCATCACCGCAAGAATGTATCGGGCCGACGCATGTGACGGGTCTGTGGATTCGACCAACTTCCTCAACAAAGTCTCTGCCGTGTCTTTCTGAATCGGCTCGGGCGGCGGAGGCGGTGGCTGCTTGAATTCACCCTGCCAGTAGGAAATCACTCCCTCTCGCGCCGCGCCGGCAAAGCAAACCCCACACAGATCGCGCCGCGCATAGCCCGACGCATCCATGCTCAGCAACGTGTGGTACGCCTCCTTGTCCGCGAACGGGTGTTGACACGCCGTGCACGCGTCCGCGCGCGATTGAATATCCCAGTCAGTCATTTTTGTTGCGAAATCTGTGCGTGATTATAAGATGCGTCAGTCTGTTTGTCACGTTTCGGATGGATTTCTTGATGAGGAGGTTTTTTTTCTGTCTGGTACTGCTCGCCGCGCTCGTTTCGGGTTGTGGTCATAAACCCACCGGTGAAGCAGAGTTCGCGCGCGGCCTCGCCGAATACAAAAACGGCAAATTCGACCGGGCCTGCGCCGATTTCCAGCGCGCGCTCTCGTCGATGCAGACCAATGCCCTCGCCCTGAACTTTCTCGGCGTCTGCCGTCTTCAACAAGGTGACTTTCCGGCCGGCCTGCGCGACCTCGAAAACGCCGTCCGCCTCGACCCCGGTTACGTCCCCGCCCGCTACAATCTCGCCCTGGCCCAACTCGATCGTGGCCAGGGCGCCGACGCCGTCGCCAATCTCCGCCAGGTTGTCCAGAGCAGTTCGCCGCCCGCTGATTCCTATTACCAACTCGGGCTCGCCTACATGTCGGTCTCCGCCTGGACTCAGGCCGAGGAGGCGTTCAAACACTATCTGACGGGCAACCCCAATCCTGCCGAGACGCTCAATTGTCTCGGCATCGTCGCCGCCCGCAAACGCGATTTCGTCGCATCCAAACATTGGTTCGAACAGTGCATCGCCGCCGAGCCGGGGTTCGCCACCGCCTATCTCAACCTCGCCAACATCGAGAACCAACAACTTGGCCAGAAAAAGGAAGCCCTCGCGCACTACCAAACCTACATCGACCTCTTCGCCAAAACCCGGCCCCGCGAAGATGTTCGCCTCGCCATGCTCCAGGTCCGTCAGGAATTGGCTGCCTCGGGAAAACAGACCACCCGCGCGCCCGAACCACCGCCCGCCCCGGCTCCCGCTCCGCCGCCTCCAAAACCAGTCGCCCCGCAACCGCCGCCCGCTCCCCCGAAACCCGCCCCTGCGCCGGCTCCCGTGCCCGCCGTCGTGACCGCGACCACGGTTGCCGCAGTGGCCCCTCCGCCTCTGCCACCACCGCCACCCAGGAAATTCCGCATCGCCCTCGCCGCGCGCACCCTCAAGCCGGGCAACCGAAACAAGGCATTGGTCCATTTCAATCAAGGCAGCTATCTCCAGCGCCAGGGCAAGACCGTCGACGCGATCTCCGAGTACACACAGGCCATCGCCGCCGACCCGTCCTACCCCGCCACGTACTACAACCTCGCCATCGCCTACGGGAGCATCGGCCAGTCCGAACGCGCGCTGGACAACTACGAACTCGCCCTCATGGCCAATCCGAATTACATCGACGCGCGATTCAACTATGCGCTCGAACTGCAGGCCCTCGGCTACACCAACGACGCCATCGCCCAGTACAAAAAGATTCTCGCCGCGAACCCCAACGACGCCACCACCCATTTGCTGATCGGCCGTCTCTACGCCCTCGACCGCGCCACGTTCCCACAAGCCCGCGATCATTATCAGGAATTCCTCAAGCTCGCGCCCAATTCTCCCCTCGCCCACGAAACCCGCCGCTGGCTCGACCAGAACCCGTGAATCCACGCTCATCAAATCCCATGAACCGATTCTTCTGCTCATTTTGCTCCCTTGCCGTGGCAGTGCTCCTGCCCGTCTCTGCCACCGCTCAAACCCAAAACGTCGCCGTCACCATCTCGGGCGAGGTCAGCGGTCCCGAACTCCCATCTCGCTTCCTCGGACTGAGCTACGAATCCTCCATGCTCCTGACCAACCAGGATGGAAAATACTATTTCGATCCGAGCGATCAGGCGCTGGTCAACATCTTCCAGACCCTCGGCATCGAAAGCCTGCGCGTCGGCGCCAATGCCGTTGACGATCCACGCATCCCGATCCCCCAGGAAAAAGACATCGACGTGCTCTTCAGGTTCGCGCGCACAGCCGGCGCAAAGGTGATCTATTCGTTCCGACTGAAAAACGGTGACCCGGCCAATTCCGCGCGATTGGCGCATTACATCGCCTCCCGCGACGCGGACTTGCTCGATTGCTTTTCCATCGGCAACGAACCCGACATCTATCTCAAGACGTTTGACGCCTATTTCGCTCAGTGGAAACCGCATTACGATGCCATCTTGAAAGCCGTCCCCAACGCGATGTTCGACGGCCCGGCCGCGGTTGTTAACGATTCCTACACTCTCGACCTTGCCAAAGCCCTCTTCCCGCTCGGCCATCTCGCGATCGCCAGCGATCATTATTATTTCCTCGGCAATGGCCGCGAAGGCGAGAAGGATCCCGCCGCAACTCGTGCCCGCTTCCTGTCGAATCGTCTCCATGAGGACTACGACAAAACTTACGCCGAAATCGGCGCCGTCCTGGCCGCCCAGGGCGTGCCCTACCGGATCGATGAACTGAATAGCTGCTACTTCGGCGGGGCCAAAGACGCCAGCGATACCTTCGCGTCCACATTGTGGGCGCTCGACTGCATCCATTGGTGGGCCGCCCATCACATCCTCGGCATGAACTTTCATACGGGCGAATCCGTCGGACGCGACGGCGGCTTCGGCGCCGCCAATTACGCCGCGTTCCTCCACCAACCCGATGGCCACGGGTTCGTCATCCGTCCCCAGTCTTACGGCTATCTCGCATTCAGTCAGGGCGCGCACGGCAATTCTCTCCCCGTGACCATTCAAGCCGTCACCAACTTCAACTGCAATGCCTACGCCTGGCGCGACCACGACGGCTCCGCCTACGTCACCTTGATCAACAAAAGCTACGGCGCCGACGCTCAGCCAATGTCCGTTTCGCTTCTCTTGCAAGGCACAGGCGCAGGCTCGTGGCAGCGCATGGATCTGACGCAACATGATCAGGACGTGGCCGCCAAAACCGGCATCACTCTCGGCGGCGCTCCCATCACCTCGCAAGGCACCTGGTCCGGCCAATGGACCAAAATCGCTTCCGCCAGAGCCCTCACGGTTCAAGTGCCCGCCGCCTCCGCCGCCCTCTTGCACTTCACTCCGGCGAAATAATCTGCGAGCGCGTGCCCCCCCGGGAATTGGCTTCGTTTTTGGCTTCGTTTCGGTAACTTTTACACGCCGGCCTAACCGGAATTGGGTTCGTTTTGCAAATCTCCCCCCTAACGTGCTCGCTTTTGAGAGCCCAATGCGAACAAATCCTCCTCCAAAACCCCCGAACGAAGCCAAACGAAGCCAACGCGTTTTTCGCTCTCGCGTTCCTTGTAACCCGTTGATCTCAGGCATATTCCACACCTTGGTAACCGCAAAAACCATTGGCTTCGTTTCGCAGAACCGGGGGGGTGGGGGGTACCCCCTGTTATCAGCCCGGCGCTGGAATCTCCTCGCCTTTTCCAAAGGGGAGCCGAGCCTTCGAGACGCGCCACTGATTTGCCGATGGCGCAAGGGGTTACAGTGACAGGCTTCGTCCTTCCGACGGCTCGCCATTTCAAAGAACTGCAATGACAAGCCCAATACTATCCCTAGAAGATAGTATTGTCAACACAATATTCGGAATACAGATACACTTCCCCCCGCATCCATTTCGCGCGACTGGTTCTCACCGAAACGTCTCGGCCAGCGCAATCGCCTTGAGCATCGCCTTGGCTTTGTTCACCGTCTCCTGAAATTCGTACTTCGCATCGCTATCGGCGACGATGCCGCCACCGGCCTGGACATACGCGACGCCATTCTTCAGCAGTGCCGTCCGCAACGTGATGCAGCTATCGACGTTGCCATTGAAGCTGAAATATCCCACCGCCCCCGCATACGGTCCGCGCTGGCTCTGCTCCAGCTCGCTGATCACTTGCATCGCCCGAATCTTCGGCGCGCCGCTCACCGTCCCCGCGGGGAACGTCGCGCGCATCAGGTCATACGCCGTCTTCCCCTGCTGCAACGTGCCTTCCACACCGCTGACGATGTGCATCACGTGCGAGTATTTCTCGATCACCATGAACTCCGGCACGCGCACGCTGCCAAAATCGCACACGCGCCCGATATCATTGCGCGCCAGGTCCACCAACATCAAATGTTCCGCCCGCTCCTTTTCATCCGCCAGCAACTCCTTCTCCAGCCGCGCGTCTTCCTCGGGCGTCTTCCCCCGCCATCGCGTACCCGCAATCGGCCGAATCTCCACCTTCCCTTCCTCGCACCGCACGTGTACCTCGGGCGACGCGCCGACAAGTTGGTACATCCCGAAATCCAGCAAAAACGTGTACGGCGACGGGTTCACCGACCGCAACGCGCGATAAATGTCCAGCGCCGACGCGTGTGCCTTCGCCTGAAACCGTTGCGCCAGTACGACCTGGATGATGTCCCCCGCGCGGATGTACTCCTTGGCCTTGGCGACCATCTCGGCATGACGTTCGGGTGTCACGTTGGAGTCCACGTGGATATCCGGCGCATCCTTGCGAAATTCCATCGGGCGCACCGCCAGCGGCGCCTGCAATTCCCGCACCATTTCGTCGACGCGCCCGCACGCCGCCATGTACGCAACCTCGGGTTTGCCATCGATATGCGCGTTCGCCACGATCTTCATCGTCTGGCTGACCCGGTCAAAAATCACGATCGTGTCCGTGATCATGAAGCACAGCACCGGCGTGTGCAAATCGTCCCGTTCGGGTTTCGGCACGCTCGGCTCGATCGGATGAATGTACTCGTACCCGAGAAATCCGACCGCTCCGCCCGTGAACCGCGGCAGTCCGGGCACCGCCACCGGCGTGAAATGGGCCATTTCTTTCTCGACTTCTTTCAGTGGATCAGTCGCGCCAACTTTGTCAACGTGGATCACCTTGCGCGGATGCGTCCCGATAAAGGAATACCGCCCCACCCGCTCGCCGCCTTCCACCGACTCCAGCAGAAACGAGCCGCCGCTCTTCTGCAGCTTCTGATACGCCGACACCGGTGTCTCCGCATCGGCCACAAGCTCCCGATACACGGGAATCAGATTGCCGTGCTTGGCCAGCTCCAGAAACTCCGCTTTCGTCGGCGTGTACATGCTCCCTCCGCTATTCTGCGTTTGTAGCCGCGAATCTCATTCGCGGTGCCTCTTCCACCGTGCCGTTGTCGACAATCACCTGTTGTTGTCTCCTCGCCCCCGTCGTGTGGGGGAGAGGATCAAGGTGAGGGGGCGTTCGGTATTCACGTCGGCAATCGCCTATTTCTTCCCGTACACCTTCTCCGGATCCACGATCCGCGGCTCGGTCACCTTCGCCTCACCATTCCGAATGCTTCGATAAAAACACGATTTGTAGCCATCATGACACGCCGCGCCGACCTGCTCCACCTGGATCAGCAACGCGTCCTTGTCGCAATCGAACGCCACGTCCTTGACCTTCTGCGTGTGCCCGCTCGTCGCGCCCTTGTGCCAGAACTCCTTCCGCGACCGGCTCCAAAACACCGTCTCGCCCAGCTCCAGCGTCCGCCGCAGCGATTCCTTGTTCATCCACGCCATCATCACCACGCGCCCCGTCGATTGTTCCTGCACAATCGCGGGAATCAACCCGTTCGCGTCGTACTTCAACTCATCAATCACGCTCATATCCGCACGCAAATGCCCTTCTTCTTCAAAAACTCCTTCACGTCAGCCACCTTGTACTCGCCGAAATGGAAAATCGACGCCGCCAATACCGCGTCCGCCTTCCCCTCGATCAACACCTCCGCCATGTGCTCCAGGCTCCCCGCCCCGCCGCTGGCAATCACGGGTATGTGCACCGCTTCGCTGATCGCGCACGTCAACGCCACGTCGTACCCCGTCTTTGTCCCATCGGCGTCCATGCTGGTCAACAGGATTTCGCCGGCCCCGAGCGCCTCCACCCTCCGCGCCCATTCCACCGCATCAATGCCGGCCGCCTTGCGTCCGCCGTGCGTGTACACTTCCCAAAGCGGTCCATTACTGCCCGCGCCGCGCCCCACACTCCGTTTGGCATCAATCGCCACCACAATACACTGACTGCCAAAACGATCCGCGCCCGCCCGCACCACGTCGGGCTTCTGCACCGCCGCCGTGTTCAGACTCGTCTTGTCCGCGCCGGCCTTGAGCATCGCCCGAATATCGTCCACGCTCCGAATCCCGCCGCCGACCGTCAGCGGCATGAAGCATTCGTTCGCCGTCCGCTCGACCACGTCGATCATCGTCGCCCGATTGTCCGAGCTGGCCGTGATGTCGAGAAACACCAACTCATCCGCGCCCTGCCGGTCGTATTCCTTCGCGCACTCGACGGGATCACCGGCGTCGCGCAGGTTCAGGAACTTCGTCCCCTTCACCACGCGCCCGCGATCCACATCCAGGCACGGTATGATTCGTTTCGCCAACATGAGGCGGGAAGAATACAGCACCCAAAACAATGCGACCACAAAATTGTAGCCGCGAATCTCATTCGCGGATAAAATCCTGCCGTGTCTGACCAACACCACCTCCGTCGTGTTCCCGTCTGGCTCCTAAACGACAAATCGGTCGTCTACTTCATCACCTGCTGCGCCGCGAACCGTCAGCCGTGTCTGGCGAACGAGGAAGCACATCAAGCCACTCGGAGCGCGTGGTCGCGTCTTCCTGACTGGCGCATAGGACGCTACGTCATCATGCCGGATCATCTGCACTTCTTTACCTCACCGAGTCATCGTGAGGCGGATTTGTCGAAGTTCATGCAAGCGTTTCGTTCCTTGGTGACGCGTCGATTGCGTCCGCTTGGTTTTCCGTATCCGCTGTGGCACCGGGAATTCTTTGACCATTTGCTCCGTAGTGGTGAGAGCTACGAAACGAAGTGGCAATACGTATGGCATAACCCTGTCCGTCACGGACTCGTGAAACGGGCCGAGGACTGGCCATTCTGCGGAGAAATCTGCAGTCTGGAATTCTAACCGCGAATAAGATTCGCGGCTACAAATCGGAAGACTCCAAGCGGAGTGCCTACAGGCCTCGGATGCGAGAAAGAAGGCGCTCCACCTGACTCATGCACTTGTTTCTGACCGCTTCAGCGTCTCGACCTTCCGCTGCGGCTGTCCGCATGTGCGCCGTCACGGCTTTCGTGCACCAAACCATAGCCGCGTTAATGGACTTGGCTTGTTCGGCATACGTTAACCCATTTGGGTCCGCGAAATTCCTAGTATGGTTTTTATGTGCTGCCATGATAGTCCTCCGAGCACTACCATACCATTCTAACACGCGGGAGGGAAACAGACTGTCTTAGTCTTCATATTTTTCACTTCCCCTTCAACTTCTTCAGATCCACCTTCGGCTTCGGGAACTTCGGGTCCATCCGTTCCAACGTCTCGACGATGATTTGCGACACGGCCAGATTGCGAAACCATTTCTTGTTCGCCGGAATCACAAACCACGGCGCGTACGACGTGCTGCATTTGCTCAGCACCGCCTCGTACGCCTTCACGTAATCATCCCACAACTTCCGCTCCTTGAAATCCGCATCGCTGATCTTCCAGTTCCGCGTCGGATCATCAATCCGCGCGTCCAGCCGTGCCAACTGCTCCTTCCGGCTGATGTGCAGGAAGAATTTCAAAATGGTCACGCCATTGTCGCTCATCATCTTCTCGAACGTGTTGATGTAATCGTACCGCGCCGACCACACCGCCTTCGGCACCAGCTCGTGCACCCGCACCACCAACACGTCCTCATACTGCGAGCGATTGAAGATGCCAATCTCGCCCTTCGCCGGCATCGCCTTGTGAATCCGCCACAGAAAATCATGCGCCGCTTCCTCCGCCGATGGCACCTTGAATGACCTCACCCGGCAGTTCTGCGGATTCAATCCCGTCATCACGTGCCGCACCGTGCCGTCCTTGCCCGCCGCATCCATGCCCTGCAACACAATCAACACCGAGCGCCGCGCCTCCGCGTACAGCCGGTACTCCAAATCGGCCATGCGCTCGACGTTCTTCTCCAGCTTCTCGTGGGCCTTGTCCCCCTTGCTGACACCCGCCGTGTCATCCGGGTCAAAGTCCGCCAGCCGCACCTTCGTATGCGGCAGGACGCGAAAACGTTTGTCCAGTTTCATCGGTAACGCCTTTCTGGCGACGCCCTACCCTTCCACGTCGCCGACGATTTCCTCGACGATATCCTCAATGGTCACAATCCCCACGTGTTTGCCCTCGGGGCTGACCACGATGCTGATCGGATGCCGGCTCGCCCGCAACACGGGCAGTACCCGGTTCACGCGCTCGGTCGACGCCATAAACTGCGGCTTCTGCATGAGTTGTTCCGCCGTCTTGCCCGCGCCGCCCGCGTTCTCGAACACAATCTCGTATACGTTGACGACGCCGATGATCTTCTCGCCATCCCGCACGGGAAACCGCGCAAACCCCGTCCGCTGCGACAGCGCGAACAGTTCCGCCACGGGAAGATCGCGCGGGACCGTGATCGTCCGCGGCATCGGCACCATCACATCGTAGACCGTCTTGTAGGGAAAATCGAACACGCCATCGATCATCTGGCGTTCCTCAACCGTCAGCGCGCCGCCCACTTCCCCCTCCTTCGCCAGGTGCTTGAGTTCCTCGCGCGTGACGAAGAAACTCTTCGGCGCTTCCTTGCCGCCGCTGAGGCGAACAAACACATGCATGAAGAATCCCACAAATGACACCATCGGCGCGCACAGCCACGCCAGCGCGTTCAACACGTCCGCGATCGTCATGCACAGCCGATGCGAATAATGCCGGAACAGCGTCTTCGGAACGATTTCCCCAAATACCAGCAGCAGACCCGACGCGACCACGGCCGCGACGAATTGGACCCAGAAACGCTGCGTGTGACACAGACGCACGGCGAGCACGGACACATACACGCCGACAAGCACGTTGGCCAGGTTCGTCCCGAACAACGTCGTGCCCAGCAAGCGCTCCGAATTCTCGACGAATCCGTTCAGGATGATCGCGCGGCGGTTCTTGCGTTCCACTTCGTGGCGCAGGCGCACGCGGTTCAACGAAATCAGACCGGTCTCCGCGCCCGCAAAGAACGCCGACGCCAATACCCCGAGCAGGATGACGAGAAGATAATGGAGGATTTCCATATCAGCGTTCCATCTCGCTGGTCGATCGTGAAGCGACTTCGAGCAGCACTTCGCCGACGCGGTTCTTCACCACCTTGCGGGCCGTGGCGGAGACGTTATCGATTCGCACCTGCTCGCCCTCCTTCGGAAGCGCGCCGAGCTGGGCGATCACCCATCCAGCAATCGTCTCGACATCCGGCGCGTGCAACGCGAGCCCGCATTGCTCGTTCACAAGCTCCAAACGCGCCTTGCCGTTGATCAGATACCGCTGGCCGTCGAGCTTCTGCACCATGATCTCGCTCTTGTCGAATTCGTCTTCGATCTCGCCGACGATTTCTTCGAGAATGTCCTCCAGCGTGACCATGCCCTGCGTGCCGCCGTATTCATCCACCACGATCGCCACGGGATGTTCCTGTTTGCGAAAACTCTTCAGCAACTTCGCCACCGACATCGTCTCGGGAACGAAGTTCGGCAATTCCAACACCTCATCAAGATCGCGCGCGGGATTGACGAGAAAATCTTTGACCTGAAGAATGCCCTCGACGGTGTCCGGCGTCTCGTGGATGATCGGCACGCGGCGGTGCTTGATCCGTCGCAGCACCTCGGCCATCTCCGACGAACTCAGCGAATCCTCCACGCACTGCATGTCCACGCGCGGCGTCATGACCTCCTTCACCTGCATTTTTTCCAGCGCGAGGATCTGGTTGACCATGTGCCGCTCCTCTTTGCGGACGATCCCGGCGCGCTCGCTGACGGTCAGCAACGTGCGGTACTCATCCTCCGTCGGCGCGCCTGACCGCACCTTGTGCTGGGAGAAAAACGGCCAGCGCTCGATCTGTCGCACGATCAACGCCGACAACGCTTCGGCAACCCGCCGCAGCCGGGACGTCGAGGCCACCGTCCATTGGGTGGGCCGCGCCAGGTACACGGCGAAGAACTCGGCGCTGCGAATGACCAGCGTCTTGGGCACAACTTCGCCGCACAACAGGAGTAGCACCGTCATGCCGATAACCGCGAATGTCTCCGCCCGCTCGGGAATGACCGACTGCAAAATGATGTAACCGAGGATCGAAGCGGCGACGTTCACCACCGTGTTGCCAAACAGGATCGTCGAGAGCAATCGGTGCGGTTGGTCGAGTAACTCGCTGACGATCTGTCCCTGCGCCGCGTGTTCCTGACGCAGCCGGCGAAGCTGGAGTTTGCTGAGTGAGAATAGCGCGATCTCTGTCCCCGAGAAGAACGCTGACAGAATCAGCAGCACTCCCAGCGCGAACAGTTCCAGAATCAGTGTAATGGTCAACATGAGCGCCGCGGCAAGTCTATGAAACTTCCGCGGGCCGCGTCAATGACACGACGATCCCGAGAATCCCTGGCCTGTTGGGCCGCGCTACTTGGCCGGGCTTGGCGCCTCAACGGGCGGCGTTTGGACGCGGGTCCCGCCGGGCGGCATCATGGCCGGTGACAGTTCGGCCGGCACCGCCGGCAGAAGCACTTCGACTTTGGCAGCCTGGCGCAGGTCAGCCACATAGGTGCGCGTGATATCGCTGCCCTTGCGCTGCTTGAGGTAATCGATCAGCTTGTCCTGGACTTCGTCAAACGACAGCATCTGCGCAGGCTTGTGTCCCGTCGCTTGAATAATATGGTACCCGAACTGCGTGGTGACCACGCCGCTGACTTCGTTGGACTTCAGCGAGAACGCGACCGTCTCGAATTCCGGCACCATGCGCCCGCGCGCGAAATAGCCAAGATCGCCGCCATTCTGGGCGCTGCCAGGATCCTCGGAAACCTTTTTGGCCACGTCGGCAAACTTCTCACCGCCCTTGACCAGCGCCAAAGCCGCATCAATCTGGGCTCGCTTGTCTTTCTTCATGTCGTCCGTGGCGTCAGGCGAACATCGGATCAGAATGTGACTGGCACGAACCATCTCGGGTTGTTTGAATTGATCGGGATTGGCATCATAAAAGGCCTTGGCGTCGTTCGTCGTGACCGTCACCCGCTTGTCGATCACCGACTGAATCGTCTCGCGAACAATCATGTTCTCGCGGACCTGATGAATGTACTGGTCGAGGGTCACGCCCGTGTCGGCCAGCGTCTTCTTGAACTCCTCCTCGCCACCCATCCTCGTTTTGGCCTGATCGACCACATCCTGCACTCTCTTGTCGATATCCGCCGGAAGCTGCTTGTTGCCTTCTTGGAGAATAAGCTGACGGCCAATCAATTCATCCAGCACTCGTTGCTGGAGAAGGGCCGTCTGACCGGGCGGAAGGCTGCGCCCCTGCCGCGCCATCTGATAGCTGAGCGCATGCACGGCGGCATCGAGATCCTTGCGGCTGATCTCCGTGCCGTTCACGCGGGCCACAATCTCGCTTCCAGTTGCTGACTGGATAACGGCGGATTTGTTGGTCGTCGCCGCGGGAGCCACGGTCGAATCGGCAGCATAAGCCCCGCAGGCAAGGGTTCCAACTAGGGCAACAATGGCAAGGACGACACGGATTTTCATGAATTCCTTCTCGGTGATTGGGTTTGTCTCGTGAATAAAGTGCGGGGGACGCTATCACGCGACCCGGGCAACGTCAAGGCTCATTCGGAACTCCACGACTCGGAATCACGGCGCAGATATGAGGCATCTGTGCGCTGCTCCGTCCAAAAATGGCCGGGCCTCAGCGTCGGAAATGAGCAGGACCGGCCAGTTGGGTCAGGCTTCGCGGAGTCACGGGACGCTCGGCGCCAGCGAACAACGCCTCAATGGCTTCATGCGCAATCAGATCAATCTGTTCGTCAGTGGCCCCAGCATTTACAGCCAAATCGACCAGTTTTTCATACTGCCAGGTGGTGCCTCGGAGGATCGCTTCCTTCAACGCGTGGAGGGCCAGACTCAACTGGGTGGGCCGGCTCCGTTCGTATCGAGGCTGGCTGCACCGGGCTGTCTTCATCGCATTTTTGCCGAGAGCACAGCCCGCGCCAACTCCGGCTAAACAGGCAAACTGGTGCTGCAATCCACGCCGGAAATTTCAGCCGGCACTATTCCGAGCAACCCGTGGCGACCGACGGAATCCATGCTTGAACGCCAGCGCCCACACCATCCACAAGGCCTCACGCACGATCTGGCTCGACATCTTCGACTGGCCCGCATAGCGGTCGGTGAACGTGATGGGAATCTCTTTCACGCGAAAGCCCTTGACCCAGGCTTCGTACGTCATTTCGATCTGGAAAGCGTATCCATTGCTGCGGATCGCATCCAGGTTGATCGTCTCCAGAACCCTCCGCCGAAAGCACTTAAACCCGCCCGTGGGATCGTGAACCGGCAAACCGGTGATGATCCGCACGTAATACGAGGCGCCACGACTCAGGAATAGCCGCGACAACGGCCAGTTCACCACGCGCACCCCGTAGATGTACCGCGAGCCCAGGATAAGATCCGCATCCCCAGCCGCCTTTTGCATGTTGGGTATCTCGCGAGGATCATGGGAAAAATCGGCGTCCATCTCAACGAGAAGCCCATAACCACGAGACAGACCCCATTTGAATCCGGCGATGTACGCCGTGCCCAGGCCCAACTTGCCGGCGCGGCTCAGCAGTTGCACCCGCGGATTGATCTTGGCGATTTCGGAAACAATCCCGCCGGTCCCGTCTGGCGAGTTGTCATCGACCACCAGCAAATCGATATCGGCCGCCTGGGCCAGCACCAATTCAATCACCGAACGGATGTTGTCCTTCTCATTGTACGTCGGGATGATTACCAGTGTTCGTTCGCTCTGTCCCACGTTATGGCGTCCCTTTCACCAATTGCGGATTTGCCAGAACCAGATATTCGCCATCCACCACGACGGGCCATTTCTTTCCCGGCCCGATCTCGGCATAGGCGACCTCACGTCCGCCCTGGTAAACCACATTCCATTTCCCGTCGAGCATCAACGGCACGATCTCACTCCCGCCGCCCGCGCCCAGCGTGTATACCAGATCGATCCCCCACTGCCGACGCCCCGTCGCATCCACGCCCGAGGCCAACACCAGATACTTCGCGTTCTGCCAGCGGCAATCGAACCAGAACCGGTCGCGCGGAATCGGCACCGGCCAGGCGCCGTTCGTCTTCCCCTCGATCGTCTGACAGTGGGAGAGCATACTTCGTCGAGGCGATTTTACCAGCCAGTAAATCTGCTTCGGTACGAGCACAAAATCATCGTCCGTCGTGTGCTCGTTCACATATTTCATCGCCGCCTCTGCTTCAGGGATCGACCGCTGCGTGAACCGGTCGATGAGTGTGTCGAAATGTCCCCACGCCCCGTTCAGCGAGATAATGGCCCAGGCGCCAACGGCCACCACGCCGGGCGCGACCTGCACACCCGCCGAATCCTTCTTCTTCAACGCCAATGCCAGTAAACGTCCCAGTTGTTCCGCTGCCCCGCCGACTCCCAGCGCCATCAGTGGCAAAAACACCGTCGCCGGATAAAAAAACCACGAGACATTGTCCTGCTTCCGAAAGATCGGCCACATCAACATCAGCAGCCAGAACACCAGCCACGCGCGCAGCCGCGCCACGGGAAACGCAATCAGCCCCAGTACCGCCGCGATCAACCACACATCATGCCCTTCCAATCCCTGCGGACCAATACTCGTCGGCGTCGTGAAACAAAACTTCGCAATCCGCGACAGGACTTCCGCAATCCCAGGCGGCTGAGTCATGCCTCCCAAACGTTGAAGTTGTTCCCGCAAGTGCCCCACACCGCCCTGCGTGGCGACGTACCACAAAACAAACAAAATACCGAACGCCCCCGCGGTAAGCGCGCCGGTGATGACGTGGCGCCACGCCACTGGCTCGCGCCATCGCCGCCAATTTACCCACGCGGCTGCGGCAATCACGGCCGGAATCATCCCCACGGCGTAGTAGTTCGTCGCCGTCGCCAGCGAACAGAAAACCCCCGCCCACACCAGGTCCTTGAGACGTTTCTCCTGCAAGTAACGTATCAGGAATCCGACGCACGCAAGCGCCAACGTCCCCGCCATCGGATGGGACCGCACCCAGCGGAAATTCATGTTGGTCTGCGGGTAAACCAGCAGCGCCGCGGCGCAGAGAAACCCGAATGTCTTCCCGCGTACCTGCGTTCCAATCCAGAACAGAATCGCCCCGGCAGCCAGAGCCGTCACCGCTCCCAGCGCGCGCGCCACGACGATATCGTCGCCAAACAGCCGCAGCAATACGCCGTTCACCAGCATGTACAGCGGCGGATACGGATATGGGAATACAAAGTCGTCAATAATCGGCCCGACCCGCGGCGTCCCGTGAATGAACGTCCAGCTTTTCTCCATCCATTCGCCTTCGTCGCCGTACCAGTTCGGATTTGAGCGCAGGTTTGGAAGGAAGAGCGCCGCCCACAGCACGACCAACCCCACCGCGATGATTCGTTCCCACTTCGTTTCGAACAGCGCCTTCATGGCTGATGGATAATGTAAATGTGCATCGGGCCACAATTCGTCCCCGTGCCGCCAAAGTTAACCCGACCGGCGTCGTAGCTGGTCCGATTGTCATCCACGACCAACACCACCTGGTTCGTCAGCAATCCATGTCCCCGCCCGCACAGCATGGAGAGAAATGGCAAATCCAATTGCGCTCGTTCGAGCCGGTTCCACTGGTCCATCTGTAACAGGCGATCTTCCTGCACCAGCTCCTTCGCGTCCGCGCGCGCGGCAACGTACTCCGCCGCCCCCTCCTTGAAGCCCAGTCCCGACCCGTACGTGCCCTGGGCCCCCCCGTACTGGACCAGAAAGCGGTTCACGTCGAGCATGTAAACAATGTTGCCCACCACAAACACCGCGATGCCCGCAACCAGAATCTTTGGCGGAACCGCGCGTTGAGCCAATGCCCCGAGAACCAGAAAGCACGCCGGATACAGAATCACGTAATACGACAGATAGGTCCAGAGGCCGGCCACGAGATACACAAGAAGCGGAACAACAATCCAGAGTACCAGGATCCACGCGCTCTTGGATTCGTCGTCCGCAGTCACCTCGCGGCGAAACACATTCTTTGACGATTTGACCGCCACAACCCCGAACCACACCAGCGCAATCGAAAATGCCAGTTGCTGCAGCCCCGGTAGCCAGTCTCCGAGCGTCAGCGTGGTGTCGAAGTACCGGTTCTGTCCCGCGTGCTTGCTCGACCAGATATGATTGGGATCAAACACCTGGCTGGTGCTCAACCCCATGACATCCTCGATCTCACCCGCGTTCATGATCGCCAGCGCGTGGCGCCACGCTTCGCTCGGACGCCGCGGAAATGGATACCCGCTCTGGGGATTGATCGTCATGCCGGGCGGAAGTTGCTCCCAGCGGCGAGCGCTGCCTTCCTCTGACATGCGCTTCCATTCCGCCCACCCGTTCTTCTGTTGCTCGAATACGTACGGCAGGGCCAGCGCAACAGCGGTCGCGACACCGGCCAGCGCAAATCGCCAGTCGATCCGCGGACGGAGCAATATCACGATGGCGATGGCCGCCGCCGTCAGGGCAAACCCGCTGAAATGAATCTGGATCGTGCACAGCGGCAGACACAACAGCCAGAAGATCGCCTTCGGGTTCTTGCCGAGAACAAGCGAGTGCGCCGCCCACATCGCCCCCGTGGCCAGCACCGGCACAAAATCCTGGGCCCAGATCTTTCGCGAATAAATCACCGCCCACGGTCCCGCGGCAAACAACGCCGCCGCCGCCAGACCAACGATCGCGCCGTAATACTTTCGCCCGATCCACCAGGTCGCAACGACCGCCCCCAGCCCCAACGCGGAGATCATGCCGCACACCACCGCAATGTTCGAGCTCACATAGAACATCGGAATTAACAGCCAGATAAATAGCGGCGGATTCGATACGCCGACGCTCGACATCAATCCGGACGTCGGCAGTTTCCCGCCGCGAACGAATTCCAACGCCTGATTCGCGGCATATGCCTCGTCACCCTTGAACTCCAGCAATTCCGGGTGCTGGAACCGCAACCAGGTTCCCACCGCGACGATGCCGGCCAGCACCACCCATTCGATGCTTGCCGGAACCGGAAGAGTCTTGCTCGCGCGCGATGCGTTCACGCGGTTTTCGCTTTCAGCGACCAGACAACCTTTTGCGCTCGATTGATTCTCAATAGCTCCACCCAGATCTTCACCGCGCGCCGAAGGTTGTACGGGATGCGTGTGTCCGGGTCGTGCACCCATTTCACGGCCACCTCGGCAATGCGGTACCCCTCACGGGTCGCGACCACCAGCATCTCAATATCGAAAATGGCTGTGTCCGATGTGACCTGGGGAAAAACTTTGTGCGCAACGTCGTGCCTCATGGCCTTGAATCCACACTGCGTGTCGCGGAATCCCCGGATGCAGAACACACGGGTGCCCAATCCGAATAACTTGCCAGCCAGCGCCCGATACCATACTTGAGGCTGCTCCACCCTGGCCCCGGGCATCGACCGCGAACCGATTGCCATATCGAACCCATCCACTTCCATCTTCGCAAGCAACTTGTCCACTTCCGAGATGGGCGTGCTCTGATCGGCATCGGTGAACAAGACAAACTCGCCCCGCGCGTCGAGCATGCCGGCCTTTACCGCACCACCCTTGCCACGATTCGGGTTTAGATCGATCAACCGCAACGACGGATAAGTCCCGGCCAACTCACGTGCGACTGTCGCCGTGTTGTCCCGGCTGCCGTCGTTGACAACAATGATCTCGAACGCACGCTTCTTGGATTGCAAAAAATCCACAATGCCCGGCACGTGCCGCTTGAGCCTGTCCTGCTCATTATACGCGGGGATGACCACGGAGAGATAAGGGCGCGCTTCCATCACCGTCTAGCCGGCTTTCCGTAATGCTCCCATCTCGCGAAGCTTGGCGAGCGCTTCCGCGGCATAATCTCTGTCCAGTTTCTGCCGACGGATCCACTCAACATAGTCACGCACGCTGTCCCGCGGCGTCTTGGTCGGCTGCCAGCCCAACCGCTGGAGCTTCGAGATGTCCGAAACGCTGTGTCGCGTATCGCCCACGCGATACTCGCCGCTGATGTTCGGGTCGATTCTCGCACCCAACGCCTCGGCGACAATGCTGGCGAATTCGACCACGGTGTAACCGCGTCCGCCACCCACGTTGTAGACCTGGTAATTGGCTTCGTCGTGTTCCAACACGAGACGGTTGGCCCGGCCCACATCGCCCACATTCACGTAGTCCCGCAACTGCTGACCATCCTCGAACACCGACGGCCGCTGCCCCTTCAGCATCTGCAGCGTGAATATGCGCAGCACACCGGAGTACGCGTTGCGGAATGATTGGTGCGGTCCCTGCACAATCGAATACCGCATGGCGACACTCGGGATGCCATAGTTGCGCCCCAAAGCGACCGCCATCAATTCCTGGGAGTACTTCGCGATCGAATACTGGTTCTTCGGATTGGCGTGCGTCTCCAGCAGCAGCAAGGGTTTGATCGGTCCTCCGCATTGGGGGCACACCGGCTCCCACAAACCCTTCCCCAATCGCTGCGGCTCGCGCCCATCCGGAAATACTTCGCCGTCCTTCGCACACTGGTACCGGCCTTCTCCATAGACGAATTGGCTGCTGGCTACGACCACCTTGCGCACCGGCAGCTTCCGCTCCACGATCAGTTCGTACAGCAGCGCCGTCCCAACGGAGTTCACGTGGAAGAATTGCGAAAAGTTCGGCAGCAAATCCTGATACGCCGCCAGATGGATCACGACATCGACTCCCCGCAACGCTTTTGACCAGTCCTCGCGATTGCGAACATCTCCCAGGACGCGCTCCACGTCGTTGGATAGCCAGTCGGGCCATGTCCCGTCGCCCGTGTGTACCGGCGGCGTCAGGTTATCAAGCGCGCGCACTTCATAGCTCGCCTGCAGCAGTTCCACCGCCGTATGCGACCCGATGAATCCCGCCCCGCCTGTAATCAGCGCTCGACCTTTGCTCATGGGCCTACCGGGAATGCGTGGCCTTCAACTTCTCGTAGAGATAGCTCGTAATGATGTGGTCGAGGATCATGTGAACGTCTTCCACGGGACCATATCCATCCGAAGGCACCACCAGGACCACATCCGCCATCTTGGAAAGCTTGCCACCAGTGAATCCGGCCAGGCCGATTACTGTCACCCCGATTTGCTTCGCCGCTTCGACCGCCGCAATGATGTTCGGCGAGTTACCCGATGCCGAAATCGCGACAAGAACGTCTCCGCGTTGCGCCAGGTTCTTGAGCGGCTCGCTGAAAACGTGGTTGTAGTCCGTATCATTCGCCCACGCCGTCATCAACGACACGTTGTCCGTCAACGCGATCACCCGCATCCGCGGCCACGGCGCGTCACCCTTGTGGCCGAGCGTGCCCTTGCACAGGTCGTTCATCATGTGCGACGCGGTCGCCGCACTGCCGCCGTTGCCAATGACGAATACCTGCCGTCCTTCGTCCCGTGCGCGCTCAATCATGCCGATGATGTCGTCGATGGGCTCAAGCGGCAGCCGATCCAACAGGTCCTTCAAACCGTTCAGGTAGTCTCTCGCAAAATCGCTGGCCTTCTTCATGATTCAATACCGCTGCAGGTTCAACACGATCCGGCTCCCACCCCGCTCCAGTCGGAACGGCATCTCGCGCAGGTTCGACAGTGCCTGCCGGACGGACTGGCGTTTATCACTGGGCACGCACAACAGGAAGAATCCGCCGCCACCGGCACCGGAGATCTTCCCGCCGATCGCGCCCGCTTTTACAGCCCGCTCGTAAATCTCGTCCAATTCGTTGCTGCTGACTCCCTGAGCCAGTTTCCGCTTCGCTTCCCATCCCTGGTGTAGAATCGCTCCCAGCCCGTCGATGTCCCCCACCTCAACAAAGCGACGCACCTGGTGCGCCTGACGGGCCATTTGCTGCAGGACCTCTGTCTTGGCGGCAATGTTCGACCTCTGCTGCGAAAGAATCGACGACGCCTGGCGCGTCTTTCCCGTGTAAAACAACATCAACATGTTGTCCAAATCTTCCACCGCCGTCCGCGTCGTCTCGACCGACGAAACTGTCACCGCCGGTCCCGGTCCGAATTCAAAGCAACGCAGTCCGCCATACGCGGCGATATATTGGTCCTGGACGCCGATCGGTTTGCCCAGGATTCGTATCTCAATGTCGCATGCTTCCTTTGCCAATCGGTCCGGCGTGGGGACCGATCCCGTATAATGATACAACGCATTGAGGACACCGACCGTCACACTGCTCGACGACCCGAGCCCCGACCCTTCCGCCGGTATGTCCGACAAAAAGGAAATCTCAATCCCCTTCGTCACGCCAACTTTGCGCATCGCTTCGCGCACCAACTCGTGCTCGATTTGGTCGACGGACTCGACAATCTCCTTCTTCGACCAGTTCACGTAAATCTTGTCGTCGAACCGTTCCTTGGCGATGCAATACACGAACTTATCGATTGCCGTGCTCACCACGCATCCGCCGTGCTTCTCGTAGAATTCGGCAAAATCCGTCCCCCCGCCAGCGAACGAGATCCGCAACGGTGTCTGGGTAATGATCACTTCAGCGCTCCCTGTTCAAAATCGTGCTGTGCCTTGGCCAGGCGTTCCGGCGTCCCGACGTCCTGGATGTACGCCTTCGGCTCCATCGCGTACACTGGCCGACCCTCGGCCAGCAGCTTTGGGAATACGTCCTTTCCAAAATCGTAAAACTGACCAGCCGGAATCTCATCCAGAACATGCGGATCGAGCACCAAAATACCAGCGCTGATGAGATTTGTCGAAACCTGTTTTCGGTCGGGCTTTTCGACAAATCGCACTACCCGACCGTTCGAATTCGTCTCCACCACCCCGCCCGTCCACGGCTCCGGCGACGCAAACAATGCCACCGTCGCCTGCGCCCGACGCGCGCGGTGAAACTCCAGCAAGGGACCGAAATCCACCCGCACCAGATTGTCGCCATAGAACACGATGAACGTTCCGTCCCGCAGTTCGCTGTCCATCTTCTTGATCGCGCCGGCCGTGCCCAGCAATTCAGGCTCGTGCGAGTAGGTGATGGACACGCCGAATTTGCTGCCGTCACCGAAATAGTCCGTAATCTTCTCGGGCAGATAATGCAGGTTGACGATGAACTCACGGATCCCCTGCCGCTTGAACAACTCGAAGTGATGTTCCAGCAGCGGCCTGCCGCCGATCGGCACCATCACTTTCGGCACATCCAATCCCAGGGAGCGCAGCCGCGTCCCGAGCCCCGCGGCGAGAATAAACGCCTTCATGCCCGCTCGCGCCGCGGCGGAACCGCTGCGTCGCTCGATCCCCCACCCTTCTCCCGTAAGTACCGCGACAGCACGGCCCACGCCTTCTGCATCGCTTTGGCGCGATGGCTGATGCGGTTCTTCACCTCGGGCGAAATCTCGGCAAATGTCTTGGTCTGCCCGTCCGCAAGAAACAACGGATCGTACCCGAACCCGCTGCCGCCCCGCTCGGCTTCGAGGATCGTGCCGTTGCAAATTCCCTCGACCGTGTCGTACAACCCGTTCTCATCCGCGATCGCCACCACGCAACGAAACCGCGCCGTCCGCTTCTCGTAGGCCACGCCGTCCAGCAACTTCAACAGCTTCTTGTTGTTTTCGTGGTACGTCGCCTCGTCGCCCGCGAACCGCGCCGACCGTACTCCCGGCTCACCCTTCAATGCGTCCACTTCCAGTCCCGTGTCATCGGCGAGGGTCAGCTTCTTGGACATCCGCGCCATCTGCGTCGCTTTCTTGACCGCGTTGTCGCGAATCGTCGCGCCGTCTTCGACAACCCCGGGCAGTTTCGGCATGTCCGCCAACGACACCACGTCGAGCTGCAAATCCTGCAGCATCGTCGACAGTTCTTTGAGCTTGTCCCGGTTGCGCGTGGCGAGAAGTAATTGCATGGCCGCGCATTATACTGACCGCCCGCCAAAAATGAAGCCCATCTTGCATCATCTTTTTTCCTAATAAAACCCTGTCTCGCCCGTTATTCTTATGTGAGGAGCAACATGCAAGACGGCGACGAGCCCAATCGGGCAGAATGGATACGCTTGGTGTTGGCGCAACAACAAGGGCCGTTGCTCCGCTACGCCGCACGCATCACCGGCGACATCGAACGCGCTCGCGATGTGGTCCAAGACACATTCCTTCGTCTCTGCCGTGAACGTCCGGAACGACTCAACAGCCACCTGACCGAATGGCTGTTTACCGTGTGCCGAAACCGCGCGCTGGACGTCGTTCGCAAGGAATCGCGCACGCGCACGCTCACCGAGATCGATTTGTCATCCCGCCAGAGCGACGAACCGTCCCCAGCTCTGACTGCTGAGCGACGGGAAACGACTGGGGAACTCTTGCAGGCAATCGATGATCTGCCCGCCAACCAGCAGGAAGTCATCCAGCTCAAATTCCAGAACGACCTCAGCTACCGCGAAATCAGCCGCATCACCAATCTCTCGGTCAGCAACGTTGGCTTCCTGATCCATACCGGCATCAAGACTCTGCGCCAGCGCGTCCGCGCCCTCGAAGGAGTATCTCATGAAGATTGACCCCAACGATCCCCGGCTGACTGCCTACGTTCTTGGCGAACTCGACGACGCCGAGCGCACCAAAATCGAGGCGCTCTTGCAGGACGACGAAACCGCGCGCCGTGAGATCGAAACGATCCGTACCGCCCGCGCCACAATCACAAACGAACTCCGTTCCGAGCCTTGCCCGCGATTGGCTCCCGAGCAAATCGCCGCTATCCACGAACGCGCCGCGTCCCGTAAGCCCGCCCGGGCTCCATTCCCTTGGTGGCGACTGCTGGGTTGGGCCACCGCCCTCGGTGCCGCCACGGCACTCACGCTGCTTCAGTTTCGACCGCTGGACCAGCATCGGGAGAAGGCGCGACGGCTCCCCGTGTACACGGCGAGTCCGAATTCGAGCACCGTGGCGGGAGCCACCGCCGAGACCGGCCATCTCAGGCTCGAAGCGCCCCCTGCCCCAAAGGACGTGAGCGGTTCCCTCACGTTGTCCCTCAATCGTCCCGAGCCAAATCCGCCGGCAATCGCCGGCCAACCGGGTCGGTCGTCGACCACGCCACAGTCTCAACACGGCCCATCGATGGTCACGCCAGGATCGGATGCGTCGGGCAAAACCGTCGTTCGTGCAAACCAAGAGATCACTTCGCGCCTGGTTGAAATCGCCCCCGCTTCGCCGGCGCAGTCAAGTTCAGGTGCTACTTTAACCTACAACGACGGCCATGCGGCTTGGCAAGCCGGCGCTGTGAGCGCCTACCGCGCCATCGGACGTGCAGAGTCGTCAATCGGACAGCCCAACGACAGGATCACAATCTCTCGAGGCGCCGAGAGCCGGACCTTGCCGCTCGATGACGTGCAGTCACTCAATTACGCTCAGTCGGGTAACGAAAGTCCCCACAGCTACTACGATCGAGGGCAGATCGAATGGGATCAGTACTTCCCGCCGCAAACCGAGTCCGTCAGCCCCTCCTCGCCGTCAGCGGAGTCGTACTCGCATTCCATTGAAAACCCGTTCGTCACGGTCGCGCAAAATCCGCTTTCCACCTTCGGGCTCGACGCCGACACGGCCTCGTACGCCAACATCCGCCGCTTCCTGAACCAGGGCACGCTGCCGCCCCACGACGCCGTGCGCATCGAGGAGATGCTCAACTACTTTTCGTACGACTATCCCCGGCCCCACGGGCGCGAGCCGTTTGCCTTGTACGCCGAAATGTCCGAGTGCCCATGGAACCCGGCCCACCGACTCGCCCTGATCGGTTTGAAAGCCACCGACATCGCCTCGCACAAGATCCAACCGATGAATCTGGTTTTTCTGATCGATGTCTCGGGTTCGATGGGAGACCAGAACGAATTGCCCCTGGTGAAACAGGCCTTGCGACTCCTGGTCGACCAACTCACCCCGCGTGATCGGGTCGCCATCGTCGTCTATGCCGGCGATTCGCGGGTTGCGCTACGATCCACGCCCGGCGATGACAAGACGGCGATTCTTGAGGTGATCGACAGTCTCGAAGCGGGCGGCTCGACCAATGGCGGCGCTGGCATCCAATCCGCCTACCGCGAAGCCCTGGCCAATTTCATCGAGGGCGGTGTCAACCGCGTCATCCTCTGCACGGACGGTGATTTCAATGTCGGCGTCACCGACCCGAATCAGTTGGTACAGATGGTCCAACAGCAGGCCCAAAGCCATGTCTTCCTCACCATCCTCGGCGTCGGCATGGGGAACCTGAAGGATTCGACGATGCAGAAGCTGGCGGACAAGGGCAGCGGCAATTATGCCTACATCGACAACCTCGACGAGGCGCACAAAGTACTGGTCGAGCAAATGCGCGGCACACTCGTCACGGTCGCCAGGGACGCCAAAGTGCAAATCGAGTTCAATCCCACGCTCGTCCGGTCATATCGGCTCATCGGTTATGAGAAGCGCCGGCTGCGCGCGCGCGATTTCAACAACGACCGCAAGGTCGCCGGCGATATCGGCGCAGGCCATACCGTCACTGCGCTCTACGAAATTGTGCCGGCCACTGCCCCGGCCGAACCGGGCGTGGACCCATTGAAGTATCAATCCTCTCCCCGGTCGGCCGCCTCGGCCGAACTGATGACCGTGAAGCTTCGTTACAAGGATCCCGAGGCCTCGACCAGCCAATTGCTCACGGCCGCCGTCAGGGATAGCGGCGCATCCTGGCGCGGGACCTCCAGCGATTTCCGGTTCGCCGCGTCCGTGGCCGCCTTCGGCATGATCCTGCGCGACTCGCCGTACAAAGGTGCCTCCACGTTCAACCTGGTGCATGAGCTTGCCGACGGCGCTCGCGGGCGCGACGAGAACGGTTATCGCAGTGAATTCATCAGCCTTGTCGATCAGGCGCGCACGTTGAGCGGCAACGTCGTTCCCGACGACCCATAAGTGCTCTCGATTCCGCTTGTCCGGCTCCGGCAGCGCGGCGTATTCTGCGCGCGCGTTGATGAGCCAGCTTCCAATCCTCTATCTTGTCTCGCTGCTAATGGACATGAGCGTGGCCGGCGTGGTCTTCGCGATCAGCCGTCGGGCGGCTGAGTTGGACGCCAGCGCAGCCGATCTCGGTTGGCTCGGAGCGGTCTGGATCGGCGTCTACGCCGTACTGGCATTGATGACGGGCCGGGTGTCCGACCGCGTCGGACGCCGCAAACTGGCCATCATCGGCTGCATCATCGCAGCGTGCATGACCTTGGCTTGTGCGTTCACGACGCGAATCGGCCCCCTGCTGGTGCTCAGCGGCCTGTTCGGAGCCGGCCTGTCGTGTTACTGGCCCTCGATCATCGCGTGGCTCGGTGAAGACATCGCCGGTCACGCCCTGGCCAAACGCCTGACGACGTTCGGCGTGGCGTGGAACATCGGCTTGCTGATCGGATATTATTTCTCTGGCGTCTTGTTTGAGCACGGCTCACGACTACCCTTCTATTGTTCCGCGGGATTCATATTGCTGATCCCTCTCTTGTTGTCGTTGCCGACCCGGCAAATTCCCAAAGCCTCAAGCGCTGGCTCGCCACTCAGCGAACCTGTCGAGATTCCCAAAGGCCGTGGCTTCCGCAAAACGGCGTGGCTCGCCAATTTCGCCTCGAACTTCGCTCTCGGCGGCACCGCCGCATTGTTCCCGCAACTCGCCACTCATCTGGGAATCGGCCCGGACATCCACGGCGCTTTGCTGTCGGCGGGACGCGCCGCGGCGTTGGCCGCGTTCGTCGCCATGCAATTTGTGATGTTCTGGCGGACGCGCCTCTGGCCGCTCTGGATCGCGCAGTTATGCTGCGCGGCGAGCATCGTTTGGATCGGTTTCGCCCACGAGACGTGGATGTTCGCCGCCGCCTGGATCATCGGCGGCGCGGTGTCAGGTTACACCTATCAGGCCAGCATCTACTTCACGCTCGAAGAAATGGTTGAGAAGGGAAAAGGCAGCGGGTTCCACGAAGCGGTTGTCGGCAGCGGAATGTGTTTCGGCCCGCTCCTCGCCGGCTGGGTCGGCAACAGCCACGGCCTGCGCCTGCCCTACTTCTTCTGCGCCGTCGTCCAGGTCGCGTTCGTCGCCCTGCAACTGATGGTCGTCTGGACCCAGCGGCGCCTGTCCGCTATGTCGTTATCGACACCGGCGTTCCGCTAGCCGCGCTCTCGTAAATCGCATCGAGCAATTCCATCACGACCAAGCCCTCTTCGCCCGTCGCGATGTGCGGTCGGTCATGCACGATGCTGTCGACAAAATGCTGAAATTGGTTCGGGACTTCCCCTCCCGGCGGATAATGCAGCTTCATGTCGTAATGCGCGCCGTTCTTCTCGACGAACAGTTCCGCCTCGAATTTGTACCCCTCTGCGACGTTCCGCTGCACCGCGCCGCCGAGCGTCCCGAACAGCCGCGTCTCCATCAATTCCTGCTCGGCGATGTGCGACGCCCATGACGCCTCCAGTTCCAGCGTCGCGCCGTTCTTGAATTTGATCAGCGCTACCCCGAAATCCTCCACATCGAATCTCGCGCCGTTTTCTTCGGCCAGCCGCTTCCCAATGTGGTTGTACGTACTGGCCAACACCCACACGGGTTTCGGGTATCCCATCAGCCACAACGCCAGGTCAAGCCGATGCACCCCCAAATCAATGATCGGGCCGCCACCGGAGAATTCTCTCTGCACAAACCACCCTCCAAACCCCGGAATAAACCGGCGCCGCAACCACGTCGTCCGCGCGAAGTAAATCTCGCCGAGCGTGCCCGCATCGATGTGGGTCTTGATCGCCCACGACGGCGGAAGAAATCGGTAGGAGAAATTGATCATCAACCGTTTCCCGGCCTTCTCGGCCGCCGCCAGCATCTCGCGGCCCTCTGCCGCGTTCATCGCCATCGGTTTCTCGCACAGCACATGGCAACCCGCCCGCAGCGCCGCCAACGTCATCGGCCGGTGAAACTTGTTCGGGGTGCAAACGCTGACGACATCCAGGTTCTCCTTCGCGAGCATCTCCTGCGCGTCGCGATAACGGTGCGGAACTTTGAACTCGTCGCCGGCAAGCCGCAATCGGGTTTCATCCAGGTCCGCAATCGCCACAACCTCAGCGCCATGGTGCGATTGATAGCCACGGATGTGCGACCGCCCGATTCCCAGGCCGATGACCCCAACGCGAAGCTTGTTCACTGCTGGACTCCGGCGCGACCGAACTTCACGTCCTTCTTCTTGATCGGTTCGAGGGCCGGCGCGTTCGGCGCTTTATCCGTCGGGATCGTCGCGCGCCGGGCCGCCCAGCGGCACGCGTTCCCAATCACGCGGATCACATTCGCATCGTGATAGGTCGGATACGCCTCGTGCCCGGGCCGAAAATAAAACACCCGCCCGTTCCCGCGCTCCCAGCAACACCCGCTCCGAAATACTTCGCCGCCTTCAAACCACGAGATGAAAATCAGCTTGTCCGGCTCCGGAATGTCAAATCGTTCCCCGTACATCTCCTCATACGGCAACTCAAAATACTCGCCGATCCCCTCCGTGATCGGGTGCCCCGCCGCCACGTTCCAAATCCGCTCCTTCTCATCCGCCTCGCGCCATTTCAGCGAACAATTCGTGCCCATCAGTGCGCGGAAAATCTTCGAATAATGCCCCGAGTGCAGCACGATCAATCCCATCCCCGACAACACCTGCTGCTGCACCCGCTTCACAATCTCGTCCGTCACCTCGCCATGGGCCAGATGCCCCCACCACACCAGCACGTCTGTTTCACCCAACACCCTTTCCGTCAGCCCGTTCTCCGGTTCGTCGAGCGTGGCGGTCCGACACACCAGGTCCTTCGATGCCGACAACCCCTTCGCAATCGCCGCGTGCATTCCCTCGGGATAAATCTTCTTCACCGCCTCGTTCTTCTTCTCGTGGCGGAATTCATTCCAAATTGTGACGTTGACTTTCATCGTGGATTTCTCAAGTCTTCGCGTGGAGGTGGCTCGTGAAGCTCAACTTCCCAATTCTCAAAAGGCGGTTCAGCCGCTTGGCCAGTGACATACTGGAGAATGTACTGAGCCGCTCTCCGCTCCGCATGCTTCGCGTTAATCACCCGACCGCCTTCATCAAACTCCAAAACGTTGGCAAAAATGGCATAGACCTGCTCTAACGCGCTCGGCTCCCGGAAAATACAGGAATAATCGACTCCCTCCAGTAGAGGATGACCGACGCTCTTGTTCGCAATCCAAAACGAAAACGTCCTGAGAGCACCGCTGACAGAGTGACTAAGATGTGACATAGCGCGCATGCTCCCAACAGCCGCTACTCGTGGCGTGTGACGATCAGCGTCGCGTTGTGACCGCCGAAACCGAGGGAGTTGTTCACGCACGCGCGAACAGGCGTCTGCCGCGCCTTGTTCGGCACATAATCGAGATCGCACTCCGGATCGGGGTTTTCGTAATTGATCGTCGGCGGAATCATCCCGTCGCGGATCGCCAGCGCGCAGACCGCCGTCTCCACTGCGCCCGCCGCGCCCAGCAGATGTCCCGTCATCGATTTCGTGGAACTCACGGCGAGCTTCTTCGCATGCGCGCCGAACACCGACTTGATCGCCTGCGTCTCGCACTTGTCGCCCACCTGCGTCGAGGTGCCGTGCGCGTTGATGTAGTCGATCTCTTCCGGGTTCAATCCCGCATGCTTCAACGCCATCGCCATCGACCGCGCCGCGCCTTCCCCTTCGGGAGCAGGCGCGCTCATGTGATACGCGTCGCCGGTGATCCCATAGCCGGCCACCTCGGCGTAAATCTTCGCATGACGTTTCCGCGCGTGCTCGAGCGATTCGAGTATGCATACACCCGCGCCTTCGCCCATCACGAATCCATCCCGCTGCGCATCAAACGGCCGGCTCGCGCGCTCCGGCTCATCATTGCGCGTGCTCATGGCCTTCATCGCGCAAAACCCCGCATACCCCATCTGCGTAACCGCCGCTTCGCTCCCGCCAGAAATCATAATGTCGGCATCGTTGTGCACAATCGCCCGCGCCGCCTCTCCCAACGCATGCGTGGCCGTCGCGCAGGCCGATACGACCGCCAAATTCGGGCCTTTGACCCCGAGCAGCATCGAGATGTAGCCACTCGCCATGTTGACAATCAACATCGGGATCATGAACGGCGAAACGCGGCCCGGCCCCTTCTTCAGCAGAATGCCCACCTGGTCTTCGATCGTCTCCATGCCGCCGATGCCCGAGCCGACCAGCACCCCGATCCGGTTGACGTCTTCCTTGGAGAGATCGATCCCGGAGTCCGCCATCGCCTTCTTCGCCGCTCCGACCGCGTATTGCGTAAAGCGATCCGTCCGCCGCGTCTCCTTGATCGGCATGAACTCCTCGGGCTTGAAGTCTCTCACCTCGCCGCCGATCTTGCAGTCGAACGCCGTGGTGTCGAATCGCGTGACCGGCGCAATGCCGCTCCTGCCCGCCAGCAGGTTCTGCCAGAAAACTTCCAGATCACTGCCCAGCGGCGTGAGGACTCCGATGCCTGTGATGACTACCCGTCGTTCGCTCATGATTCGCCAGAGTTACGAAAAATTGGGGCATAAAGCGTTCAATTGCAACCCACTTTATGCCCGACAATTCTTCGGCCCCGTCCGCCCCGGGCGCCGCCCGGCGACCAGGGCACGGATCTTCGGTTATTTGTCCCCGCGATCCTCAATATACTTCACCACGTCGCCGACGGTCTGAAGCTTCTCCGCATCCTCGTCGGGAATCTCCGCGCCAAACTCTTCTTCAAACGCCATCACCAATTCCACCGTGTCGAGAGAGTCGGCCCCCAAATCTTCGATGAACTTCGCTTCGGGTGTCACCTGGTCGGGGTTCACGCCAAGCTGTTCGACGATGATCTCCTTCACACGGTCTGCTACGGATTTATCTGCCATTGGGCTCCTCCTGGTTCAAAAGCCTGTTTCTTTATGCGAAATCTTGCTTCGTTGTCAAAGTTTTGTTTGTGCCGAATCCGTCATCACATCGCCAGGCCGCCATCCACCGTGATGACCTGCCCGGTCACATATCCCGCCAGATCGCTGGCGAGAAACACTGCCACGTTCGCAACGTCCTCGGGCGTTCCCAATCGCCCCAGCGCAATCCGCGTCTTCAATGTCTCCCGCGCCGGTTCCCCCAGCGCCTCCGTCATGTCCGTCACGATAAACCCCGGCGCCACCGCATTCGCCGTGATCCCCCGCGACGCCAACTCGCGGGCCACCGATTTCGTGAAGCCGATGAGTCCCGCTTTGGACGCGGCATAGTTAGATTGGCCCGCATTACCCGTCAAGCCTATAATCGACGTCACATTGATGATCCGGCCGCTCCGCTGTTTCAGCATCCCGCGGCTCACGCTTTTCGTGAAATTGAATGCGCCCTTCAGGTTTGTGTCCAGCACCGTGTCCCATTCTTCATCCGTCATCCGCAACAACAACTGATCGCGCGTCACCCCCGCATTGTTGACCAGCACGTCCACACGCCCGAACTCCTTCACAATCTTCTCGCACGTCTCGGCCACTTGCGCCCCGTTGGAAACGTCCACCGCGTACGCCGCGGCTTTGCTCCCCGTCTTGGCCACCTCCGCCGTCGTGCTCTCCACGTTCGCCAGCGTCCGACCGCACGCCGCTATCGCCGCGCCTTCGCCCGCCAGCCGCAACGCAATCGCTCTCCCAATCCCCCGCCCCGCCCCGGTGACCACCGCCACTTTGTTCTCAAGAAGTCTCTGCATAAGGACGCCTTTCTTAACTACCCCGTGAACCCAATGTCAACCCCGCAACTCTGGCGGATACTCCCCATCACTCCCTCACTCCAACACTCCAATTCCCCCATCCGTCCCATCCACTCTCGGGTTCGTTTCCCGCAAAGCCAGGTTCGTTTCCCAAAATCTCAGGTTCGTTTGTTCAATTCTCGGGTTCGTTCTCGGGTTCGTTTCTTCAAGAAACTCAAGCCGGCATGCAAAACCTCGGGTTCGTTTCGTGTTTTTTATATTTTCTGAGCCCCCCCTCCCACAACCGCCCTTTGGATGGCAAAAACCGCCCCGAACCGCCTCTCAACCCCTTCCAAAACCCCCGAACGAAGCCATTTTCGGTAAAACGAAGCCAGATGCCATTCTGTCTCACTCCATATCATAACCAACTGTTCCGCAACCATATCGGAAATCAGACCAAGCCCATAAAACTGGCTTCGTTTCGCAGAAATAGGGGGGTGTGGTGTAGCCGCGGCTCTGTGAGCCGCGAGCCTCCGTTCCTCCCCACCGAAGCGGATACAGGGGTGGGTATTGCGCTGTGCCCCCCATCAGCCATTCGCCATCAGCCATGCCTTGCCCATCCCCTATGTCAAAGACCAACACAACGGCTTGGATCATAGCACATTTCACAGCCAGAGTACAGAACGAAATATCGATTGCTTATAATCACCCGGTTCCCGGCCAGCTACGATCGCCTTGCTTTCGAGCAGTCGTTGCATGGTGCCGGTCCCCTCTTTGGCAGAGCGAGAACTGAAAAGCTCCCTGGCCCTTTCGCATCTGAGAATAGCCGGCGAAAGCCGCCTCCCGCAATGGCCTCGAACGGAAGCCGCACAAGATCAAAGTGTGAGCAGCGTGTCTTTGGAGAGTTTCGACTCCTGGTAGGCGACTACCTGGGCCAATTCCATGTTAACCTCGGCGCGCAGCCCCAAACACCTCGAGATCCCGTCAGCGTCTGTGCTTATGCGTTCAGCGAGCTCAAGACGCAACTCGTTGCCCTTGGGCTTGAGACGGTAGGAGTGAATCTGCATGGGATCACCCAACCGGGCCGGACGCACATGGGCAAAGGAGAACTCGCGCTTCATGTAGTCGAGAAGTCGATCCTGAGTCACAAGCACGAGATGCTTGTTGAGTCCCTCGAATGTGCGGATTTTGTGGTGTAGTTGCACGAGGATCGTCTTGGCGGTCATCTTCCAGTTCATGCCGTACCCGTCCGTGGCTCGAGTGTCTGATTTCTTGACGGAAAGACCACTCGCAGCAAGAAACCGTTGGCGTTCGGGCCACAGCGTACCGGTCGTGTCGACGGTCTGGAGCTCGACGCCGGAAAAATCTCTCACCTTACCGTTCCGGGCGGACACCAAAAAGTAGTCCACGCTGCCGCCGGGAACAGTGACCTCCTGAACGACGTGGAACTCGTTGCCCGGTTCGTGGAGCGTCAGCAGATGAATGCAATCTGTGAACACTTGTTTTCGCTCCAACAAACGCTTCGGGCAGATGACGACCGGCTGGTCCTCGCGTCCGTATTTGACCGTGCATGTGCCGATCGCAATATGCGGCTGGCTCTTGCGGACTTTGACGCATTTCCCATTGAGGAACGGACACGCTTGCTCGGCAACCACCGAAGGCCAGTTGATACCGGCGGTCTTGCCAGTGTTAATGGCAAAGAGCTCGAGAACCCCTGTCTTCACAAGAGCATGGTCGTCCTATTCTTGGCCATCTCGATGTACGACGGCGAAATATCCAACCCGACCGACTTGCGGGACAGGCACTGTGCGACGACCATCGTCGTCCCCGTGCCGCAGAACGGGTCCAACACAATCCCCCGTGGTGGGCTGGTGGCTAAAATCGGAATCCTGCAAAGATCTTCCGGATACGCGGCGAAGTGCTCCTTCCTCGACTGCGTGTCTTCGGGAAGAATATCCCACACATCACTGGGTTTCGTCCCCTTGGGATGATAGCGGAGGACGTAGAAGCCCTTCTGTTCGAGCTCTTTTGCCCGGCCGGAGACCCGATTGGAGTCAGAGTGGGTCGTGCGTTGCTCTCCACGGATGATCATCCGAAAGTCCGAGACCTCGCCGCGCTGGACTTTGGTGAGCATTCCATTGAGAGCCGCCAGAGCCGCGCGCTTCTCCTCCGCACTCAGAACCGTCGAGAGCTCAATTTGCCGACGATAACGAATGCCACTCACCCCGGTAGCCGAAACGACAGCGCCATTCAAGACCTTCGCCTGTCGGGGTGTCGTGCGGATTGCGTCAGCATCGAAATAGTAACCGTGGGGATTCCTCACGAAATGGAACACGTACTCATGAACATTGCGCAGCTTATCGGTCGAGTTATCCATGCCACCTTTCACCTTGTTCCAGATGACATCGTTTCGCAGAACCCATCCCTGGCGATCCGTCAACTCAAAGGCAACGCGCCACGGGATGCCCAAAAGCCGCTTGTTGAGGTAGCTGTCCCCGATGTTTAGCCAAAACGAGCCAGTCGGCTTGAGCACCCGCCGTACCTCGGCGAAGGTGGCAGCCAGATTGCCAACGTATTCCCGATAATCATCCTCCAAACCGATTCCGCCACCGTTATACACGCGCTTGCCCCAATATGGCGGACTCGTCACACAGCAGTCGATTGTCTCGCTAGGGAACCCCCGTAAAACTGACGCAGCGTCGCCGCAAATGAACAACGGCCGGAACGTCTCGCTCCGAACGTACTCCGTGAGTCGTTCCCGATATCCTGTAAACGTGGGCGTGCTGCCTTGCACTTGCTTTGCTGGAACTTCTTCAACCCTGGTTTGCGCAGCGCGCGCGCTGGAAGCACCTGGCGTTTCGCGGACGCGTCGGCGGTCGCGAGATTTCGGTTTGTAGATCACGGCCATCTTCCGCATGCGCCGAGTGAACCACAGTCCCGATATTTCAGCAAGCGTGGATAGGCTTCCGGGCCAAAGGCGCTTTCACGTGATTGTGGCGACGCGCTTCGATTCTGCGCGTGGCTGCGCGGTCATAGATGCGCTCGCCGCAATCAGGGCATTCAAGCAACTCCACAGATGGCGTGGTTCTCACCGTGCCGCCAATACGCGACACGACGTTCCTTCCCACGCGTCGAATCTTTCGTCCGCCACACGCTGGGCACACGTTAATGGCTAACGTTGTTGTCTGCTTCAATGTCACGCGCGCAACTTCGCCGCCGTCGCTTCCAGTGTCGTAACATCGCTGACGGACATCATCTCGACATCCTTGGTGATGCGCTTCATCAGCCCACCAAGCACGTTGCCCGGACCCAGCTCGATGAACCTCGTAAACCCTTCTGAGACCAGCCATTGCATCGATTCGCTCCAGCGGACTGAAGACGTCACCTGACGCACCAGCAGTTCCTTGATCTCGGCAACGCCCCCCGCAGGCCGCGCCGTGACGTTGGAAACAACGGGCACCCTCGGCAGTTGCATCGGCAGACCCGCCAGCGCGTTCGCCACTTTCGTCTTCGCGCTCTCCATCAGCCGCGAATGATACGCCCCCGCCACCACCAGCGGGATCGCCCGCTTCGCGCCGCGCGCCTTGGCCAGTTCGACCGCCTTCCCGATCTTGTCCTTGTCGCCGGAAATAACCGTCTGCCCCGGGCAATTCATGTTGGCGATGTCCACGTCAGCTTCGCGGCAAACCTCGGCCAGAATCGTGTCATCGAGATTCAAAATGGACGCCATGCCGCCGTTGGTCGAATCGCATGCCTCCTGCATGAACCGCCCCCGCATCTGCACCATGCGCAGCCCGTCATCGAAGCCCACCGCCCCCGCCGCCGTCAGCGCCGTGAATTCGCCCAATGACAATCCCGCCGTCGCATCGAACACCAGCTCCGGCACGAGGAACCTCAGCGCGTCCATGCACGCCAGGCTCGTCAGAAAAATCGCCGGCTGCGCGTTGTCGGTTTTGGTGAGAACGTCCTCGGGACCTTCAAAACAGATCTTTTGGATGTCGCGCCCCAACACCTCGTTGGCGCGAGAAAATAGACGCCGGCTGACCTCGTACTTCTCGCAGAGGTCCCGGCCCATGCCGACGGCCTGGCTGCCCTGCCCGGCAAAAAGGAGAGCGGTCTTCATCATGCCAGCGCCGGCAATCTACGCGCTCCTGACCACGTCCGCCCGCGCCTCCGCCGCCAACGCCGTGCTCAGATAGCGTTCGCCCGTCGACGCCGCCACGGTCACGATAAGCTTGCCCTTGTTCTCCGGCCGCTTCGCGTATTCAATCGCCGACCACACATTCGCGCCCGACGAGATCCCGCACAGGATCCCCTCTTCCTTCGCCAGCCGACGCGCCATCGCGAAGGAGTCATCATTGGAAACTTTGATGGTCTCGTCCAGAATCGATGTGTTCAGGTTCTTGGGAATAAACCCCGCGCCGATCCCCTGAATCTTGTGCGGCCCCGGCTTGCCGCCGCTGATCACCGCCGAATCCACCGGCTCGACCGCGACCACCTTGAACCCGGGCTTCTTCGACTTGATCACTTCACCAACCCCGCTGATCGTGCCGCCCGTGCCCACGCCCGCCACAAACGCGTCCACGCGTCCCTCGGTGTCGTTCCAAATCTCCACGGCCGTCGTGCGGCGATGGATTTCCGGATTGGCAGGGTTCTCGAACTGCTGCGGCATGAACGATCCCTTGATCTCCTTGCACAACTGCTCCGCCTTGCGAATCGCGCCGGGCATCCCCTCTGCCCCCGGCGTCAGGACCAAATCCGCCCCCAGCATCCGCAGCAGCACCCGCCGCTCCACGCTCATCGTGTCCGGCATCGTCAGAATCAATCGATACCCTTTCGCCGCGCACACAAACGCCAGCGCGATGCCCGTATTCCCCGAGGTCGGCTCGACAATCGTGGACTCCTTGCCAATCTTTCCGTCTCGCTCGCCCGCCTCAATCATCGCGACGCCAATGCGATCCTTGACGGAACTCAACGGATTGAAAAACTCGCACTTGACCGCGATCTCCGCGTCGACTCCCGCCGTCACGCGTTTCAGCCGCACCAATGGTGTCCGCCCGATCGTTTTCGTGATATCGCCGAAAATCTGGCTCATAAAACCTCCTCTGGGAAAACTGCCGCCATCGAGAACCCGCAACTCCGATACTGCCCTACGTCTAAGTGGAACAGAGCCCAAACGCAAGCGGAAAGCTCGACGCCAACCAGGCGCACCCGCGCCGCAACCAACGAGATCATCACGCTTCCCACACACAATCCGTGCATGACTCGATGCACAAGATTGTACGCGCCATCACTCTTCACACGCGTCGCAGGAGAACCATTCAGGGGTAAAAATGAGATTCAGGAGTTGCACGCCAAGGAGGTGGGGGTGGGGAACCCCTCTGAAGAACGTGCAAGCTCCTGAATCTTCAAGCTAGTATTTTCGATGACAGAGTATCGGGTATGCGATTATATTGCAACTAGTTTTTTGCACAACTATGACAATCTCTATCAACCCACTCGGACATTTTTGCCCGGCTGACGATCAGCCGCCGGCCTTGGTCGATCAACTCAATACCGCCCTGTCGGCCTACTCCGATAAGGATTGGAATTACAGCCGTATCTCCCTTGTCTCAAAACAATTAGCAAATATCGATGGCCCGTATATCCTGCGTATAGAGATCCTCGACCAAACCACAAAACAAGGCCAAAACGACCTGCGCTCCCTCTCCGACGAAGTCAAATGGGGCGACCGGCATTCATCGGAACTCGGTATGTTGGAAGTAGTTAGCCTCAGACTTAACAAGGCTCTCCTCGAGGTTACCAGCGACGATTATTGGCACAACAAGCGGCCCGTTATCCGCATCGCAAAGAAGGAAGCCGTTGATACGCAATCTACTGCGATGGCAATTTGGTATCAGATTACCGAGGTCGCAGGCGAAGATTTCGACAACCGCTAGCCGCCCGCCACCGGCACGATCACCTCAACCCGATCCCCATTCGCTAGCACAACCTTGCTAAAGTCGCCCCGCGGCACAACGCTGCCGTTGCGCTCGACCACTACCTGCGTCGGCTTCCAACCATGCCCCATGACAAACTCCGCAACCGACCGCGGCGCATCAAACCGCTCCTCCCGCCCGTTGGCCAAAATCGTAATTCCCTCAGACACGATTCAACGCTCCTTCCCAATCCTTCCAGACCGGCTCATATCTCAACTGTTGCAGCCGCGCCGCCACCTCCGCCGGCGAACGCTCGTCCGCAATCTGAAATTGCACCGTCGCATGTTCGCCCTCCGACTCGATCATCGGCGCATCCGGCTTCAGCATCCGCCCGCCCTTGGTCACGTGCAATTCCTCCTTCCCCTGCCCCGTGTATCCGCCCGGCTCGGTATGGCTTCCCGCGCTCATCAGCGTGATCCCCAGCGGAATCAGATGATCGCGCAATGTCGGCGATTCCCGCGTGCTCAACACCAGCCCCACTTCCGGAAACGCAATCCGTAACGCGCACACGAATTGCACCAGCTCGCGATCGCTCATGTTCACCAGCGGCTGAAATTCACCCGACGCCGGCCGGATCCGCGGCGCGCTGATCGTCAATTGCGCCATCCAACACGTCTTCAACAGATGCGCCGCATGCGCCGCCAGCGCCAGCGCCTCGTTCCGCCACGGCGCCAACCCGAGCAATGCGCCGATCCCCAGCCGCTTGAATCCCGCCGCGTACGCCCGCTCCGCCGTGTTCAGCCGCCACGCAAAATCCTTCTTCGGCCCGCTCACGTGCATCGCATCGTACACGCTGCGATCGTACGTCTCCTGGTACACCACCAATCCCTCCGCGCCCGCCTCGACAATCGGCACGTATGGCTCCGTCTCCAGCGGACCGACCTCCAGCGAGATGCTCGGCCAGTCGGGATGCAACCGCGCCACGCAATCCCGCAGATAATTGTCCGACACAAAATGCGGATGCTCGCCCGCCACCAGCAAAATGTGCCGAAACCCCTGCTCGTGCAGAAATCGCGCCTCCGCCGCCACCTGCTCCACCGTCAATGTCACGCGCAGAATCGGATTGTCGCGCGAGAACCCGCAATACTTGCAGATGTTGATGCACTCGTTTGAAACATACAACGGCGCGAAAAACCGCATCACCCGCCCGAAATGCTTCACCGTCAATTCGTGCGATCGCTGCGCCATCGCTTCCAGGTACGTCGGTTGGGACGCGACCGGAGAAATCAACGCCGCGAAATCGCTCGCCGACAGGCGAGCGCCCTGAGCCCGCCGAAGGGCCTCTTCCACGTCGCTCGCACTCGCCTGCTGGGCAAACCGCCCCAACTCGCCAAGCGACAATTGGCCAAAATTGGATGAGAAACTCGTCACCAGCCAGAGTTTAGAAGATCATGACCCAAACGTCAAACCGCACTCACCGCTTCGCACCCAGGCTTCCGACACCGGCAACACTACCGACCCACCGGAACATCCGCAGTGTCCCCGAACTTCTTCGCCAGATCCCGCAACGTCTGCGTGATGTTGGCGTCGAGCCCGCGCATCTGACCAATCGCGCGATACAACGGATTCTTCAATTCGCCGTCCTCGGTCAATGACACCCGACACCCGCCATTCTCCCCTGCCAGCTCGTACGTCCACGTGCCCAACGGCTCCCCGCCTTCCTTCGCCGCGCCGACCACCAGCCGCGTCGGCGGCGTGCGCTCGATCTGGGTCATCACCATCTGCATATTGCCCCATTTCATCGTAACCCGCGCCGCGGATTTGCCATCCCGAGCGGGAAGACGTTCCACCTTCAGCACGCTCGTCGACCAGTTCGGCAAATCATCGAAGTTGTCCACCGTCGCAAACACGATCTCCGGTTTCTCCTTCAGCCGAATCGAGCGTGTGACGGAATGTTTCACCGGCTGCAGCAGCCCCAGAACGAACAGGCCAACGATCACGAGAAGGACAACGGCAGGAATGAGCAATAACCATTTCATCGAAGACTCCGTTTCGTCTTGCCGGTTGAGTATCGCCAACGGCCGCCGTCAACGGGCTGGTCGGCGATCATTTGATTCGCCGCCCCGGCCAGAAGTCCGAGCCCTTCCAGCGCTTTCGCCCGGTCCAGTCCCTTCAGCCGCTTCAACAACGCTCCCACCAGTTCCGGCTCCAGCACGTTCTGTTGTTGCTTCAACCGCGTACCGGCCGCGGTCAGACGCAATTCGACCCGGCGCGCATCGCGGTCGTCCCTCCGCCGCGACACGTATCCATCCCTCTCCAAACGATCCACATTCAGTGACATCGTCGACGCGGTCACCTCCATGTGCTTCGCCAACGCATCCAGACTGATCGGCTCGACGCTGTCCAGATGGTCCAGGATGCTTGCCTGGTTCAGACTCAGCGTCCTGCGCGTCCGCTCATCCCGCACATGCCGCCGATGACAGGCCAAGTAGATCTGCGGATACAACCGCAGGAACAAGGCAATGTCACCGGAGGATGTCACAAGTCGAAGAGTAGCACATTACTTTTAGTAGTCAAATGATTTGTGTAATCAAATTATCAGATCCAGACCACGGACAGGAACGTGAGGTCACGTGGTCGCGTTACAGTCCTAGGTTGTCGTATTGTAGCGGCGGCTTATGACCGCCGACTTTGTTAGCGCGTTCGACCGTCTAGCGTCGCACGCCGGAAAGGAACACAAGAATAAAGGCCAGACCCGTTAGAGCGATAGGTGCTCCCGCAATGCAAAGTGCTACTGTCAGACCAGTGAGGTCCCTACCTGTGGGCCTGAGATGGGAACGGAGCCGCAGCCCCCAAATCAGCCCAATTCCGCTAAGAAAGCAGCCAAGGAAAAGCAGGTCGAATGGTGGCCACGGGTTCAATGCCTGAGCACTAAGCACCCATCCGACGAGAAACAGGATCAGAGGCAGCGGGCAAAACAGAAAGAAGACGCTTGTCGAATCCAATGCGAGCCTTGCCTTGGATTGGTTCGCCATGGTGCCTTTAGTGCTTATTGCTCCTACTCCAAAAACCCCGTCAGCGGACTCGTGGCGTCCGCTTCCTTGCGCTTCACGGCGAGGCCGATCTCGTACGCGGCGCGGCCGGCGATCACGGCGGACTTGAAAGCCTCCGCCATCCGCACGGGATCGCTGGCAACCGCAATCGCCGTGTTCACCAGCACGGCATCCGCGCCCATCTCCATCGCTTCCGCCGCGTGCGACGGCGCCCCCAGCCCGGCGTCCACCACGACCGGTACGGTCGCCTGCTCAATAATAATCTCGATGCTCGCCCGCGTCTCAATTCCCCGCGCGCTGCCAATCGGCGAACCCAACGGCATCACCGTCGCGCAGCCGACGTCCTCCAACCGTTTCGCCAGCACAGGGTCGGCATTGATGTACGGCAGCACGGTGAAGCCCTCCTTCACCAATATCTCCGCCGCCTTCAACGTCTCCACGCCATCCGGCAACAAATAGCGCGGGTCGGGATGGATTTCCAGCTTCAGCCAGGTCGAGCGCGTCGCCTCCCGGCCCAGCCGCGCGAGCCGACACGCTTCCTCGGCGTTCCGCGCGCCGCTCGTGTTCGGCAACACCACATATTTCTTCGCGTCGACAAACGTGAGGATGTTCGCGAACTTGTCCCCCTGCCCCGTCAGATCCGCCCGCCGCAACGCCACGGTCACCATCTCCGCGCCGCTCGCCTCAATCGCCAACGCCATGATCTCCCCGGACGAGAATTTCCCCGTGCCCATGATCAGGCGCGAGGAAAATTCCCGATTCGCGATCCGCAGCTTCTGCGGTTCATCGCGCGGTTTCACCACGAGCGGCTTGTCCGTCATTGCATCCGGTACAGGTCCTGATTCAACGGATAACTGCCCGGCGAGCGTTCGACCACCCACGAACCGTCCTTGAGCAAATAACCATGATTGCCCATCGCGTACTCGGCGCGATCCAGCCGCTTCAGCTCCTCGACCCGTTTCTGGTGCAGCTCGTTCTTCACAACAACAATCTGGTCCTTCAACGCCTTCAAATCATGCAGCTTCGCCTCGAGCACCGCCCGCTCCGCCGTGAGCTTGACGTAATCCTCCCGCATCGCCTGATACTGCGCGATCGTCGTCTCGTGCGTCTTCGTCAAATCCGCCAGCTTCTGGCTCACATCCGCGAGCTGATCGTTCACCGTCTTCAGTTGCGTCGTCAAATCCGCATTCTGCGTTTCGAGGGAGTGGCTCTTCGTCTGCTCCGCGTCGAGCTTCTGCTGCAGGTCGGTCTGCATCGACCGCATCTGCCGTTCGGTGCTCATCTTCTCCTGGGTCAACTTCGTCAGGTTCTCCTGCAACGCCTCGACCTGCACCTGCATCTGCGTCTTGATGGTCACCACCTCGGCCTTTACCTGCGCCAGTTCGTTGGTCGCGACCGTCAATTGCTGCTGCGTCTCCTGAAGTTTCTGGTCCTGGCCACAACCCGCCAGCAACACCAGCGCGCTGACGAATCCCATCCCCACGATGATAACGCCGCGCTTCATGACTCACTCCTCCTTTGGTTTGACAAATACTTCGTTCGCGCTGCCGCGCCGGTACCCCTGCAGGTCCAGCGTCACATACGCATACCCCACTTTGCGGAGCGCGCCGGTCACGGACTCGCGCGCCTTGCCGTCGAGTAACCGCTCAAATTCGTCCGGGCCCACCTCGATCCGCGCCAGGTACCGCTTCGGATCCTCGATCTCAAGCTTCGAATTCCCCATGTGATGGTGGCGCACCCGTACTTCATGAAACCCCGCATCCCGCAAAACGTTTTCCGCCGCCTCGATCATCTTCAGCGCCTCGTCCGTCACGGGTTCGCCGTACGGAATCCGCGACGACAGGCACGCCATCTGCGGTTTGCTCGCCGTCGGCAGCCCGAGCTTCGCCGAAAACTCACGGATCTCCGCCTTGGTCATCCCTACTTCCTTCAACGGCGCGCGCACCTTGTATTCCTTGGCCGCCACGGCGCCGGGCCGGTAATCTCCCGCGTCGGTGGCGTTCTCGCCATACACGATCGTCTGCCAGCCCTCGCGTTTCGCCGTCTCGGCCAGCTTCCCGAACAACTCGGTCTTGCAGAAATAACAGCGATTGGCCGGATTGCTGGTGTAATTGTCGTCGTCCATCTCGTGGGTGCTGACCACCTGCACGGGAAATCCAAATTGCTTCCCGAGATCGAGCGCTTCCTGAAATTCGCGACGCGGCAGGCTCGGCGAATCGGCAATCACCGCCAGCGCGTCCCTGCCCAGTTCGTCATGCGCGACCTTCGCGAGAAACACGCTGTCCACTCCGCCCGAGTAGGCGACAAGCGTCCGCCCGCAGGACCGCAATACCGACCGGAGTTCATCCAGCTTCGAAGCCATGGAGCATACATTATCCTTGAACCGCAGAGGTGTCAAAGCTAGGCTTCCCGTGTTGTTACCCCTGTTTGAGAAAGGCGGATGCTATGGCAAGGCTCGTGCCTTATATTCTCGGCGGAATCGTCGTCGGCGTACTTTTGGGACTGATTCCCTTGATTCAGGGCGTCACACGGGGAAAACAAGGGTTGGGTATCGCCGGTTTTTTCGCGTGCATTTTGTCCGGCGCCACACTCGGCCTCATTCTGGCCCTTCCGGTCTCCCTGATATTCCTCTGGCTCGTGAGGCGACAGCCCGCTTCTTCACCACCGCCACTGCCCCCGGTAGCCTGACGCAGCCAAGACCACCCATTTCCATCTGCCTCCGCTGCCTACCGGTATGTCTTGTCATCGACCCGGCTTAGATCGATGCCGTCTTTCAGCACGCCGACGGTCACCACGGCGAACGTGAACACTTCGGTGCCCTTTTCGAGATGACCGCCAAACGCTTTGTCGGGATTCGCCAACGTGAGATGCGCGTGGACGCGTCCATCAATAACATACCCGTTCATGCTGATGAGGTCCGCCGGAGCGGTCGGATCTTTGACGAACGTATCCTTGGAGGGGAACGTCCGATTGGTGACCGAATGGACGTGATACCCGCGCACCGATCCGATCGCCGACAGGATCACCCCATTGCGAATCTTTTGCTCTTTCGCCATCTTCTCGAGGCCCGTCAGCAGGTCGGTCTGATACTTGAACCGCAAAATCACCACATGATCGAATTGGCCCTTGATAGCGTACACATCGGGCACGCCATCGCTGTTGGGCTTGGAATCATCCGCGGGCGTCGTGACTTTCGTGACCTCGGTGCGCGTCTCCTCGGCGATCACCCAGCCCGCCGCCGCAATCACCGCGAGAATCAAAATCAGCTTTTTCATGTCTTCAATTCCTCCTGTCCGTTGAGGACCGCCTCCGCCTGTTTCTCGTCAAACGCCTTTTCCCAACGCGCCACGACAATCGTCGCCACGCCGTTGCCGATGAGATTCGTCACCGCCCGCGCCTGATTGACAAATCGATCCACCCCCAGCAGCAGCGCCATGCCCGCCACGGGAATCTTGCCCATCGACGCCAGCGTCGCCGCCAGCGTCACAAAACCAGCCCCGGCGACGCCCGCCGAGCCTTTCGACGTGAGCACGAGCACGCCCAGCAACAGCATCTCATCGCCAAATGACAAATGCGTGTTGGTCGCCTGCGCCACGAAAATTGCCGCCATCGTCAGATAAATCGATGTGCCATCGGCGTTGAACGTGTAGCCGGTCGGCAACACCATCCCGACCACGGGCTTCGCGCAGCCGAGATCCTCGAGCTTGGCCATGATCTGCGGCAGGACCGCCTCGGTCGATGACGTGGCAAACACAATCGCCAGTTCATCCCTGATGTAACGAAGAAATTTCCAGAACGAAATCCGGCTCGCTCGCGCAATCAGCCCGAGCACGCACACGATGAAAATCAGGCTCGTGAAATACACGCCCGCGATCAGCCAGCCCAACGGTTTCAGCGATGCAAGGCCGTATTTCCCCACCGTGAACGCCATCGCGCCGAGCGCCCCGAGCGGCGCCAGCCACATGATCATCCGCACGATGCCAAAGAATCCGTGCAACGCCGAATCGATCACCGCAACAATCACCCCGCCGCGGTCGGGCATTTGCGCCAGCGCGAGACCGAACAGCACCGAAAACAGAATCACCGGCAGCATGTTCCCCCGCACGAACACGTCGCCCACACTCGACGGGATGATGTCGAGGAAGAAGCCGACGACACTCTGGGATTTCGCCGTCGTCGTGTAGCTGGCCACGGCACCGGCATCGAGCGTGGCGGGATCGATGTTCATCCCCGCGCCGGGCTTCAGCACGTTCGCCACGACAAGCCCCATCACCAGCGCGAGCATCGAAACCACTTGAAAATACACCAGCGCTTTCACGCCGACCCGGCCCACTTCCTTCAGGCTGCCCATCTTCGCGATGCCGGTCACGATCGTGCCGAAGATGATCGGCGCCAGCAGCATTTTGATGAGATTGATGAAGCCGTCGCCAAGCGCCTTGAGCGATACGCCCAGAGGTGGATTCACCACGCCGATGAGCACGCCGACCGCGACGCCGAGAACAACCTGGAAAAACAGATTCCCAAATAAGGCACCTGTTCTGCTCCTGGTTTTTTCCATGCGCGACGCTCGGTCGACTCAATCGCTGAGTTGTTTCATCACCGCATACAGATTTGACTTCGTCTCGAAGCCGACGCCCGGCGCATCCGGCAACCCGACATACCCGTCCTCGACCGCAATGCCGTCGGCAAACCCGCCGAACGGCTGGAACACGCCGGGGTAGGATTCGTTGCCGCCGAGATGCAGGCCCGCGGCGATATTGAGCGACATCTGATGCCCGCCGTGCGGCACCACGCGGCGCGTCGACCAGCCGAGTTCCTTCAACACGTCGAGCGTGCGCAGGTATTCGACGAGGCCGTACGACAACGCGCAATCGAATTGCAGCCAGTCCCGGTCGCGATTCATCCCGCCGTACCGGAGCAGATTGCGCGCGTCCTGGTGCGAGAACAAATTCTCACCCGTCGCCATCGGCAACGGGTAATGCTTCGACAGTTCCGCCTGCAAGGCGTAGTCGAGCGGGTCGCCCGCCTCCTCGTACCAAAACAGCCCGTACTTCTTCATCGCGTCGCCGTAGGCAATCGCGGTTTGGAGATCGAACCGGCCATTTGCATCGACCGCCAAAAACTTGCCGTCGCCGACCACTTCCAGCACGGCTTCGATGCGGCGGATATCCTCGTCGAGCGGCACGCCGCCGATTTTCATTTTCACGACCTGATAACCCATGTCGCGATAGCCGCGCATCTCCTTTTTCAGAGCGGTCATGTCCTTGCCGGGATAGTAATAACCGCCGGCGGCGTACACGAAGACCTTCGAGTCGGCCTGCCCGCCGCGATACCGGTCCGCGAGGAGCCGGTACAACGGCTTGCCCGCGATCTTGGCCACCGCATCCCAAACCGCCATGTCGATGGTGCCGACGGCCACCGACCGTTCGCCGTGACCGCCCGGCTTCTCGTTCTTCATCAACGTGGCCCAAATCCGAAACGGATCGAGATTCTCTCCCGTTTCATCGACCAACGTAGTCGGATCAGCCGCCTGCAATCGGGGGAAAAAGCGATTCCGCATCAATTGTCCCTGCCCGTACCGTCCATTCGAGTTGAAGCCGTACCCGACGACGCGTTTCCCATCGCGCTCAACATCGGTGATCAACGCGACCACCGAACACGTCATCTTCGAGAAATCGATGTAGGCATTCGTGATCGCCGAGGCGATGGAAACGGTCTTCTCGCGAATTTCCACAATGCGCATACGCTATTTCTCCGATGAGATCTTCATGTACGGTTTCAACGCGGGAACGATGCGGCTGGCCTCCTGCGCGACCATCAGAGCCAGCAGGCGAGCGCCCCTCTCATTGAAGTGTGTGCGATCGGTCTCGGGAATCGCGAACAACGTCGCGAGTTGGTCGTCGGTCATCCCTTCGAAGGCCGCTCCGCTCAGCGCGTACAAATCCACCAGTGGCACCTTCTCGTCGTTGGCCACGGCTCGCATCGCGTCGGCGTAAGGTCCGAATTCCTGGGTCATATGATGGCCTTCGCTGGTCCACTTGCCTCGATGCATCGGCGTAACGAGGATCGGCACGGCGCCCTGCGCCTTGGCGGTTTCGACATACCAGACAAGGTTGCTGGTGTAATCCGTCTTCGCATCCGTCGCCTCGGGCTTGTCCTTCCCGTGGGAATCGTTATGGCCGAACTGAATGAAGACGTAATCGGGCTTGAACGCCAGCACCTTCTCCCAGCGGCCCTCCTTCTTGAATGTCTTCGTGCTGCGGCCGTTGACGGCAAAGTTCTGCACGGTCACACGGTTCGTGTCCACGAACTCGGGAAACAACTGACCCCAGCCGCGGTGCACGTCGCCCGGCTTGAGGTAATCGGCCACCGTCGAGTCTCCGACCAGCGCGATGCGAATTGCGGGAATTGCCTTCGAATCCGGCGGACCGGCGACAACTGCCTGCAGAAAGATAAGGTTCGAGAGAGCGAATGCCAGAGCCAGAAACCGGCAGAAAGCGGAGTGCATGGCGGGAAAGCTATCGTTACGTCAGCCAACTGTCAAAATGCAAAACGGAGTGTCAGGTTTCAGCCCGAAGTGCCGCTCATCCCGCCCGCCGCACAGTTCACTGCTCGAGAAACTCGGCCACGGTCGAATTGACGAGATGCTCTTCGCATCCGTTGGCGATGTGACCACAATCGCTCTCCAGCTCCAGCGTCTTCGCGTGGATCAGATTCGCAAAGTCCAACGCGGGCTTCGGCACGACCGCGCGATCTTTCAGGGCAACAATGATAAGCGCCCGCGCCTTGACGGCATTCGCCGCGCGTTCCATCGATCCGTCGAACGGCGCGGCCACATTCAACGCCATGATGGCCTGGAGCTGGCGAATTTTGTCGTTGGAATCGAACCCGGTGGTGAACTTCGCCTGATCCATCTCGGCCGACACCTGCTCGCGCGTGTGATGTCGATTGAACTCATCCGGCGTGCTCAGGATGAGCGCGAGGAATTCCGCCCCGGCAACGCGCGCCGGGTTGTTGGTGTAATTGCCGCCATTCCAATCGGGATCGGTCGTGATCGCGTGCAGTTGCGCCCGCATCATGACAATGTCATAAGCGCTCGCGCGGGGTGAACCCATCAGCGGGATCGCGCAATCCATGAAGCCGGGGTACGAGACCATCCACTGGAATGTCTGCATCCCGCCCATGGAAATGCCCATCACTGCTTTCACGTGGTCGACGTGCAGGACCCTGGTGAGGAGTTCGTGCTGCGTGTCGACCATGTCGCGGATGGTGAACCGCGGGAATTTCATCCGCGGCTGCAGCTTGCTGTTGGACGGCGACGAGGACACACCATTGCCGAGCGCGTCCACCAGGACGACGTAGTACTTCGTGCTGTCCGCCAGTTTGTTCGAGCCGACGTTGGAGAGAAGCTGCTCGGTCGTCCCCAACGCCCACGTGGGGAAGAGAATGATGTTCGATTTGTCGGCGTTGAGCGTACCGATCGTCCGATAACCGATCCGGCAATCGCGAATCACCTCGCCGTTCTCCAACTTGAAATCGCCCAGCTCGGCGAATTGGAGCGTCTGTGCGTGAGCCACGTTGACCGGACAAACCAAGAGCGAGCAAAGCCAAACGGCGCGAAGAGTCAGATTCTTCATCGGGGGTTCCTCCATGCGCGACCATGCATGCTAATCTTTCGTTGAAGAAGTGTCAAAGGTGGAAGCCAACCTCAAGCCATGTCTCACAGCACGGGCAGTAACACCACGACAAGACCGGAAAGACTAACGAAAAAGCCTGCTATGGCAAGTATGCGGCTTGAACGCCATACAAAGAACGAGAGTACAAGCAAACATGCCAGTGACAGTAACGAAAGTTCCTCAGGGGCGTAGCAGTACCATCGCCGGTACTCCCGGCATATCATGTATACATAGTGCATCCCCACGAGCGCTATACAGCAAAGCGTCAGCGTTATGTGAGCCGCTCTTGCAGCCTTCTGCGCTTCAGAGAGGCCTTTCATTCTCAGCCTCCCCGCTGGCAACCGGCATTGGCCAGCGGAGTGAATTCGCAAAAATCCGTCCTACTCCGCATCCTCGCCGAGTTCGACGTTCCAGTAGGCGAGATCGAGGAAATGCTTCCAGCTATCGTGCGCGATGGTGGTGATGGTGACGTTCACGAACGGACGCCACTTCGGCCGCTTCGGCTTCTTGATGAGGTGCATGCCGGCCTCGGTCGGCGTGCGATTGGCTTTGCGCGTATTGCAGGGAATGCAGGCGCACACAATATTCTCCCACGTGGTCGTCCCGCCACGATCGCGCGGGATCACGTGATCGAGGTTCAGCTCGCGCCGATCAAACCGTTTGCCGCAATACTGGCAGGTGTTGTGATCGCGCTCGAAAATGTTGTGGCGTGTGAATTTAACTTCCTTGTGCGGGAGCCGGTCGAAAAACAGCAGCAGAATCACCCGCGGCACGCGAATCTTGAACGACACGGTATTGACGACGTCCTCGCCGTCGTTTCCCTGGCTGAACTCGCGCCACTCCTGGAAATCGAAGGTCTGGAAATCGCCGCCGTCCTCGACAACGACCTCGGCGTGGCCCATGTACAAGAGCGTAAAAGCCCGTTCCACCGTGCAGACGTTGATCGCCTGCCACAGGCGGTTGAGCACCAACACGTTCTCGTTCAGTACGTTCCTCATGGCCAAATCCCAGAGGGCAACATCGCCTCGCAGAGCAGAGCCTACCATTTTGGCTCGGAGGCGTCAATATCGGAGCCACATGGCGGCGATGGGTGACGCAAGCGTGGCGAAATCCCGAAAATCCTGAAACAGTTCCTGTTAGCCGAACCAGGCAAGCTCCGACTTGTGCATCCGATACAACAGCCCCAACAGTCGCATGCTCGCGATGCTCCCCCACAACTTGAGCGTTACGCCGACGAAATGTCCAAACAGCGAGTCGGGCGCGAACGTTACGCGAAACGCGACCTGCACGAGGCCCACGAGAATCATGAACGCGCACACCAGGCCATAGGGTCGAAGGACGCGCGCGATCGACGGAAGAACGATCTGGGGATTGACCGCGCGCTTGGCATTGAACATGACCACGGCAAGCAGCGCCATCGGATAGTACAACGAACTGAGCAGTGCCAGGCCCAGAACACCCACTGCGCAGACCGGCTCGGTGGGATCCGGTACCCAACCCTGATACCAGCAATGCCACAGGTAGCCGATGAAATAGAGAATCGACGGCGTGAAGCACAAGACCGTGGTGCTGATCACGAGCAGGATCGGTTGCAGAACGTCGTCCCACCAATCACTGAAATCGGGCAGGCCCGGCGGTTTGTCTTCGCCGTTGGCGGTGGTCAGCACGACGTCGAACAGATAGTTACACATGCAACCGTACACACCAATGGTGATGATATAGCCGTAGAGAAATGGTAACCCGTACGCGATCACGCCGACAAGAATGGTGCCCACCCCCAGCACCAGCAGGCCGCCGACGCTCCGAAATGGATACACCAGTGCCGAAGCCAGGGTTACCGGTCTTTCCGGTGTCTCTTCCCCCACTGCGGTCGGTCGGTCTTCGCGCACGGGCACGACCGGGCTGCCACAACGCGGACAGACTTCCGTCGCGATCCCCGGCGCGATGATCCGCTGCAATTCCGCCGCTCGAAGGACTGCGCCGCAGTGTTTATCGCGGCACTGCCAGAGCAGATCAGAGCTCTCGCTCATGGACGAAGATACTATCATCTTCGATTGGAATTGACGACGAGTTTTGGGGGATGTTATCTATCGAATGTCCCGTGTGAGAGGGCTGGGTTCATGAATCATTCAAGTTCCCGCGGGTTTACTTTGATCGAGTTATTGGTGGTCGTTGCCCTGATCATGGTTATGTACGTGATGGCGTACGGGCCTGCTTCGAAAGCTTACCAAGAGAAGCAGTTGATCGCCTGCCAGACGAATCTTCAGATGATCCAGATCGCGCTGAAGATATACGCAGCGGATTACCATGATTCGTATCCGGTGGTGACGGGCGCGACGACGGCCGAGGTCCCGCTGAGTTTGCTGGTCCCGCGATGCACGGCGGAGACGGCGATCTTTCTTTGTCCCGGCAGCGCCGCGCGACGCCTGCCCGAAGCCCAACCGTTCACGGACAGGAAAATCAGTTACGCCTACTACATGGGACGCACGACACACGATGGCGCTGACGCGATGCTGCTCTCGGACCAGCAACTGAATACGCAGCCACGTCACGGAGGCGACCCCATGTTTTCCATCAACGGAAAGCGGCCCGCGGACAACCACCGCCAGTTCGGTGGCAATATCCTGTTCTGTGACGGGCACGCGGAAGAGTTGCCGGCCATCGCCCCGCGCGATCTGCTCTACTCGAACCCCGTCGTTCTCCTCAACCCGAGGTTCCGCCTATGAGAATCGTCGTCGATTGTACCTGCCAAACTTCATACGAGTTCGAAATCGAACCCGTGAACGGCCAGATGCCCGGGTCCGTGTATTGCCCGACGTGCGGCGCGGACGGCACGGACTACGCCAATTGGGTCATTCAGGAAACCCTGACGCGCCAGTCGGAGGCCGCACCGGCCATTACGCTCAAGGGCGCCGCCGAAAACGAACCCGCCGCCGCCGAGACATCGGAAGAGCCGGCGGAAAGCGAAGGCGGTTTGCCCAAGTTCTGCTACTTCCACAAGGACCAGCCGGTGGAAGCGTTCTGTCTGACCTGCAAGAAACCGATCTGCTTGAAGTGCATGAAGCAGACGGGCTACTTCTGCAGCATCTATTGCCGCAACCGTGCCGAGGAAGCCGGGATGGACGTCCCGGTGTATGCCGGCCAGGAGCGCGTCGTGCGCGAGCGCGAGTATAAGCGCGCCTCGCAGATCGGCACGACCATCGTCGTCGGGTTGCTCGTATTGTTCGTTGGTTATGAATGGTATGAGGTCTTCGGCCAGAAACCGTCCGTCAAGTTTTCGCTGCCGATTTCCAACGGCGATGAACTGACGCGCGCGCACTTCGTCAACGACCATGAACTCTTGTTGGTCAGCGCCAACAATGTGTCGGATTTCGACCTGAACAAGAAGCAGGCCGTTTGGACCACGTCGATGGCCGCCTACCGTGCCAAAACCCCGGCGCTTGCAAATCTCGGCGCGACGGAGGACGAGACCAAAGACGACGCAGAGACAAAAACACCCGAGGCCGCCGCGTCTCCCGAAGACGCGAAGAAGAAAATGGCCCAGCAGATGGAAGATTACCAGGAGTATTACGCCGAGCGGAACGCCGAAGCGCGCATCGTCGGCGACGATGTCTGGGTAACGCTGGGACGGAATCTCGTGTGTCTGGACCGCGCCACGGGCAAGGAGAAGACCTGGTTGCAGACGGAAGGCCGCGTCCGCGAGATGACGTTTGACGGTAATGACATGATCGTCGTGTCGAACAAGGGCGGGTATGATTATATTCTGACGCACCTTCAGTTGCCTTCGGGAACCCAACAAGTCGAACGGCGTTCGTCCCCCCGTCCGCCTCCGCGCCACTTGGATGGCAATGAGAACTTCGAGGCGTCGACGGGGCCGTACATTCCCGACGAGGAACGCCTCTTTGTCGCGACAGGCTCGACCGTTGCCGATCTGGATGTGAGAGCGATCGAGAAGAAGGTCGTGACGGTGGAGACCATGAAAGCTGTCGATCCGAACAGCAACAAATTCGAGAACCTGGGCGTCACCCAAACGAAGGAATTCGCCGAAGACGTGATGAACGAGCTGAATCGAACGAGGGGCGGCGGAACGAAGAAGGTGGACCAGAGCCGCTACAGCGTGACGATCCAGCGGGTCTTCGGCAACGACATCGCGCCGTGGACCGGCGAGGTCGTTGGGCGTCCCGCGTTTTTCGCAATGAAGAGTGTGGACGTACTTGTGGCTGGTACAACCGTGACGGTATTCAGCAAGAACAACCAGAAACTCTGGCAGAGCAACCTCTCGTATCCGATTGCCCCGCAGTTCGCGCGCTCGGAATACGGGTGGGACGACGGCGAGCGCACGGGATCAACAACGCCCTGTATTGAGAAGGGTGACCGGCTGTACTTCTTCGATCGCGGTGTGCTGGCGGCGTTCGAGATACAATCCGGCGCGGTGCGCTGGCGGATGCCGAGTGTGGGCATTTCCGACGTCCGGTTTGATGAACGGGGCATGTTGTATGTCATCACCACCAGCGCCAGTCCCGAGTCCATTCAGTATTCCGATCAGGTCAGTCTTGATCGTGTCGATCCCGTGATACTGAAAGTCGATCCCGCGACCGGGAAGGTCCTGTGGCGGCTCGATAAGGTCGGGGATGAATGTTACGTTGCGGGAAAGTATCTGTACAGCACGCGGGCGCACGCCCCGTCCGCCCTGATGACGCTCAACGCCAGGGGTCCGGTCGTCGGGACGTTTCACCTTGTCCGTCTCAATCCCAGGAACGGCAAGCCAATGTGGGATTATTCCCGGGAAGGCTCTCCCGGCGCGGTGGACTTCTACGGCAACTCGATCCTGTTTCAGTTTAATGACCGGTTGGAAGTATTGAGATTCCTGGCATTGTAGGCGGAGCGAATTCCTCTCGCCCAACGGCCTTCTTTCCATACAATGGCGCGATGTCCAAGCGCACCAACACCGGTTTGCTGATCGGGATCATCTGTCTGGGTTTTCTGCTCCGATTGGCCGGCGTGTATTGGACCCAGGGATACCATTACGCCTCGATGGGCGATGAAATGCTGGCCTATCGCGTGGCTCTCAACCTGGAGGCAGGCCAGGAACGAGCCCAGTACATCGGGCAGCCCAATTTCAAGGCGGGAAAAGTCCCGGGCCCGCTGTGGGCGTTGTTCTGGGTGATCGGCCTGAAGATCGGCGGGTCCGCCGAAGCGGTCTCGCTGATGATGGTGATCCTGAACGCCTGTGTCATTTACCTCGTGTATCGACTGGCGGAGAACATTTTCGGTCCACAATACTCACTGTGGGCGGCGTTGTTTTTCGCCACGTCCCCCTGGCCGGTGCATTATTCGATCACCGCCTGGAATCCCATCCCCATGGCGTTCCTCGGCGCGCTGCTGTACCTGGCGCTCTGGGACGTCACGAGACGGCCGAACTCGCGAAACGTTTTTTGGGTCTGCCTGATGCTGGCCATCATGCCGCAGTTCCACATGATGGTGATGTTCATCGCGCCGGTGGTGGCGCTGCTGCTGTGGTGGAGCCCGTCGCGGTTGAACGCCAAGTGGCTGGTTGCGGGCGTGTTGACCTCGGCGCTGCTCTACATTCCCTATGTCACCGGCGAGATGCGGCATGGATGGCAGAATACGCAGCGAATCTTCTTCGGGCCCATTTACGCCTCGTTTTCGGTGCTGAAGATCCTGACCCTGCCGATCACCAATCTTTCAAACCTGATGAGCAGCGTCACGGGTCGTGATCTTTCCGAATACCGCGCCCTGGGTGAGGCATGTTTCGGGTCGTTCTGGGTTCTCGCGGCGTTCAATGCGGTGTCCCTGGTGTTGAGCGTTCTCGTCTTCGGCTCGTTTGTGATTGCCTTTTTTCGGTCGATGCGCGGGAACTGGCGCTCACCGCGGCGGGCCCTGGCAAAGGCCCCGGCCGACGTATTTGTCGGGATGCTGCTGCTGCTGCCGCTGGCGCTGTTTATCAGCTCGCTGAGCAATTTCAACAGCCGCTACCTGATCGTGCAATTCCCGCTGCTCTTCGTTCTTCCAGCCCTGTTCATCGTGCGAGGGGTGGAAGGCAATCCATGGCGCGGGCTCGTGCGCGCGGCGATGGTCGTGACGATCGTCTTCAACGTCATTTTCACCCTGTTGTACTTTCGTTATGAGAGCGCACTCATCACGGGCGCAGACTATTTTCTTCCCAGTTTCCGCAAGATGGAGACCGTGCGACAAGAGCTCAAGGCCGACGCCGGACCTGATTGCCGGGTGCGCATCGATGACAAAGCGTATCTCAAAATGTTTCCGGCGAAGTACACCGACGGCGTGGCGGACCTCGCAAAATACGTGGATCTTCGCGAGGAATTTGACCCGCTCGACGCGCACGCGCAACGGGTGAAGACCTATCAGGTGCGTCCCCTGACCGCGGCACTCCAGGCAAACGAGCGCGTCGTTTGCGCCACCAACGGGATCGCGCTTGTGACAAACAATTAGCCGCGAGGAAGCCACACGCGGATTCCCGCCGACCGCGTCCGCGTCTTTCTGCTCGACATCGAGCGGCGTATTCTTGATAACGAGCGCGAGAATAACCCCCAAAGGCTGGTGACCCATGAATGGAAAAGTGACCGTGTTTGGCGCGGGGTTCGTTGGTTCGACGACCGCGCAACGTATTGCCGAGAAACAGCTCGCCGACGTGGTGATGGTGGACATTATTGAGGGCATGCCCCAGGGCAAGGCGCTCGATATGATGGAGTCGGCCTGCCTCGAAGGCTTCGACGCCAAGATCACCGGGGCGAATGATCCCGCCGCCTGCGCCGGCAGCGACCTGATCGTCGTCACCAGTGGCATCGCCCGCAAACCCGGTATGAGCCGCGATGATTTGCTCAAGACCAACGCGGGCATCGTCGGCAGCGTGTGCGAGGCGATCAAGAAGAACGCGCCGAACGCGATTGTCATTGTGGTCAGCAATCCGCTCGATGTGATGACGTATCTCGCCGGCGTGAAACTCGGGTTCCCGAAGAACAAGGTCATGGGCATGGCCGGCGTGCTCGATAGCGCACGGTTCCGCTGTTTCATCGCGATGGAACTCGGTGTGTCGATGCGCGACGTGGATGCGATGGTGCTCGGCGGCCACGGTGACGACATGGTCCCGCTCGTGCGTTATGCCACGGTCGCGGGGATCAAGGTCGAGGATTTGATCGCGAAAGACAAACTCGACGCCCTCGTGACCCGCACACGCAACGGCGGCGCGGAAATCGTGGCATTGCTCAAGACCGGCTCGGCGTACTACGCGCCGTCATCGTCGGTTGTCGAAATGGTCGCCTCGATTCTGCGCGACGAGAAACGCGTGCTACCCTGTGCGGCGTGGTGTACGGGCCAATACGGCGTCAACGACATGTTCGTCGGCGTGCCGTGCGTGCTCGGCACGAACGGTGTTGAGAAAATCATTGAACTGAAACTATCGAGCGATGAACTTGGCCAGCTTAAGAAATCCGCCGACCACGTGTTGGAAAATGTGAAGCGGCTGAATTTGTGAACAAAGCCAAACGCGATCAGTTGATTCAGACGTTGATTGAAGTCGCGAAGTTGGCTGGTAAAGATATTTCTCGCGACCAGATCAGGGATGACTGTCTTGATGGGCCGCATAGACGTCCTCCCGAAGACCGCTCGCCAGTAATTTACGTATTTGCACTGTTCGGCAAGCCGCTGAAGATCGGGAAGTCTTTTGCCAAAAGAGGTACTAGACTTGGCAGTCATTACAATCCCGATGCCAACTCGCCTTTGGCCAAGGCCATTCTGGAATGCAAGGATGGCATTAAACAAATGTGCCCTCAAGAGATGCACGCAGAAATCAATGACCTTGGGAAGGAGTGCGTCGGGTCATGGATGCAGAAGTATCTCACTTTGACGAGATTACGGTTCGACGGAGCCATCGAACCTATGGTTGTTGAGCTATTTGAAGTTCTTCTTCAGTGCAAGCTTTGCCCGTTGTTTGAAGGGACTTCAAGAGGTCATGGATCTCTGAAGAAACTACAATCAATTGATCCCCGTGCGCTTGACCGACTGGCTGGGCTCTACAAGTTGGGGTAGCTTGATTTTGCCATCTCCAGCAGCTAGACTGTTGTGCAGTCTTCACGAGGATCACGGATGACAAAAGAACAGGCCCATAAACTGGTGGATCAAATGCCGGCGCAGGCGACATGGGACGACCTGATGCATGAGATTTACGTTCGTCAGGTTATTGAACAGGGTTTGAGTGACAGCAAAGGGGGACGCACCAAGTCGGTCAATGAAGTCAGGGCCAAGTATGGGCTCCCTGAATGAACGTTCACTGGACCGACACCGCTCAGGGTCATCTCGATTCCATTTATCGTTATATCGCCCAGAATTCGACCGAATATGCCAAGCGCATGGTGGATCGTTTGACACGGCGGTCGCAGCAAATTGCTGACTTCCCGGAATCAGGGCGTATTGTTCCCGAATACCAGATGGAACAGATTCGCGAAGTGATCGAAGGCCCGTACCGCATCATTTACTACATAACGCCCGACCAGATTGACGTGCTTGCGGTTATTCACGCAGCACGTAATATCTCCCGAGAAGAAGACGTGGGATCAAAGTGACGCAGTCTTCACACTTGAGAGCATGAAGCCGTTGAATTTGTAGTTTGCTTGGTGTAGAGGCCGCCGCCTTGCCGGCGTCGTGTGCCCCGAGACGGGTGCCGCTACACCAGTTTGGGACAAGACAGGTTATTCGAGACAGCGCTGGGGTCTCCGTCGATACCCCCCATCAAACGGAGACTCAAGGCGGGGGATTTTTTGTCTCTAAATTCCGTGGCGGACGCTGGCAAACCGTTCGTTGCGTCCCTGCTCTCGAAAATCTCCAGTCATCCGATTCTCGTGGTGACGGACGGGCTGAAGTCGCAGGAGGCATTCTTCAATGACCTGCAGACGCTGTTACCCGGCGCCCAGTTCTACCCCGCATGGGAAACGCTCCCGCACGAGGACAAGCTGCCGCAAGCCGATACGATCGCCGACCGACTGAAGGTGCTCACCAATCTGAACGCGCCGGTCACCGTCGCCTCCGTGCAGGCGTTGATGCAGCGGACGTTTGCGCCCGAGTATTTCCTGTCGCTACGGAAAGAAATCCATCTCGGCCAGACCATCGAGCTTCAAGAGTTCCTCAACATGCTCACCGAACTGGGGTATCGCGCCGAGTACCAGGTGAGCGATCCCGGCGACATGGCGATGCGGGGCGGGATTGTCGATTTCTTCCCCATCGACCGCGGCGAGCCGGTGCGCGTCGAGTTTTCCGGTAACGAGATCGAATCGATCCGCACGTTCGATCCGATCACCCAGCAATCGCTCGAGAAACGGGACCGGCTCATCATCACGCCGGCGGGTGAACTGGGCATTTTGCGGCAGGAAACGGACAAGACGGCGCCGCTGGTGGATCTGCTGCCGCGCGATACGCTGCTGGTGCTGGACGAGCCGGACAAGCTAGCCGAGGCGGCGGAACAGTACGCGCGTCAGATTCCCGAGGGCGACAAGTTCTTCGTCGAATGGCGGCACACACTGGAATCGGGGCTGGCGGTCGTTCCCCTGACCGACACGCTGGCGATTGATCCGCCGCTGTCGCATATCAATCTCGGTCTGGCGGGGCTCGATGCGTTTCGTCCGCTCGATACGCGGGCGCCGGAGCCGGAAGTGGCCGACCAGATGCGCCGGTCGTTCTTCGAGCAGATGCAGCGGTGGACCGAGGAGGGGGTCGCGTTGCACGTGTTCTGCAGCACCGATGGGGAGAAGCAACGATTCGAGGAATTGTGGCGGGAACAATTCGGCAAGCTCCCCTCCTCTCTCGTCGCGCATCCGCCGGCGTTCCTCTCGCGCGGTTTTCTCTGGTCCGATGCCAAGCTGGCCGTGGTCACGGACTCGGAGATTTTCGGGCGCTACAAGCTGGTGCGTCCGCGGCGCAAGTTTCATCAGTTGGCGCAGCCGACCGATTGGACGGACCTGCAAGAAGGCGATTTCGTCGTTCACGTCCAGCACGGGATCGGCAAGTACCTCGGGTTGAAATCGCTGGACTTCAACGGTTCGAAGCAGGAAGTCCTCGCCATCGAATACGCCGACGAGGCGCGGTTGTACGTGCCGATCGACCAGGCGCATCTCGTCTCGAAATACATCGGCGCGGGCAAGAAGGTGCCGGTGTTGCATCAGCTTGGCGGCGCGTTGTGGCAAAAGCAGAAGTTTTCCGCCGAGCGGGCGATCATGGATCTCGCGGCGGACCTGCTGGAAATCCAGGCCGCGCGCAATACGCTGGAGGGACACGCGTTCTCGACGGACACGGCGTGGCAGCGCGAGTTCGAGGCGGCGTTCATTTATGATGAGACACCGGACCAACTCACCGCGATCGAAGAAGTCAAACGCGACATGGAATCGCGTCGGCCGATGGACCGGCTCATTTGCGGCGACGTCGGGTATGGGAAGACGGAGGTGGCGATTCGCGCGGCGTTCAAGGCGGTGATGGACGGGTTTCAGGTGGCGGTGCTCGTGCCGACGACGGTGTTGGCGGAACAACATTTCAACACGTTCCGCGAACGAATGTCGGGGTACCCCGTCGCGATTGAGATGTTGTCGCGGTTCCGCACGCAACGCGAGCAGAAGAAGGTTGCGCAGATGTTGCGCAAAGGCGGCGTGGACATCGTGATCGGGACGCACCGGCTGTTGAGCACCGACATTACGTTCAAGAACCTCGGGCTGGTCGTCGTGGATGAGGAGCAGAGGTTTGGCGTGTTGCACAAGGAGAAGTTCAAACAACTGCGCAAGCTGGTGGACGTGCTCACGCTGAGCGCGACGCCGATCCCGCGGACGCTGTATCTCTCGCTGACGGGCGCGCGCGACATGAGCAATATCCAGACGCCGCCGCAGGACCGGTTGCCCGTGGAGACGATCATTGCGGGATACGACGAGCGGCTGATCAAACAGGCGATCCAGCGCGAATTGAACCGGGGCGGCCAGGTTTATTTCCTGCACAATCGCGTCCAGAGCATCGAAGGCGTGGCGGCGCGGCTGCGGACGCTGCTGGAGGGATCGAAGGTGAGCATCGACATCGGACACGGCCAGATGAGCGATGACGAGTTGGAGGGGGTCATGTACCGGTTCGTCAAGGGCGACATCGACGTGCTCGTGTGCACGACGATCATCGAGAGCGGGCTGGATATTCCCAACGCGAACACGATCATCATCGATCGCGCGGACCGGTTTGGGCTGAGCGATTTGTATCAATTGCGCGGGCGCGTGGGCCGGTACAAGCACCAGGCGTACGCGTACATTCTGTTGCCGCGCCACCTGAATCTCGTGCAGAGCGCGCGGAAACGGATCGGGGCGATCAAGCAATATTCGTCGCTGGGGAGCGGATTCAAAATTGCCATGCGCGACCTGGAGATTCGCGGCGCGGGCAACATTCTCGGCTCGGAGCAAAGCGGGCACATCACGGCGATTGGGTTCGATTTGTATTGTCAGTTGCTCAAGGAAAGCATCGCGCGGATGAAGGGCGAGAAACCGAAGCACCGCACGCTGGTCACGCTCAAGCTGGATTTCCTCAACGATGAGCTGGGCGAATCGTACGCGCGGATTCCGAACAATTATATCTCGGACCAGCGGCTGCGGATTCAGGCGTACCGCAAGATCGCGCTCGCGGCGGAGTTGGGCGATGTCAAGGCGGTACGGAAGGAGCTGCGGGACCGGTTTGGCAGGATTCCGCGGCAGGTGGAGATTTTGCTGCAATGCGCCGAAGTGCGGATTGTGGCGGGCGACGCGCATGTGGATACGGTCGAAACACGCGAAGACCGCATTATGCTGTCGCAGCGCGCGGTGCTGTTCCAGGTCGGCGGCAAATTCCCCCGCATGACCGGCACCAAGCCCGAAGAGAAGTTGGCGGAGATCAGGAAGGTGGCGGAGTCTTTACAGTCCGTTGCAGCGCTTGATCCGTCAAATCGCGGACGCGGGACTGGTCTGAAGAGCAGTCTGAAGGAGCATACAGAACATGAACCAAATACAGATAACGAGTAATCCGCCGGCGGAGAAGATCCGACAACAGGAAGTTATGAGTTGGCCGATTTGGGAGAAGGAAGTGTCGGAGTTTCCGTGGCATTATGACGAGAAAGAGACGTGTTATTTGCTGGAGGGTGATGTCACGGTGACGCCGGAGGGCGGGAAGCCCGTGCGATTTGGCAAAGGGGATCTGGTGACGTTTCCCGCAGGCATGTCGTGCGTCTGGACGGTCCACAAGCCGGTGCGAAAGCATTACAAGTTCGGGTGACGGTTTGCGGCTCACCTTGTGCGACCGGCCTAGCCGCCACCATTCTCCTTCCATGTCAGAGTTACTTCTTCTTCTTCGCGCTTGAATAGCTGCTTTCGCTCTTGCATGATGGGTTCCACTGGAACCTATCATGCGAGCAGCACCGGCTCATCGACACCATCGGCCATACGGGGCGCGGCGGATGACATTTACGCGCAACATCAGACATGACCAATTCGCCAAGGATCTGGTGACGGGCTCGTATGACCTGTTGGTTTTGAATGCTCTGGAGAAGCAGCCCTCGTATGGGTACGACATCATTCGCTGCGTCTTTCACGACACGAAGCACACGCTACTCTGGACCCGAGGCACGATGTACCGCGTTTTACACGATTTGGAGCGGCGGGGTTTGGTGAGCAGCCAATGGAAGCCTGCGGGTCGTGTCCGGGAACGGCGCTATTATCGATTGACCGCCAAAGGACGGGCGGCCTGGCGACAGCGGCGGGCGCAGTGGCAAGTGTTCAGCAAAACGGTGAACGCCTTGCTTGGCTTATAATCCCCTTGGCGATGCGGGAGCGGACTACCTTCGTACTTGTATGATAGATTCCAGTGGAACCTATCATATCTTCGGCGCGAATTTCTACTGCTCCATGGAGATCCGAGGAGTGAGACAAGGTCGACATACTGTGTGGGTATGCCGAGAACTCGGCCGCAGTCCGTGGCGTTATCCCCTCGCCCGTATGGCGGCGATGATTTGAGTCCGTCAGCGATACGTGGTAGTTTCGCAAAACTCAAGCAGTGAACGACAGGAGGCAAGGATGAGAGCTGGCATGCTGGTGGCGGTAGCGATGGCGGGATTGGCGGTGGTGGGCGCGGCGCGGGCGGATTCGGTGACGAAGGCGGTGGCGGTGTTGTCGCCGACGGCGGGGAACAGCGTGGCGGGCACGGTGACGTTCACAAAGGTCGATGGCGGCGTGAAGATCGTCGCGGATGTGACGGGACTGACGCCGGGGCAACACGGGTTTCACATTCACGAGTTTGGCGACTGCAGCGCGCCGGATGGGGCGTCGGCGGGCGGACATTTCAATCCGAGCCATATGCAACACGGCGGGCCGGATGCCGAGATGCGGCATGCGGGCGATTTTGGGAATCTCGAAGCCGACGCCACGGGCAAGGCGCATTACGAGCGTGTGGACAAGGTGATCGCGCTCGACGGCGCGGAGTCGATCATTGGTCACGCGGTGATCGTGCACGCGAAGGCGGATGATTTGAAGAGTCAGCCGAGCGGCAACGCGGGCGCGCGGGTGGCGTGCGGCGCGATCGGCGTGGCGAAGCCGTAGGCATTTACACGGAACCGTCACCCTGACCCTTTGCCGCCGCGGCACGACTGGCGATGTCTCGCGGACTCGGTTCCCCTTTCCAAGGAAGAGGGAACCTCCAACTCTTCCAGGGAGGAGCTACTTCTTCTCGGACGGATTGGGGATGGAACCTGGCGGGGGATTTGTCGGTGCTGATCCGCTTTGGTTCTGACTCAGCGCGGCGATTTTCTGTTCGAGGGCGCGGCGGACGGAGTCCTGGTCGGCGCCGGCGAGTTTCGCCACCCACTGTTTGGCCTCGTCGATGCGACCGAGCCGGATGCAGACGCGGGTGAGGTGGCCGGAGACGAACGCGCGCTGATGATCGTTCAGAGGCTGGCGGAGGCAGAACTGCCAGGCTTCGTAGGCGGCGGGCCAATCGGGTTTGGGCATTTGGTAGAATGTCTCGGCGTAGGTGCTCGACATGTCGAAATTCGTCGGATCGAGGTCGCGGGCGGCGCGGAACTGTTCGAGGCAGTGCTGGAAGATCTCGTCGACGTTCCATCCGTAGACGGCTTTAGACTCGTTGCGGAAGAGCTGGCAGGTGGTGGCCCAATTGAACCGGAAGATGGGTTCCTTCGGTTCGAGATCGATGGCGGTTTGGTAATACTCGAGCGCTTTGGCGGCCTGGCCCTCATGACCGTAGATATTGGCGATATCGTTGTAAGCGTACGGCTCGCGGGGATCGACCTGGATGGCTTTCTCCCACCAGCGCGCGCCCTGGTCCTCGTCCACTTCATCGTAGAGCAATCCGCCGTAAGCGACCATGGCGCGGACGTGGTCGGGATGATCGTGGAGGAAATGCTGGTAATCGCGTTCGAGGTGGTTCAGTTGGGCGTTCCAGCGTTTGATCGCGGCGGGAGAGGGATGCGCGTCGAGTTGGTCCTTTTGATCGCGCAACTCATCACCGCGGGAGAGCAGGAAACGGAACTGGCGTTCAGCATCGCGGGGATCTTCCTGGGCGCGGACCGATCGCGCGAACGTGATGGCGAACACGGCGATCAGCAGAGCGCGGAACATGCGGGGGTTAGCGTCCCTTCCATTCCGCGGCTGGATTCTCGGCATGGGCGCGTTTGTCGAGCGGATCGAATTTCTCGGCGAGGCCGAGTTCGAACGCGTGGTTGTCGGGATTGGGCGTGACGCTACGGTATTGGGCGTAGCATTTGTAGCAGATCGTCACATCGGGAAGATACTTGTAAAGCAACGCATCGGCAACGACGAACACGGCCCAGACGAGCGTGCCCTCGACGAGCCGGTTTTTCCACGCGCAAAGGAGGAACAACACCGCGCCCGCCAGGAAAATACTGACTCCCAGGGTGCGGTTGAAATCCTTCTGCACGTAGACCGTGGTGCAATCGCACACGGCGCAGCGGTCGACCATGTTGTGGCGGCGCATGCGGTCGGTGATGCGGAGGCGGATCGTCTGGCCGCAGAGCGGGCAGGGCGATTCGTCCTGCGACAGGTCCTCGAACTGCAATTCCCGTTTGCAGTGCGGGCAGAGGAATTGAATCTTCACGGGGGCAGCGTAACACAAGCGTGGGGCGGTTCAAGGCTGGACAACCCGGCGGGCATGGCGTATTCACCACGCGATGAAAGCGGTGGTGCAACGCGTGTCGCGCGCGAGCGTGCGGGTCGACGGCCAGACGATTGGCGAGATCGGGCGGGGTCTGCTCGTGCTGCTGGGGATCGGCCAGGACGACACGACGGCGGACACGGAATGGATGATCAAGAAGCTGCTGGCGCTGCGGATTTTTCCCGATGACGAGAAGAACATGAACCGGTCGGTAACGGACATCGGCGGCGGGGTGCTGGTGGTATCGCAGTTTACCTTGTATGGCGATGCGAGCCGGGGGACGCGGCCGAGTTTTTCCCACGCGATGGCGCCGGCGGAGGCGGAACAATTCTACAATGATTTCATGGTGAAGCTGCGCGGGGCGACGATGTTGAAGGTGGCGGAGGGGAAATTCGCGGCGATGATGGACGTGGAGTTGGTGAACGACGGGCCGGTGACGGTGATATTGGATTCGCATGCGTAAGCCGAACGAGAAGAATCCCGAGCCGGCGCTGACGTTTGGGGCGCCGGCGAACCTGGCGAATGTGACGGTGATCCTGATGGAGCCGGCGGTGCCGGGCAATATCGGGTCGGCGGCGCGGGCGATGAAGACGATGGGGCTGGGCGATCTGGTGGTGCTGAACGGCCCGAAGGATTTCGCGACGCACCAGCAGGCGATCATGCTCGGGCACGGCGCGGGGGACGTGCTGGAGAACGCGCGGTCGGTAACGACATGGGAAGACGCGACCGAGGGATTGCACTGGCTCGTGGGGACGACGCATCGGAAACGGCGGGCGCAATTCCCGCAGATCGTCGAGGCGCGACAGGGCGCGGGGAAGATTGCCGAGCTAACGCAGAAGCACCGGGTGGGAATTGTGTTTGGGCGGGAAGAGGCCGGGCTGTCGGACACGGAACTGCGTCGGTGTCATGATATTGTCAGCGTGCCGCAGGCGTCGGATCATCCGTCGTTGAATCTGGCGCAGGCGGTGATGTTACTGGCGTACGAAGTGTATCTCGCAAGTTTAGGGGAGATTCCCAAACCGAAATACAATCTGGCGACCGTGCAAGAGGTCGAGTCGGTGCTGCAACATCTGGCGACCTCGCTGGCGAAGATCGGGTTCCGACCGCACCAGGGCGATCCGGACTCGTTTATACGGTCGTTACGTCGAGTCATTGCCCGCGCGCCGCTGGAGAAGCGCGACTGCAACGTGCTGCACCGGATCTGCCAGCAGATTGATTATTATGTGAAGGACAATCCGTCCAAGATGAACCCGCCATGAGATCGGTGCTGATTTTGGAAGACAAGCCGGACAGGTTGGAAGGCTTCCGCAAGGCGGTGCGGAGCCTGGGCAGCGAGTTTGTGATTCGAGAATGGTCGACGGCGACGTCGATGATTGCCGAATGCGAGGAGCACCTTGAGAACACGGTATTGATTTCCCTAGACCACGACCTAGTTGCTGAACCGTCCGCTGGTGTCGACCCCGGCACCGGGCTTCATGTTGCGTTGCATTTGGCGGGATACCTGCCTGTTTGTCCGGTGGTCATTCACTCGTCGAACACCGACGCATCTTGGTCGATGCACAACGAATTGCGCTTCGCTGGTTGGCAGGTCGAGCGCGTGGGACCGATAGGAGACGATTGGATTTCCGGGACATGGCTACCCACGGCTCGGAGTTTGCTTTCCGCTCGATCAGCGAGCGTCACGCTGAGGAGACCTGCCGACCACATCGAGCGGATGAAGCGGACTCTGTTGTCGCTGGAGGGTCTGGCCATTGGAGACGCGCTTGGAGAGATGTTGAGCTACCGCTGCGGAGAGGCCGGACGGCGAATTGCGGAACGGGATCTTGTAGGCGGGCCGTGGTTTCATACTGACGACACCGAGATGGCGTTGTCGATCGTCGAGGTTTTACGTTTGTACGGTTTCCTTAATCAAGATGCACTAGCCCGACGATTTGCGTGGCGATTTCAGCGGGATCCGGACCGAGGCTACGGAAGCATGACACGGAAGCAATTGTATGAGCTGCAGGCGGGTGGGAAGTGGCAGGCCACGGCTGGCGCGGCGTTCGGCGGCCAGGGGTCGATGGGCAACGGAGGCGCGATGCGAGTCGCTCCCCTTGGCGCGTATTTCGCGGATAACATAGCGCAGGTCGCAGGCGAGTCGAAGGCATCCTGCGTTGTAACGCACACTCACCCGGAGGGTATTGCCGGGGCGATAGCTGTTGCCGTCGCGGCAGCGGTAGCCTGGCAGCAAAGAGAATCGTCTTCCAGCAGTCGACGACGGGTATTCTTCGATACCGTTTTGACGCACACACCTCCCAGCAACGTGCGGGAGGGAATCGAAAGAGCCGCGCAACTGCCCGAAACATTTTCCGCACAGGACGCTGCACGGGTTTTGGGAAATGGGAGCCTGGTCACCTCACAGGATACTGTGCCGTTCGCGTTATGGTGTGCGGCGAAACATCTGGATAACTATCCCGACGCGCTAGCAACAGCCATTTGTGGGGGCGGCGATTGTGATACGAATGCGGCGATCGTGGGCGGGATTGTGTCTCTGGCCGTCGGTCACAACATGTTACCTGCTGTTTGGCGAGAGGCGCGGGAGAGGTTTCCTTTCGAAAAGCCACAAGAAAGAGACAAACGTTCGAAAACCTGACAGGGATGCGCGCGGCGGTTTGTGTAATCGCAAATGCACGACTTTCAACAGCACGGGCGGGACGCCCCACCATTATTTCTTTTAGGTATTGACATATTATCGTCAGGTGATATAGTGGGCGGGTTGTTCTTTGACATAGCAGGCGAGGAGTTGCGGATTCATCGTTCGCAGTTCCAGGTTAAGAGATCCGGGAGCAGGAGCAAGAGAACGACCGGAGAGGTAGGGCTTACAAAACGAACCCAAAGTTGGGCAAGCCGGTGTGGAAAGGTTACCGAAACGGAGCCAAAAACGAACCCAATTGCCGGTGCGAGGTTCGCAATTCTCGGCTCAGGGTTCGGGATCAGGACCGCGCGCATGTGCAGCGAAGGGGCAGTGCTTCGGGCCGGCGGCCAGCGTTAAGTGTGCGGAGCCCCCCCACCCTCCCTATATACTGCGAAACGAAGCCAATTTTCCCAGGTAACCGCATGTACGGAAGAGATTGATGTGCAGATGGTTGAATTGGCAAGTGGGTCAAAATGACACTTGGCTTCGTTTTTACCAGAATGACTTCGTTTTGGGGTTTTGCGGCGGGGACGCCGGGTTGGGAAGCAGAATATCCTTGCCCGATGGGGGAACACGGGTGTAGAGAGCGTCGTTAAGCTAAGCCCCGACAACTCGTCTTGTTGCGATTGCTGGAGCGGGAGGATCTATGGCTTGGGGAGCACGCCCAGAGGAGAAACGCAACACCGAGGGTACAGACGCAAGCAAGGCCGCCCACCGTCAGGTGCGACGGCTGCCCGATCCGGCGGTCTGTCGTACACGAAACGTGAACCTCACCGGCTTTTCCTTATGCCTGGTGGATCATCCCGCGATTTGCCAACACGCCGTGAGTTATGGCGGCGAGCATTACTGCAAACATCCCGACCGACGGGAGTTTGAGCGGCCATCGGACAAGCCGCCACGGATTGGCCGGATCAACTGACGTGTTGCCACGCGTGGTAGGAGGAGCGGACGAGCGGGCCGGATTCGACGTGGCGGAAGCCGAGATGGAGAGCGTCGTCCTTGAACGTGGCGAACTCCTGTGGCGCGACGTAGCGGGAGACAGTGAGTTGATCCTCGGAGGGACGCAGGTATTGTCCGAGGGTGAGGATGTCGCAACCGTGACGGCGCAGGTCGCGGAAGACCTCGATTAATTCGTCACGAGACTCCCCCAACCCCAGCATGAGGCCGGACTTCGTGAGGATGTCGGCGCGACATTGTTTGGCCAACTCGAGCACGCGCAGGGAACGTTCGTAGACCGCGCCGGGTCGGACCTGTTTGTAGAGGCGCGGGACGGTTTCCATGTTGTGGGCGAGGACGGCGAGGGGGGTGTTCACGACGCGGGCGACGCAGTCGGGTTCGCCGCGGAAATCGGGGATGAGCATCTCGAGTTTGCAGTCGGGGAGCCGGGCGTGAATGGCTTCGATGGTGCGGGCGATATGGTCGGCGCCCTGATCGGGGAGATCGTCGCGAGTCACGGAGGTGAGGACGCAGTAGTCGAGCCGCATGGCGCTGACGACCGTGGCGACGTGATCGGGTTCGGCGGCATCGAGGTAGCCGGGCCGGCCTTTGGCGACGGCGCAGAAGTTGCAGCGCCGGGTGCAGACATCGCCCATCAGCATGAACGTGGCGGCGCCGTGTTCCCAGCACTCACCCATGTTCGGGCATTTGGCTTCCTCGCACACGGTATGGAGATTGAACTCGCGCAGGACGTTTTTCAGGTAGCCGTAACGTTCGCCGCCGGGGACGCGTTGGCGAATCCATGCGGGGAGACGGCGGGGAGCCCGTTCCGAAGCGTCCGGCCGGGCCGGCTCAATTGTGATCGGTACCGATTCCATGATGTTAACGAAAGAAAGAGTAAATCATGCCGCGGGATTTGTCACGTGTCGGGAGCGACAAAACCGTTACGGTGAGAAATCTTTCGTGCCGATGGGCGGATCCGGGGGCGGCAAACGCCGGGCGACGATGAAGCAGCCGAGGGCGAAGAGCGTGGAGCCGGCGGCGATGATCATCGCAAGCGATTCCGGCTGGTGGAAGGTGTTGGAGAGCTTGACGGTCAACAGGCCGAGTTTGCCGTCGTACATTTCCACGTCGCGCGAGGAGGCCTTGGAGTCCTGGATTGAGAGCGAATTGTCCTGCCAGTCGCCGGAGGCGGCGCCGGGAACGTTGGGGTTGGCGCGCAACAGCACGATGCTGGCGGCGGTCAGGCCCAATGCGAGCACGGCGACGCCGAGAATGTTGAGCGCCGAATGCCGTTGCGACGATAAACCGGGAAAAGCCACTTTGTTATTCACGGCATGCTTTTTCTTTTCACCGCCGACCGTATGCGGTCCGACCGTGGCAGTCTACGTCAGACGACGGCGAAAGACAAATGGACGTGGCGGACGGGGTCGTCCGACCCGACCGCAGCGGATGCAGTGTCTAGGCGATCGACGGGGCCGGCTCAGCGGCCGGCTGGGCGCCGACGGCATTGGCGAGGGCGGCCCGCAGATCGACCATGGTCACGGGCTTGCCGATGACCAAGTCGACGAACGCGGGTTTCTCGCTGGTAGCCTCCATCATCGAACCGAAGCCTGTCAACATCACGATGGGCGTGTTCGAGTCGACGGACTTGATGGCGCTGGCGACCTGGTCGCCATTCATATCGGGCATGGCGCGATCCACCAGGACGAGATCGAACTCATCCTTCTTGAATTTCGCGACACCGTCGCGTCCGCCGTCAGCGGTCAGGACCTGATGGCCGTCGGCGGCGAGGTATTCGGTGATGACTTCGCGGACCATGGGTTCGTCGTCGACGACGAGGACGTGGAGGTTGTGGATGGGGCCGGCCGGTTTGGCTGCGGACGCGGTCTGCGGCTGGCGGGACGTCTGGGGGAATCGGATGACGAACGTGGTGCCCTTGTTGATTTCCGTCTCGATCTCGACGGTGGCCTGATGGCGCTGCAAGATTCCATGGACCATGGACAAGCCGAGCCCGCTGCCGTGCACGCCTTTCGTGGTGAAGAACGGCTCGAAGCAGCGGCGGCGAATCTCCTCGGTCATGCCGTGGCCGGTGTCGCTGACTTCGAGCACGACGCGGCTGCCGTCCAGACGAGTGCGGACGGCAATCTTTCCGCCCTTCGGCATGGCATCGACGGCATTGAAGATCAGATTGGTAAGCACCTCGCGCAGCTCGGAGACATTGCCGTCGATCGTGGGAATATCGTGGAGGTCTTTTTCCATCACGATGGACACGTTCCGAGTCTCGGCCTGTGTTTTCCATCGGGGCTGCGTCAGCGAGATGGCTCCCTCGACGAGCCGGTTGAGATCGACGGGCTCGGTGGCTTCGCGCTGTTCGCGGAAGCGGTAGAATTCGCGGAGGCGGTTGACGATCTTGCCGGCGTCCTTTGCGGTGGTATTGATCATTTCCAGGTACCGCTTGGCTTTCGGCTTGTCGTCGAGGTTTTCGGGGCGTTGCAGCAGCAGCTCGGTCAGGCCGAGGATGCCGACGAGGGAATTATTGAAATCGTGGGCGATGCCGCTGGCCATGCCGCCGAGTGCGCGGAGCCGTTCCTGTTGGATCACCTGTTCCTGGGCGGACTTCAAATCTTCGAGAGCCTGATGCAGCCGCTGGGTTCGCTCCTGGACGGTTTTCTCGAGGGCGTCCATCTGGCGTTTGAGTTCCTGGCGGAGCCACCATTTCTGGGTGAGGGCGTTGGCGATTTGCAGCACTTCGACGGTGTCGAAAGGTTTCTTGAGGATCAGCAGGCGGTCGGAGTTGCCCACCTTGGACATGAGTTCGTCCCAGGAGTAATCCGAGTAAGCGGTGCAGATCACGACTTGCAGCTCGGGATCGACTTCCCACAATTTCTGGGTGGTTTCGACGCCGTCCCAGCCTGGCGGCATGCGAATATCGACGAAGGCCATGGCGAAGGGCTGCTGGTTTTTGACGGCCTGCTGGACGAGCTCCAATCCTTCCTTGCCCTGAAAGGCGGAGTCCACGGTAAAGTTCGGTCGGGCTTCGGCGGCCGGCTTTTCGTCGAACAGGACGGCCTCGGCACTGGAGACGTCCGAGGCTGCCGGCGTGGAGGCGGTCAACACCTTGCGAAAATCGTTGTGGATCGCGCGGTTGTCGTCGATGACAAGGATCCGGCGGTTCTTGGGAGTTTCTTCTCGTGTGCCGAGCGTATCAGTCATGCTTCCTCTCTTTCGCTTGTACGGGCAACTCGAGAACAAACGTGGCTCCCTTGCCTGGCCCATCGCTATGGGCGGTCAACGTGCCGCCCAGTTCTTTGGCTGTCAAGGCACCGCTATGGAGGCCGAATCCATGGCCCTTCTTCCGTGTGGTGAAACCGTGCTCGAAAATCCGCGTCAGATTCTGCGGGGGGATGCCGACGCCATTATCGACGACGGCGACGCGGACAAAGTCTCCGCCGTTCTTGCTCACTTGCAGGGTCAATCGCTTGTCGGGTCGGCCACCTTCATCCAGGGCGTACTTGGAATTGCGGATGAGGTTCACCAGGATCTGCAGCACCTTGTGTTTCTCGACCATGATGGGCGGAACCTCGCCGTATTCGCGACAGACCTGCACGTCATGCCGCAGGAGCGCGGCGTTATTCATGCGAACCGCATCCTCGACCAATTCCTCGACCGGGATGGTTTCGACGACGCCCGACATCTTGGAGTAGCTTTGCTGCATGGCAACGATCTCCTTGATGTGGTCGATATTGGCGCTGAGAGATTGGAGCTCCTTGAGAATCACGGCCTGTTCCTGATTGAGAACGGTGGCGAGGCCGGCCAGGTAGCCGGGCACCTGCGCGCCCTTGGGATCGCTTGTGAAGAAAGCCGCGAGATCCTGCTGGTGCTCCTGAATCAACGTGGCGAGTTTGGTCAGGTTCGCGGACTTGGATTTTCGGACCTGATCGGCGACCAGCGAGGCGGACACGTTCACGCTGTTCAGGACGTTGCCGACATTGTGCAATACGTTGGTGGCCACCTCGGCCATGCCCGCCTGGCGCGACGCATCCAGCAATTGTCTGTGGAGAGTTTCGACCTTTTTCTCCGCCTGCTTGCGCTCGGTGATGTCGCGGAAATTCCAGACGCGGCCGACGATTTCCTGGCCGAGACGTTGGGGCATGGAGTACCGCTCGAAGGTTCTGCCGTCCTTGAATTCAACCACGTCAAAGCTGGGTTCCTCCGGGTGCGCGTAGAGTCCGTGGACTTTGCTAAGGAATTCGTCCGGATCCCTGAGCTGTTCCATCACGGCGGAGATGACTTTCTCGTCCTGGCCGGACGCGATGACGGTCTCGGGGATGCGCCACATCGAGGCGAACTTCTTGTTGTACGTCGCGATTCGGCCCTGCTGGTCCACCACGAGAATGCCGTCGGCGGTCGATTCGATGGTGGAATGCAAGAGCGAGAGAGAGCGCTCCAACTCGCGCGTGCGATCCTCGACGCGTTTTTCCAAGCTTTCGTTGGCAGCCTGCAGCGCCGCGGCCTGGCGCTGAATCTGGTCCAACATGGCATTGAAATCGTCGGTGAGCATCCCCAATTCATCCTGGCTGCGTTTGACGGCGCGGAGCGAATAATTCTTCTGGTCGGTGACCTCGCGCGCGGTCCGGGCCAGAAGCAAGATCGGCTGCGACAGCCAGCGTTGGAGTTGGGAGGACAAGACAAACGCCGCCAACATGGCAGCGACCACCATGACGACGACGATGAGCGCGTATTCTCGCAATCGAGCGGTCAAGCGTCCGAGATCGGACTCAAGATAAATCGAACCGATCGTCTCCCCGTTTTCGCGGATGCCCTGGAAGAGGATCAGCCGACCGTTGGCAAACCGGTGGCCGTTCCCTTCCGTTTTCGGGAGAGAAAATCGCCTGGGGACATCGCTGCGCAGGTATCGGGCAAACGGCGTGCCGTCCTTGGTATAGATGCAGGCCGAGACGATATCCGGCTGGGCGCGGAGGGACGACAGGAGATCCTCGGCCACCTTCGGATCGTTGAAGTCGAGGGCGCCGGTGCTGTTGTTGCCAATCATCTGGGACAGCGACGTAAGGCTCGACACCAGTTCCTGGCGATAGGAGAAGATTTCGTAAGCGATGAACCCGGCGCAAGCCAGGAGGAGGGCGACGACGCTCGTCGCCATAATGGCCAGCATCTGCTTGCGCTGGATGGAAACATTCTGGAGAGGATGCATGCTACTTCGCCTTCCTTTCCGAGTCGTGCGACTGTTCGGCGGCTGCGCTTGGTCTTTCGGGCTTGCCCAGCACCACGTCGGCGACGCTCAGGAGCTTCGAACTCAGTTTCAGGTTCGCCTGTTGAGTCGGCACAAGATTGATTTCGAGTCGGATCTTATTGTCCTTCTTGGCGAGATTAATCATGCCGTTCAACGTGAGAAACCCGTCGGTTTCGCCCACGGTCAGCACGGAAGTATCCTTGACCGCCGCGAGAATCGCCGCCAGGTGATCCTTTTCCGAAGCGCTCACAAACAGGATGTGGCAGGTCCGGTACTCCTGTTCGCTCGTCACCCGCTTGAACACAACGGGCCGGTTGTTGACGGACTTTCCACCGACTGCCCGCATCACATCGTCGCCGAACTCGTCGTCGCCAACCAGACCAATGACGATGGGCGCGCTGCCGTCACCAAACGCATTGGACGGCCAATCCACGTACTTCGCAAAATTGAAGAGGAAGAGCGCCTTGACCTGATACTCGGAGAGCGCGGGAGCGCCGGCCGCGTGATTCGGGCTCATCATGATCACGGTAGCCGCGACGATGGCCGCAACGGCTGCCATCCCCCTCGCCACTGTGCCAAAGCGGGGGAACCCGGGCACGCCCGGGCAGGATCGAGAGATCCCGAGACAGGACCTCGGCTGATTCTCAGCACAACCGTTTGTAGAGTTCCGTGTCATCGGTCTCTGGTTCAAAAGCGGTAACGGGCGGAGACGGTCATGGAAGCTGGTTCCACGCTGAATTCGGACAATCGAAAATAGTAGTTGCGCTTCGATAGTGTGGGGTCGGCCAACGCCGCGAGGTTGTAGCCGTCCAGACGGAAGGTCCAGTTATTCGACGGACGAAACTCCACACCGAGATTAATGTACAGATTCGGACCGTATGGCGTCGTATAGTTCGGATTACTCAGGGGTGCACCCGACGACGGCTTCGAGAGAGACCGGTTATAATCAGCATACGCTTGCGCGCCGGGAAAGCCGGAGTAATACACCACGGAGGAACTGAGGGTCCATTTCTTACCCACATCATGCAGTGCCGCGAACTTCGTGACAAACGGCGCCCATTCGGCCAGGTCGTTTCCGTAACCATACGGCTCGGACGTGATCCCCTGCCCCGCCGCGCCGAGGTTGGAAGGTACACTGGCATCGAGCAGCTTGGTGGCACCCTCGGACAACGTGACCCGCGTCGCGTGATTGGTGAAGCTCAGTACAAACTCGCCACCCATGATCTGAAAATCTCCCAACGAGACCTGAGCGCCTGCAGTCTGACTGTACCCGACCGCGTGCCAGTCCTCGTAGAACGTATCGATACTGGCGTGCAAATCTTCGGTCAGCTTTCGATCGTAGGATAGTTCGCAAGACCGAAGCGTTTCAGGGTCCGGGACCGTATGGTCGCGTTCCCATTGCGCCCACAACTGCTCCTCAACAGCGCTGCGGACCGCCTGGCCCGCGATGGCTTTGAAGGTGTCGTTCGCCGTCGGCGTGAACACCACGGTAGCTCGCGGCGAGACCATCCACGGTGTGAACGTGTCCTTGTCGGTGCGAATGCTCAGGAATGTCGTCCAGTAATCGCCGATCCTCCACTGGTCCTCGGCCAGCAGGGAAATTGTGTCGGCTTGCCAATCTCGATCGGAGATCACCGGGGAGGCATCCAGCGCATCGGAGTACGCCGGATCATGATACCACACATGCGCATACTCGACGCCGAACGCCAGCGATTGGAAGTCGGCCGGAGTCCACCGCGCGATGGCGCGGCTGAACGCCTGATTCTCGTTTGCCAGGCGCGTGGGGCGTGGCGGAAAGGAATCCGTGCCGGCTCGTTGGTCCTTGAAGGCCCAAAGGTCATCGCTTTGCAGGAGTTCCAAATTCCACGTCGGTGACAGATCCTTCTTAAACCGGCCGGCCACCGTATACTGGTCGTTCAGGATTTCCCGTCCGGTGACGAATTCCTCAAGCGATTCGCCTGCGGGCAGGGATTTTGTGTAAATGGTTCGGGTCGGAGGCGCCAGACCGCCATCCTGGACGAACCGGCCCCAAAATTCCCATGGTCCGTTGACGTAATCCACATGGGCCTTGTACCAGGGTTCTCCGAATGCGGGAGCATTCAGACTGGAGATCGGCCCCGGGTTCGGTTCGCCGGGAACATTCGGAGGCAGACCGTTGATAGCCGTATACGGGTGTCCAATATAGTATGTGTCGGGAGCGCCTTGGATTTGAGCGCCACCGAAATACATGAACAATCCGGAGGTATCGCTTAATTTGAGCCCGTAGCGGGCTTCGGCGGCGGTGTACTGATCGAAAAAGCCCTGGCGCACGTTTACATCCATTCCCGTGAACGTCAGTCCGGTGTACGTTTCCACATCGATGACTCCGGCGAGTGCACCGGCGCCGTCGGTGGCGGAGGCCGGACCGCGCACTACGGTGACGGAATGAATGTCCCCGAGCAATGGCAGGTCGCGCTCGTTGGCAGCGCCCAGTACCATCCGATTGTTCAACGTCACGCCGTTCACACGATAGAGGTAGACATTGTCCACGTCGCTGATAATGCCGCGAAATCCCAGATCGGGCTGCGGAGTGTGATGGAGAATGTATTGTTCATTGGGCACGTAATCTTCGAGAAGCTGATCGAGATTCCTCGCGCCGGATTGCGTGATGTCGCGAGCGTCGAGTTCCGTCACGTCGACTGGAACGCGGCGAGAATCAACCCGTGTCAGTGTGGCAGCACTGACAACCTCGACATTGACGAGCTGTTCCAAGCTCAGATCACTCCAGTCGTTGGAGGACGAGGTCGACGACCGCAGGGGTTCGCCCGCTCGAGCGCCGACCACGCCAACGGCGAGCGACACGATCACCGCCATCCACCATCGCGTACAAACACCGGGGTAAAGGATCTTCACAATGACCGATCCTTTAAGACTTCGTGAGCCGCTGTCCCCGCCATTCCCGCGGCTACTCGACTGCTTTGTCTCAGGCGTCTTCACTTTTTCAGTTTGCACTTGCGGCAATGCCCCAGGAGCGCCTCTAGCAATCTTCTGCTATTGCAAGTTCCGTACCTACTCGCTTGCTGGCGTCAGAGATGGGAATTGGAGGGCGAATGGTCTTTCTTTTGGAATTTTGGCCAAATTTGTTCAATACGTGCATGCATGAACTGGCAGCCAAACAGAGGATAACGCGGGGGGAGTTCTCAGAACCGTTGCAGAGCACGAGATTTCAATGATTGCTACTGCTATGAAAGCCGACTCACTTCTCTATGCGGATCGCCACTCGGTGCAATTGTGGTGAGATCGAAGACAAGAGACTTCTTGACGAAAGTCGCTCGTATTCTTTGGTCTGAACAGCCGATTGGAGGGTAATGGCTGTTCCGAGGCGCAGGGATGCTGTCCGCTTTGCCGCCGCTTCCATAAACCCGGCGCTACGATTTGATTACTCGGTGTTATTGCGCTATTTGGCGGAGCCGGATTTACCCTGGGTGGCGGTGTACGTCAAATTGACAGTGCCCATAAACCCTTCGTTGTCCAAGAGCAGAATCACGGGCAAGTTGGTTACGGTAATCCCCGGCTTCGCGATGTTGGAATTCACCATACTGTAATCCGCCCAGGGTATTTGCCAAAAGCCGTTCTTAAATGTGACCTTGAGCGACCACAATCCGGTCTTCTTGTTGAAGGTCGGCATGCTGAGTTTGCTCAGGCCGTTCACAGCACTCCCCTTCTTGAGGGGGAAGGTAAAGGTCAGCGACCCGCCCCCGATGTCCACCGTGGCCACCTTGCCGGTGAAAACAGTGTCGCTTGGCAGGGCAAACGAGCCGGAAGCCGCGCAGCTATCGGAATTGGTTTTGGCGAAGTTCAGCTTCGGCTGCACCTTGCTGAGATCGAGTTGACATGCCACCGTCACATCGAAGTTCGTGGTAATCGCTCCCAGTCCGTTGCTGACGGTCACGCTGGCCACGTACGGGCCACAATCGTTGGTGTAGATGTGCTCCACCGTGTTCGAGGGTGAGAAATCGCCAACCGTTCCGTCCCCGAATGACCATTGATAGGTCAACGTGTTGCCGCCTGTATCCGTGGCTCCGACACTGAATTCGTTGGTGTCGCCGGCCACGACCAGGATGGTGTTGCCGACCTGCAGCGGCGCGTTTGCCACACTTACGCCGTTGGTGATCGACGGCAGGGGGACATTCGTGGCCGTAATGTAGCCGGGCATGGTCAGTGTGTTTGTCCCGAGAGGGCCGAACACCGTCAGACTCACATCGAAGGTGCCGGTGGCACTGTAGGTATGTCCGAAACTGGTCAGCGCGGTGCTCAACGTGGCGCCGTCACCGAAGCTCCAAAGCCGGTTTGCAATGGTTCCCGTCGAACTGTCCGTAAACGTGACTACCAGAGGTGCTCCCCCCGCTGTCGGATTGCCGGTGAAATTCGCCACTGGAGGCGTTGGTGGGGGGCTAACAACCAACTGCACTGCGTGCGGAGTATTCGTGCTGATCGTGTAGATCCAGCTGCCACCCGGAGTGGTGCCGATCGTTGGACTGTTGTATGCCAGCGTGCTGTTGTATGTAAACAGTGTGTACGCGCCGTTGGTAAATCCGCCACCATCGGTGAAGTTGAGCGTGCCAGCGAGTGTAAGAATGCCCCGAACCACCACGGGATTGCAATTGGTACCCAATTGGAAGCTGGTGGTTGCCGTACTTGCCAAAGCCAGCTGGTTTGAAAATGCCAATGTGCCGAATGAATTGGAAGGAGTCAGGTAGCCACTGATGCTCACGTTGTTGTACATCGTGCCGAAACCCTGTACCACACCAGGGCATACGTCGATCGGTCCACTAAATGCCCCGCCCGCCATGTTGAGCGCGTTGCCCGCCGTGATCGTACCATGGGAAACGTTGGTGATAGTGCCGCCAATGCCGACCGTGAGAACGTTGCCGGTCGCCACTCCAACACCAGCATTATAGCCGATGACCAACGTGGAGTTTCCGTTATCCCAAATCGCTCCGCCCTGGACGGTCGCGTTGTTGTTGTACGATGATGCCGTCGAGGTCGTGCTGCCATTATTCCCGATCGTTACGGGGCCCGTGTGCGTGTACAATCGCGCACCAGTATCCAGCAATAGCGTGTTGTTGCTGGAACCGCCGCTACTGGAACCGCTGCCAACCCGCAATGTGCCCACCACGACCATCGTCGCCGAATTGGAAACTACCAGCGCGCTGCCAAAGGAGTTCGAACTGTTGCCAACTGCGCAGTCCGTGCTATTGGTCCAAACCACAGACGGACCGCTGAGCACCAGCGTGCCGCGGCCATTGCTGCCGTTGGCCAGGAGCGTCGTCGATGCACTCACGGACCCGTTGGTGACGATCAATGTCCCAATTCCATTTCGCCCGATAACGACCCGTCCGGGAACAACCAGTCCCTTCCCGGATACACCGGACGAGGCCAGGTAGACGGTTGTGGTGCAAGTCGATCCATCGGCCACATTAAATGCACCCGGGCTCGTTCCACCGTACGCGGGATTCAATTCGTACGAGCCCAGGTTCAGCGTGACAACGGCGGTGGTATTGGAGGTGTTGCTGAAGAAGTTACTTTGAATGTTGAGCACATCGGCATTCAACGTAACGGAATAGGTGGCAGCGTTGGTGAAGAGTGCATTATCGCCCGATCCAGGAAAGGCAGGCGCCCCACTCCAGGCAGTCGTGCTCTGCCAGACATCACTGCCGGCTAACCAGTAAAAACTCGCTCCAGGACTCTGCGTCGCGAAGGCAAGCGGCGCAAGCAGTAAGGCCACCAGCTTGTTCCTGTGCCCGGCAAACCGATTCAGGAGAACTGCCAACGTGGTAGACATTGAATTGCTCCATTTCTGAAAGCTCTGCATGGTTTCTCGTAAATGATTTGTCATTGTCCTGTTCCTCCTTCCGCTCAAAGCCGAATGCCCCCGGGTGTGGACGGGCCCCGTTTCTTGCCATTCCCCATGAAACATCGGCCGACGTGGGCCTCGCTTACGCCGACTAGCGGTCTGGCCATTTCCGAAATCTCGCTCTCGTGCGGACACTGAAGTTCCGCCTCTTGAGCAGCTTGCATCATGCCAAAGCTCGAAGTGCCATCCCCCGGACAATCCCAATGCACGGGACCACCATGAGCCCGCAGGGCAATTCCAGCTACTTTGCGGCACCCGATTTGTTCTTTTTGGCCGTGTAATGCAGGTTCGTGGTGGTCATGTATCCATCGTTATCCAACAGCAGAATCACCGGCAGATTCGTCACCACAATTCCAGGGCTGGGTATGTTCGAATTGATCATACTGTAATCGGCCCAGGATTCTTGCCAGGAGCCGTTCTTGAACGTCGCCTTGAATGTCCACAGGCCGGTCTTCTTGTCGTAAGTAGGACGGTTGAATACGCTGCGTCCATTGAGCGCACTTCCCTTGACGGGGAAATCAAACGTCAACGACGCTCCACCGATGTCCAGCGTCGCCGTCTGGACAACGACATTGGAATCCGACGGCAATTCGAATGAACCTGCAATGGTACAGCTATCCTGGTTCGTCTTGGCGAAGTTCAGTTTGGGTTGAAGCTTCGAGACGCTCATTTCACAAGCCACTGTGACGGTGAAATTACTGGTGATCGAGGTCGCCCCATTGCTGATCGTAACGCTGGCTATGTATGGACCGCAATTGGTGGCATACGCGTGCTCGACCGTGTTCGACGTCGACCAGGTATTTGTCATGCCATCGCCGAAAGACCACTGGTAACTGAGCGTGCCGCCATTGGGATCGATGGCGCCAACGCCGAAGGCATTGGTCTCACCGGCCACAACGAGAATCACATTGCCAACCTGCAGCACGGCATTCGACATTGTCACCCCGCCGGTAACTCTGGGGGGTATGGGTGCGACACTGATGTAACTGCTTTGCGTGAGCGTATTACTTCCCGTCGGGCCGCTCACGGTCAGGCCCACAGTGTAAGAACCAATACTGGCGTAGGTATGCGTCAGGCTTCCCACAGTTGTGTTCGTGGTCGTCCCATCGCCAAAGTCCCAGAACCGATTTGTAATGCTTCCCGCGGAGGTGTCGCGAAACGTCACCATCAACGGAACAATGCCATTCGTCGGGCTTGCCGTGAAACCGGCAATCGGCGCCGTCGCCGACGCGACTACCAGTCTCACGTATCCGTGAGTGCTAATGTCCACAGTATATCCCGCGTTCGGATTTGGCGTCGTGCCAATCGCCAGGATGCTGGCAGTGCCGTTGGTGATCAGATTCCCACTGTACCGAAACAGGGTGTAGGTGCCGTTGGAGAATCCGCCTGCGTCGACAACGTTGAGCGTGCCATTCAGCGTCAAGTTCCCGCCGACCGTTGTCAGGTCGCTGTTGGTGCCCAGGGCGTATTCCAGGATGGCTCCTTGATTGAGCGTCAGGTTATTGCCAACGCTCAAGGATTCCACTCCATTGCCCGGCGATAAAACCCCGTTCACGGTTACCGGACCGCTGATGGTGCCGCTGCCACCGAGCGTCGCGCCATCGACGACGGTAACGAAGCCCGAGCCGGTTCCGCTGCCATGCGTGCTGTTGACCATCAACGTGCCGTTACTCACGATCGTGCCGCCGCTGTACGTGTTTGCACCGGACAGCGTAAGCGTGCCTCCGACCACGGCAATCGCCACGGTATGCGGTGTCCCGCCGCTGCTACCGTTGGCTATAGTACCGGCAAAGGTCGTGTCGAGCCCTGCGGCCCCGACGATGTATGTGTCGATCCCCGGGCCAGTCTGGTTGCTGCCCCGCAGGATCGCCCCAGCACCACCGATCAGTCCGCCAAGCGCAATCCCAATGCTCGCGCTGGAGTCGTTGTCGAGGACGCCAAAGGCGCCGGCATCGAACACGGTATCGGTCCCACCCAACAAACTGGCGCTCTGGTCAAACCGCAACGTGCCATGGTTGGTCACCGAGAGCGTCCCGTTGAACGCGGAGTAGTCTCCTCCCAACGTCAACACGCTGCTCGACGGGAGCGCCATCGTCAGGGTATCGGAACCAACCAATATGCCGCTGAGTGTGTTATTGCCGCTCGTGACAGCCAACGTGCTCGCCGAGACGATGGTAATCGGCGTGTTTGAAGACACCACCGAATCCTGATTAAAGGCGAGCGTGCTGTCAGACAGGGTAATCGGGCCGGCGCCCAACACGCCTTTATCGGTGATGGCAACCGAAGTGTTGAAGAACGCCAGCGCGTTGTTCGTCGGGGGCGCAGCCAACCCGCCGATCGTCACCGGCGTAGCGCCGGGCGCACTGTTGGAAACGACTATTTGGGCGTTGTAGAGCGTCAATGCATTGGTGCTGACGGGGCCGCCGAGTTGCGAATCGATAATCTGGATTGCCTGCGCATTGTAAATCTCAAACGTATTTGTCGGCGCCGTGATGTTCACGTCGCACAGCGTGAAGTTGGAAACCAGCATCTCCGGCAGGCCCCAGAGGATGCCGGCAATATTCCCGCCGACAGCCGTGGCCGTCACATTGCTGATCATCACGTTTCGCCAGATTGGCGTTGCACTGTTGACGAATTGCACAACGTCCGTGGACGCCATGAACGCGCTAACGTTGATGGCAGTCTTGGGAGTCCCCAGTTCGTTGTAATAACTGTAAATCGCGATCGGGAATGTCACATTCGTCATGGTCACATCGAGATAGGCAAGGTTCTGCACGACGCCCCCGCGTCCCCGGTCCGATTTCATGTGGATGCCGTATTCGGTTCCATTGAACGTGCAGTTGCTCACCAGCAGGTCATGAACGCCGCCGGAAGTAATGCTGCCAATGGACAAACCATGCCCGGTACCGAACGTGCAGTTGGAGATCGTGATGTTTGCCGCCGCCGCGCTTCCTCCGATCTCCACATTGTCGTCGCCGCAACTGATCGAGCAGTTCCGAATCAGCACACTGCTGGACGAGAGGTCCATCCCGTCCGTGTTGGGCGCGTTGTAAGGCGTGTTGACCGTGACCCCCTGAATCGTCAGGTTCACATTGCCGCCTTTCAGCAGCATATGGAACGTAGGCGGATTCTGGAGCGTCACATTTTGAATCAGGGAGTTGGAGCAGCCGCTCAGGCTGATGAAATCCGGGCGTGTTGACGCCAGTGGATACCACCAGTTGGTGCCCTGCCCATCGATCGTTCCCGGACCGTTGATCTCGACGTCATGCAGACGCGAGCCACTGATGAATGGTGTTGTGGACCCTGGCCAACTGCTCATCGGAAGCATCCGCAACACCGTGTTGGTGTCGATCTCCAGGGAAATGTTGCTCAACAACGTGATTGGCCCGCTCAGGTAGTTCGTCGACAGGCCCACCGCGGACACGACGACCGTGCCGCCGCCGGCCCGGGACACTGCATTGATCGCACTCTGAATCGCTGAAGCATTGTTCGCTATGCCATCGCCGACCGCGCCAAATGCGGTCGCATTCGTGCTCAGCGCCGGGATGTTCGGCAATGGTGGATCGCCCTGCGCCACCGGCGGCGCGATGTTGGTGACAATGATGTAGTTCACCAGGTTCGTCATGCCGATGCCACCGGGGCCAAGAACGAACAGGCTTACCGAGTTGGTGCCCACGGCATTGTACGTATAACTTACCGTGTTGGCCGTGGTATTCGTGCTGGAACCGTCGCCGAACTGCCAGAGCCGATTGGTAATGAAGCCGGTCGAGTTGTCAGAGAAGACCACCGTCAATGGAACGACGCCGGCCGTCGGAGTGCCGTTGAAGTTCGCCACTGGCGGCGGAAGATTGGTGACCACAATGTAACCGGCGTGCGTCATATTACTCGATCCGAGCGGGCCATAAACCGTCAGGCTCACCGTGTACGAGCCGTTCGCCGCGTACGCATACGCGACGTTCGTCGCCGTCGTGTTGGTGATCCCGCCGTCGCCGAAGTCCCAGTATCGGTTTGTAATCATGCCCGTGGAGGTATCCAGAAACGTGACCGTCAAGGGGGCCGTGCCGATGGTCGGAGCGCCACTGAAACTGGCTGCCGGTGGTCCCTCGATAATGGTCAGCGTGCCGCCGGAGCTGGTGACGCTGCCTGCGCTGTTCGATACGATCACGGAGTACACGCCCGCGTTGGCATCCTGTGCGTTGGTCAGAATCAGCGTCGTCCCGGTTGCGCCCGCGAGCACATTCGTTCCCTGGAACAGCCATTGGTAAGACGGATCAGGAATGCCGGTCGCCGTAACACTAAACGTGGCCACTGCCCCCGCAGTCACCGTCATACTGACCGGGTTTGTCAGAATGTTCGGCGCCAACTGCGGCACCCAACCGTACAACCAGCACGTTGCGGAGCTGGCGCAAGCCTGACGGGGATCCCCGTTCGTGAGCACGGTCAGCCCCACGTCTACCGCGGCCGAATCGTCCAGATTGCTGTTTCCGTACTCCCACAGGATTTGGTTGCTCAGAACGCTGGAGATCGGCGTCACATAACCGTTGCCACCGGTGGTATCGATGTTGCAATCAATCCATGCCGCGACGCCGTCTGCGTTTCCGTTCGAATCCGACATTGTGATATTGGTCACGGTACCGCTGGATCGTGAGAGCAGGCAGTTCACGAAGGCGAAGCCATTGCTAGCGTAGTTTCCATTCGGCCCAAGCCAGCCGCCGGGGGTCGAGCCATTGTCGGTACGGGGCGCGGCCAGGTTGTAATTGCTGGCCGTGGGAATCGTGCGGAATTCGCAGTTGGTGATGAACAAGTTGCCGCCGCCCCAAATATAGTCGTAATTGCCCTGCACGAGGCTGTTGTAGAAGTAGCCCTGCGAGGAGTTGACGTTGGCCAGAATCGTGTCCTGACGACTGTCCACCTCGGCGTTGTTCAAGATGAACTGCTTGGCCCCCGTTTCAATCATCAACGCTTCGGCCTGCGAACCGCCTTGCGGTGTCGTATTGACGACGGTCATGTTTTCGATCGCCAGGTTGTTCGCATAAATCTTGAACACCATGCGGGAATGAGTGCTGCCATTGTTGACGTTATTGTTGGCATACTCCACAACCGTCCCCGTCCGGCTCTGCCCGCGAAACGTGATATTGTTCTTCCCCTTGGTGTCGACAATCTCCGTGTAGATGCCATTGCGTATATTCACCAGCGAGTACGTCGTGTTACCGTTGGGCAACGAATCCACCGCGCCCTGCACGGTGGCAAAGTCACCACTCCCGTCGGCGGCGACGACGAGGTTGTTCGGATTGGCGGGGCCGGTAGGTTTGGTCGTGAATGCCCAGCCATTGGAGGTTGTGATGCCGGCAAACAACGCGCCGTTGGTGTCGGTGAACAGACCGGCATCAACCGTCACAAAATACTGTTGGTTCATCGACAGTAAATCCAAATGCGGATAGATGGCCGCCGTGTTGCTGGTGATGATGATCGGGTAGGTGGCGAACGATTCCGTCCCGATGGTTCTTGTCTGTAGCAGGCCATGGCTCGTGTCGATCGTGTCCACGGGCGTGCCCGGGTTGGTCACGTTGTAGATATTGACCTTGCCCGTGCCGCGGAGGAGAGGCGCCTGGCTGAACGTGATGTACAACGGCGTGTCGTAGCACACGTTCGTCGCACCGTTGCTTGGTGACAAGACCGCCGTCATGGCGGAATCAACCGTCAGTATCGCGTTCGAGCTGGTGACCGACCCGGCGCTGTTGGCGATGAAGACGCTGTAATTGCCCGCATTGGCGGGAGCGGCGCTGGAAATCGTATAGGTGGGGTTGGTTGCGTTATTGATCGGCGTGCTGCCGAAATACCATTGAAAGGTCGGTGTTGGCACGCCGTTCGTGGAAACCACGGTGAACGTGGCGCTTTGCGTATTCGTCACCGTCAGGCTTTGCGGTTGGGTCTGGATGGCGGGGGAGACGCTTACATCAAGGGTCGCACTGTTGGTCGCGCTACCTGCAACGTTATTGGCAATCAGCGTGTAAACAGATCCGTTTTGCGAGTACTGAACGTTCGTTAGAACGAGCGGAACCCCCGTTGCGCCCGCCATCAGCACACCGCCCTGATACCACTGCACGGTTGGTGTTGGCACCCCCGCCACGGCGGCACTGAACGTTCCGTTATTGCCCTGAATCACCATCTGGTCGCTCATCCCACTGATGCTCGGAGCAACGTTGCCGACGGCCACCGTCAACCCCATGCAGTTGGTGGCGACGCCAACGCTATTGCTGGCGATCAGGCAATACGTGCCGCTATCATTGGTCTGCGCGTTGAAAATGGTCAGGCTCGCCGTCGCACTGCCTGAATTCGTCGAACCATCCGCTTGGGCCCCATCAGTCGTATTGACGCCACTGAATTGCCAGTACACTGCGGGGGTCGGGACGCCAGTCACCGTTGCGCTGATCACGACCGTGGAACCGGGAGTGACGCTTTGGTTCGTCGGGCCAACCATGCCGGGTACTACGGGCATATAGGTCACGGCTACGAGACCCGCGGAAGCCAGCTGCGATGTGTCCCACAGTTTACTGGGATCCAACGATGGTAACGTAATCGGCGAGAAACCGCCGACTTGAGAGCCGACAAACAGTTGATACCTGTCTCCAATGTTCAGCGGCGCGACGCCGTTGGTGATTACGGTCAAGGTACCCGCCTCGGTCAATGTGCCTGCAACGTTAATCTGGTCGTTGCTGCCGATCTGGTTGCTGTCCAGTTTCAGGATCGTCGTCGAACCGGATGCCAGCGTCAGATCGTTGGAGAATACCAGAGTGCCAACCGAAGCCCCGGCCCCCAGCGACAACGTGCCTCCACTCGTGAACGTCACGCTCCCCACGATCGTCCCGAAGCCGCTCACCTTACCGGAGTTGTTGGTAACGCCCATGGAAGCGCTGAACAAGCCACCGGAAACGCTCAGGCTGTTTCCGGCAAAAATCGCCACCGAGGCGACGTTGGATATGGTGCCGTTGTAGCCGGCGATCACGGAGTTGCCGATTCCGCCCGCATTGCCGATCGTGATGGCTTGCAGTCCGTTGTCCCACAGGCCGCCTCCCTGAACCGTTACCGTGTTGCTCGATGAACCGGTGCCGGTTCCGATGAGCGCGGGTTGAGTCTCGCTGAACAACCGCCCACCCGTATCCGCCAGAACGAAATTGAAGGCGGAGGGTGAAACGGTGCCGAGATTCAGGTTCTTCAGCATGGTCATCGAACCCGAATTCGAAATCACCAGCGAGTTGCCGTTGACGTTCGCGGTATTGGCAAGTACCACGATTTGATTCGTGCAATAGGAATTGGGACCACCAATCACGAATTGAGAACCGCCCGAGCCACTGGAGTTACCCACAATAACATTGCCTGCCACGATGGTGCCGTTGGTCAGGAACACCGTGGACGGTCCGCTGCGACCGACAATCATCCGCGCGTTGCCGGTCGAGTTGGTGCAATACATCGTCCCCACCGAGATGTACATCACGGTAGTTCCCGAGTTCCCCAAGACAAAGGAGGAGGCGCTGCTCGAATTGGCGTTGATGCCCGCAAAGATATTCGTGCCGAAATCCAGCGTCAGCGCGACGCTGTGCCCCCCGGCCGAGGCTCCAAACAAAATGGTGCCGATCCCGGAAAAGTTGTTGGTAAGAGGGATATCATAGGTGCCGTTCTGCGCAAAGGTCGCACTGTCCGTGAGGCCGCCCGGCCCCCCCGCCGGGGTCCAGTTGTTGGGGTCATTGAAAAGCCCGCCGCTTGGGCCGGTCCAGGTAAACGTGCCCGCCCGGCTGTTGACACCGCACGCAAGCAATCCCAAGCCGAGCGCCAATATGCGCGCCCCACGGACAGCACGGTCCCGGCCCGCGCCACGACGGGAGCCAAAATGTCCAGGACAGCGCAATGCGACAACGTCGGAGTGAAATATCTTCATAGCCTCACCAGTCTGATTTTGCCCTGTGACACGAGAGAAGAGATGGGAGCGAGAGGTCGTAGGCATACGCCGACGGGCCTTGTCGATTCCTGCAGAACACCTTTGACGCTCATCGAAGCCATCACTCTTGGAGCGAAACGGTACCGTTCATGAATCGTTCAGTTAAACGTCAACGCCTTCAAGAATCGCCGACGGATTCCTCCAACCGCCGTTATGAAGGCACTCCTGTTCCCACGCCACCCATGATGCATGATGCGTGCCAGCGATGGGCCGGGTACACCTCGCAGAAACGGACCCGCGCACGATGGCAGGAAGCACTGCAATCACGCCGAATAAGGAGAGAAATGACGGGGTTTCGCCCCTAACAAGCAGGCTGGCGTCCCGGATCGTACAGGCCTGGAACCAGAATGTAATTCCTCTCCGTGATTGAAAATGCTATGGGGGGACACGCCCCTCGTGCGTGATCATGCTCCCATTTGACACCACACACGTGCTTGCATTCGCGACCGCGCTGGTTTAGGAAAACTGGCCGCCAATAACCGAAAGGGAGCATCCATCAGATGGAATCGGACATACTGCAAAATCTCTATGTGTTTTTGCTGGCGACGTTTCTGGGTCTGGAAGTGATCCGGCACGTTTCGCCGCTGTTGCACACGCCGCTCATGTCACTCACCAATGCCATCTCGGCCATTGCCGTCGTCGGCTCGATCGTCATCGCCGGCGAACAGAGGACGACGCTGAGCGCCGTGCTCGGAACAGTCGCGGTCGCGGCGTCGATGACCAACATCGTTGGCGGTTACATGATCACCTACCGCATGCTGGTCATGTTCAAGAAACGCGAACCCAAGAAGTCCTAATGGAACACCTGATTCAATTCGCCTACATCGGCTCAGCCGCGTGCTTCATCCTCGCCCTGAGATGGATGAGCGCGGTGCCAACGGCCCGCCGCGGGGTCGTCACGGGGATCCTCGGAATGACGCTTGCCGTTGGCGGCACGTTGCTGCTGCTCGGCCCCGAGGCGCACGCCCACGGTTGGTTTGACACATACCGCTGGATCCTGGTCGCGTTCGTGGTCGGCACGATTATCGGCGTGCCCATGGCGATGATGCCGATGACTGCCGTGCCGCAACGAACCGCGTTGTCGCACGCATTCGGCGCTCTCGCTGCCGCGTTGGTCGGAACAGCGGAGTATTACCTGCGTGGCGCCAGTCTGACCCATTTTATCATGACCGCCCTTGGCGTCGAAGTGTTGCTGGGGTATTTGACGTTCACGGCGAGCTTGATGGCCACCGGCAAGCTTCAGGAAATCCTTCCCACACGCCCCATCACGTATCGCGGGCAGAATTTCGTTAATTTCGCCCTGTTTGGCATCGCCGCCGCTTGCACCGTCATGCTGATCGTGGACCCGTCAAAATCCTGGTTGTTCCCGATCATCTCGGTGTTGGCGCTGATCTTCGGCGTATCGCTGATCATCCCAATCGGCGGCGCCGACATGCCCACGGTTATTTCGCTGCTCAACTCCTACGCCGGACTGTCTGCCTGCGCGATGGGCTTCGTGCTCAACAACAAACTGCTCATCATCGCTGGCGCGCTCGACGGTTCGTCGGGATTCATCCTCTCGGTCATCATGTGCAAGGCCATGAACCGCTCGTTCACCAACGTCCTGTTCGGCGCGTTCGGACAGGTTCAGGTCGCCGCCGCAACCACCGAAAAACGTCCCGTTCGCAGCGCCGCGCCGGAAGAAGCGGCGGCATTGCTCGAATCGGCGAATACCGTGATGATCGTGCCCGGCTATGGCATGGCTGTTGCCCAGGCCCAACACAGCGTCCGCGATTTGTTTGACGCACTGACCAAGCAGGGCGTGACCGTCCGCTTCGCAATCCACCCTGTGGCGGGACGAATGCCCGGTCACATGAACGTGTTGCTGGCCGAAGCCGATATTCCCTACGACAAATTACTGGAGATGGACGAGGCGAACTCCGAATTGCCGCAGACCGACGTCGTGCTCATCATCGGCGCCAACGATGTGACCAATCCCGCCGCGCGCACCAACAAGGCCAGCCCGATTTACGGAATGCCGATCCTCGACGTGGACAAGGCGCGCACGGTCATGGTCATCAAGCGCAGCATGAACCCCGGCTTCGCCGGCATCGACAACGAACTCTACTATCAGGACAAGACATTGATGCTGTTCGGCGACGCGAAGGGATTCACCGCCCAGATCCTCAAGAACCTGAGCGGCGCCAACGGCGGCGGCTTCCACTGAGTAGCCGGAACGATCAGCCCCAATCTTTCGTCCATCGACCGCGCCGAAAACGGCCGCACGCCCTGCCCATCCCCAGTCACCCCTCCACTGGCCGACCCCAGCCCTCCCCCACCCACCCCGCCCGCGCCACAAGGTCGGCCTGGGATGGCTCGCCCTACTGCATGCCGTTGACGATGACGTCGATCAAGGGCAGGAACATGGCGAACACGATGGTCGCCACGATCACCGCCAGGAACACAATCATGATCGGCTCCAACAGCGATGTCAGCGCCCCCACGGCGTTGTCCACCTCCTCGTCATAAATGTCCGCCACTTTGATCAACATGTCCGGCAGAGACCCCGTCTGCTCGCCGACACCCACCATGCTGATGACCATCGGCGGAAACACGTTGGACGCTTTCAGAGACCGCACAATCGGCTCGCCTTCCTTGACCGAGTCATGCACGCAACTCACCGCGTCGGCAATCACCGCATTGCCCGCCGTCTCGCGGACAATGCTCAGCGCCTGCAGAATCGGTACCCCGCTGGAAATCAATGTGCCCAGCGTCCGCGCGAATCGCGCAATCCCAACCTTCCGCACGATTTGACCGAACACAGGCGCCCGCAGCTTCAGCGAATCGATCGCGAAACGTCCTTTCACCGTCTTGCCCACGATCCTAAACGCGATAAACAAACCGACCGCGCTGCATGCCATCAGCACACATTGGTGCCGCACCACGTCGCACACACCAACAACGAAAACCGTCAATCCCGGCAGCGAGCGTCCATTCATCAAATCGCGGAACACATCCTGGAAGGCCGGCACAACCTTCACCATCAGCAGCACCACGATCATCATGGCCATCGTCATCACCACGGTCGGGTACGCCATCGCCGCAATCACTTTGCCCTTGATCCGCTGCGCTTTCTCCTGGAATTCCGCCAGCCGTTTCAGCGTGACCTCGAGCATGCCACCGGCCTCGCCCGCCCGCACCATGTTCACATACAATTTGCTGAAGATCTGCGGGTGCTCCGTCAGCGCATCGCTGAATGTACTGCCGCCTTCGACCGCTTCCGTCACTCGCGCCATCGTCCGCTGCAAAACAGGATTCTTCTCCTGCTGGCGTAGCGCCTCGATTCCCTGGAGAAGCGGCAGACCCGCATCGATCAATGTCGCCAATTGACGCGTAAACGATGCCAGCGATTTGGATCGCACCTTGTTGTTCGGCAGAAACCTCAACCTGATCCCACCGACGCTCTTCCTGGCGGGTCTCTCCGCAGGCTTGACGGCCCTCGTCGGGGCGGGCACAGCCCGACTCGCCTTTGGGGTGTTGACGACCCGGGTGACGTTCGTCGGGAAATAACCCATGTCCCGAATCCGTCTCAGGGCGTTGCTGGTGTCATTGCCATCCAGAACGCCGGCAATCTCCCGACCCTTCACATCCACCGCGGCGTAATTGAACCTTGCCATTTGGACCTCCCCTGCGACCTCCCGGTCGCAAGTACTCGCGCGCATCTCGTTCACCATCCATCACGCTCCGCTCCGTCCAATTAGACAGCGCCAACGTCACTTCCTCACGTCGAACCATCGTCCCTAACTCCTTTACAATTTGTCATTCTGAGCGTAGCGAAGAATCTCAGTCGTTTCCTGAAACCGCTGGCTTCACCGAGAGTGCAGCTGAGCCGCAAACGTATTACCGTGAGGTTACGTTAGCCAAGCGCTACTCCCCACCCCCCATCCACCAAATTGTCAAAGATCACCAGCAACACGGCCAAGCCGAGGCGCGAGGGCAGCGACGAGATGGCGTCGTGCCGTTTCGAGGCCCCCAGGGCGTAGCGAAGGGGCTGAGCGGAGCCAACTGGCTTCGTTTCGCAATCCCACCCCCCGAACGAAGCCAAACGAAGCCAACCTGCTTTTCGACCTTTCGCCTTTTGTAATCACCTATTGGCGAATGACATCCAATCGAGACACACCCCAGAAACCGTTGGCTTCGTTTCGCAGTATATACCCCCCTGCCTCTCTCTCTCACTCGTACTCTAGCTCTTGCTCTTCCTCTCCCTCTTACTCTCCTAACGCTAAACGGGTAACCGTGAACTGCGAACCAATCCCTATTTCAAAGAACTTGAACTACATTATCACAAATACCAACTCAACCCAAGCACACAATATCGCCTACCGATTCTTTCCTTCTTGACAGCCCTCTATTTATAGGCCGGTGTAGAGGCGCTTCTGTGAAGCACCTGTCGTAGATAGGGCGCGATGGCCCAGCGCGCCGCAAGGAGAAGTATCGCCTCGCCCCCCCCTGGGGGGGCCGAGTCCGACGAGACGCCGCCTTCCGTGCCCCGACGGCAAAGGGTCAGGGTGAGGGGGCATTCGTCAAATGTATCCCGTCGTTCCGTTGTAAGACGTGTGGCCCACACGGCGGTCGTTCATGTTACATAACCTGCATCCAGCGCGGGACGCCGAGATCGTACGGCAAATCGAATCCCGGCAAGCGTCGGAACGGAACACCATTTGCCTCGCAGAGTCCCGCGAGGCTGATGCCTCTGCCGTGGCCGAGCACCATTCTGCGCGCTCGCAGGCGGAGGAACTGTACTGTGTCAATGACTCCCTTGCTGTCAGTCTCCGCGCGGGGATGTACTCACGCGGTTGAGCCTTATAAGGGCTTGAAGTCGATTGTCCAGCAGTCTTTCGACCTTGCCCATGAATTTGGGCACGTCAAACGGAACCGTCTCCTTATCATCGAAACCAGGTCTGAGGTACTTGCCCGTCCTCCGTTCACCCTCTAAATCGTTGCCGTCCGGATTGTAGACAAAGACAATTGGTGTAAAAGCGTAGGCTGCCGATGACGAAACGGTTGGCCAGAAGGTCGGCAGTTCATCAATTGTCGGGTTAAAGATGATTACACCGAACTCAAAGCTCCCCGTCTTGAATCCCTTTGCGAATGCTGCCATATGGTCGACGACGAGAATCTCGCCTTTGCCGTGCTCGAAATATCTCAGAATGTCCGCGATTATTTCAGAAATTGTGCGCACTCCGTTACGCATGCCACCATCCATTATTACGACACGCTTTTGATGCTCAAGTGCAGGCACTAGAAAATGCACTTTCGTTCCTATAGACTTTGTGAACTTATCCAGCAGAACGTCATAAGGGAGTAGTTGGCAATTTGCAGGTATGCGCCTCTCCATCTGCTGATTCAGCATCTCATCTGCAACAATTGGGTATATTTGCTCGCTCAATCCCATTACCACAAAAATGTGCCCTCTGTTTCCAAGCACGATAGTATGGAAGGGCCTCAGCAAAGTCGTGTTTGGGAAATCGTGCAAGTATTGTTCTGACTGGGCAATAGCCGTTTCTGCATCACGACTTAGCGTAACGAGGTTCTTTCTAGTTAAAGTCGCAATGATTGAGTCCGGACGCTTAATCTCGATAACGCCGTATTGTCCGGACGACCTCGGTGATCCCGGGAAGAAAATAAAGTCAGGCTCGCTCTTGCCCGGTGTTCCCATTGGCAGAATGTCCATGGGAAAAAGGCGCAGGGGGAGGGATTGCGAGAGTATGTACGGACACCGTGTAAAGAGTTTCTGAAAGTCCCGTTCAGCCGCTTGTCGCTCGATAAGCGAGGCAAACTGATCCCGCGCGTCTCTTAATTGGTCGCGAGAAGGATGTTTCATGTGATACCCTCCCCTTCCAGTGCTCGATTCCTTGCGGGGCCTCTCCGC
>DATJWQ010000095.1:0-293266 GCA_035501175.1 Verrucomicrobiia bacterium | reverse complement strand
CAGGCCAACAACTCGAAATCTCCATGCCCACCTGTGTTCTGTTCGTTCGAACGTCCTAAGAGGCTGGAATGAGTTGTCTGAAGCGCGCGATTTCACTCATTCGGAAGCACTTATGCTGCCCCATTTTGATGTTACATTGTCGGACCTCCGCACAGTCTCATGGCATAAATCCTGCACGTTAATAAGATGAAATGTGATGACCATCGCCGTTCAAATCGCCGCGGTTGGACAAAACCTGGGAAGATCAGCTGCGAAGCTGCAGGGCATTCTCCACGATTTCGATTCCGTGTTTCCCATCGAGTGGACCAATGCGGTCTTGATCCTCGCGCTCATGAGCATCGGCATGGTGCTCGCCCTCTTTGCCTATCTCAACCACCGCGCCAAACGCCCGTACTTCAGCCTGTGGACTGTTGCCTGGATGTGTTATGCCGGCTATCTGGCCGCCGCGATTGGTCTGGAGGAATCGCCCCAGTTCCCCCTGCTGGTGATGATGCGTCGCACCTGCATCGGACTCAGCGCGCTGTACATGTTCTGGGGAAGTTTTTATCTCGCCGGCCATCCGCGCAGCCTGCGCGAACTCCAGTTCGGTACGGGCATGCTCGTCGTCTGGAGCGCGGTCGCCGCCTACAAGGTCCAGGACCGATTTTGGATCACGATGCCCGTGTTCATTCTGTTGGCCGCCGCGGGAGTATATACCGGCGTCGCCTATCTGCTTCGCCGAAAGATGTATCATGGCGCGACGATCCTCGGCATTGGCTTCCTGCTGTGGGGACTCCACCTGCTCCTCTATCCACTCAGCGAGGGCTCGCGGCTGCTCACCACGTTCGGCTACCTGGCAACCGCTGTGCTGACCATCATGATCGTCGTCGGCATGATCGTGGAACGCGAAGTCGCCATCGCCGAGCAAAACTACCGGGTCCTGTTCGATTCCGCCTCGGATGCCATCTTCGTCATCGATCTCGCCAGCTATCGCATCCTCGAAGCCAATACGTCGGCCCTGCGTCTGACCAAACGCTCGATCCTCGACCTCGTCGGACGTGCATTCATCGATATCTGTCCCTCCCTCCAATCCGTCGAGGCCACCTCGGCCCAGATGGACGGGATTAAACTCTTCAATGCCGTGTTCCGCCCGTTCAACGAAGTGCCGATTACGCGCGGTGACGGGACCATCGTGAACTGTGAAGGTGACGCAAGCCTCGTGCAATGGCGGCAACGATTGGCCCTGCAGGTCAACGTCACGGATGTCAGCGAGCGCAAGAAAGCCGGCGAACAGTTGCGCCGGGCAGAAAAGCTTTCCGCCCTCGGCCAGTTGATCGCGGGCGTCGCCCATGAATTGAACAATCCGCTAGCCGTTGTCATCGGCTATGCGCAGGTGCTCGCCGAAAAAAGCAGTCTGGACCCCGAGACCCGCCAGGATATCGAGCGCATCCACCACGAAAGCGACCGCGCCTCCCGCATCGTCCGTGATCTGCTGTCGTTCGCCCGTCCCACCGAGCCCCAAAAGAAAGTCGTCGATCTCAACCGCCTCGTCGCCAGCGTCCTCGAGACCCAGGAAGTCAACTTGCGCGCCGCGAACGTCCATCTCGAACAACACCTCGACGCCAAGCTGCCGGCCACCATGGTGGACCCCGGCCAGATCGAACAGGTGATCGTCAATCTCATCAACAATGCCGTCCACGCCCTCGGCAACCGGACAAATTCCCGCACCTTGACCGTCGCCACCCAGGAGAATGGCAATTACATCCGGCTGATCGTGGCCGATAACGGCCCGGGCATCCCGCCCGACGTTGTCGGAAAGATTTTTGATCCCTTCTTCACCACCAAGCCGCTCGGAAAAGGCACCGGCCTCGGCCTCACCATCACCAATACCATCATCCAGGAACACCGCGGCAAGATCCTCGTCGAAAACCAGCCGATGGGCGGAGCGAAATTCACCATCGAGCTGCCCGTGGTCGCCTGCCCTGTCTCGGGCATGCCGGAACGACTCCCACCCGATGTGTCGCCAGCCGCCGAAGAGCCGGCCAGCCGCACGGTGCTCGTCGTCGACGACGAACCGGGCGTCACTTCCTTGCTTAACCGGGTCCTGACCCGCAAAGGGTTTGCGGTCACCATCGCCACCAATGGCGAGGAAGCACTCACCCGCCTGTCGGAACGGTCCTACGACGTGGTCATCTCCGATATCCGCATGCCCGGCATGGACGGCCGTAAGATGTTCGAAACCTTGAAGCGGCAAAATGAAACCCAGGCCCACCGCATCATTTTCGTCACCGGCGATACCGTCAGCCCCGACACCCAGGCGTTCTTCCAGGAAACCGGCAACCGCTGGCTCAGCAAGCCCTTCAACATCGCCCAGGTCACCGAAGTCGTAAACGACCTCGTCGAGAAGCAGCCCGCTGCCGCAATTTGATCGGGGAATCCCCCCCGATCGCCAGCAAGCCGACGACCGGCGACAACAGGCTCAAGCCCGTCAGGACGCCGAAAAGCAGAAGTCGCCGACGTTTTCGACCAACCTGGTTTCGCGGGAATCCTCGAAGTTCGCCGGATACGCCTCCCCGAAAGCCGCAGTTCGGTCAATGGTGTGGGCCAAGAGCGTCGGCGATGTTCAGACGTTTCTGGGCAGTGTCGACCCGGAAGAGACCAATGCCACGGTCAAATCCCATCTCAACAAGTTCGGCCAGACCTCGGAGGAGGAGCGATCCAAACGTCTGATTGACGAGTCGAAAATCATGGCGGGACTCCAGATTCTCAATCAATTCCCTCTGGCGGATGATGAGGTACTGATGCAAGTGAATTTCCAGGTACAGGCGAGCAACGGAGCAATTCAGCAAGGTGACGCGATGATGGTGCTCAAGAAAGTCGATGGCGAATGGAAGTATCTCAATGAATATCTCAGCCCCGCCTTCCGCCGGATGCCGTCCAATTGATCGTTACAAGGTTCCAAGGTCATCGAACCGGTTGGAGGTGAAACAAGTCGTCGCGGTCCAGACCGCCTCCGGGCCGATTCCTCCTCATCGCCAATCAGGATTCCAACACGGTCGTCCTCTTCCGCATCGACCCGCCACCGGCCAGTCCATCGAGGTCTCGCTGCCCTCCTGCGTCGCGTTTGTGCCGATCAAATGAACCAAGAAACAGGCGGCGACGAAAACGCTACACGCCCACATGGCAGGCACGATTTGAGTCGGGAAATGAAGCGAATCTGGGAACGACGGACGCGCCATTTACTTGAACGATAACTTCACCGATTTCCCATTGAGTTGAAAAGTCGATTCGAGCGCGAAGCCATCGGTGGTTTCCGTATACGTAAATGGCTGGCCGGTGGCAGGGTCAGGATGTGATGCGAGCGCGTCCGGCCCATCCTGCACCACCGCCAGCCCGGCCACAACCATGGCGCGCTGCACGACAACAGCTCGCGCCTCGTCCGTGATTCTGTCCAGATCTGACCACTCCGAGGCAAGAACTGTATCTGCCTGCTCCATCGTATGCAGCTTGTCAAGCCAAGCCTGATATTGTGCCTCCGGCAAGGTCAACGCCTGAGCATACTCGCCCTCCAACTCGGCGAATTGCCGCTCCGCCGCGACGAATTGCGCTTGGAACGTCGGCGGAACCGGACCCTCACCCCAACGCTGCTGGAGAGCCTTCTTGGCCTCCTCCGGCGACATGGCCGCAATTCTGTCGGCACCCTGCCTTCTCATTCGTATGTCTGAGTCCAACGCGCTGTAGAACGATCCCTCATATTGCTCGTCGTCAAACAGTTGCTTCAATCGGGCCGCAACCTCATCAGGTAACGCGCCTGCCGTGTCAGCCAGATACGCTATTGCCAGCCGCTCGATCGCTCCGTCTGTAAGGTATCCGAGGAAGCCACCCGAGAAGCCATGCGACAGGCTCTGACCAAGCCGTAGCGTGGCCGCAAGATCGTCTCCCAACCCGACGCTGTCGCCCTCCCGGCAGTGGGCGGCGTTCCACACCATCATTCGGGCCAGTGAGCGAGCTTGCTCGGCCGTGTGCATCACTTCGAGCGCGCGCGCGCTCACTTGGAAAGTGCCAATCTGTACGGAGTTGGTGTCAAGCGTCGCCGCGTCCATTCCCCAATCGCAGTTCGTGACTGCCACTGCCTGATGCGCGAGCGCGACAATGGGTTTCAGGTTGCCGCACAGTTCCGCCGCCGCCGACGCATCGACATTCGTTCGCCAATCCAACGTCAGCTCCTTCTCTTCCATCGAGAGTGCGTCGAAGAGCGCGAAGGCCTGCCGGTAGATTGTGGCCACGTTGGTAATCGCCTCGGCGGTCTGATTGGTGGGCGTTTCGCGTGAGGCATCCGCGTCGGGTGCGAACGGGGGCGCTACAACGGCGACCGCGACCGATTCGTTCGACGTGGGCGCAGGTTCGCGCACGACAAGCCAACCGAGGAGTAGGAGGAGCGCAAGGCCACAAAGTCCAGCAACCGCGTAACGGATCGTTCTGCTCTGGGACTGGTCCATTCGACCGGAACCTCGGCCCCAATCGTAGCAGACACGCCTCCACCCGCAAACTGTTTTGTGAACGCGAGCGTTGAAGAAAACAGTTACTTCCGTTTCGCGTTCTTCATCACCGCCGCCCGTGTTCGGAGCCGCAATGCATTCAACCGGATGAAACCGGTGGCGTCGGTCTGATTGTAAGCGCCTTTGTCGGCTTCCATCGTGGCGATGTACGGATTGTACAACGATACGGGACTCTTTCGGCCCACCGTAACGACGTTGCCCTTGTAGAGCTTCAATCGCACCGTGCCGGTGACATTCTTCTGGCTCTCGGTGACGAATGCCTGCAACGCCTCCCGCTCGGGACTGAACCAGAATCCGTAATAAACGAGTTCGGCGTAGCGCGGAATCAGCGAATCTCGCAGGTGCATGACTTCCCGATCCATCGTCAATGTCTCAATCTGTCGATGGGCGAAATGCAGAATCGTCCCGCCCGGGGTTTCGTATACGCCCCGCGATTTCATCCCGACAAACCGGTTCTCGACGAGATCAACCCGGCCGATGCCATGTTTGCCGCCAAGCTTGTTGAGGGTCCGTAGCACGTTCGCCGGCGACAGCTTCTTGCCGTTGACGGCAACGCAATTGCCCGACACGAAATCGAGCTCGACGTACTCGGGCGTGTTCGGCGCATCCTCAGGAGCAACGGTGAGTTTGAACATGTCCTTCGGCGGCTCGACCCAGGGGTCTTCGAGAATCCCGCTCTCAAACGAAATATGCAGGAGATTCCGGTCCATCGAGTAGGGCTTCTTCGCGCTCGCTTGAACCTTGATTCCCCTCTCCGCACAGTACGCCAGCATCTCGGTCCGCCCCTTGAATCGATTGTGATACTCGGGCAATCGCCATGGCGCGATAATCTTCAATTCCGGCGCAAGCGCAGCGTAGGTCAGCTCGAACCGGCACTGGTCGTTCCCTTTCCCCGTCGCGCCGTGGGCCACCGTGTCGGCATGTTCCTTGCGCGCAATCTCGACCTGCGCCTTGGCAATCAGCGGCCGCGCAATGCTCGTGCCGAGGTAATACTGATTCTCGTAGATCGCCCCCGCCTGAACCATCGGGAAAATGAAATCGCGCGCGAATTCGTCGACGAGATCAACCGCGTAGAACTTGCTCGCGCCCGTCGCCTCGGCCTTCTTGTCGAGTCCCTTGAGCTCCTCTTCCTGACCGATGTCAGCGCAGAAAGCCACCACCTCGCAGCGATAGGTTTCCTTCAACCAGTGCAAAATGACCGAGGTGTCGAGCCCGCCGGAATATGCCACAACGATTTTCATAGGAATGCACGTTGTAAGGCCGTTTCCCGCAAAAATCACGAAAAATCTGGACTCATCCACCCGCATGCCCTACCAAGTGCGCCATGATTCGTCGCCGGCTCCCATGGGTTGCGCTCATCCTCATTCTCAGCGCCGCGCTGGCCTTGATGTGGCCGCGAATGCGCGACGACACGGCCACGAATGACGAACCAGCGTTCCTCGGCGCAGGTTATTCCTACTGGCTGGGCCATCGCTACTATCTCAACGTCGAGCATCCCCCCCTCCTCCAACTCTGGAGCGGCTTGCCCCTGCTGTTTCTGCACGTAAACGTGCCGGCCGACGCCCAGTCGCTTTTCAGCCCAACCAACGACACGATTTCGTCGCAGATGACGGAGCCGTGGGATTTTCAAATGCAATCCGGCGCGGAGGCGCTCACGCCGTCCGAAGGTTTCTACCATTACGCCGCCATGGAGACAGGCTTGTTCGGCTACAAGGTGCTCTTCGACGACGGCAATGCTACCGACATGCTGCTTTTCTGGGGACGCTTCATGCAGGCTCTGGTCGTGCTCGCCACCGGTCTGACAGTCTTTCTGTGGGCCAAATCGATCAGCACTGCGACGGGCGGCCTGTTGGCGGCGGCGGCGTGGTGCTTCAACCCTCTCGCCCTCGCGTATGGTCACCTGATCATCACCGACCCCGGCATCGCGCTGATGTTGACGGTGTCGGTCTGGATGTTTTCAAGGTTTCTCATAACGCCCCGTCCCCGAACTGCGCTGGCTGCGGGCGTTGCGTTTGGTGCCGCCCTCCTGACAAAATACACAGCCATTATTCTGATCCCAATCTTCGCTGTCCTCATACTTCTCGCGTGGTGGAAGCAAGGTCGTCAGTTCGCGTCAGGTCGTTACGGGAATCTCTTTCTGAATCTGCTTCTGATTGGTGTCGTGGCCTGGGCAGCGGTCCTGGCGATGTATCTGTTCCGCTGGTCGCCCGCGCCGCCGCTATCCGCTGCCGACGCCCAACGGCTTCACGTTCCCTCCTGGTTCATGCAACTGCGATGCGTGTTGGTCCCGCGCGACTACTTCAAAGGCCTGGCGATCATGCTGCTGCATGTCGTCAACGGCCATCACGCCTATCTGCTCGGAACCTGGTCGGACAAAGGTTGGTGGTACTATTACCTCGTGGCCATCCTCGTGAAAACGCCGCTGGCGTTGCTCGTCCTGACATTCGCAACCGTCGCGATGGCCGTTTGGCGAATCCGGCGGTCGACTTTTGGCGAAGCGGTCCCGCCGCTCGCTGCCGCCGCGTACCTGGCCTGCGCAATGACCAGCCGGGCTGATATCGGGATTCGTCACGTCCTGCCGATTTATCCGCTTCTCGCTGTCGTGGCGGGAGTGGAATGCGCGCGCGGGCGGAAACGCGAACAGATTTTTGGCTGGGTACTCGTCGCTTGGCTGGCGGCAACGACATTCGCCGCCCGTTCCGATTACATCGCGTACTTCAACGAACTCGTCGGCGGCCCCTCCCGCGGCCAAGATTACCTGATTGACTCGAATTACGATTGGGGCCAGAACGGCCGGGCATTACAGCAATGGCTCGAGGCGCGGCACATTTCGCATGTTTACATCGATTATTTCGGCACCGGCGCAGCACTCCGCCATCTGCGCATTCCGGTGGAGTTCGTCAAACCGCCCGACGTGCCTCATCTGCGGGACGGCTACCTGGTGATCTCCGCGACGCGCCTGATGGCACCCGAGTATGACTGGTTGTGCGAGCATCACCAGCCCACCACGCGCATCGCCAACACACTCTTCGTGTACACGCTCCCACCGTCTGTCCCGCGGCGGTAAACGCCGTGAGATGGCGACAGCTAGAAGCTCGCGCTGAACGCAACGTTACCGTCCGCATCTTCCGCAGCAATCGTCGACAGACTCATCAAGTCGGTGCCCTTGGGCAGCTTGTTGATCGTCACCCGTCCGCGCCGATCGCACTTGATGGTGCCGACCTCCGAGCCATTCACGAACAGACGCAACGCGGCCGAAGCGGGGCAGCCCGTCGCAACAAGTGACAGTCCGCCGCGCGATTTGCCCTTGGTGACGCACAGATACAACCGCGCGCTACCCACGAGATTGGTGCACACTGGACCCGGTGCCAGCGGAATCAGCGCGTCGAAGACGCACGGGACCCGATGCACGGCATTGGTGAAGTCGCCTGTGAGATCGGCCAGCCCGTTGGTGTCACTGATCGAGATGATGGTGACGTTCGTTGGGTCCAATCCATCCGGCAACGGGAAGCTCGCCCCGCCCACCGTGTTCGACACGAGCGTCGTCCGGCCTCTGCCGACACAGAACACGTTCGACCTCACACCCACGTCAAACGCGCCCAGCGTAAAGAAGTTCGTCCCGGTCTGGTCGGCAATGCTCGTCGTGTATGTTCCCGCCAGCAATCCGAGCGTTTCCACGTTGACCGTCACCGTGTTGGTGCTGCTGCTGATCTCACCCACCATCGCCGCGCGCCCCATTGCTCCGCTCGGTGAGTTCGTGGTGTCCGCCAGCACAATAAACTCGCTGATCCGACGCGGTGGCGGCGGCTGTGCCCCGAACATCCCCGACAAATCCACGACATCGTTCGAGTCGGAAACCGAGATGCCAACCACATTGGTCGGATTCAATCCCGGGGGCAACGCAAACGTTCCGCTCCCGACCAGGATCACCATCGGTGGCGGCGGTGTGGTAACCACGGTCGACGTGCAGACCGGGTTCGTGATCGTCTCGATCGTCAGCGTCCCGAGATCGTATGTGTTGGTCGCCGTGTCGGTAATGCTCACGGTGTACGTCCCGCCAAGCAGTCCGTCGGTCGTCAGATGTATCGTCGGCGCAAAGATCGGCGGCTCAATATTCCCGCACCCGAGCGGCAGGAAGCACGGCCCCGAGAACAACTGCGCATAACCGGAGGCGTCAGCCGGCGCATTTGTAGTCGCGGAGAGCGTCGCGTCCTCGCGCACCCCACACGGCGGCGGAGGCGGCGGGCCCTCGAACGTCCCGGTCATATCCACCACGTCGTTCGTGTCGGAAATGGAAATGCCAACTACATTGCTTGAAGCCAGACCGGTCGGCAGATCGAAGTTGCCGCCGCCAATGTCCACGAGCCGCACCCACATCGGCTCGGCTCGCCCGCGTCCCACAGGCGGCGGGTAATTCGTCACGGTCGTGACATCGAATGTGCCCAGCGTGTAGCTATTGGTCTCCCCATCCGTCACAACGACCGAGTACGTGCCGGTCGTGAGTCCTTCCGTCGTCACATGCAGCACCGGCGCGTTCATGCCCGGAAACGCGGTGCTGTTCGGTGTCGCCCAAATATCCGGGTAGAATGTCGCCAACCCCGTTGCGCCCGCAGGCGCATTGGTCGTAGCGGACAACACAGCCACCCGTCTGAAGATGGCAATGTCATCATCAGCAACGACCCGACCCGCAACCCAACCCATAAGAACTGCAATCAGCAGCAAAAATCTCAGCTTCATGTTCACGCCCTCCCGATTTCCCACTATACTTCGGCTTGTAGCCCTGTCAAGTACTAGCTTCGCGGCGTTTCGCAGCGTCACCGGGCGCAAGTGTTTTCTTGCGCTTCGGCCCCGCATACCCCATGGCCTTCGGGTCACACGGGAAACAAATTGAAGTGCTGCGGCGCCCCGGCTATAATCGGGCCATGAAAGCCAAACTGCTCGGTCTATTGATGATCGTTGCCCTCCTCTTTCCCGTGTGTGCGATGGCACAAACCCAGGAGGACGCCCCGCGCGGCCAGAATGCTCTCCGAAAACTCTGCCGCGGCTTCGCCAACGTCCTCTTTGGCATCGTGGAAGTACCCAATCAGATTACCAAGGCCACTGCGGAACATGGCGGCGGCGCCGGTGTCACCTACGGCGTGGGCAAGGGCTTTGCCCGCTGGTTCGGCCGCGAGGTGACCGGCGTCTACGATGTCGTGACATTTCCGGTGCCCTTTCCTCACGGCTACAAGCCGATCATGAAGCCGGAGTTTCCCGCGGATGATTATGAGCCGTAGCCTGTGGCTGGCTCTTTGCCTTTTTGGGATCGTCGCAGGAACTCACGCGCAGGACGATGTTGCGGCAGGCGACGCCTCTCTCGCGCGATTCGATCTGCCGTCCGCTCTGAAGGCGTACCGCGCCGCCCATGTCAAATCACCCGACGATTACGAAGCCACATGGAAACTTGCCCGCGCGCTGGTCGACACGAGCATTCTCTCGACCGATGCGACACAACAGAAGCAATGCTGCGTGGAAGCTGTGGATTTAAGCCGCGCCGCCGTGAAACTCAATCCCCACGATTCCAAAGGCCACGCGTATCTGGCCGTTTCCGTGGGCAAACTCGCGCTGTACGAGGGCGGCAAACGCAAGGTCTCTCTTGCCAGCGAAGTAAAAGAAGAAGCCGAACGCGCCATCCATCGCGACGACAAGGAGGACCTCGCCTGGCATGTCCTCGGCGTTTGGAATCGCGAAATGGTCGAACTCAACTGGTTCCTGCGCAAGTTCGCTGAACTGATCTACGGCAAGTTGCCCTCCGCTACCATCGATGATGCTGTCCACGATTTGGAGCAAGCTGCCCAATTCGGTCCCAAAGTCGTCGCCCACCGGGTCGAACTCGGCATTACCCTTGCCTCGGCCCATCACTGGCGACAAGCCAACGACAACCTGGAAAAAGCGCTCGCGATGCCCCACGCCTGGGTCACCGACGACTTTTACTGGAACCTCGCCCGGCAAAATCTCTCGCGTGTCAAATCGCATCTTAGCTGACAGACCATGCCAACGTCCCCCGCACAGGTCCTCAGCGTCACCGACCTGACCCGTCGCGTCAAAGACCTGCTCGAAGAAAAGTTTCCCGCCGTCTGGGTCGAAGGCGAGATTTCCAATCTGCGTTCGCCAACGTCAGGACACGTCTACTTCACCCTGAAAGACCCAAACGCCCAACTCGCCGTGGTGGTCTTCCGTGGCATCGCCGCCAAAGTCGGGTTCGCGATCAAAGATGGCCTGCAAGTCATCGCTTTCGGCGACGTCAGCGTCTACGAACGGAGCGGACAATATCAGCTCGTCGCCCGCCAACTCCTGCCCAAAGGTCTCGGCGCTCTGCAACTCGCGTTCGAGGAACTCAAACAGCGCCTCGCGAAGGAAGGCTTGTTCGATGCGGCCCGCAAAAAGCCCGTGCCCGCGCTGCCACAGCACATCGCCCTCGTGACGTCCCCTACCGGCGCCGCCATCCGCGACTTCCTGAATATCATTAGCCGCCGTTTCCCAAACGTGCGCATCATCATCAGCCCCGTCCGCGTTCAGGGCGACGGCGCCGGCAAGGAAATCGCCGAGGCCATCGACGAACTCAACATCCTCCACGCATCCCGCGCGCTCACTCTTGACGTCATCGTCGTTACCCGCGGTGGCGGCTCGCTTGAGGATTTGTGGGCTTTCAATGAAGAAGTCGTCGCCCGCGCGCTCGCCCGCTCGGCAATCCCCACCATCTCCGCCGTCGGCCACGAAATCGACTTTACCATCTCCGATTTCGTCGCCGATCTGCGCGCGCCGACGCCCAGCGCCGCGGCCGAACTCGTCGTGAAAGCCAAGGACGAATTCGTCCGTCAGCTCGCCCAGTATCAGACACGCCTGCAAAAGGACCTGCGGTTGCAACTCGCCGAGGCCCGCCAGCGCTTCTCCGCCCTCGCGTCCAGCTACGTGTTCCGCCGCCCCACCGAGACCATCCGACGATACCAGCAGCAGCTCGATGACTATGCCCATCGGCTCCGCCGCGCCCCGGGCGCGACCGTCGCAGCACACCGGGCGCGATGGGAAACCGCCTCTCAGAAATTCCGCGTCCTCGGCCCGCAAGCGATGCTGGCGAACTGGCGGCAACGCCTCGCCGCCGACGACCGCCAGCTCCGAAGCGCCTGGGCGCAGCGCCTCCAGACTGTCCGCCATCGCCTGAGCCAGGCCGGCACACGTCTCGAACTCCTCAGCCCCAATTCCACGTTACAGCGCGGTTACAGCATCACCGTCGTTCCCGCGACCGGAGGCGTCGTCCGCAGCGTAACAGCCGTCCAGCCAGGCACTACCATTTCGACCAAGGTGCTTGATGGGACGTTCGACTCTGTGGTATCTTCTCAACTGGACGCATGACCAAAAGTAAGAAAAAGGGTGCTGAGCCCGTTCTCGACAGGAACGGGCTAACGTTTGAGCAGGCCATTGCCCGGCTCGAGAAAATCGTCGCCGATATGGAGGCAGCCGAATTGCCGCTCGAAGACATCCTCAAGAAATATGAGGAAGGAACCCGTCTCGTCCGATTCTGCAGTCAGAAGCTCGAGGAAGCCGAAAAGAAAATCGAGATCCTGACGAAGAAGGCCGATGGCTCGGTCGTGCTCGAGCCGTTCGAAACCGAGGCAGCTGATAGCGAAGACGAAACACCCGAAGATGAAGGGGGCAAGCTGTTCTAAGCCACAAGGAGTGTACGATGGGACGTTATCTTGACATGATTAACTCGCCAGCAGACGTGAAGTTGTTGACGCTGGATCAACTTCAGGTTCTGGCGCAGGAAATCCGCGACGAGTTGATTACCGTGCTCAGCAAGAACGGCGGTCATCTCGGCCCGAATTTGGGCGTCGTCGAATTGACGCTCGCGCTACACCGCGTCTTCGAATCCCCCAAAGACCGTTTCGTCTGGGATGTCAGCCATCAGGTGTATGTCCACAAGCTGCTCACGGGTCGCCGCGAGAACTTCCACAAGATCCGCCAGTCCGGCGGTCCGATGGGATTTGCCTTCCGGTCCGAAAGCCCCTACGACTGCTTCGGGGCCGGTCATGCGGGCACCGCGCTCTCGGCCGCCCTTGGCATGGCCGCCGCCCGCGACCACGCCCGAACCGACGAGCACGTGGTCTGCATCGCCGGTGACGCCGCGCTCACCAATGGCATCACCTACGAGGCCCTCAACAACATCAAGACGTCTACCAAGCGTCTGATCGTGATTTTGAACGACAACGAATGGAGTATCGCCAAGAACGTCGGCGCCATCTCCGAGTACCTGAACCGCCTCGTCCGCCATCCGTCCTACGCCGCTGCCCACAAGCGCATGGAACATTTCCTCGGTCGTTTGCCGCGTGGCGCGGAGTTGACCCAGATCGGCCACAGGGTCGAGGAAGCCGTCAAAGGCATGATCGTCCCCAGCCTGCTCTTCGAGGAGTTCGGCCTGCGCTACATCGGGCCGATGGATGGACATAATACCGGCCTTCTCATCGACACCCTGCAGTGGGCGAAAAAACAGGACGCGCCCGTCATCATTCACATTCTCACCAAGAAGGGCAAAGGCTACGAGAAAGCGCTCGAGGACCCGCAGACTTTCCACGGATGCGGCCCCTTCGACATTGCCACGGGCAAGTCGCCCGCGAAACGAGAGGGTGCGCCGCCAAACTATCAGGACGTATTTGCGGAAGCTCTCGTCCGATTCTGCGACGTAAACAGCAAACTGGTTGGCATCACCGCCGCCATGCCCAGCGGCACGAGCCTTGGCAAGCTCCAAAAGGCCAGGCCGGACCGCTATTTCGACGTTGGCATCGCCGAGGAGCACGCGGTCATTTTTGCGGCCGGTATGGCCACCATGGGATATCATCCCGTCTGCGCCATCTACTCCACCTTCCTGCAACGCGCCTACGACTGCATCATCCACGATGTCGCCCTGCAAAACCTCGATGTCATTTTCGCGATGGATCGCGCCGGCTTGTCCGTTAACGACGGCCCCACGCACCACGGCGTGTTTGATATCGCCTATGCCCGTTGCGTACCGCGCGCCATTCTGATGGCGCCCAGCAACGAAGATGAGTTGGTCGACATGCTCTGGACCGCCCTGCAACATCACGGCCCGATTTTCGTCCGCTACCCGCGCGGCGCTGGCGAGGGCATACCGATCAAGGAGCGTCCGTCCATCATCCCGCTCGGCAAAGCGGAGGTTCTTCAGCACGGGACCGATGTCGCGATATTCTTCTATGGCGCCGTCTCGAAGATGGCCCAGGAAACCGCCTCTGCCCTCCAGGCGGAAGGTCTGTCCGTGGCCATCATTAACGCTCGATTCTCCAAGCCCATCGACCGCGATATCGTCGAGAAATACGGACGCATCTGCAAGGTCATGTGCACGATCGAGGACCATGTCCTGATGGGCGGGTACGGCAGCGCCGTGCTGGAGACGCTCGATGATCTGCGGATTGCGACCCCCGTTGCTCGGATTGGTTGGCCCGACAGCTTCATCGAGCACGCCACCAGCAATAAGGACCTCCAGGACAAGTACGGCCTGAACTCGAAGACCGCTCTCGCCAAAGTGAGAGATTTGTTGCACGACGCTTCGACCGAGCGGACGAAACAGCCGCAGTTTCGTGTCCTGGGCGCGACCGCTCGAACAGCGTAACTCTGGTTGGTCGGTACGATATAAACTTCGTGCCTCGTCGCATGCGCGCACGGCTCGATACTCAACTTGTCGCTCGCGGCCTCTGCGAGACCCGAGAAAAAGCCAAACGCCTCGTCCTCGCCGGCGCGGTGCGCGTCAACGGCCAGCTCGCTCACAAACCCAGCGAGATGGTGGACGAACAGACCCCCCTGAGCGTCGATGCGGCTGAGAAATATGTCAGCCGTGGCGGCCATAAGCTCGAAGCAGCCCTCGACCGCTTCCACATCTCATGCGACGGTCTTGTCTGCGCAGATCTCGGCGCATCCACCGGCGGCTTTACGGACTGTCTATTGCAGCGCGGCGCAGCGCGCGTCCATGCCGTCGACGTCGGCAAAGGCCAGCTCGACTGGAAACTCCGCCAGAATTCACGCGTGATTGTGCACGACAAACAGAACGCGCGTCATGTGACCCCCGACGGCCTGGGCGACCACGTCGACCTCGTGACGATCGATGTCTCGTTCATCTCGCTGACCAAGGTGCTGCCGGCGGCCGTCGCATTGTTGAAACCCGCCGGCGGCACAATCGTCGCCCTCATCAAACCGCAATTCGAAGCTGGAAAAAAGCTCGTGAAACGTGGCGGCGTTGTGAGAGACTCGCGCGTGCACGAGGCTGTGATCAGCATGATTGAAGCATTCGCCATTCAGACATTGGGGCTGACTCTGTTGGGAGTGACAGAGTCACCCTTGCTCGGTCCCGCTGGCAACAAGGAATTCCTGATCGTTCTGCGCACATCGTGAAACCGCGCGCTCCCAGAACCGTCGGCATTGTTGTGCACTCGGGCAAACCGGACGCCCGGCGCCGGCTGTCGGAACTGTTGGAAGTGCTTCGGAACCATGAGGTGACCGTGCTGCTGGAACGCGAAGCGGCGGTCCTCGCGCGCGAACCGAAACTCGCCCGCTCGTTGCGCGACATCGGTCGGGTTGCCAGCATGGTGATTGTCCTCGGTGGCGATGGCACGATTTTGCGTGTGGCCCGTGAACTTGAAGGGCCCGCCACGCCGATTCTCGGAGTGAATCTTGGCAACCTCGGCTTCCTGACCAGCATCCACGGCAACCGACTTCGGGGACCCGTACGGGAAATCCTCCACGGACAATACGAAGTCAGCCCGCGCCACACCCTGCAGACCACGCTCGTCCGCAAGGGTAAACGTCGCGTCACCCATCGCGCGCTCAATGACGTCGTCGTTTCGCGCGGGGCACTCTCCCGCATCGTCCGGTTGCGGATCTTCGTCGACAGCGAGTTGTTGACAGAATACGTGTGCGACGGCATGATATTCGCCACGGCAACGGGCTCAACGGCATATTCCTTGAGCGCGGGGGGGCCAATCTTGGTGCCGACGTCACGGGCACTGATTATCACGCCCATTTGTCCCCACGCGTTGAGCAATCGCTCGGTTGTTGCGGGGGAGAACTCCGTCATTCGTTGTCAGGTGGCCGATGCGGCGGCCGAGTTGTTGTTGACGGTCGATGGCCAGGTGCAATTGCGGATGGAAGTGGGTGACGAGGTCGAGGTGCGGCGCTCCCCGCGGACCGTGCAGTTGGTCACGCCGCGAAAGCATTCGTATTTTGAAGTGTTACGAGAGAAATTGAAATGGAGTGGAGCCAATGTCTAACGGACCCAAAGCTTCGCCATCGAAAATCACGTCGTTGCTGAGCCCCGATGCGATCCAGCTGGAGTTGCACAGCCAGCAGAAGATTCCTGCGCTTCGGGAGGTGGCTGAGCTGCTGGCCCAAAGCAAGTGCGTGGGTGATTTTGAGGCGTTTTTCAATGAAATCCTGCAGCGCGAGCGGGTCAGTAATACCGCCTTGGGACACGACGTCGCCATCCCTCACGCCCGCACCGACCAGTGCTCGGACATCCTCATCGCTGTCGGGCGCAGCCGCCAGGGAGTCGACTTCGAAGCCAAGGATGGCCAACCCGTACGATTGATCTTTCTGATTGGCACCCCGAAGCAGATGGTCACGGATTACCTGCGCGTCGTCGGCACGCTTGCCCGACTCCTGCGTCAGGATGAACTCCGTCAGCGGCTGCTGGATGCCCCTGATTCCGCGACGTTCATCAAGATTATCGAGGCCGCGGAATCGTAGACTTTCTACCCCGGCGCGTCGCTCAGCCGTGATGAGCGGCAAGATAACGCTCCGCGTCGATGGCCGCCGCACAACCGCTGCCTGCAGCCGTGATCGCCTGGCGGTACACGCGATCCACGCAATCACCCGCGGCAAACACTCCCGGCACGCTCGTATACGTCCCCTTGCGGCAAAGGATATATCCCTCGGGATCCATTTCGATCTGCCCGCGAAACAGCCCCGTGGTCGGCTCGTGACCGATCGCGACAAATACACCCGCGCAGGCCAGGTCCGACGTGGCACTCGTCCTGAGGTTTTTCAATTGAACGCCCGTCACCGTGTCCTTGCTCACATCGTACACATCCGTCAGCACAGAGTCCCAAACCGGTTGAATCTTTGGATTGGCCAGGGCCCGGTCCGCCATGATCTTCGATGCGCGAAGCTGGTCTCGCCGATGCACCAAGTACACCTTCGAAGCGAAATGCGTGAGATAAATCGCCTCTTCGCAGGCCGAGTCGCCCCCGCCCACAACAACCAGCTCTTTGTTGCGAAACATCGGTAGGGCACCATCGCATGTGGCGCAAAAGGTCAGTCCCTTGCGTTCGAGAAGCTCCTCGTTCTTCAAACCCAAACGACGATGCGATGAGCCCGTCGCAATAATCACGCTCCGCGTCTCAACGTGTTCCTCATCCAACCACAGTTGGAAGGGCGCGCGGCTGAAATCCACCTTCGTGACGATAACGCCGTAGCGAGTTTGCGTGCCAAAGCGCTCCGCCTGTTTCTGCATTTGCATCATGAGATCGGTCCCATCGACTCCTTCGGGAAATCCAGGGTAGTTCTCCACAACGCTGGTGCTTGTCAGCAGACCGCCGGGTAATTTGCCCGTTAGGACGACAGGCTTCAAATCCGCTCGGGCGGTGTATAGCGCCGCCGTCCAACCTGCGCATCCAGATCCTATGATAACGACGTTTTCCATACGTAGCGTCTCGCTTTCGGGATAAGATGCGTGAGACTAACGGTAAGTTGCAGGAACGGTCAAGGGGGAAGCCGGTCACTCACTCGCGAGCGTCATGGTCGACTCTGTCCACGCGGCGGGGGGGGCTTTCCGCCTGAGCGGCGGACCTGTTCCGCCGTGATGATCCCTCGTGCCACTTCCACCAGTTTGCGGTTTTCATTCCGCGCCGTCTTTTGCAGCTTCAGGTAGGCCGTCTCTTCATCCAGTCCCGACTGCCGCATGAGAATCCCCTTGGCGCGCTCGACGACCTTCCGCGATTCCAATGCCTCCCGCATCTGCTGGATCTCGGCGACCATTTCCCGCGACTTCTCGGAACTGGCCAGGGCCAGTTCGATCGCGGGCTTCAACTGCTCGCTGGTGAATGGTTTGACGAGATACGCATTCACACCCGCGCCAACCGCCTGGCTCCCCAACCCGGCCTCCGAGTGCGCGCTCAAAATGATAATGGGCGTGCCTCGCTCGTCCCGGATTTGGCGGGCCGCTTCCAGCCCATCCATCTTCGGCATGCGAATGTCCAAAATGACCAGATCCGGGCTCGTCTCCAGCGCCAGCGCCACGGCTTGTTCTCCGTCGCCGGCTTCTCCGACAACCGTGTGGCCCATTGCCACAAGAACCTTTCGAAGCACCATCAGGGTCAGCCCATCGTCGTCAGCAATCAAGACTCGAAGAGGTTTCATGTGTCTCCAAGGTCGCGCTTCTAACGTGTCTATTTACACGGCCACCGGGTAAACGTCAAGCTCACCCGCTGGTTAGAACCGACCTTACCCTTGCCCCAGGTCCAGGTCCATAAGGAACGATATCAAATCGTAACTCCGCGCATACGCCTCCCTCCCGCGTGTCAATCTGCAGCTCGCCGCGAAGATTGACCTGCGCTAACTGGGCGACGATGTTCATTCCCTTCCCCTCGGACGTGCGCCAGTTCTTCCCCGGCGGAAACCCTCCTCCGTTGTCGGAGATAATCAGATCCACACGCCCATCCCGATGATGGCATTGGATTCGCACCCGCAATGGCTGGCCGGAAGCGGGCCTGCCATGAATAAACGCATTCGAGACCAGCTCATTTACCACCAGCGCGAGCGGCACGGCTTGCTCCGCCCGCATCCACACGCGCTCGAGGTCGCTGGCAATTTCCGGCGCGCCGGCCGACCTTGTGGCGGAACCGGCCAGCATTTGCACGATGGCCGTAATCAACGTGCTGATATCCACGTTCTCCGGCATCTCCTCACTTAAGAGGTTGTGCACCTGGGCAATGGCCTGAATCCGGCTGATGGCCGTGTGGAGGAAACTCTTCGACGTATGCTGGGGCGCGGACTCGGCCTCCAACTGCAACAGACCGGAAACCATTTGCAGGTTGTTCTTGATCCGGTGATGCGCTTCCTCAATCAGTAACTGCAACAGCTTGTTCTTGCGCTCGAGATCCTTGAATAGCTGGGCGTTGTCAATCGCCACCGCCGCGCGACTGGCAAACGCTTCCACCAGCTCGAGGTTGGCCGCGGTGAACTCCGCCGAAACTTCCCCGTGCCTTGCAAGGCCGAGCGAGCCGATCAGTTTGTTGCGCGAGATCAACGGCACCACCACGGCCGACCGGGCATCCGGCTCCTGCACCAATGCACTGTGACCGTGCGCCTTGATTTCCGCGCGGCTGAAAATCCTGCCTTGGCGGGTGCGGCGAATCTGCCCAAACAGCCCCTGCTCGGCCGGATAGGGCATGCCGATCAGCCTTGTGAAGCCGCCGCTGGCGGCCACAATTTCCACCTCCTGCGCCGCCTCGTTATAATGCGAAATGTACGCCGAATCGGCGCGAAGTAGCACCGCGGACCGCTCGACAATGCGCTGCAACAGCGGCTCCAGATCGAGTTGCTGGGCGCTGCCGCTGCTGATATCCACCAGTGCCGCCAACTTCTCGTTCTCGCGAAGCTGCTTCTCATACAACCGCGCGTTCGCGACGGCGATGCCCAATTGGTTCCCCATGGCCGTGACCATCTCGATCACTTCGGGAGTAAACGAAAGCGGTTGCCGACTCAGCAGTCCGAGAGTGCCGAGGATCTCTCCCTTCGTCTTCACAGGAACCACAATCGTCGACCGGAAACCATGCGGCGCGGCAAGCGACGGCGCCGACGGCGTCCAATTGCAGAGATCTTCCACCACGGCGGGCTGCCCCGATGCGGCCACGTACCCCGGCACTGCCTCCCCCCACTTGAGCGTACGAATGTCGGCGACAAAGCTTTCCGGCAGTCCGGACTGCAGATAAAGATGAAGCACCTGTTGTTTCATCTCCACCAGGTGCAAAGCACCACCACACATTCCCGTGCTTTGCATCGCCGCTTCCAGAGTATTGCGGGCGATCTCATCGATGTTCAGAGACGAATTCGCGACCCTCGCCAGCGCCGTTAACGCCGCCAATTGCTGATTTCGTCGAATCAATTGCTGCTGCCGTTGACGCGCTTCGGTTACGTCCCGCACCACAAACTGGACTTCGGTCACCTGCCCTCCCTGCCAGGAGAACACGCTGCCGCTGCACTGCAGATGAATCCAGATGCCATCCTTGCGGCGAAAGCGATACTCCAGGTTGCGGACAACCTCTCCCCGCATCAACCCTTCCACCGCCCGACGAACTAGGACCGTATCTTCCTCATGTACATGGGTCATAAGATCGGTCCGCGCCATCTCGGATGCCGTGTATCCGAACACCCGCGGAAACGCGCTGTTGGCAAACCGCAATCGTCCGGCCGAATCGGCGATGTAGATGACGTCATCCAGGTTCTCCACGAGAGCTCGGTACTGCTCCTCGCTGGCGCGAAGGTCGGACTGCAACTGGGCGTGCACCATCGCGTTGCCAATCTGGTTGCTGACCGCCTCGATCAAGTCCACGTCGGGCTCCTCAAACCTGCGCTTCCGATACGTTCCCAACGTCAGCGCACCGACAACATACCCATGCGCCCGAATCGGCACCAACACCGCCGATTCAAAACCCGCACGAATCGCGCTGGACATCACGCTGCTCGGGCGCAACGTGAAATCCTCGATTACTCGCGCCTCGCCGTTCAGTACCGCGTCGATCGTCTCCGTGCCTCGTGGCAATACCGACACGGTCCGTGCGAACTCTTCACTGATGCCCCGCGAGGCGAACATATGGAGGCATTCATCCGTGTCCTGCCAGACATACACGACTCCCGCGTCCAGCTTCATCACGGCGAGTACGGAATCCAGAGCGTTGTCGGCAATTTCCTTCAGATCCAGGGTGCGATTGACCGCATCGGAGATGAAATTGATTGCCGTCAGTCGCGGATCGCGCAACGGCCTTGGCGCGGACATGGTGATATCAGGAGTCTTCATCACCTCGTGGTCATGTGTACTCCTATAGCAGAAAATTGCCGAATATTCAGCACTTTCCCTCGGCAATCGCGCCAAGGTTATGAATGAACCAACCTAAAGCCAACCCGCTCAAGGGGAAGAGGAGGCAAAACAAGACACCGCGGAGATGCATTCAGCACCGATCCGGCCCGGGGCATCTACTCGTTTCCTGTCCCGAAGTCAGCTCCGGCCCCTTGCGTCCTTCCGACATCAACAGAACCACTTGGACCGTGCCTATCGCCCGGCGCCCTTCATGTGCCGGTCCCGCCAAAAACAACGACCTCCCCGTGGAGGGAGGTCGTCGCGAGTTCTCAATTTCAGATGTGCGATCCGCTAGGCCGGCGCTGCCGCCGTTTGTTCCTTCTTCTCCTCAGCCTTCTTGCTTGGCTTGGAGTCCTTGGTTTCCTTGGCCTTCGGCTCTTTGCCCTTCGGTTCTTCCGCAGTCTTGCCCGCCTCAGGCGACGGACCGGCTGTTACGGTGCCCGTCCACTCCAGAATCGCAATGTGCGCGGCATCGCCCAAACGTTGTCCCATTCGAACGATTCGCGTATACCCGCCGTTGCGGTCGCTGTGCTGCTTGCCGATCTCGGCGAACAATTTGGCCACGGCTCGTTTCTGGCGCAGGAAGGCCAGCGCCTCGCGCCGGTGATGCAATGTTCCCTTCTTGGCCAGTGTGACCATCTTGTCCGCGTAACGGCGGGCCACCTTGGCCTTGGCCACGGTCGTCGTGATCCGACTGTGCTCGATCAGGCTGCACACGAGATTGGCCAGCGTGGCGCGCCGATGTTGGGATTTCATCCCAATCTTGGCAGTTCGTTTTCGGTGTCGCATGACAATGAATCCCTTTGGTTCCGCCCCGTCCTACTCCGGTAGCGGCACCGCCCCGGAGAGCACCGCCTCCACATTCTTGTTCGCGTCCGGCGCCTCCAACAATACCGGGTCGACCTTCATACCCAGCGTCAGACCCAGCGCCGCCAGTTTCTCTTTGATCTCGTTGAGCGATTTCTTCCCGAAATTGCGGTACTTGAGCATCTCCTGTTCGGTCTTCATCGCCAGTTGCCCGACCGTCGTGATGTTGGCGTTGTTCAGGCAGTTCGCCGCGCGCACGCTCAACTCGATTTCGTTGACGCTCATGTTGAGGATCTTCTTCAACCGGGCCTGCTCCGCGCTGACCTTCTCGCCCGCCTCTTCAAACTCGACGACCACGTTCTTGTCGTAGTCGCAGAACACATCCAGGTGATGTCGCAGGATGTTGGCCGACTGCACCATGGCGTCTTCCGGCGTAATCCGCCCGTCTGTCCACACCTCCACGATGAGCTTGTCGTAGTCCGTACGCTGGCCGACACGCGTATCCTCGACGCTGTAGCGGACCCGTCGAACCGGCGAAAACAGCGAGTCGATCGCGATCACCCCGATTGGCTGTTCGGGTTTCTTGTTCTCCTCCGCAGGGCAGAATCCGCGTCCCACTTTGATCTCCAGCTCGATCTCAAAATGCATCTTCTTGTCGAGCGTGCAGATGTGCTGGTCGGGATTGAGCACCTCCACAACCTGGTCGCTTTTGATGTCGGCGGCAGTGACCGCACCGTCCTTGTTGGCGGTCAGATACACCACATGCGGCTCGCGGCTGTGCGATTTGAGCAGCACCTTCTTCAAATTCAACACGATGTCGGTCACGTCTTCGACGACACCGGGAATGCTGGTGAACTCGTGCGGCGCGCCCTCGATCTTGACAGAACTGATCGCCGCTCCTTCCAGCGAACTCAGCAGCACCCGCCGCAGTGAGTTTCCGATGGTGTGGCCATAGCCCGCTTCCAGCGGCTCGGCAACAAACTTCGCGAACGTCGGCGTGGCGGTTCCGTCCTCGCGCGTCAACCGCTTCGGCATTTCAAATCGACCTAGACGAACTGGCATGATGAACTTCCTCCTGTGAGCCGGGTTTCCCGCGTTCTAGAAACGCGGACCAACGGCCCGTTGTCGCGCCCGAACTGCGGACGCGGATTCTCGTTATCTAGAATAAAATTCGACGATCAACTGTTCGTTGACGATCGGTTGGATGTCGTCCCGCGACGGGATCCGCGCAACCTGCGCCCGCAATGCGTCGCGGCTGAAGGTGATCCAGTCCGGCACGGGGCGAATCTGCGCCGACTCCAGGCTCTTGGTCGCCAGCTGCCTCGTCGCGGCTGTGTCGCGAACTTCCACAACATCGCCCGTCTTGACGTTGTACGATGGCGACGAAACCTTCCGTCCATTCACGCGAATGTGTCCATGCGTTACCATCTGGCGGGCGAAGGGTCGCGTCGTCGCAAAACCGATGCGAAATACCACGTTGTCGAGGCGCGTCTCGAGCAATTGCAGCAGCGTTTCGCCCGTGACACCCCGTTTCTTCAGGGCCTTTTCGAACATCCGACGAAACTGGCGTTCGAGCAGTCCGTACTGATACCGCAGCTTCTGCTTCTCGGCCAGCCCGATTCCATAGTCACTTTGCTTGCGCCGGGACTTCTTCGGGCCGTGCACGCCGGGCGGATAAGCACGGCGCTCCAGGTACTTCGACGGGCCGAAAATCGGCTGTCCAAATCGTCGGCTGATGCGTATTCGTGGTCCTTTGTATCGTGCCATGGTGCCAAATTCTCCTGCTACACGCGGCGGCGTTTGGGCGGACGACAGCCATTGTGCGGGATCGGAGTCACATCCTTGATCACGGTGATTTCCAGCCCGATCGCCTGCAACGCGCGAATCGCGGCTTCCCGCCCGCTGCCAGGTCCCTTCACCCACACCTCAATTTCCTTCAAACCGTGTGCCATTCCCTGTCGCGCAGCGTCCTGAGCAACCAGTTGCGCCGCGTAGGCCGTACTCTTGCGCGAGCCTTTGAACCCGACGCGTCCCGCGCTCGACCAACCGATCACTTTGCCTTTCAAATCGCTGATGGAAACAACCGTGTTGTTGAACGTCGCCAAAATATGCGCGATGCCCTGAAACACATTCTTGCTGTGCTTGGCCTTGACAACCTTCTTGGCGACTTCGCCCTCGGCCAGCGCCTCGGCCGCCGTCGTCGGCACCGCTGGAGCAGCCGTTGCCGCTGGCGTAGCCGCTGCCGCTGCTGGCGCAGCGTCCGGCTTTGCCGCCGGAGCGGCTGCGTCGGTCGCAGGTTTTGCTTTTGGTTCTTCCGGTTTCTTGGGTGCTTCCTTAGCCATTGCGCTCCTTCTTAAGTCGCTGTCACGATCAGACCTTGCCGGCCTTCGTTTCCTTGCTGCGGACGACGCCGACGGTCTTTCGCGGGCCCTTGCGCGTGCGGGCGTTTGTGGAGGTCCGCTGCCCGCGCACGGGGAGGCCCTTCTTGTGGCGGATCCCGCGATAACAGTTGATGCTCATCAACCGCTTGATGTTCGTCTGCACTTCGCGACGCAAATCGCCTTCGATGCGATACCCCTGCAGCACCGAGGTCAGGTGCGACAGTTGTTCGTCGTTCAAATCCTTCGCGCGCACGTTCGGGTCCACACTGGCCTTGGTGCACACCTGCAGGGCGGTCGTCGGTCCGATCCCGTAAATATAACGGAGCGCGATCCCAATCTTCTTTTGGTCCGGTACTTCCACACCGATCAAACGTGCCATGCCTACACCTCTAACCTTGACGTTGTTTATGTCGCGGGTTGGTGCAAATCACGCGCACCACGCCTTTGCGCCGCACCACTTTGCAGCGCTCGCACAACCGCTTCACTGAAGGTTTTACTTTCATGTTTGTCCCGCCTGTCTCGACTGCTCTCTACTGCTCTTTCTGTCGAAATGTAATCCGACCCTTGCTCAAATCGTACGGCGACATCTCCACCATCACCTTGTCGCCCGGCAACAACCGGATGAAATGCAATCGCATCTTGCCCGAGATGTGCGCCAGAATCCGATGTTTGTTCGGCAGCTCGACCCGAAACATCGTATTGGGCAATAACTCCACTACGATGCCTTCGACTCGTATGGGCTCTTCTTTCGCCACGTTAGAATTTCCGCATCTCCATCCGTTATCAAAACTGTATGTTCAAAGTGCGCGCTCGGCGCGCCATCGGCTGATACCACCGTCCAACCATCGCTCAACATCACCACTTCGTGCGAGCCGGCGTTGATCATCGGCTCGATCGCCAGGGTCATCCCCCGTTTCAATTTCGGATCCGGCCCCGAACTCACATAGTTCGGAACCTGGGGCTCTTCGTGCATCTTCCGCCCCACGCCGTGTCCGACAAATTCTCTCACAACCGAAAATCCATTCGTCTCCACGAGCGTTTGGACCGCTCGCGAAATATCGGATACCCGACTTCCCGCTCGCGCAGCCGCAATGCCCGCGTACAACGCCCGCTCGGTGACCTGCAATAGCTGTTCGGTCCGGCTCTCCACCACTCCCACCGCAACCGTCGTCGCATTATCACCGACGAACCCGTTCAAAACGATTCCCACGTCCAAACTCACAACGTCACCGTACTGCACCCGGCGTTGGCTAGGAATGCCGTGAACGACTTCCTCGTTTACCGAGACGCAGATGTGGCCCGGATAACCCTTGTACCCGAGAAACGGGCTCTTCCCGCCAAGCTTCTCGATCAATCCCGCCGCAATGGCATTCAGCTCCGCAGTCGTTCGCCCCGGCTGAACCTCCCGGGCTACCCCGGCCAGAACCTCCGCTGCCGCGTGGCAGGCCGCGCGCATCCGCTCAATCTCCTCTGGTGTCTTGATGACGATCACGACTACAGCAATCCCAAGGGGCTTCGCATACTATCCGTTCCTCGCGTGACGGAAATTCCATCGCGCCGACGCGAACTGCTCCATCATACAGCCCATCGCGTTTTTGGCAACTCTGGCGTCCCTTGGCGATTTGCCGGGCACCAACTGCATTTGTCAATGAACTGCTGTGCCGCCGCACTTCGCCTGACACTGACGGCATTCCCCAACAGGGGCAAGCGGTGACTCATTGTCACCCCGGCCATCGGTCAGAACCGACCTCTCAATCGGCCCTTCCGCAAAAACCCGTCGTAATGGCGCATCACCAGATGCGATTCCACCTGGCGCATCGTGTCCAGCATCACGCCGACGTTGATGAGCAGGCTTGTTCCACCGAAAAAGCTTGCCGTCAAATACGGCAGTCGAAAATTGTGGGACAAAATATACGGGATCACGGCAACGCCCGTCAGAAATATCGAGCCCGCCAACGTAATGCGCGTCATCGCACGATCCAGATATTCCGCCGTCGGCCGACCCGGTCGAATCCCCGGGACATAGCCGCCATACTTCTTCAGATCATCCGCGATTTGGAGCGGATTGAATTGCGTCGCCACCCAAAAATACGAGAAGAACAGGATCATCGCGCCGTACAACGCCAGATACAACCCTTCGCCCTCCGTCAATTCACGAGCCAGATTCTGAAAAAACGGCATCTGCAGCATCGAAAACAGCTTGGAGGGAAACAACAGGATTGCCTGCGCGAAAATAATCGGCATGACGCCCGAGTAATTGACCTTCAACGGCATAAACGTCTGGCCGCCTCCGAGCATCTTGCGTCCCACCATCCGCTTCGCGTACTGGACTGGTATCTTCCGCTCGGCTTCCGTGACCGCGACCACCACCGCCGTTACGGCAACCGCCATCACCAGCAGCAGGATCGCGTGCAGGGCGTTGAACTGGCTTTCCGGCCCGACAAACAGCCGCCAGGCCTGGTTGATCGCTCGCGGCAGGCGATCGACAATCCCCACGGTGATGATGATCGACATCCCGTTGCCAATCCCCCGCTCCGTCATTTGCTCGCCGATCCACATCAACAGGATCGACCCGCTCGTGATCGTGAGGACGGTCAACAGCTCGAAGCCAATCCCGGGGTTGGCCACCAGCACGCCGCTGAAGCCGGTGAACATCCGCTCGGGATGTTCGAATGCCTTGGCCAACAGCCATGATTGAACGACACACAGACCGACCGTCATGTAGCGCGAATACTGAATCAGCTTCGCCCGTCCCGACTCGCCTTCCTGCTTGAGCTTTTCGAGCGATGGCATGACCGCTGGTAACAGCATCATGATGATCGACGCACTAATGTACGGCATCACACCCAGGGCGAACACGGCGCATTGCTGCAGCCCGCCACCGGTCATCATGTCTGCCAGACCCATGAAACTGCCGCCCACGCGCTGCTGAATCTGCGACATGTAAGCGTTCAATTCCGTGGGATCGACGCCCGGACACGGAATATTGGCGCCCAATCGCGCAATCGCCACCATGCCGAGCGTGAACAGAATCCGACGCCGCAGCTCGGGGATCTTCCAACAGTTGAGGAACGCAGAGAACATGGGTCGTTAGCGATCGCCGATCACTTCTCTCCCGCCGAAGGTTTGGCCGGTTTCGCCGAGGTCGCCGGCGCGTCGGCTTTGTGGTGAATGCTCCGCAACGGAAGTTCTTCGCACTGGCCTCCCGCCTTCGTGATCTTCTCGCGCGCCGACGCGCTAAACCGTTGGGCTTTGACGGTCAGTTTCTTCTTCAGGTCGCCGTTCCCGAGCACCTTGATCCCTTCAAAAAGACGGTCGGCCAATCCCGCCTCGACGATGGATTCCGGCGTCACCGTCGCGCCATCCTCAAATGCATTCAGTTGCTCGACGTTGATAATGCCATACACGGTCCGGAACTCGGCGTTGTTAAACCCGCGCTTGGGAATCCGGCGCAACAGCGGCATCTGGCCGCCTTCAAACCCGAGCCGAATCGTGCCGCCGGCACGCGCCGTCTGGCCTTTGCCACCGCGTCCGCTGGTCTTGCCATGCCCGGAGCTCTCACCAATGCCCAGTCGCTTCGTCCGGTGCTTGGCGCCGGGACGGGGCTTCAAATTGTGCAATCGCATCGTCATATCAGCTCACTCCGGCGCTCGTCGGTCGCGCCAGCCCGCGCACGCGCATGATTTCTTCGCGTGGCCGCAAATTCTGCAGGGCGTCGATCGTCGCCTTGACTACGTTGACGGCGTTGCTCGATCCCAGGGACTTGGTCAGGACATCCCGCACGCCCGCCGCTTCGATGACGGCGCGCACGCCGCCACCGGCGATAACACCCGTGCCCGGCGAGGCCGGACGCAACAACACGCGCCCGCCGCCAAAGACACCGATGATCTCATGCGGAATCGTTGAATCCTTCAAATTTACAAACACCATGGCTTTCTTCGCCTGCTCGGTCCCTTTACGAATGGCATCCGCCACTTCGTTGGCCTTGCCAAAACCCCAGCCCACGTGCCCGCGGCGATCGCCGACGACCACCAGCGCGCTGAAATGGAACCGCCGACCGCCCTTGACGACCTTGGCGCTGCGGTTGACGTACACAACTTTCTCAATGATCTCGCCGCCTTCGCGGTCGAGATCAACCCCCAGTTCCTCGACCACCGCTACCGGTGACGCTTCCTTGGCTTTGGCCGCAATCGGCTTCGCGATCTTTGGTTTTTTCTCCGGTGCCATATTAGAATTTCAATCCTGCTTCCCGAGCTGCATCGGCCAGCGCCTTGATTCGTCCGTGATACCGCAACCCGCCACGATCGAACACAACCTCGGTAATCTTCTTCGCCTTGGCCTGTTGCGCGGCCAGTTGACCCACCTTCTTTGCGCCCTCGATGGTCGCCTTGATACCCTTCAGCTCCGCCGCCTTGGTGCTCGCGCTCGCCAGGGTCACGCCCTTGATGTCGTCGATCAACTGAACGTAAATATGCCGCCCCGTCATGCACACACTCATGCGCGGACGTTGCTCCGTGCCGCGCACTTTCTGTCGCAGCCGCAGATGCCGTCGATATCGTGCTTCAACCCGTGTTCGTGGAATCATACAATCATACCCAATTAACCGCCGCCGGCCGTCGTGACCGTCTTGCCCGCCTTGCGGCGCACCTGCTCCCCGACATAGCGGACACCTTTGCCCTTGTAGGGTTCAGGCGGATAGAATCGCCGAATCCGCGCCGCCACTTCGCCAACAAGTTGTTTGTCCGGACCTTCCACCGTGATCTCCGGCTTCTTGTCCTGCGTGTCCGCGACGGAAACCTTGATCCCCTTCGGAATCGCAAATACGATCGGATGGGAATACCCCAGGGACATCTGAAGGTTCGTTCCCTGCACCGACGCGCGAAAACCGACGCCCTCCACGAGCAGCTTCTTCACGTAACCATCGTTGACGCCCTTGACCATGTTCGCGATCAGGCTGCGGGACAATCCCCAGCGCGCTTTGCCCACACGATCCATCTGCGCGGTGCTGGTGACCACTTTGCTGTCTTTCACCTCGACCTTGATCGGCGATGGGACGATCCACTCGAGCTTGCCTTTTGGGCCTTCGATGTGGATTGCCTGGCCTTTCACCTCGACCTTGGTCTTGGCGGGAATCTCAACGGGTTTCTTGCCAATTCGTGACATAATGCATCACCAAACGTACGCCAAAAGTTCGCCGCCCAGGTTCGCCTTCCGCGCTTCATGGCCGGTCATCACCCCACGAGACGTCGTGAGAATCGATATCCCCATGCCGCCCAACACGCGCGGAATATCGGTCGATCCGACATATCGTCGCAGCCCGGGCCGGCTCACGCGTTTGATGCCGACGATCGCCCGCTCTTTGCCGACGATCTTCAACTGGATTTTTAATACCTGCCGGCCGTTCTCGAGCTTCTCCGCGTAGAAATCCGCCAGGTACCCTTCGCGCTTGAGCACTTTCGCAATCTCCGCCTTCAACCGCGAATACGGCACCAGCACGTCCGGCTTGAGGGCGGAGTTCGCATTGCGAATCCGCGTTAACATATCACCAATGGAATCGGTTACGTTCATCAGCTTACCAACTCGCCTTCACCACGCCGGGGATTTTTCCCTGGCTCGCCAGTTCACGGAAACAAATGCGGCAAATCTTGAACCGCCGGATGTACGCATGACGCCGACCGCAGTTCTGGCAGCGATTGTACTGTCGCGCCTTGAACTTCATCGGCCGCCGCTGTTTGACTTCCCAGGTAACTTTCGCCATAACGCAATCCTCTAACTGCTAAACGGCATCCCGAGCAACTTGAGCAGCTCTTTGGCCTCGGCATCGGTACGGGCCGTTGTCACAATCGTGACGTCCATCCCCAGGTTGTGCTTGATCTTGTCCAATTCCACCTCGGGGAAAATCGTCTGATCCTTCACGCCCATCGTATAGCTGCCCCGGCCATCGAACCCGCGCGGATTCACCCCGCGAAAGTCGCGAATGCGCGGCAACGCCGCGTTGAAGAACCGCTCCAGGAACTCGTACATGCGCAAGCCCCGCAACGTCACCTTCGCGCCGACGGGCATGTCCTTGCGCACCTTGAAATTCGAAATGCTCTTCTTCGCCTTGGTCACGAGCGCCTTCTGGCCCGTGATCGTGGCGAGTTCCTGCTGGGCCTCGTTGATCACATCTTTCTCGTGATTGGCGTTCACGCCCATGTTCACAACCACCTTCTCCACCTTCGGCACCTGCATCCGGTTGGTGTAGCGGCCGCCCTTCATGAGCTGCTCGACGACGCTCTTCTTATAATGTTCGTATAACTGCGCCATAATTCTCGCTTACGCCTCGGCGGTGGCCGGCGCGGTCCCGTGCTTCTTCTTCCGCGCCTCGTGCCGTTCCTGTTTCATCACCTTTGAAATATGGATCGGCGCTTCCTTGGTAATGATTCCGCCCTTGGGATTGTCCTGGCTCTTGCGCAACGCCTTGCTGATCACGTTGACACCCTCGACCAGCACGCGCCGCTTCTCCGGATACGCCGCGAGCACTCGTCCGATCTTCCCCTTTTCCTCTCCCGAAAGCACCACGACCATGTCGTTCTTTTTGATGGCCAGAGTCTTCATCGTCACAACACCTCGGGAGCCAGGGAAATGATCTTGGTGAAATTCTTGTCGCGCAACTCGCGCGCCACGGGTCCGAAAATGCGCGTTCCCTTCGGGTTCAACTGGTCGTCGATGATCACCACGGCGTTGTTGTCGAACCGCACGTAGGACCCGTCGTTGCGTCGCAGCGGGGACTTCGTCCGCACCACCACGCAGGTCACGACTTCGCCTTTCTTGACTGTTCCGTCGGGAGCCGCTTCTTTGATATGCGCCTTGATCACGTCTCCGACCCGCGCATAGCGCTTCTGGTGGCCCAACACTCCGATGGCCCACGCCACGCGCGCCCCGGTGTTGTCCGCCACGTCCAAATGGGTTCGAACCTGAATCATACGTCGGCCTTCTCAATCTTCGCGGCCTTCTCCAGCACGCTGACCAGCCGCCACCGTTTGAGCTTGCTCAACGGACGCGAGGCGATAATGCGCACCGTATCCCCCACTCCGGCTTCGCGCTTCTCGTCGTGCGCGTAAAACTTTTTGTAGGTCGTCATCACCTTTTGGTAGCGGGGATGGCGAACGCGTCGGGCAACTTCAACCACGATGGTCTTCGTCATCTTGTCGCCGACGACCTCGCCGACCAATTCCTGCCTCTTGCTCTCGTTTGTCGCTGTCTCCGCCATAATCAATCCAAATCGCTTCGGTTATCGCTCCATCACTTCGCCGGCGCTGCCGCCGTCCGGAGCTGCCGCTCTCTCAAGATCGTTTCCAACCGCGCCATGTCCCGCCGCACTTCGCGAATCCGGCTGGCGCGCTCGAGACGGGCCGTCTGCTGCTGGAGCCTCAGATTGAACATCTCCTGCCGAAGGTCCCGCAGCTTGGCCTGCGCCTCCGCATCTGTCAACTCACGGATTTCTTTGGGTTTCATGACGTTCGTTACCGCCTCGTGATGAATCGGGTCGCAATCGGCAGCTTCGACGCCGCCAGCCGAAACGACTCGCGCGCCAGGACTTCCGTTACCCCGCCCAGTTCAAACAGCACATTGCCGGGGCGCACAACAACCACCCACGTTTCGGGCGGTCCTTTACCTTTGCCCATGCGCGTCTCGGGTGGCCGCTTCGTGATCGGTTTGTCCGGGAACACCCGAATCCACAGCTTGCCACGCCGCTTCATGTTCCTCGACAACGCCACGCGGCACGCCTCGATTTGCGTCGTCGTCACCCAGGCCCGCTCCAGCGCCTGCAGTCCGTATTCACCAAACGAAACCGACGCCCCTCGCCACGCGGTCCCGGTCCGGCTCCCGCGTTGGGCTTTCCGATACTTCACTCGGCTGGGCATCATTGGCATGGTCTCAAAATCCTTCCGTTAAATCCTCTCCGCTACGCCGCCGGCGCAGGTGCGGCTGGCGCCGGCGCTGCCGCCGGGGGCTGTTCCACCGGCCGCGTCGGCCGCTCGCCCTTGCACACCCACACTTTCACGCCGATCTTGCCGTATACGGTGTGCGCCTCCGCAAAACCGTAATCAATGTCCGCCCGCAACGTGTGCAGCGGAATCTTGCCAACGCGGTACCGCTCGCGCCGCGCCAGCTCGGCCCCGCCCAGGCGGCCACCGCATTTCACCATGATTCCCTGCGCGCCGAAGTCCATTGCCGTCTGCACGGCCTTCTTCATGGCGCGGCGGAAACTGATGCGCCGCTCGAGCTGCAAGGCAATGTTCTCCGCCACCAGTTGGGCGTCCGTCTCCGGCGTCTTCACTTCGACGATGTCGACGTACACTTCCTTGCCCGTCATCGCCGCCAGTTCTTCCTTCAACTTGTCGATCTCCGCGCCCTTGCGCCCGATCACAATCCCGGGTCGCGCGGTCGAAATGGTAATGCGTGCGCGGTTGGCGTAGCGCTCGATGACGATCTTCGGCACGGCCGCCGACGCCAGTTTCTTCTTCACAATTTCCCGCACCCGGATGTCTTCCAGTAACAACGGCGCGTAGTCCTTCTTGTCGGCATACCACTTCGACAACCAGTCTTTGGTGACGGCCACGCGAAAACCAACCGGATTCGTCTTTTGTCCCATAATCTATTGTCCGTCCGTCAAGATGATCTGAATGTGCGTGGTCCGCTTGATAATCGGTCCCGCGCTGCCGCGCGCCTTCGGCTGCCAGCGTTTCAGGCGCGGCCCTTCGTTCGCCACGGCTTCCTTGACCATCAACGCGTCCGCCGCCAGGCTGGCGTTGTTCGTCGCGTTCGCAATGGCCGATTTCAGCGTCTTCTCAATCATCCGCGCGGACTTGCGCGGAATCACCCGCAGCACTTCCAGCGCGTTGGACGCACTCAGCCCCTGGATCAGCCGGGTCACTTCGCCCACTTTCGACGGGCTCATCCGCGTATATTTCGTTGTTGCTCTCACATCCATAACAATCACTTGTTCACTTACGAGTTTCTGGCCACGTGGGCCACGTCTCCCGTCTTCAGCGTGATCCCGCGTTCCACACGGTCGATCAACGCTCCGCAAATCCTCTGTCGCACTTCGACAACCTTCAACTCCGCCACGACACGCTCTCCCCGCATCACAACCATCGGCATCCCAACTCGCGCCCCTTGCGCTTCGCCGATATTCAGCACGACCAACCGCAGGTCCGGATTCACGTCGACTACCGTCGCCGAATCCAGCCCTCCCTGGCCCCTCCCGCTTCCCGCGTGGTCCGAACTGGGGGCGGCGATCGGCTCGAGCATCGCCTTCGTCCGCGCCACTTCCCGATCGACATCCCGCGAACTCTGCAGCGCCTCGATCAGCCGTTGCACCTGGGCAACCAATCGCCGTCGTTCCGCATCCGCGAGATACAGCGCGCGAACGCTCTCGTCCAGTTTCCGCTGCGTCTCGGCGGCTCCATTGTCGGCGCCCGTCGCGCCGAGGGTTTGGGCCCGCAACTGCGCTTCGCTCCACTTCTTGTGGAACAACTCGCTCTCGGTCCGCGCAACCGCCAGGTTCTCCGTCAACATCCGGATCACCGTCTCCCGCTGGTCCAGGTCCGTCTTCAACCGCTGGTTGTCCGTGTGCAGGCTGTCCACCAGCACGCGCAACTCTTCCACCACCGGATTCGTGGCCAACGCCACCGGCTGCGCTTCTTCAGCCGCCAACGGCCATACCGTTACAAAGAACAAACAAACTGTCCAAAACTTCCGCCGCGTGCCAGGTGCGGGCACAACCAGCTCCGCGCAGCCGCGTTACTTCGCGACCGCCTTCTCGGTGTGCGCCCCGTGCGCGCGGAACGTCCGCGTCGGCGCAAATTCGCCCAGACGATGACCCACCATGTTCTCGGTCACAAACACCGGCGTGTGCACCTTGCCGTTATGAACCAAAAATGTGTGCCCCACAAACTCGGGGACGATCATCGACCGCCGTGACCAGGTCTTGATCGGCTTCTTCTCGCTGGCGGCCATCGCCTCGACCTTGGCCATCAAATGGTCGTCAACAAACGGACCTTTCTTCAGGGAGCGTCCCATTTACTTTTTCCTTCTCTCCAAAATCAACGAGTTCGAGTACTTCTTCTTGCGGCGCGTCTTGCCGCCCTTGGCCAGTTTGCCCCACGGCGAACACGGATGATGCCAGCCGCCGCCGCCCTTGCTCTTGCCCTGGCCGCCGCCCATCGGATGGTCGACCGGGTTGCGGCACATGCCGCGCGAAATGCCGCGATGCCCGAGCCAGCGGGTCCGCCCCGCCTTGCCCAGCAACACGTTCATGTGATCCGTGTTGCCGACTTGTCCAATCGTCGCGAAACATTCCCGGCTGATCAGACGAAGCTCGCCCGAGGGCATCTTGATCGTCACGTATTCGCCTTCGCTCGCCGTGATCTGCGCCGACATGCCGGCGCTGCGGCAAATCTGTCCGCCTCGTCCCCGATGCAGTTCGATGTTGTGAATCGGCATCCCGGGAATGATCTTCTTCAGCGGCAGCGCGTTGCCGACCGCCAGTTCCGCGTCGGGCCCGCTCATCACCCTGGCGCCCACGGCCAGCCCAATCGGCGCGAGGATGTACCGCTTCTCCCCGTCCTTGTACTTCAGCAACGCAATCCGCGCCGAGCGATTCGGGTCGTACTCGATCGCTTCGACCGTCGCCTCCATGCCGACCTTGTCCCGCTTGAAATCGATGATGCGATACCGCTGCTTGTGGCCGCCGCCAATCCCGCGCGCCGTCATCCGCCCGTAGCTGTTGCGTCCGCCCGTCCGGCGTTTCGCGACGGTCAGCTTCGCCTCGGGCTTGTGCTTGGTGATCTCCGAGAAATCCGGAAGTATGGTCCCCCGCAGCGAGGGCGTTAATGGCCTGAAAGTCTTGAGTCCCATAAGTCCTTATGCCAGTTCGATCTTGTCGCCCTCTTTGAGGGTGACGATTGCCTTCTTCCACGCCGGCGTCCGCCCAAACTGAATCGTCCGCTCCCGACGCGCCTTGCCCCGCACGTTCAGCGTGTTCACCCGCAACACCTTGACCTTGAACAATTGTTCCACCGCGCGTTTGACGTCCACCTTGTTCGCGTGCCTGTCGACGACGACCTGGTATTGGTTCAATGCCTCGGTTTGAGCGGTGCCCTTCTCCGTCACGCGAACCGTCTTGACGACTGTGTAGGGATCTTTCATCGGCCCTGCCCCAATCGCGCGCCCAGTTTGTCGAGCGCCGCCCTGGTCGTTACGATTTTCCCGAACCGCAGCAGTTCGTACACGTTCACGGAGTCGGCCGGTTCGACCTGCACGTTCGGCACGTTCCGCGACGCCAGCTTCAAATTCTTGTCCACCTGGTCCGTCACGACCAGCGTGGCCGCATCGTCCTTGGCGCCAATCGCCGCCACGATGCCCGCAAATTCCTTCGTCTTGTGGCTCGACAATTTCAATTCGTCCACCACGACAACGTCGCCGGCCAGCAGCCGCTCGCTCAAGGCCTTGCGAAACGCCAGCGCCTTGACCTTCTTGGGAACGTTGATCGAGTAATCACGCGGCTTCGGCCCGAAGACCACGCCGCCGCCACGCCACAACGGGGAGGCAAACGATCCCGCCCGCGCGCGGCCCGTGCCCTTCTGCTTCCACGGTTTCTTGCCGCTGCCGGCCACTTCACTGATCTGCTTCGTGCTGGCCGTCCCCAACCGCTGGTTGGCCATGTACGCCGTGACCGTGTCGTGAACCGCCTGGGTTCCCTTGCCGTCCTTGATGAGCAGTTCATCGGCGAATTCAACCTCGCCCTTGGACTGCCCGGAAATGTTGATCACCGACAGCTTCATGATTTCGCCGCCTTCGCCGCCGGTTGGGTCTTCTTCTTGGCGTGACGCACCACAACAAACGCTCCCCGGGCTCCGGGGACCGCCCCTTCGACCAGAAGAAGGTTCTCCGCCGCGCGCACTTGAATGACCCGCAGGTTCTGCGTCGTGACCGTGCGGTCGCCCATATGGCCCGGCATCCGCATGTTGCGGAAGACGCGGCCGGGGAACAACCGTTGGCCGATCGCGCCGGACCGGCGATGCCAGCCTTTCGCGCCGTGGGTCATGTCGCCGCCCCGGAACTTGTGCCGGCGAACCACCCCCTGAAACCCCTTGCCTTTGCCCGTCCCAATCACATCCACGTACTGGCCGGGCTGAAATTCCTTTACCGTCAGCGCCTCGCCGACGTTCACCGCCAGCGCTTCCTGCGTGCGGTACTCACGGATGAATCGTGCCGGCGCCGCATTCGCTTTCTTGCAGTGACCCGCCAACGCTTTCGATGCGTTCTTCTCCTTGCGCGTGCCCAGTCCGAGCTGCACCGCGTGATAGCCGTCCGTCTCCGGCGTCTTCTTCTGCAGGACCGTGCACGGACCCACTTCGATGACGGTTACGCCAACGAAATTGCCGTTCGCATCGAACAACTGCGCCATGCCGATTTTTTTGCCTAGCAGTTCCATGACTAAATCTTGATGGTAATGTCCACGCCCGCCGGCAGGTTCAGCTTCTTCAGCTCGTCCACCGTCTTGGCCGTGGGATCGATGATGTCGAGCAGACGCTTGTGCGTCCGCATCTCGAACTGTTCCATCGATTTCTTGTCCGCGTGCGGCGAGCGATTGACCGTGTGCCGCCAGATGTCCGTCGGCAACGGGATCGGTCCCGCCACCTTCGCGCCCGTCCGTTTCGCCGTTTCCACAATGTCGTGCGCCGATTGGTCGAGCAACCGGTGATCGTAGCCTTTGAGGCGGATGCGAATGCGTTGATTGTTCATTTCTTCTGTCCGCCCTTCGGAGTGCCGTTCTTGTCGAGGATCTGGGTGAGGATGCTTTCGGGGACCTTCTCAAACGCCGCCGGCTCCATCGAGTAACTGGCCCGGCCCTTCGTCAACGACCGCAATGCCGTCGCATACCCGAACATCTCCGCCAGCGGCACCGTCGCATGGACGATCGTCGAACTCGCTCTCGGCTCGATGTGGCTGATCTTGCCCCGCCGGCTGTTCAGATCGCCCACCACGTCGCCCATGTGCTCCTCGGGCGTGATCGCTTCCACGTCCATGATCGGTTCCAACATGATCGCGCCAGCCCGGCGCGCCGCTTCCTTGAACGCAAAACTGCCGGCCATCTTGAACGCGATCTCCGAGCTGTCCACTTCGTGGAACGTGCCGTCAATGATCTCCACTTTCACGTCCACCATCGGATAACCGCCGAGCACGCCGGTCTGCGCCGCCTCCACAATGCCGTCCTCGACCGCCGGAATGTATTCCCGCGGGATCGCGCCGCCGACGATCTTGTTCTCGACCACCACACCCGAGCCCTTTTCGCCGGGCGCAACCGTGATGACCGCGTGCCCGTACTGGCCGCGGCCGCCGGATTGGCGAATGAATTTGCCTTCCGCCTCCGCGGATTTCGTGATCGTCTCGCGATACGCCACCTGCGGTTTGCCCGCTGTCGCGCCCACGTTGAACTCGCGGAACATCCGGTCCTTGATGATGTCCAGGTGCAGTTCGCCCATTCCGGAAATGATCGTCTGGCCGGTCTCGTGGTCGGTGGTGAGCCGGAACGTCGGATCTTCTTCGGCGAGCCGCTGCAGCGCCGTGCCCATCTTGTCGCGGTCGGCCTTCGTATTCGGCTCGATCGCCATGGAAATGACCGGCTCGGGAAACGTAATCGATTCGAGAAGAATCGGATGGTCTTCGTCGCACACCGTGTCACCCGTCGTGATGTTCTTCAGGCCCACCAGCGCGCCGATGTCACCCGAGAACACCGTGTCGATCTCCTGCCGATGATTGGCGTGCATTTCCAGGAGACGGCCGATCCGCTCGCGCTTGTTGTTGCGCGGATTGTAAACCGAAATCCCCTTCTTGACCTGACCGGAATAGACGCGGAAGAAAATCAGTTTGCCCGCGTAGGGATCCGTCCAGATCTTGAACGCCAGCGCGCAGAACGGGCCGTTGTCATCGGCACGGCGCGTCTCCGGCTGTTTGGAATCGGGGTTGGTGCCAACAATATCGGGAACATCGAGGGGGGAAGGCAGATAATCGACCACGGCATCGAGCAGGGGCTGCACGCCCTTGTTCTTGAACGCCGCGCCGCAAATCACCGGCACCAGCTCGTTCTTGATCGTCAGGCGACGCAGCCCGGCCTGCAACTGCTGCTGGGTGATCTCCTTGCCTTCGAGGAACAGATGCATCAGATCCTCGTCCTTCTCGGCCACCGCTTCCACCAGCGTCGCATGCGCCGCGTCCGCCGCGGCCTTCAACTCCGCGGGAATCTCCGTCACATCAAACTGCGCGCCCAGCTCTTCACCCGACCACATCACGGCCTTCATCTTGACGAGGTCAATGACGCCCTTGAAATCCGCTTCCTTGCCGATGGGGATTTGAATCGGCACCGCATTGGCCGCGAGCCGTTCCCGCATCTGGCTGACCGCCGCTTCGAAATCCGCGCCCGTCCGATCCATCTTGTTGACGAACGCAATCCGCGGCACGCTGTACTTGTTGGCCTGGCGCCAGACCGTTTCCGATTGGGGTTCGACCCCGCCCACCGCGCAAAACACCGCGCAGGCGCCATCGAGAACGCGCAAACTGCGCTCGACTTCCACCGTGAAATCCACGTGGCCGGGCGTATCGATGATATTCACGCGATGGTCCCGCCAGAAACAGGTCGTTGCCGCGCTGGTGATCGTGATCCCGCGCTCGCGCTCCTGCTCCATCCAGTCCATCGTCGCCGTGCCCTCGTGCACTTCGCCGACCTTGTACACCTTGCCCGTATAAAACAGGATGCGCTCGGTCGTCGTCGTCTTGCCGGCGTCGATGTGCGCGCAAATCCCGATGTTCCGGGTGCGCTCCAGCGGCACCAGCCGATCCGGCGCTGATCTTGCCCCCTGCTGTCCAGTCTGTTTCGGTTGTTCTAACACGGCCTGCATTGTCTCTAGATTATTAATGTCAAATCAATCAATACGACGACGGCTTGTTGCCTGCCAAATGACACGACGGCACAACGCTGACTCATCCCGCAGAGCTGAATTCCCTCCGGACTACCAGCGGTAGTGCGCAAACGCACGATTGGCTTGCGCCATCTTGTGCGTGTCTTCGCGCTTCTTGACGGATGCGCCCGTATTGTTCGACGCATCCAAAATTTCCGCCGCCAGGGCATCCGTCATGGCCGTACCCTTGCGGGCTCCCGCATACTGAATCATCCACCGCATGGCCAGCGCTTCCTGACGGTCCTGCGATACTTCCACAGGCACCTGGTAGTTGGCGCCACCAACGCGGCGTGACTTGACTTCGAGCCTCGGCTTCACATTCTCCAACGCCACCTGCAAAACGTCCAGCGGATTCTTGTCCTTCGCTTTCTCCGCAATCCGGTCGAACGCGCCATACACAATGCGCTCCGCCACGGATTTCTTTCCGCTCTTCATGATGCACGTGATCAGACGCGTGACCGTCGCGCTGTTGAAGCGAACGTCACGTATCCTCGGTCGTTGATCGGCTCGTCGTCTACGCATACTCGAAATTTCTCAAATGTTAAGCGGCCGCCGCGGCCGGTTTCGGACTCGTGTCCTTCGGACGTTTGACGCCGTACTTGCTGCGGCTGCGCCGGCGCTTTTCCACACCCATCGCGTCCAGCGTCCCGCGCACGATGTGATACCGCACACCAGGCAAATCTTTCACGCGTCCGCCGCGCACAAGCACGATCGAGTGCTCCTGCAGATTGTGCCCTTCGTCCGGTATGTAGGCGATCACTTCCACGCCATTCGTCAACCGCACCTTCGCCACTTTCCGCAGTGCCGAATTCGGCTTCTTCGGCGTCCGCGTCATCACTTGCAGGCACACCCCCCGCCGCTGCGGACATGACCCCAGCGCGGGCGCCTTCGACTTCGCCTTGAGTTGGCGGCGCCCTTTTCGAACCAGTTGGTTAATTGTCGGCATTTCGTAATCCGTTCTGTGTCACCTCTGCGGTGACGCAAGGAGCGCGAAAACTACCATACGCTCCCGTGGTACGCAAGTCCTTTCGCGATCCCCTGCTAAATGGCCGCCTCCTCGGGTTGCGGCGCCTCAACTCGCTCTTCCCGTGGCGGTTCCACCGGCTCCGCCAGCGGCACCAGCTTGAGCCCGCGATGCTTGCCAAATCCGGTCCCCGCCGGGATCAGGTGTCCCATGATCACGTTCTCTTTGAACCCGCGCAGGTAATCGATCCGCCCGAGCGTTGCCGCTTCGGTCAGCACCCGCGTGGTGTCCTGGAACGACGCCGCGCTGATGAATGACTCGGTCTCCAGCGACGCCTTGGTGATCCCCAGCAGCACCGGTTGCGCTTCCGCCGGTTTGCCGCCCGCTTCCGCCACACGCTTGTTCTCTTCCTCGAAGGTGACCTTGTCGATCTGGTCGCCCCACAGAAACCGCGTGTCGCCGGGATCGACGATCCGCACCTTGCGCAACATCTGGCGAACGATGATCTCGATGTGCTTGTCGTTGATCTCAACGCCCTGCAGCCGGTACACTTCCTGAACGTCGTTGACGAGATACTCCTGCAGGTCCTGTGGCCCGCAGACCTCGAGGATCTCGTGCGGAACGACCGGGCCTTCCGTCAACTGCTGCCCCTTCTTCACGCTGTCGCCGCGGAACACGATAATGTGTTTCGAGTGCGGAATCAGATGCTCTTCCTCGGCGCCCGTCTTCGGGTCTTTGACAATGATCCGCCGTTTGCCGCGCACCGTGCCGGCGAAATCGACGATTCCGTCGATCTTGGCGATTTCCGCCGCGTCCTTCGGCCGCCGCGCTTCGAACAGTTCCGCCACGCGCGGCAGACCGCCCGTGATGTCCTTGGTCTTGAAAACCTTTCGCGGCGTCTTGGCCACCAGGGCGCCGGGCTCGACCCGGTTGCCCTCTTCCACCACGATGTGCGCGCCCGCGGGAATCGCGTAGAACGCGACGACTTCGCCCGCGTCGTTCGTCAGGTTCACCTGCGGGTGCAGGTCTTCCTTGTGCTCGATGACGACCGTGCCCATCAGCCCCGTCGCTTCGTCCAGCTCGCGTTTGACCGTGATGCCCTCGATCAGGTCGTGGAATTTCACCAGGCCCGCCACTTCCGAAAGCACGGGCACGTTGTACGGATCCCACTGGACGAATACATCGCCCTTCTTCACCCGGCCGCCGTCGGCAACGGCGATCTCCGCGCCAACCACGACGGAATACCGTTCCAGTTCGCGCCCTTCGTCGTTGGTCACGACAACCTGGCCGTTCTTGTTGAGCACCACCCAGTTGCCCTCGGCGCGTTGGACGGCGCGCAGATCCTGATAATGGATCACGCCGTCGTTCTTCGCCCGGATTTGCGGTTGCTTGAACACCTGGCTCGCCGTGCCGCCGATGTGGAAGGTACGCATCGTTAACTGCGTGCCGGGTTCGCCGATGGATTGCGCGGCGATAATCCCGATCGCCTGGCCGAGCTTGACCAGCTTGCCCGTCGCCAGATTGCGGCCGTAACACATCCCGCACACGCCACGCCGCGATTCGCACGTCAGCACCGACCGGATTTTGATGCGTTCGATGCCCAGCTTGTTCACGGCTTCCGCGGCCGCTTCGTCAATTTCCGTATTCGCCGTGACGATCTTCTTCTTCGTCACGGGATCCGCGATGTCTTCCGCCGCGATGCGTCCGATGATGCGCTCGCTGAGCTTCACGACTTCGTCTTCACCTTCGTAGATCGGCTTGACCCAGATGCCGTTGACCGTGCCGCAGTCCTCTTCGAGAACGATCACGTCCTGCGCCACGTCGACGAGTTTGCGCGTCAGGTAACCCGAGTCGGCGGTCTTCAGCGCCGTGTCGGCCAACCCTTTGCGCGCGCCGTGCGTGGAAATGAAGTACTCCAGCACGCTCAGCCCTTCGCGGAAGTTCGACAGGATCGGCCGCTCGATGATTTCGCCGGATGGTTTGGCCATCAAGCCGCGCATCCCCGCCAACTGACGAATCTGCTGGCGCGAACCGCGGGCTTTGCTGTCCACCATCATGTAGACCGGGTTCAACTCGGGCCGGCCCTGGTTGTGCTCCATCGCCGCGTACATGATATTGGAAATCTTGTCCGTCGCGTGGGTCCAGATATCGATGATCTTGTTGTACCGTTCGCCGTCGGTAATGATCCCGCGCCGGTACTGCTTCTCCACGTCGGCCACGTCCTTGAGAGCGTCCTCGATCACCACGGTCTTCTCCTTCGGCACCACCATGTCCTCGATCCCGATGGAAATACCCGCCAGCGTCGCGTGCTCGAACCCGAGCGCCTTCAGTTTGTCCAGCACCTCGACGGTCCGTTGATGGCCCGTCGTGCGGTAACACTGCCAGATCACGTCGCCCAACGACGACTTGTTGATCGATTTGTTGATGAACCCGAGCTCGGACGGCCAGATCTCGTTGAAGATCACGCGGCCAACCGTCGTCTCGATGATCTTCGAGGTCGCGTCGCCGTACACCGTCGGACGACCGTAATCGGGGTTCTTCAGCCGAATGCGCTCGTGAATCTTCACGTCGCGCTCATCGCGGCAGAAAAACACTTCCTGCGCGTCGGAAAACAACTTCAGGCGCCGGGTATCGCCGGGTTCCTTCTTCCCGCCGTGCGTGAGGTAATACACGCCCAGCGCGATGTCCTGCGTCGGCGTCGTGATCGGCTTCCCGCTCGACGGGGAGAAAATGTTGTTCGGCGCCAGCATCAACAGCCGCGCTTCCATCTGCGCCTCGACCGACAGCGGCACGTGCACCGCCATCTGGTCGCCGTCGAAGTCCGCGTTGTACGCCGTGCAAACCAGCGGATGAATGCGGATCGCGTCGCCTTCGATCAATTGCGGCTCGAATGCCTGGATCGACAACCGGTGCAACGTCGGCGCGCGGTTCAGCAGAACCGGGTGGCCCCGGCTCACTTCTTCGAGAATGTCCCAGACCTCCGGCGACTGGCGCTCGATCAGTTTCTTTGCCGACCGAATCGTGTGCACCAGGCCCATCTCGCGCAGTCGGCGGATGATGAATGGCTCGAACAAGACCAGCGCCATCTTCTTCGGCAGCCCGCACTGGTTCAACTTCAGTTCGGGTCCGATGACGATGACCGAACGGCCGGAATAATCGACGCGTTTGCCGAGCAGGTTCTGGCGGAACCGGCCCTGCTTGCCCTTGAGCATGTCCGCGAGCGATTTCAACGAACGGCTGCCCGCGCCCGTGACGGGCCGGCCATGCCGGCCGTTGTCCAGCAGGGCGTCCACGGCCTCCTGCAGCATCCGCTTTTCGTTGCGGATGATGACGTCCGGGGTTCGCAGCTGCAACAGGTTCTTCAGCCGGTTATTCCGGTTGATGACGCGCCGGTACAAATCATTCAGGTCGCTGGTGGCGAACCGGCCGCCTTCCAGCGGCACCAACGGACGCAGATCGGGCGGAATCACCGGCAGCACTTCCAGGATCATCCATTCCGGACGCATCTTGGAGCCGAGGAATCCCTTCACCAGCTTCAAGCGTTTGGCAATCTTCTTGCGAATCTGTTTGCTCTTGGTCGCATCAAGTTGATGCTCCAGCTCGTGCGCCAGCTTCCGCAGATCGATCTTGCTGAGAACCTCTTTGACGGCCTCCGCGCCCATCTTGGCGATGAACCCGTCGGCGTACTGCTCGCGAGCCTCGCGGTACTCCATTTCCGTCAGCAGCTGACGATCCTTCAGCGGCGTCTTGCCGGGATCGACGATCATGTAATCCTCGTAATACAGCACGCGCTCGAGATCGCGCGCGGTCATGTCCAGCATGAGTCCCATGCGGGACGGCATGCATTTGAAAAACCAGATATGGCTGACGGGCACCGCCAGCTCGATGTGCCCCATGCGCTCCCGACGCACGCGGGCGAGCGTCACTTCCACGCCGCAACGATCGCAGATCACGCCCCGATGCTTGATGCGCTTGTATTTTCCGCAGTTACATTCCCAATCCCGCACGGGACCGAAAATCCGCTCGCAGAACAGGCCGCCCTTCTCGGGCTTGAACGTCCGATAGTTGATCGTCTCGGGGTTTTTCACTTCCCCGTGCGACCAGGAGCGGATCGTATCCGGCGAGGCCACGCCGATGCTGACGCGATCGAACACATCCGCCTTCTCCAGACCGAGCGCGGCGCGCGCGGCCGCAGTGGCGGCAGCAGTGGATGGAATGGATGTACCAGGTTTGGCTGCGATCATATCTTGTTTTCGCCTCCGTTCTTCCCGACGCGAACGTCGAGGCATAGACTCTGCATTTCTTTCATCAACACATTGAACGACTCGGGCGTGCCCGCATCGAGCGTGTTGTCACCCTTCACGATCGATTCATAAATCCGCGTGCGGCCCTGGACGTCGTCGCTCTTCACCGTCAGAAGTTCCTGCAGGGCGTAGGCCGCGCCGTAGGCTTCCATGGCCCACACTTCCATTTCGCCGAACCGTTGGCCGCCGTATTGGGCCTTGCCGCCCAGCGGCTGCTGCGTGACCAGCGAGTACGGTCCCACGGCACGCGCGTGAATCTTGTCCGCCACCAGGTGGCCCAGCTTCAACATGTAGATGTAGCCGACGACGACCTCCTGGTCGAATGGCTCACCCGTACGGCCATCGTACAACGGTGATTTGCCGTCGCCTTTCACCCAGGAGAATCCGTCCACCTGCCTCGCCTGGTTGATCATGTCGCCGATCTCGCTCTCGGTCACGCCGTCGAATACCGGCGAAGCGACCTTGAGCCCGAGCGCCTTTGCTGCCACGCCAAGATGCGTTTCCAGCACCTGACCGACATTCATACGGCTGGGAACGCCCAACGGATTCAACACGATGTCCACCGGCGTCCCGTCGGCGAGGAACGGCATGTTCTCCTCGGGCAACACTTTCGCGATGACGCCCTTGTTCCCGTGACGGCCGGCCATCTTGTCGCCCACGCTCAGTTTGCGTTTGCTGGCAATGTAGACCTTGACCTGCTTGATGATGCCGGGGTCAACGTCTTCGCCGCTTTCGATGCGGTCGAGCTGGCGATCGCGTTCCATGTCGAGCTCGCTGAAGCGGTGCTCGAATTCGCCGATGATCTCGCGAATCTTGATGCGGATCGGTGACGGATCGATTTCGATATGGTCGTAAACCGTCGCCAGTTTGCGCAACAGCGTCTTGGTAATCTTGCGATTCGCCGGGATGATGATCTCTCCCGTCTCGGCGTTGACCACGTCGAGCGGAATCTTTTCTCCGAGCAGGATATTGCTCAGTTTTTCCGTGAGCTCTTCCCGCAATTCGGTCGACTTCTTCTTGTGCTCTTCCTCAATCTGTTTCTTCTGGCGACGAATCTCCGTGGGCGTCAGGTTCGGGCGGGTCGGCTCTTTGCGCGCCGACACTTTCACGTCCATCACGATGCCGTACGTGCCGCTCGGCACGCGCAGCGACGTGTCCTTCACATCCGCGGCTTTCTCACCGAAGATGGCGCGCAGCAACCGCTCTTCCGGCGCCAGCTCGGTCTCGCCTTTCGGCGTGATCTTGCCGACGAGGATGTCGCCGGGCTTCACTTCGGCCCCGACGCGAATCACGCCGTCGTGCCCCAGATCCTTCAACGCTTCTTCGCCAACATTGGGAATGTCGCGCGTGATTTCTTCGGGACCAAGCTTCGTGTCGCGAGCGCCCGCTTCAAACTCATCGATGTGAATCGACGTGTACACGTCCTCTTTCACGAGACGTTCGTTGACGAGGATGGCGTCCTCAAAGTTGTATCCGCACCACGGCATGAACGCGACGAGCACGTTCCGTCCGAGCGCCAGTTCGCCGTTCTCACAGCACGGTCCGTCGGCGAGCACCTGCCCCTTCTTGACCTTCTCGCCGCGCGCGACAATCGGTTTCTGGTTGAAACACGTGCCGGCATTCGACCGCATGAACTTGCGCAGTTCGTAGACCCACAGATGACTCTCCGGATCGGTGACCAGCTTGCGCTTGCCCTCCGGAACCTCGCCGTCCTTGGTGATGATGATCCGCCGTCCGTCCACGCTGGCCACGACACCGGATTCCTCGGCGACGATGCAGACCTTCGAATCGCGCGCGATGCGGCCTTCGAGGCCCGTGCCCACCAGCGGCGAATCGCTCTTGAGGAGCGGCACGGCCTGGCGTTGCATGTTCGAACCCATCAGGGCGCGGTTGGCGTCGTCGTGTTCGAGGAACGGGATCAGACCCGCCGCCACGGACACGAGTTGTTTCGGCGACACGTCCATATAATGGACGCGCGCGGGCTCGACCTCGATGAAATCGCTCTTGTACCGGCAGGAGACCTTTTCCACGAGGAAATGGCCGCGACCATCGATCGGCGCATTGGCCTGGGCAACGACGTAGTTCTCCTCCTGGTCGGCGGTCAGATAGTCCACCTGATCGGTCACGCGACCGTCCTTGAGCTTGCGGTACGGCGTCTCGATGAATCCGAATTCATTGATCCGCGCATACAGACTCATGGCGCTGATCAGACCGATGTTCGGGCCTTCAGGAGTTTCAATCGGGCAAATCCGGCCGTAGTGGGACGGATGCACGTCGCGGACTTCAAACCCGGCGCGTTCCCGTGACAGACCGCCCGGCCCGAGGGCCGACAGACGGCGTTTGTGGGTCAGTTCGCTCAACGGATTCGTCTGGTCCATGAACTGGCTGAGCTGGCTGCGCCCGAAGAAATCGCGGATCACCGCCGAGAGCGCCTTGGGATTGATCAGTTGCTGCGGCGTCATGGTATCGGTATTGACGTCGAACAACGTCATGCGCTCCTTGACCACGCGCTCGGTGCGGGCCAGGCCGATGCGGCACTGGTTGGCGAGCAGTTCGCCGACCGTGCGCAGGCGGCGGCTGCCCAAATGATCGATATCGTCCACCGAACCTTCGCCCTTGCGCAGGTTCAACAGGTACTTGATCGCCTCGATCAGGTCTTCCTTCTCGAGAATGCGGCTTTCGAGGTCCGCGCCGCGATTGAGTTTCTGATTGATCTTGTAACGGCCCACGCGGCCGAGGTCATACCGCCGCGCATCGAAGAACAGGCGTTTGATCAACGCGTTCGCGTTCGCAATTGTCGGCGGATCGCCGGGGCGCAATCGCCGGTAGATTTCCTTCAGGGCTTCTTCCTGGTCCTTGCACGTGTCCTTGCGCAGACACTTGATGATGCAGCCGTCGTCCACGGAAATATCCACGACCTTGACCTTGTCCACGCCGAGATCGATCAACTGCCGGGCCACGCTCTTGGTCAACGGCTCGAAGGCGCGTCCGACGACGAGTTGTTTCTCCGTGTCCATCACGTCGGCGATGAGCACCTTGTTGGCGGTTTCCTCGCCGCTGGTGAAATCCTTCAGTTTGATGTCCTCGATCTGATAAAACAGCTTCAGGATGTCCTCGTCCTTGCTGAAGCCGAGGGAACGCAGGAACGTCGTCGCCAGGAATTTCCGCCGGCGATGACGGCGATCGAGATAAATGTTGAGCAAATCGTTGTTGTCGAACTGCACTTCCAGCCACGACCCGCGATCCGGGATGATGCGGAACCCGTACAGGACCTTCCCGCTCGTATGGATCGACGACTCGAAACAGATGCCCGGCGACCGATGCAACTGGCTGACGATGACGCGTTCGGCGCCGTTGATGACGAAGGTGCCTTGGGGGGTCATCAAGGGGAGTTCGCCCATGAACACTTTCTCTTCCTTGGTGGCTTTCTCTTCCTTGAGCAAAAAGGTGACGTGCAGGGGGCCGCTGTACGTGATGCCCTCCCGCAGACAATCCAGCCACGACGTCTTGGATTCGCCGATGGTGTACTCCACGAAATCGAGCGTGGCCTGGCCATCATAACTCTCGATCGGGAACACCTCTTTGAACACGGCCTGCAGACCGACGTTCTTACGACGGGCCGTCGACTCCGCCTGCAGGAATTCCGCGTAGGAATCCGTCTGAGCCTCGATCATCGGAGGAGGCTCGATTACGTCGCCCAACTTTCCGAAATATTTTCGTTCAGCCATGAATTACTTCCCGGGCATCGCTGCCCAATGACTGCTGTTTTGCCAACCGTTCCACGTGGGAACGCGGCCTGAACCGCGCTCCCACCCGCAATTTCGATTCACCAACCGCCACAACGGCTACTTCAACTCGACCTTGGCGCCAGCCGCTTCGAGCTTCTTCTTGATCTCTTCGGCCTCTTCCTTGGTGGCGCCTTCCTTCACGGTCTTCGGCGCGCCTTCGACGAGGTCCTTGGCTTCCTTCAAGCCGAGGCTCGTGACGGCACGGACTTCCTTGATCACGCCGATCTTGTTCGCGCCCGTTTCCTTCAGAACGACATCAAATGTCGTCTTGGCTTCCGCCGCCGGGGCCGCACCCGCGCCGCCCGCCGGAGCCGCCGCCACTGCCACCGGGGCCGCCGCACTGACGCCCCATTTCTCTTCCAGCTTCTTCGAGAGTTCCGCGGCTTCCAACACCGTCAGGCCGCTCAATTGTTCCACGATTTGTTCCAGATTCGCTGCCATGTCCGTATCCTTTTCTCGGTATCGTCGTGTTTCGAAGCCTCGAAACGTTTAACCCCAAAAGCCTCCGCGGCGACGAGGAACCATTTGTTTTCGCTGCTATGCGGCCGCCCCGGCCGCTGCCGGAGCTGCTTCCGCCTTGTCGGCGTGCGCTTTCAACACACGCGCAATCTGACTCGCGGGCGCGCCGAGCACGACCGCGATCCGGGTCGCCGGCGTCTGCAGCAGGCCGATCAACTGCGCCCGCAACACGTCGAGGGAAGGCAAATCCGCCACCGCGGAAATCTCCTCCGCGGTCAGCGCCTTCCTGCCCATTGTCCCGACCTTGAATTTCGGTTTCTCAAATTCCTTCCCAAATTGTTTCAATACCTTGGCGACAGCCCCGATGTCGGACTTGTCGTTGCCGACCACCACCGCGGTCATGCCATCGAGGCTGCGCTCGAAATCGGGCAGCTCGGCGGCCTTGAACGCGTGCCGCAACATCGTGTTCTTGGCGACGTGATACTCCGCCTTCGCGCCACGGAGACGTTTGCGCAATTCGGCAAACTGGCCGACGGTCATGCCCTTGTATTCCGTGAGAATCACGAACGGGGACGCGCCCATCTGTTTCTTCAAATCTTCGACAATCAGTTGTTTCTCTGGTCTCATGTCTATACCCGTTCCCGATCTCAGCTCGCTGAAAACTCGTGGTGGTCGATCCGCAGCCCCGGACTCATCGTGCTCGACAGCGTGCAGCTCTCAATGAACGCTCCCTTCGCCGTCGCCGGTTTGGCGTGGACCACCGCCGACAGGACGGCGCGCGCGTTCTCCTCGATCGCCTTGCCCTCGAATGAAAGTTTTCCAAACGACACGTGCAAATTCGCCGCCTTGTCCATCTTGAATTCCACCCGGCCGGCCTTGACTTCCTTGACCGCCTTGGCGGTGTCCTCGGTGACCGTCCCCGTCTTCGGGTTTGGCATCAGACCTTTCGGTCCGAGCACTTTGCCGAGCTTGCGGACTTCCTGCATGGCTTCGGGTGTCGCGACCGCAACGTCGAAATCGGTCCAGCCTTCCTGGCACTTCTTCACCAGGTCCTCGAATCCGACAAAATCCGCCCCGGCATCCTTGGCCGCCTGCGCCGCATTGCCCTTGGCGAACACGACCACGCGCACTTTCTTGCCGCTGCCGTGCGGTAGCGCGACCGTGCCGCGCACCATCTGATCGCTCTGCTTGGGATCGACCCCGAGCTTGAACGCCAGTTCGACGGTCTCATCAAATTTGGTTTTGGGCAGCTTCTTCAAAAGATCCACCGCGTCGCCGATCTTGTACTGGCGCTTCGCGTCGACCTGTTTCGTTGCCTCGTTGTACCGTTTGCCGTGTGTAGCCATAAAAATCTCGCGCTCCGCTAATCGACGACGTCGATGCCCATGCTGCGCGCCGTGCCGGCGATCACGCGGCAGGCCGCCTCTTCGCTTTTCGCGTTCAGGTCCGCCATCTTCGTCTTGGCAATTTCCAGGACCTGCTTCCGTGTGACCTTGCCGACCTTGTTCCGGTTCGGCTCGGCGCTGGCGGTGGCGATCCCCGCCGCCTTCTTGAGCAACGCGCTCGCCGGCGGCGACTTGGTGATGAACGTGAACGTCTTGTCCTTGTACACGGTGATCACGACGGGAATGATCGTCCCCGCCATTTTCTGCGTCGCCGCGTTGAATTGTTTGCAGAACTCCATGATATTGACGCCCTGCTGGCCCAAGGCCGGCCCCACGGGCGGCGCCGGGTTCGCCTGTCCCCCGGGGATCTGCAACTTGATCATGCCTGTAATCGGTTTTCCTGCCATGTTCCCTCGTTACGCGCGCTCGACCTGCCAGTACTCCAGTTCCACCGGCGTCGATCGCCCGAAAATTGACACTGAAATCTTCAGTTTCCCCCGGTCCGGATCGATCTCGTCGATCACGCCCGTGAAATTCTGGAACGGTCCATCCGTTACCTTGATCGTCTCGCCCTTCTCGAAGGCCACCTTCGGCGCGACCTTCTCCTGCCGCTCCTCGATCTGCGCCAGGATGCTGTCCACCTCGTCCTGCTTCAGCGGCACCGGCCGCTCCCCGCCGATGAACCCGATAATCCCCGGCGTCTCGCGGATGAAATACCAGGACTTGTCGTACAACTGATTCTTCTCATCGAGCAACTTCATGTGCACCAGGATGTACCCCGGATAAAACTTCCGCGTACTCGTCGTCTTCTTCCCCTTCTTGACCTCGGCGACTTTCTCCGTCGGGATCAACACTTCCTTGATCCACTCGCCCATCTCTTCGACCTTGATCCGCTTCTCGATGTTGTCCTTGACCTTCTGTTCCTGGCCAGAAAGCGTGTGGAGCACGAACCACTGAAACTCCGATCTTGTCGTTGTATCCATGTCATCTCTTCCGTCAGCCGTGGGTCAACAGCGCAACCACCCGCAAAAACACCAGGTCCGCGAGCGCCACAAACACGCCCAGGACCACGATCGTCACAATCACGACCAGGGTCGAATCCGTCAGCTCCTTGCGGGTCGGCCAGGAGCACTTCTTCAGCTCCGTCCAGACCTCGAGCACGAATCCCTTCATCTTCAGAAATGGGTTTGCCATGTCTCGCTATCTCTGTTTCGACGTTTCTCTCCACCCGCCCCAACTCGCGCCCGGCGATCCATCCATTCCCCCAAATTGGCACGCCAGGAGGGACTTGAACCCCCAACCTACGGTTTTGGAGACCGTCGCTCTGCCAATTGAGCTACTGGCGTATCCGCCCTCGGGCCTCGTCCGCGCCCAACCTCCACCCTCGCTCACTTGGTCTCGCGATGCGAGACGTGTTTCCCGCACTTCGGGCAGAACTTCCGCAGTTCCAATCGCTCGGAACCCTGTGCGCGCTTGTTCCGCGTCGACGTGTAGTTGCGGCTCTTGCACTCCGTGCAGGCCAGTGTGATCAATTCTCGGGGCATCTTTCGTCAGCTCCAATCCCGCGTCGTTGTCGTTACTCCAGAATCTCCGTCACGCGTCCCGCGCCCACCGTGCGTCCACCCTCGCGGATGGCGAACCGCATCGTCTTTTCCATCGCGATCGGCGTGATCAATTCGACTTCAATATTTACGTTGTCGCCCGGCATCACCATCTCGACGCCCTGCGCCAGTTTCGCCACGCCCGTGACATCGGTCGTGCGGAAATAAAACTGCGGACGGTATCCATTAAAGAATGGCGTGTGCCGGCCGCCCTCTTCCTTGCTCAGCACGTACACTTCCGCCTTGAACTTCTTGTGCGGCGTGATCGAGCCGGGCTTGGCCAGCACCTGGCCGCGTTCGACACCTTCCTTTTCTATGCCGCGCAGCAACGCCCCGATGTTGTCGCCCGCTTCGCCCTGATCGAGCAGTTTGCGGAACATTTCCACACCCGTGACGACCGTCTTCTGCGTGTCGCGCAAGCCGACGATCTCGACTTCCTCGCCGACCTTGATCACGCCACGTTCCACGCGTCCCGTCGCCACCGTGCCGCGGCCCGTGATCGAGAACACGTCTTCCACCGGCATCAGGAACGGTTTGTCCTTCTCGCGCACCGGATCCGGAATGAAATCGTCCACCGCCTTGACCAGCGCCAGGATCTGATTTTCGGCTTCGGGATCGCCCGCGAGCGCTTTCGTCGCGCTGACGCGGACCACCGGCGTCTTGTCGCCGGGGAATTGATACGCGGAGAGAAGTTCGCGGACTTCGAGTTCAACGAGGTCGAGCAGCTCGGGATCATCCACGAGATCAGACTTGTTGAGCGCCACGACAATCGCCGGGACGCCGACCTGGCGGGCCAACAGAATGTGTTCGCGGGTCTGCGGCATCGGACCATCCGCCGCGCTCACCACGAGGATCGCGCCGTCCATCTGCGCCGCGCCGGTGATCATGTTCTTCACATAATCGGCATGGCCGGGACAGTCGACGTGCGCGTAATGCCGCTTCTCGCTCTCGTACTCGACGTGGGCAACGGCAATCGTCACGGTCTTGGTCTCATCGCGCACCGTGCCGCCCTTGGCAATGTCGGCGTAGCTCTTGACTTCCGCCTTGCCCTGTTTGGACAGCACCTGCAGGATCGACGCTGTCAGCGTTGTCTTGCCATGGTCGATGTGACCGATCGTGCCAACGTTGGCATGTGGTTTCGTCCGTTCAAATTTGCCTTTTGCCATACTGTCCTCCTACCTCTCAATTTATGTGATCTGATTTCCTCGTCTCGATTCTACGTCGCCGCGTCGTTCACATTCCGATCCCACGTGTAATCTGGAGCCCACGATCGGGATTGAACCGATGACCTCGTCCTTACCAAGGACGTGCTCTACCGTCTGAGCTACGTGGGCAACATTTCAATCCCGAAGGCGCTACCGTGCAGCGGCCTCCAAAAGCTCCCCCCAAAACCCGCATTCCCTCCAGTTCCACTAGACACAAAAAGACGCCAGAATCCCTCCTCCGCTTCCTTATTTCGCTTTCGCGTCGGAAACAGCCGGCGAGTTCTGTCACGCCCACTAGAGTTTCTATACCAATCCACCCCTTCAACAGGGTACGCGCAGTATAATGAATTCCAACGGCTTGTCAACACCCCGGTGGAAGAAAATTCCGTCCGCTCCCGGGCCGCCTGCCCCCTGCCCTGCGCCGTCGGCACCCTCAGATCTTTGTGCCCGCTGGAATGACCGCGTTCTTCGGGATGATGACGATCCCATCGCGGATGTAGTAGTTCGGCCCGTCGAAGTCCGGCGTGCCCGTCTTGTCGCTGATCACGACGCCTTCGCCGATGTGGACGTTCTTATCGATGATGGCCCGCTCGATCTTCGAGCCGCGTCCGACGCTCATGTGCGGAATGCCCATGGCGTCTTCCTCGAGCATCTCGTGTTGCGTCTCGAAAAAGTCCGACCCCATCAGAATCGTGTCGCGCAGCATGCAGTCGCTGCCGATGAACGAGCGGACGCCGATCACGGTGTTCTCGATGCGCGACCGCAAAATGACGCAGCCGTCCGCAATCAGCGCATTGCGCAACTGGCTCTCCACCAGTTTCGATGCCGGCAGAAAACGGGCGTGCGTGTACACGGGCGCGTTGCGATCGAAGAAATTGAACGACGGCTTCAGCGAGCACAGCGCGAGGTTCGCCTTGAAGAACGACCCGATGGTTCCCACGTCCTCCCAGTAGCCCTGGAATACGTACGCCGACACGCGATGACGGCCGATGGCGTCGGGAATCACGTGCTTGCCGAAATCGGCCTTGTCGTTGTCGAGCACCTTGCGCAGCACTTCGCGGTTGAACACGTAAATCCCCATCGATGCCAGGTAATGGTCCGAGCTGCTGGTGATCCGCATGTGCGACAGGAGCGGGTCCTGGATTTTGAGGTCGTCGAGCGTTTTCTCGTCGTTGGGTTTCTCGACGAAGCGGACGATCCGTTTCTCTTCGTTGACCTGGAGGATGCCCAGCGACCGCGCCTGTTCGCGGGGTACAGGCATGACGGCGATGGTGATGTCCGCGTAGGATTCGACGTGCTGACGCAGGACCTTCTGAAAATCCATGCGGTACAACTGGTCGCCGGAGAGAATGACGATGTACTCGTAGTTCTGTTCGAGAAAATAGCGCAGGTTCTGCCGCACGGCGTCGGCCGTGCCCTGGTACCAGCCCATGTTGTCGGTGGTTTGTTGCGCGGCGAGGATCTCGACGAACCCGCGCGAGAACCGGTCGAACGAGTAACTCTGGTGGATGTGCCGGTGCAACGAGGCCGAATTAAACTGGGTGAGCACGTACACGCGGCGGATGTTGGAGTTGATGCAGTTGCTGATCGGGATGTCCACGAGCCGGTATTTGCCGGCCATGGGCACGGCTGGTTTCGCCCGCTCCTTCGTCAACGGAAAGAGCCGGCGTCCTTCGCCTCCGCCCATGATCACCCCAAGCACATTGGTGGAGGTCACCGGTTTGAGTCCCAACGGTGCCATCGTCGGCATACTAGACCCGGCACCTTCCCGCCGTCAAGGTGGCTGAAGAGACGATCGCTACGATCAACCCGGAAGCCGCGCGCGCCACCGCCTCAGGGCGTGATGGCAAACCGATAGAACCCTTGCGGACCGACCGCGCCGCCGACGTTGGTCAACGTGAGCATCGCGCCGATGCTGTTGGTGACGGAGACACCGGGGACGTTTGACCAGATGCCGGAGGTTAGGTCGGCGATGAATTGCAACTGATACGTCTCGCCAGCAACAGACGGGATGCCGAAGACAAGATTGGTCCCTGACGAGTCAGACTGCACGGAGGAAATCTGGTTGGCGGGTGGATTCATCGGCACGGAAAACATAAACACCGTGCCGCATCCGCCTACGCCGTTCACCGAACAAAATGTGCTTGTCCCACCTCCGAAGGTTGTCCCGTAAAGATTTCCGTCGGCGCCCTGCACGAGGGGACCATAGGGAAACGCGGCGTCAATGCTGTTGGTGAACGAGAAAAGATTCGTGAAATTGCCGGTTGAGTCGATTCGAAAGATCGTGCCCCAGTTGCTTGTTCCTCCCGTGTAGGTTGTTCCATAGAGATTCCCATCACTGCCCTGCATCAGGCCGCCCTGCGGGGTTTTGCCATCGTTGCCGCCGAACGTGTGCAGATAGGTGAAGACACCATTGGTGCTGATTTGAAAGATCGCGCCGACATGGTTTGTGCCTCCGTTGCTCGTCGAACCGTAGAGATTGCCGTCGCTGCCCCGCGCCAGTGGACGATTGGCGTTAAGACCGTCGTTCACACTAAACGAGTGCAGAACTGTGAGGCTGCCGCTTGGACTAATTCGAAACACGGCACCATCGCCATTCGCTCCGCCAGACTGGGTTGTTCCATAAAAATCGCCGTCATTGCCCTGAACCAACCCGCCTCCCGGAGTGTACGTCTGAGGAGGAGGCCAACCGGCAAATTCATAGAGTGTGGTTAGCACGCCGGACGAGCTGATCCGAAACACCGTGCCGCATCCGCCAGGACACGTGTAGTTGGTCCCGCCTTCGGGAGTGGTTCCGTAAAAATACCCGTCGCTGCCCAACGCCAACGTGCACGCCGGGAAGTTGCCGTCAGAACCATGGAAACCGTACAGATTGGTGATCGCACCAGTCGGAGTGACCCGGAATACCACTCCGGCACTGCCAGTGCCGCCGCTGGAGGTCGTGCCGTAGAAGTTGCTGTCCGGGCCCTCGACCAAGCCCGCCTGTGGACTGGCACCATCGTTGGTACCGGCACCAAACGCGTGGAGCGTGGTAAGCTCGCCGTCGGGGCTGATTCGAAACACGGAACCATAACCGTACGTCCCGCCATGAGATGCGGTGCCGTAGAAATTCCCGTCAGATCCTTGAATGAGCCCGCCATCGGGAAATGAGCCGTCGCTCCCGCCATTGGTCGGCGAAGAGCCCGTCAACGACCAAAGAGGCGTCAGGGTCTGCCCGCAGACTCGGCTCGGCTGCAGGACGAACGCGAGTAGCAAAGCAAGTGCTACTGGTCCGAATATCTTCATGGTCATACCTTTCGGAAGCCATGCAGGTCGGGGTGACCTGCGACCACGGAGACTCACAAGCCGCACGCGCTTCTCGCCTAATTGAATACGCTTTTCCGGCCCAGGAGTCGACACAAATGGCAGGGCTGCAAGCCACTCATCCGTTCGAACTCCCAAACATGAACGGTGAACCTCTGCTCAATCATTCTCTCTCATGGCGTGATGGCGAACCGATAGAACCCTTGCGGGCCAACGACGCCGCCAAAATTCGTCAACGTCAGCATCGCGCCGATGCTGTTGGTGACGGAGACGCTCGGGACGTTGGTCCAGATGCCGGAGGCGAGATCGCTCGTGAATTGCAACTGATACGTCTCGCCAGCAACGGACGGGATGCCGAAGACAAGATTGGTCCCCGACGAGTCAGATTGCACGGAGGAAATCTGGTTGGCGGGTGGATTGAGCGGGACGGAAATCTTGAACACCGTACCGCGGCCATAGGGAGCGCTCGAATTGGTAAGCCCGCCTTGATCGGTCGTGCCGTAAAAACTGCCATCGCTGCCCTGCACCAGACCCGCATAGGGGAAAAAGCCGTCCGTGATGTTGAATTGCCACAACGTGGTCAATGTCCCTTGCGGGGTGATTTTGAACGCGGTGCCGTCCGAGTTCGTTCCGCCGACCTGGGTGGCGCCGTAGAAGTTGCCGTCGCTGCCCTGTAGCAGGCCATTGGGCTGACGGCCATCGGTGGAATTGTCGCCAAGTTGCCACAACGTGGTCAGCGTCCCTTGGGAGGTGATCTTGAACACCATGCCCCAGCCATGGCTTCCACCGTCCTCGGTAGCGCCGTACAAATCACCATCAGCGCCTTGCACCAGCCCGGCATAGGGTAATGAGCCGTCGGTGGGGCGGCTGCCAAATTGCCACAGTACTGTCAGCGTACCTTGGGAACTAATCTTGAACACCGTGCCCTCATTGTTTGTGCCGCCTTGCCAGGTCGTCCCGTAGAAATTACCGTCGCGGCCCTGCACCAGATTGGCGGAGGGACTGTAGCCGTCTTTGCCGCTAAATTGCCACAGCGTGGTCAGCGCCCCTTGAGGGTTGATCTTGAATATCGTGCCGGAGTAGTTGGTGCCTCCGTATTGGGTCGTGCCGTAAAAGTCGCCATCGGTGCCCTGCACCAAACCAGATCGCGGTTCCGCGCCGTCGGTGAGACTGGTGCCGAACTGCCACAGTGTGGTCAGCGCCCCTTGGGGGGTGATCTTGAATATCGTGCCGGAGTAGTTTGTCCCGCCTCCGAGGGTCGTACCGTAGAACCCCCCATCGTTGCCCTGCACCAGACCGTCATAAGGGGTTAGGCCGTCGGTGAGACTGGTGCCGAATTGCCAGAGCGTGGTCAGCGTCCCTTGGGGGGTGATCTTAAAAACCGTGCCGCAGCCGGCCTTGTCTCCGCAAACCGTGTTCGTCCCGCCGGAACTCGTCGTCCCATAGAAACTCCCGTCGCTGCCTTGCACCAGCCCGCTATCGGGGCCTACGCCATTGGTGCCGCCGTCAAATGAATAAAGCGTCGTCAGCGTCTGCCCGCTGGCTCCGCCAAGCACTGCTGCCGATAGCAGGACGACAACCGTAAACCATTTTGCCACGTTCATGGCCATGCTCCCTTCGGAAGCCATGCAGATCGGGGTGACCTGCGACCACGGAGACTCACAAGCCGCACGCGCTTCTCGTCAACTTACCTACCCTTTTCGGGTCGCAAAGTCGAGACGGAAAAGGCTCGTCACGTTCAAGAATTGTCGCCGCGAACCGTTCTCGCGGCCCTGTGGCAATCCATACATATATAACGTCCGCGAATGTGATTCGCGGCTATAAAACATCGGACATCTGGGCGCTTGCGGCCGTACCTCGCCGCCGCCACCTCATGGCGTGATGGCGAACCGATAGAAGCCTTGCGGGCCAACGGCGCCGCCAAAGTTGGTCAGGGTCATCATCGCGCCGATGCTGTTGGTGACAGAGACGCCGGGGACGTCGGTCCAGATGCCGGAGGCGAGATCGCTCGTGAATTGCAACTGATACGTCTCGCCAGCAACGGACGGGATGCCGAAGACAAGATTGGTCCCCGACGAGTCAGACTGCACAGAAGAAATCTGGTTGGCAGGAGGGTTGAGCGGGACGGAAATCTTGAACACCGTACCACTGCCATTGAGTCCGCCGAAATAGGTCGTCCCATAGAAATTGCCGTCGCTTCCTTGCAGTAACCCCGCCATCGGCCAGCTTCCGTCGGCACCCCCCGTGAACGAGTAAAGATTCGTCAAAGCACCATCGGAACTGACACGAAACACGGTACCGTTATTGCTCGCGCCGCCACTGATCGTTGTCCCATAAAAGTAGCCGTCGCTGCCCAAGACGAGTCCGGCTTGTGGACTGCAGCCGTCGGGGCCGGCGAATGAGTAGAGGTTCGTCAAGGTGCCGCTCGGACTGATCCGGAACACGGTGCCGCATTGTTCCGGGCAATTGGTACAGGTACCGCCCGCGGTTGTGCCATAGAAACTGCCGTCGCTTCCCTGCACAAGCCCTGCATATGGAGTGGCCCCGTCCCTGTAGGTGAACGAATACAGATTCGTAAAATCACCACTCGGGCTTATCCGGAAAACCGTGCCATAAGCCCACCCGCCATGCGCGGTCGTGCCGTAAAAATTCCCATCAGCGCCTTGTACAAGCCCGGCGACTGGATCGTAGCCGCTGCCGCCGAGGTCCGAGAATGTATGCAGATTGGTGAAGGTGCCGCTCGGACTGATCCGGAAGACAGATCCCCCGAACCCTGCGCCGCTGGTCGTTCCGTAGAGATTGCCATCACTGCCCTGAACCAGTCCGGCTACGGGTTGGTTCGGGCCGTTGTTTCCAAATGTGTAGAGATTGCTGAAGACTCCGCCGGGACTGACGCGGAAGACATTGCCCTCATAATTCACTCCACCGAAACTGGTTGTCCCGTAGAAGTTGCCATCGCTACCCTGCATCAGTCCGGCGCTCGGCCAGAGACCACTGTTAAATCCCCCAAACGAGTTGATGACCGCGAAGTCCCCGTTCGGACGAATCCGAAACACACAACCACCACCGTTGGCTCCGCCACCGTAGGTCGTTCCATACAAACCTCCGTCGCTGGCTTGAATCAAGCCCGCTTGGGGATTCCGCCCATCCGCGCCAGTGAACTGGTGGATGGTCTGCAAAGTCTGCCCACTGGCTCCACAGGACAGACCCGCCGCGAATAGTAGTACGGCTATAATCGGACCAATTGTCCTCATGGTCAGTTCTTCTCCTTGAAGCCATGCAGGTCTGAGATGACCTGCGACCATGGGACGTCAAAGCTGCATGTACTTCTCCCTGTGTTATATTACCACAGCAATTAATAGTCCAGTCAGAAGTGCTATTCGTTGGCAGGGAAGCACATCCGCTCGCATATCATTGACATTTCGCAGGTTTGGAGTAAGGTAGTTTCCATCGGCGGTATATAAAAAAACTGCATTCGAAGTCCACGCAGTCGTGATTCGCCATCGCCGCCGAGGCCCGGATGTTTCGGGCGGTTGAATCATCCTTGCGCGACTTCAGACAAGGATCGTGTTCGCATGTGTGGCATCATTGGCTACATCGGGAAGAAACCTGCCCAAAACGTCATCCTCGAAGGTCTCCGCCGTCTCGAATACCGTGGTTACGATTCCGCCGGCGTTTGCATTGTCAATAACAAGGGGTTCGACCTCCGCAAGAAGACGGGGCGCATCAACGACCTCGCCGCGCTCGTCGCCAAGAAACCCGCCAAGGGCGACGTTGGCATCGGTCACACCCGCTGGGCCACGCATGGGGCGCCGACCGACGCGAACGCCCATCCGCATCTCGATCAATCCGGCAAGATCGCCCTCGTCCACAATGGCGTGATCGAGAACCATCAGCTTCTCAAGGAACGTCTCCTCGCCAAGGGCCACACGTTCGCCTCGCAGACCGATACGGAAGTGCTCGCGCATCTGGTCGGCGACCATTACGAGGCGGTCCAGGCCGAACATCCCGGCGCGGATGGCACGACATTGACCGAGGCGGTGCGCCGCGCGCTCAAGGATGTGGTCGGCACGTACGGCATCGCGGTGATTCACGCCGATCATCCCAACGTGATCGTCGGCGCGCGACGCGGCAGTCCCCTGCTCCTCGGCGTCGGACGCGATGAGAACTTCCTCGCCAGCGACGTCAGCGCGATCATCGCCCATACCCGACGCGTCGTGTACCTGAACGATTTCGAGATCGTCACGCTGGCCCGCGACGATTTCCAGGTGTCGACCATCGAGGCCGCGACGGTGAGTCCGCAAATCCGCGAGGTCGAATTCGCCGCGGACGAGGTCGAGCGCGGCAAATTCCCGCATTACATGCTCAAGGAAATTTTCGAGCAGCCCAATGCCGTCCGCAACGCCATCCGCGGCCGCATCAGCCACGAGGAATCCACCGCGCGGCTCGGCGGACTGAATCTCTCGCCCGCGGACCTGCGGGCCGTGGACCGGATCATCTACATCGCCTGCGGCACCGCGCTGCACGCCGGGCTGGTCGGCGAATTTCTCATGGAAGATCTCGCGCGGATCCCGACCGAGGTCGATTACGCCAGCGAATTCCGTTACCGCAACGCGCCGGTGGAAAAGCACACGCTCGTGTTCGCCATCAGCCAGTCGGGCGAAACGATCGACACGCTGGCGGCGGTGCGCGAATCGAAGCGCAAAGGCCACAAGACGCTCGGCATCGTCAATGTCGTCGGCTCGACCATTGCCCGCGAGGTCGATGGCGGGACGTACATGCACGCCGGGCCCGAGATCGGCGTGGCGGCGACGAAGACGTTCACGTCGCAGGTCACGATTATGACGCTGCTGGCGCTGTTGATGGGCCGGATGCGGCATCTGGCGTCGACGCGGGGCGAGGAAATCCTGCGGGCGCTCGAAGAAATTCCCGACAAGATGGAGCGCGCGCTCAAACAGGGCGACGCGATTGCCGCCATCGCGAAGAAATACTGCGAGTCGAACAGTTTCCTGTTTCTCGCGCGCCAATTCAACTTCCCCGTCGCCCTGGAAGGCGCGCTGAAGCTGAAGGAGATCTCCTACATCCACGCGGAAGGTTATCCCGCCGCCGAGATGAAACACGGCCCGATCGCGCTGATCGATCCGCGCACGCCGTCGGTGTTCCTCTGCCCGAAGGGACCCGTGTACGAGAAGGTCATGGCCAACATCGAGGAGGTCAAAGCGCGCAAGGGGCCGGTGATCGTGGTCGCGACGGAAGGCGACACGGAGATCGCGACGAAAGCCGACGACGTGATCTACATTCCCGACACGTTGGAATGCCTGCAGCCGTTGCTGACGGTGCTCCCGCTGCAACTGCTGGCGTATCACATCGCCGTGCTGCGCGGTTGCGACGTGGACAAGCCCCGCAACCTCGCCAAGAGCGTGACGGTGGAATAACTCCGGCGCCGGATTGCGCTCGGCACTTATGCGCCCGGCGACTTGCCCACCAGGCAGCCGGTGGGGCCGGTAATGCCCGGAATGGTTGTCCAATCCGCGGCGCTGTAATCGAGCATCGCCGCGTAGCAGGCGGCATGATGATTGCATCCGAGCGTGTGGCGAATGCTGGCCTGCGCGATCTGGGGCGTGATTTCTGTCGCCTTCGGCAGAGCGGTGTACTCGAACAGCAGCGGGACCCTGGGAACGATATCGAGGCTGTAGTTGTAGACCTTGTAACTGGCCACCTTGCTGTCAAAGAAGTTTGCGTACTGCGAGTCGCCCGCGTGCGGTGACGCGATCAGGCACGCCGACACATTCAGTGGCGGCTGCCACTTCACCGCCAGATCGAGAGTCAGGTAGGTCGCCAATGCGCTCCCCAGACTGTGGCCCACGACGGTTATCGGGTTTGTCCCCACGACGCCGGCGATCCCCGCAATGAGGGGCTGCGCGGTCCCGCCGACCGGAACGTATTTCATGCTCAGATAAATGGAGTAGAATCCGTTCTCCACTTTGCCGGGAACCGGTCCACCCGCGTCGACCGGCAGAAATTCGACGTCCTCCATCCACTCGATCGGGTTGTCCGTCCCGCGAATCACGGCGACGAACTGGTTGCCGTTGCTTTTGCTGTTCGCAAGGAATCCGTAAAACAACGGCTGGCCCAGGCCGGCATTTTGCAGGTCGAGCAACGCATCGTCGCCGATGATGAACCCGACCACATTCCAATCGGCCAGCACGCGCGGATCGACTGGCGGGGAGAGATTGCCTTTGCCGTTGGCGGGTAACGCCTCGTACATGTCTTCGGCATACATCGCGAGAAGCGCGTATTGCGCGGACTGCGGATCAGAGAGCATGAATAACCTCCGGGTTTCTGGCTGCTTCGCCGGCCCATAAGGATGCGTACGGTCCGCTCGCGCGATCCACGGAACAGACTACCGCGACAACGTTCGATCGCCTACACACGCTCATGAGCAGTGAGCCTCCGAGTTCTGGTGAAGTTCGTGCGTCGCCGTCGCGGGTGAGCGGATAACGTCTAGGCAATCTCTCGCTTCACGTCGAGTCAATTCCGGCTGTCGTCGCGAGAACGAGCCGTGGATAGAGGAGTACTGCGTTGGGGAATCCTCATCGCGTCGGAAGCTGAAGCCTTGAGAAAGGCATCTAACGCAAGAAATAGCCTACCAATTTTCCTGGCCGAAAGTCAACGAAATAAAAGCGACATTTGCGCTAAAATTCCGCTAACAGTGTGATACAGGCCGTCAAATCGCCGGTGGCGGGGTGCGGACCGTCGGCGGCGCGGTGGATTCGCGGATGACGAGCTCGGTACCGATGGTTGTGGTGGTCACGGTGTGGGACCGGTCTTCGAGCACGGCCATGACGCGTTCCATCGTCAGCCGGCCCATGAGTCGTTTATCGACGCGGACGGTCGTCAGACGGGGGTGGGTCGTGGTGCCCCAAACGATGTCATCGAACCCAATCAAAGAAATGTCGCGGGGCACTCCCAGCGACGATTCGCGCTGGATGGCCTGGAGGGCGCCGACGGCCATCTCGTCGTTCATGCAGAACACGGCGGTCGGCAACGGGTCGGCCTTGAGCAACTCGCTCATCGCTTTGAGGCCGGCGTCGACCGTGAAATCGCCGTGGATCATCCGCGCCGACGCCGCCGGAATGCCGGCGCGATCCAGCGCAGAATGGACGCCCATCAGACGGTCTTTGGTCACATTTCCTTCGCTATCGCCGAGGATGACCGCGATCTGTTTGTGCCCGAGGGAGGTCAGATGGTCGATGGCGATTTCGCCGCCGCCGATGTTGTCGACGAGAATGGAATCGACGTGAAGGCCGCGCACGAGAAAATCCACGAGCACGGCGGGGGGACCGTTGCGGACCATGCGGCGCAACGAATCGCTGTCGAACGCGCCAAGATAGACCACGGCATCGAGATTGGAATGGCGCATCTGCTCGGAGATGTCGCCCTCGCCCGTTTCCGGCCGCGGCAACACGACGAGATTGCCTTTGAGTTTGCCGATTTCCACGCGCAGGCTCGCGAGAATCTCCGAGTGATACGGCCCGGGGTTCTCGGGAAGCAGCACGTGCGAGACCACGCCGACGGTCAGCACCTGGCTCTTGCGCTGGACGCGATCCGCCGGCAACGCATCGGCGACGTAGGTGCCCTGGGCGGGCCGCGTGTAGAGGAGGCCTTCGGACTTGAGTTCGAGCAGCGCGCGGCGGACGGTGATTTTGGTGACGCCGTAGACTTCCGCGAGGTCATCCATCGACGGGAGACGCTCACCGGGCTTGAGTTTGCCCGAGCGGATCTGCTGGCCGATGCTTTGCGCGACCTGGCGATACAGATGTTCGCCATCGGTCCGCGATCGCGTGAAATTCTGCTTCGCGATGGCGCGCGCCTTGGCTTTCCTCGATTTCGCTGAGAGTCTCACAAATGTCGCCTCCGAGTCTGCGTGATCGTTCGTACCCCGTGCGCTCCTGCTTCCGTGCCGGCCCATGCCTGCCCTCCCCGAGCTTCCCATTGCGCGGCCGGAATCATCTCAAAAACCGGTGGCGGACCCGGTTCGCCTTACCGCCCGACTCTACACCGCCGCCGCCGCGGATGTCAATTTATGACGGCGCGAGAAGTCGGCGAGGGTTCGTCCGGTTGGTTCAGTCGCCCAGCAGGGCATCGATCCTGCCCTTCTTCGGTTTCGTCATTGCCTGGTAAAACGGCTGAGCTTTGGCATCAGGAGCGGTTCCTTGAAACGGCGATCCCGACAGTTCCCAACCCTGCTGGAGCTGTGACTTGACGGCGGACGCCAATGACTCGGGCGTATCGGCCATCACCAGTTTGTAATCTTCAATCTTGTTCCTTGTCTCTGCCATATCCGGTTCCCCTTTGCTGCCGCAGTTTTGCCGGTTCTGCCGATGGAATCAAGAGACAACTCCGCGGCGCGCCGTGACCTCGTCGACGCCCGTCGCCCGCCGATCCGTATCTGCCTTGCCGTACGGTGCGCCTTGCGACTACCCTGCCCGCGTGCAAGCGAATCGGTTTGTCACCGTTCGACAATTCTTCCGTGCGTTCCCTGACGATGACACCTGCCTCGAATACATCTTTGCGATTCGTTATGGGCAGGGTTATCGCTGCCCGAAATGCCGACGCGGCGCGCGATGGTATCGACTCCAGGCGGAGCGGGCCTACTCGTGCTCGTGGTGCGGTCATCATCTGCATCCCACGGCGCGCACGCCGTTCGCCGACAGCCACACGCCGCTGCAGGTTTGGTTCTACGCGATTTATCTGTTCACGAGGTCCAAGTACGGCGTGACGGCGGTCGAATTGCAGGAACAACTCGGCGTGACCTACAAGACCGCGTGGCGCATGGCCCGACGCATCCGCCATTTCATGGCCGGCGTCGACGGCGCGCCGTTGGATCTGTAGCCGCGGGCGCTGACCGCGGCCCGCCCAGTCGCATGTTATTTGGCTTGTAAGTCAGGCGGCTTTTAACGATAATAGCGTCCGTCATCCCGTTTGTATGACCGGTAACCACAGTCTATGAATACCCGGTGGTGCATCCGTATGATTGGCTCAGGGATGAAAACAATCGCTTCCGTCTTTTTGGTGTTGTTGTCGACAAGCTCCCTGCTACTGACCAACCCGGGAGCCGCTCGCGCCGATAATCTCTTTGTATCTGATCTCGCTGGCCGCGTTGTGGAGTTCGGCCCGTCCGCCACGGGCACGGTGTTTGCCACGACCGGCACCGCGGACGGCATCGCCTTCGACCAGGCCGGCAATCTTTACGCGACAATCTCCGGCGGTATCGAAAAACTGAATTCGTCCGGCACCATGACCTCGATTTTCAGCGCCACCGGCCTGTCTGAACCCTTCGCACTGACTTTCGATAGTGCCGGCACCCTGTTCGTGTCCGACATCTTTGGCAACGCCATCTGGAAGTTCAACTCCTCCGGCAACGGCACGCTGTTTGCCTGGTCCGGGCTGGATGGGCCGGATGGTCTGGCGTTCGACCGAGCCGGCAATCTCTACGTCGCCAACGAGGGTAACAACACCATTGAGGAGTTTGGCACGAACGGTGTCGGCAGGGTCTTTGCCAATACCGGTCTGAATTCGCCCCGGGGACTGGCCTTCGACAGCGCGGGCAATCTCTATGTAGCCAACTACGGCAACAGCACCATCGAGGTGTTCAACACGAACGCGGTCGGCACGGTCTTCGCCAGCTCGGGGGTCGCCTGGCCCTGGGGTCTTGCTCTCGACCGCGCCGGCAATCTCTACGTCGCCAACCAGCTCAGTAACAACATCGAGGAGTTCAACCCAAGCGGTGTCGGGACGGTCTTCGTCAGTTCGGGGCTCTATGATCCGGCGGCTTTGGCGTTTGAAAACATTCCCGAGCCCTCGCCCGGCCTGCTCATCACGGTGAGTTTGGCTGCCGTGCTTCCGCTGAAGCGCCGCCGCAACGCGCGCTGACTGCGGTTCGCTATAGCCGCGGGCATTGCTGTAGCCGTGGGCGCTGAACGCGGCCCGCCAAACCACGCCATTTCTGGCTTGTATATCAGGCCGCTACTGCGTACCATATCTTCAGTCACCCCGTCTGTACAACCGGTTAGGAGCGGCCTATGAACATCCGGTGGTGCATTTCTGTGATCGGCTCGGGAACGAAAGCGCGTTTTTCCGGCGGTGTCATCTCACCATGGATCAGCCTGCTGCTGCTTACCCACCCGGGAGCCGCTTGCGGTGACAACCTGTTTGTGTCTACCGGTTTCCAACCAAGTATTACGGAGTTTGACTCATCCGGAACCGGCAGAGCCTTCTATGCCGGATTGCTGACGGATATCGACGGCCTCGCCCTGGACCAGCTTGGCAATCTTTACGCAGCCAGCGGATGCTCGATCACCAAGTTCAATTCGTCCGGCACAATAACGACCACGCTGGGCCAGGGAAAGCTCAATCCATTTGGGCTGGCCTTCGACAGCGCTGGGGACCTTTATGCAGCTGGTGGAGGGGCTATCTGGAAGTTCAATTCGGGCGGCGGTACCGGCACGGTCTTTGCCACGTTGGGGGACTTCGATAATCTGAAGGGTCTGGCGTTCGACAGCGCGGGCAATCTGTACGCCGCCGACGATAGGAATAGCGGCGCCATCGAGGAGTTTGGCACCAACGGCGTGGGAAGGGTCTTCGCCAGCGCGGGACTCAACTGGCCCTGTGGCCTGGCGTTCGACAGCGCCGGCAATCTCTATGTCGCCAACCAGGCCAACAACACGATCGAGATATTTGGCGTCAGCGGTATCGGCAAGGTCTTCGCGGATTCGGGCCTGGCGCAGCCCTGCGGTCTGGCGTTCGACAGTGCCGGCGACCTCTATGTCGCCAACAACGGCAACGGCACCATCGAGAAGTTCAGCTTGTCAGGTGGTGTATTGAGCAGCAGCGGCACGCTCTTTGCCTCAGGGCTTTCCTCTCCGGAGGCCCTGGTTTCTGAAATGGTCCCTGAACCCTCCGCCGGCCTGCTCATTACCGTGAGTTTGGCTGCTTTGCTTCCGTTGAAGCGCCGCCGCAACGCGCGCTAAGACGTTTAGTTTGCGCGCGCTCTTGCCCTATCCGCCGGTTCATGGCCGGCGTCGACGGCACGTTACCCCAAGGCGGAAGTTATATTCGTGTGCGACCACCGCCCACCCGCGACTGTCCCGCGATGGCGCCAACTGTCACATTGTACTTCAAGCTATGCCTCGGAAACCATTCTGTTGAAAGTCATCAGGCACGGAATACTATTTCTCAGATTTCCTTCTGAGACAAATCGTAAGCCAATTTTAGTCGCAGATGTAGTATTCCAAGAAACACAACCCGAACCTCTTCGGCCCTCACGGGTCTAAGCCGCCAGCCAAGCACAGCAACGAAGATGAACGATACGGCTGCCACGACAGTCATGACGAGAAACCAGCTTGGATGGAAGATACCGGTTCCGCGGCTGAAGACGGCACCAAGGACGCCAAATACTCCGCTGATGAGGGCGGCCCAGATCATCCCAGAGAATAGTCGGACACGGCCTTCCAGCTCCTGCGTATAGTCAAATGTCGCCGGAGACCGGTCGCAGAGTGTTAGCTTCCACAGATTGAACGTCGTGTGGGCTGTGAGCCCCACTGGGAGAGACACACCCTCAAGCACGCTGTTCTCTTGGAGTTGGGTGAGTTGCTTCTTTAGCAATGGCACATAGGGAAAGTCCTCTTGATATGCAAGACGGTCATATTCATCTCCACCACGAACGGTCCATTTGAAAGCTCGCCCACAGATTTCGTCGAGGATGCTCACGGGTATCGCGCGCAAGATGTTGCCTACCATGTATGCGAAAAACAGCATGGTGATGCTCATAGGCCATTGCTTACTGGCCTCTTGATTCAATGTCGTAATCGCGGCAGTCGCGCTTTGATCTGGCCCTAACGCATACGCCGCACCGAATATCACCATCACGGTAACAAGGCACAAGCCTGGAGCAAGGATGGCGAAGAATTCGAATCTCCCTATTCGTGACAGGATAGTGGCCGTGGGCATAAAATGGTCCTCGGTTCGATGTTCAGCCGATCATGGCGTGAGTGTGTGCTGGGTTAACGGAGACATGCGCACCCTTCGCCGTCCTGAAGCTGTGCCACCAGCATGACTGATCGTTGAGCATGTTGACGGTGGCGGGACAATACCAAGGATTTGCCGACAATTTCAAGGGCGTGCTGACGCTTCAACCGGCATTTCCCACATGACGTATCCCCCTACCCCTCCCGCTCCGTTCCCCGTTTCCCCTTCCGCTTGTTCAGCGCCATCAGTTTCAGGACGGCGTTGAAACGGCGTTTGCGGGTGTGCGGATGGGTGCGCTCGCGCTGGCGGATGAACTCCCCCAGCCGTCCCCGGGCGCGGGCTTGTCGCAGGTTCATGTCCCCCAGTCTCGCCGATTTTACCGCGATCGTACAGCGTAATGTCCGTATGTAATCGGGATACTCGTCCAACCGATTTACGATTCTCCCGCAGATTTCCCCTACCGGTTATGGCCTGTTTATAACGTTCTGAAAGAAAAGCTTCCAAAGCTCACAAACCTTCCAAAGTCCACTCACGACTTTTTTGGTTTTTCATTACTCTCCCGCCCCGTTGTGAACAACGGAGAAGAAAAAATGAATTGGATGACGAAGGTCGCGATTTTGTTCGGACGAAAGAAGTTTGAAGAATTCGCCCAGGCCAATCCCGAACTCCCCGATGACGCGCTGGCCGTTGCCAACACGCTCGACACGCATTCCGTTCGCGGGGCGGTCGCGCTGATCCTCGGCTCGCTGGCGCACGCGGCCGATAACGTTCTGCGCGGCACCGAGACGATCGATCAACTGGCTACGCACGTCCTGCTGATCCTCGCTGGTCTCTGCATCATCTGGGTTCGCCACCAGTTCCCCATCCAGCACGTTCTGGATTACGTCGAGATTCGCGCCGATGGTGATGCGCCCAGCGGCGGCCCGCTCACCGTCCAGATTCTCATCGGCGGCGCGCTGCAAGGTCAGGTCTTTTCACTTGATTCGGCCAGCAACTACTCCGGCCTGATCGCCGTCAGCGGCTCCGGCCTCATCGTCAACGCCAACACAACCGTCGCCGTCAAGCTCGTTAGCGGCAGTCAGGCCTCTGACGTCACGGTGACGCTCCACTACCAAAAGGTGATTCTATGACCCGATTTCCAGTTCTCCGTTCTCTGTTTGCGGTTGGACTTGTCATCCTGAACTTGTCGCACGATCTCGCCGCAGCAAACCTGTACCCCGTCGGCATCGGCAACGGCTCGACGACAACCAACGGCGATCTGCTCGTCTTCCCCGGGGCGACGTTGTCGGTCAGCAGTCTTCCCGGCGGCGGTCGCATGGTCACGCTGTCCGGCCTCACCGCCTCGGGCGGCAACACGAGCCTTGCGCTCCTCCCATCCAATTGCGTCCAGATCCTGTCGATTGGCGGAAACACCAATATCGTCGCGGTCGATACGAATTGCATCGCAAATGCATTGAACATCCCCGGCATGACCAACGGCCTGATAACGCAAACGTCCCTGCTTGCGGTCTCGAATTTCTTCGCCAATGCCGGATTCGTGACGATCATTGTGACAAACGGCCTGGCAACGGAAACCGAGTTTCTCGCCGCCAGCAACCTCGCCGCTACTGCCAACTCGACGGCAAACACCGCCAACGGTCTCGCGTCGACCGCTCTCCAGCCCGCCAGCACGAATGGGTTCATCTCCAGCATCCTCAACGGCGGCGAGAGCGGCAGCGGTGATGTGGCCGTCGACGGAAACACCGCCACGATCACCTTCCCCGCCGGTAGCGCGGTCGGCGGAACTAATTCCGTATCCAGCGTCCAGGGCGCTCTCACCGGCAATGTCTACATCGCCGTCAACCACGGCAGCGTGACCACGTCGCAATCGGGCAACACCGGCACCGCGACGATCTTTCCCGGTGTCGATCTCGTCGACAATCAGACGTTCGCCGGCAGCAACGTGTTTCTGATTCCGCCGCAAGCGACGAATTTCTGGGCCCAACTCGCGTTCCATGGCGGACTCGGTGTGCGGACGCAAATCGTCGATCTCGCTGGCGCCGAGGGCAGGCAATGGACCAACCTCATCACGGGCAATCAGGTCATCATCCTCTCAAATCCGCCCCCCGCTGGAACGTTCGCCCCGATCCAAATTCTGTTGCCCGTCAGCAATGGCGTCACCGCCGCGATCACCTTCTCCAACGCGCCCGGCTCGGGCCTCACATTCCAGCCGCTCAACTTCATCAACAACGGCGTGCCTCTCCCCGGCGGCACCACCAACGTCCTCACCATGAACGTTTGGTCCAACGGCCTGACCATCGCGTCACTGTCCATCTCCGCTCCGAACTACGGCACACTCTGGGCCAGCAACGGCGTGACGTCCCTCACCTATGCCCATACCGCGACGGATACAGGCAGCGGCAGCGGAACGCTAACCGCAAACAGTGCAGGAGGGGATTTGTATGTGGCACCAACCTCAAATCTTACCGGCCAAGCGATCGTGTTCTCGATGGATGCGGCTCACTCATTCATCTTCAAGTCGGATGCCGTGTCCACGCCCCAAGCAAAAGAGTTTAAGATCGGGCCCAATACGTATCCCACGGTCGCGTACGAGGTCACGTGGTCCCTCGGGAAGCCGGGGTGGTCCTATGACAGCGCTCCGCCGCACCGCTCCATCATGTGGGGTATGGGATTCCCTTGGACAGGAGCCGGCGGTTATAGCAGCGCCAGTGAGGCCGCAAACATCATCGTCGATCAATTCGACAATCAAAGCGCGTCTACGCATTATTGGTACTTCGGCAATAATACTAACGCGCCGATGTTTATTCTGAAATCCGGTGGTTACACTTCCTCTGGCCCGACGAGTACGGTCCAGAATAGCGACTGGATCGGGTTACAGGCTTGGTCTTCCACGAATGGACTGCCGCACGCATCGGGTATTGCTCTGGCCAGTAATGAGGACTTCTTCGTCATCGGCTTCACGCGTGGGATGTCAACCAACTGTGCGAACAACTCTGATACTGCCTTTGGGTACTCGACCAATGCCACCGACCATCTGCAGATACGCACCAACGACTTCATCGGCGCAGCGAGCGGAGCGAATGGTCTATTCGGAAATTCCTATACGAACGTAAAGGCCTGGGCATTTCGCGACGATACCAATGGCTTGATGATCCTCAGCGTTCTCACCAATGGTTTATGGATTGGCACCACAAATACTCTCCAACAAAAACAAGTAATCTCGTTACCATGACTCGCGACTCGTTGTTCGTGCCCAGCGTCGCCAACCCACGTCGAAACCTGCGTCACTTCGGCGACACCGTATCACCCGGATTCCTGCGCGGCGCACCTCTATTCAAGCGCCGCCAGCCGGGGTCCCAGCCAATCCGCCACGGCTTTCCCCGACGCAATCAGCCGCGATAAACTGAGCGCGTTATACTGATCCAGCCACAACCGGCAGCCCTCTTCCCCGGAGGCGGAATCACCCTGGTGAACCATGACTTCGACCAAGTCTTTGCCTTGCAGCTCGAACGCACTGACTTCGACATTCTCATACCGCCCCGCGGATTGCTTTCCGCTCTTCAAGTCCATCGAAATCCGCTCAATCAACTGAACGACACCCGGCGCATTCGTCGGAGCCACTTCACAAGCCGTCTCGAGGTGGTTCAGGCGGCACTGAATCTGAATCGTGGCTTTCCCCTGCTCGACAACGCCGGACACCACAACCTCAACCCCGCCGATCCGACTTTCGCACTCGCCAATCCTGGTCAGAAAGTGTGTCGGTTGCGCGGGCCGGCCGGGCGCATTCGTTTGCGCCGACAGACTCCACGCGCCACATAGCAGGACAAGACAACACCCGACGGCTTGCTTGATTCTGTATCTGCCTCTTCGCATTCTACAACCTCGATCAGCCACTCTATCCACGGTGTCTCGCCAACAAAGAGATGTAATCCTCATCGGTTGGCCATCAGGTTACCATAAATGTGGTTACCGGCATAACAACCACTTTCCAAGATACTTCGACCGCGGCCCGTCAGGCACTGTCAACCCTTCACGACAACTCTCGCCCCGGGATATCCACAAGCGGCACTATCAGATTGACCTGCACGCCTCATATAGTCTATGTTGCAGGCCGTCGCGGGTCGCGGGTGGTGACCCCACAGGAAAGGCACCAGGTGAGGCAATACTATGAGGCATGCACTACTTGAAATTACACGGACCGTCAGGAAACAATCCGGCCAGAGTCTTGTTGAGTATGCGCTGATTCTCGCGCTGATCGCGGTGGTCGCCGTGTTGGTTCTCCAAGGGCTCGGCGCTCACGTCAACAATACGCTGTCAGCCGTCAACAGCAATCTGCCCTGAATCGTTGGCCGCGTAGCGGGAACGCCCGGCCAGAGCCGTTACGAAAAGAGCAGCTTGGGTTCGCCCAAGCCGCCGGTTTTCTATTGCCCCCAGTTTCCCGTCACTGATCGACGCCGACCTTGCTAACATCAACCGTTTACGATCCCGCTTCCTCGCGTTGGCGCAGGCGGATTGTGCGCAGATATCCGTAGCCGACGAGACGACTCCGCTGCTCGTCCCAGAGCCGAAAGGTGAATGATTTGAGACTGGAAGTCAGCGTGACAGCCGGTACCGTGTTGAACAGCGGCTCCGCCTTGTGGCATCGTTCGAGGTTGTAATTTGGAATCCGCGGGCTCAGGTGATGAATGTGATGAAAGCCGATGTTGCCGGAGAACCATTGCAGCACTTTCGGTAGCTTATAGAACGAACTGCCCTTGAGCGCCGCCGCCGTGTAATCCCAGTCCTCCCCGCGCTCCCAATAGACTCCTTCGAACTGGTGCTGCACATAAAACAGCCAGACACCCGCTGAGCCGGCCATCACCACGAGCGAGAATTGGATGATCAGGTATGCCTTCCATCCAAACACCGTGCTCATGGCCACAGCCACTCCGAATATGGCCAGGTTTGTCCAATGCACCGAGCGACGCTCGCGCGCTGCCGTGCCATTGGTGGGAAAACGCTGGTGAATGAGAAACAGGTACATCGGCGCCAGCACAAACAACACGACCGGGTTGCGCGCCAGCCGATACGCAAATCTCTTCCAGCGTGACGACTCCAGATACTCCTGTACCGTCAATGTCCACACGTCGCCGCGGCCGCGTCGGTCCAGGTCCCCCGAACTGGCGTGGTGCACCGCATGCTCCCACCGCCACAGGTAGTACGGCGTAAACGTCAGTACGCCCGTAATGATCCCCCAACAATCATTCGCTTTGCGCGATTTGAAAAATGACCCGTGCCCGCAATCGTGAAAAATGATGAAGATCCGCACGAGGAATCCGGCGGACAGCAATGCCAGCGGCACGGTCAGCCAATACGACACGGACAGGCTGCGATACATCAGGTACCAAAGGACGGCGTAGGGAACCACGGAGTTCACAATCTGCCAGGTGCTGCGCCATACCGAAGGCTCCTGGTACTTGGCAACGACTTCTTTCCACGGCATCGCGTTCGCCTGACGGTCGCTTTCTGTATGAACCAATTGATCGGTCATGTTTGCTCTTTCCACGGGATTCCCCGAAAATAGGCAGGCGGGACCTCCTTGAACTGCTCCGCCAGCCGCCGAGAGCATACGTGCCGATCACGGTCATCGCAATACAAAACCAGCAAATTCACACCCTCGCACCAAGGAGCGTGCTGGAATGGAATCGCTCACACGGGACAAGCGCCGGCCTCGTCGAGAGCCGGCAGGGACAGCTCGTCTTTCATCGATGGCAAAACCAACCGAAGGAACTCCACGCCTGAAACCATTTCTGGACCTCGGCAGCGACAGTCGTCGCGGCGGCCCCGCGGCGCCTCAAGAGGACAGCACACGCCCGCTCCAGAGTCGCACCGCGAGCGATGGCTCGCAACACTTCGTACTGCTCGCGCGTGAGCGATTTGTAGTAGACGGAGCAGTTCATGCGATGGACCGCGAGGTATTGTTGTTTGGGTTTCAAGCCGCGGACATTCAATCGCGTTGTGTGTCGGCTATGAATCTCTACCGCGTTGCTGGCTTCGCCGCGCAGACGTTCGTCGCCCTGCTTCGCGGCCAAAACCAGGTCATCCACCGGATATTCCACGTCGAGCAATGTGACATACGGCTGCAACCCGAGACGAATCGTCGCGGGATCCCGTCCCAGTAACTCGTCGACGTGGACAACCGTCCGGGCGCCCTCATCGAACGCCACAATATGCGCCCATTCGATCCGCGCCATGTCGAGCGCAAGACGACGATGCGGGTCGATCCATTGCGGCTCGCGACGGAGGAATTTCTCCAGCCGGCTCCCGAGGTTGCGCAGGGAGAATGACGCGGAAGGATATTTCGCGAGATAGGCTCGGGCGAGCCGATCGAACTTCCGCTGGCCGATCACGGCGCGCAAACCGGGATAATCATCGTAGAAACAATCGAGGACGCGAAACCAGTACTGACGATTGTAGATTTCCAGTCGTTCGAAGGACGTGAGACGGTCGTTCGGTTTGATGATCGCGTTCGCGGTGCGGCCCGACGACTTCTCCATCCGATCGCCGGAAGCCAGCGGACGCATGATCGCCCCCGCCATCAGCGCCTGGAGCTCGCGAAGGCGCCCGACGGAATCGATCCTATGCGGTCGTGGTCTGCTGCGTGAATTGATCGATATGCTGGTTGGCCTTGAGCGCTTCATGGTGGACCTCATCAAACGATGGGATGCTGTCGTCCCACTCCAACAGCGTGGCGGTCTTGCCGACCAGACGCGTGGCGTGAGCGTACAACTGCCACACCGGGTCGAGCACGGGATGATCGTGTGTGTCGAGAATGTATTTCCGGAACTTGGAATGGCCCGCGATGTGAAATTGCGCGACGCGATGGTGCGGCACGTTGTTGACGTAATCGTAGGGATTGAAATTGTGGTTCTTCGACGAAACGTAAATGTTGTTCACGTCCAGAAGAATTCCGCAATCCGCCCGCTCCACAACCTCGCTGAGGAATTCCCATTCGGTCATTTCCGACTGATGAAATTCGGTGTAGCTGCTGACGTTCTCGACGGCGACCGGAATCTCCAGGAAATCCCGGACCGCGCGCACTTTGTCCGCCGTGACTTTGGCTGCCGCGAACGTGTACGGCATCGGCAGTAGATCGTGGGTGTACCGGCCGTCGACGCTGCCCCAGCACAAGTGATCGGAGAGCCAGGGCGTCTTTGTGCGCTTAACGAGTGCCTTGAGCTTCCTGAGGTGCTCACGGTTCAATTTCTCGGCGGAACCGAAATACATCGAGACGCCGTGCTGGACCACGCGGTATTGTTCGAGGATCTGGTCAAGGACCTGGAGCGGACGGCCGCCATCGACCATGAAGTTTTCCGAGATGATCTCGAACCAATCGACAACGGGCTTGCGGGTCAGGATATGCTGGTAATGGGGCACGCGCAGGCCGATGCCGATTCCATAATCGGTGAACGCGTTGAACGGGTTGGCAGGCATAGTGGGACGGGGGCGGCTCGCGCCGCCCCCACCGCAATCACACGTGGCGTCGACCAACTAGCTCGACTTGTTCGTGTTGCAGCCGCCCTTGCCCTTGCAGGAGTTCTGGCCCTTGCAGCCGTTGTCGCCGCTCTTGCAGCCGCCCTGCCCTTTACAAGAGTTCTGCCCCTTGCAGTCGTGCTTGCCCTTGTCGCCGCTGTCATCCAACTGCCCCCAGCTCGTCAGGCTCGTGCCTCTCGTGGTTGTCGTGGGCTGCTGGCTGGCATACGTCCGCGCAACCGCGCCCGTCATCAAACCGGCGAATGCTGCGCCTGCGACCAGTGCTTTTGTGGACCTCTTCATTGCTTCTCCTCTGGTTGGGTGTTTGGTTTGTTTTTGGCCACCAATCTCGTCACGCCGAACGAGACCGGCATTCCAGTAACGCTGATGGGAAAGCTTCGGACGCTGAATCCAGGAACTCGAGAGCCCCTCACGGCGGCGCAACGAACCCTCGCATGTTTGGTTGCTCCCAGCATATCCATTGGATGCACGCCGGCTTGCTTGGTTCCATTTATTCTCACCAGGTTCCACCAGCAACCATGACTACGATTGGAAACCTGATTTGGATTTAACGAGACCGCGGTACGCCCGCCGCGTTCCCATCGTCTGGACTCACGCCACGCCAATAATAGCACAATATCCCGCAAACGCAAACGGGAACGGGCAACTCCCCCGGGGCTACGCTTTTTTCTGGCCCCGGACGCGGGCGATGATCGCATCCAGAGAAAAAACGCCCGGCCCGAACAGCAGCACAATCGCGCAGGCGAACAAGAAGTGAAACTCGTCGGCGGACAAGAATGCGTCCGGCTTGCTGAAAATGTTCTTCACGGCGTCGGCGTCGGCCGTGAGATAGGCCACCGTCAACGTGATAATCAATGGAACGGTGATAATCCGCGAACCCAGCCCGAGCAGCAGCAGCAGCCCGCCCACGCATTCGGTGGTGCCAGCGAGCGCCGCGTTGAATTTGGGCATCGGGATATGCAGCGTCGCGAAGTAGCCGGCGACCTTGTCCAGATGCGTCAACTTGCCCTTGCCCGTCAGGAAGAACTGCCAGCCCCAGTACAGGCGGATGATAAGCAGAAACGGAGATTGGAATTTGGAAACGAGACTCACCCACAAACGGTACAGTTTGTTCATAATCACGCCGCGCGAAGCGCCTCCTATCAGTTGTGGTGACGCACCCGAATTGACGGGAAAATAGCATAGCACGGCGCGATTTCAACGGATAACGCTCCCACCGCGCGACGCTGGTCCTGGTGAACCAGCCGCCGCAAGTCTGCGCTCGCTCAGGCGAAGCACGCGAGATCGGCGTCGAGCGGTATCGCGAGAAACCGTCTTTCCGGGAGCGCCTTGACGGTGATACCGGCAAGCCCCTGATCGTCGCTGACGATAATGCCGCCGAAACGCTCGTCGTTCATGTGAACGAAGCATGGGCCAATGAACAGGCGTGACGAGGGGACTCGCAACACGATCATGTATGTCCCCGGGTAATCTCCTTCGACGGCATCGATGAACCTGCCTGTCACGACCTCGTCGAGGTACTCGAACGACATGGTCTGCCCCTGGTATGTGTCCTTGATTTCGTGAATGCGCTCCTGGGCACGACGGATCAGCGTATCGTATGGTTCGATCATATCCCCCGCAAAAACAGCCAGACTCTTCGACCGTCCTACGGCGTGTTCCGTTAACTGTTTCGTTGTCATGGCGAACCTCCCTTGCGGTTTCGTTCTCGTTTCAACCACCCCACTCTACCGCGAGCAACGTGGGCATGGCTATTGGGCGAGCGACCGAACATGCCATCGGAAGAACTCCTAGCAGCCAACGGCGTGACTGATACGTGCCCTCTCCCCCGGTTTTGGCTTGCAACGAGGAGGTCGCCCGCTAGGATTCGGCGCATGAAACGGCTCGGCTGGATGACGGTCGTGGCGATCATGTGGAGCGCCCTGAGTCTCCACGCGCAAACCAACACGTTCCATGTGGCGGTCACGGGGACGATCAGCGAGGACGCGGGCAAGCTCAAAATCAGCAGCGCCGATCTATTGACCAGCGCCAACAATGCGCTCGTCCTCGTGTACGATCAGACGGACGGTTTCCTGCTCCTGGCGGAAGAGAACACCAACACGACCCTCGCTGCGAATGTCATCCTCGGCAGCTCCGTCTCGGCGAAATTGGTCGCGGGCACGTTCAACGCCTCGATGGTGGCCTACGGCGAAGGACTGGCCAGCACCGCGGTGACCAACCTGCCGCCGCCCACACCCGTGCTCAACGGCGCCATGCAGATGATCGGCAAATTGAACACGGGCGGCAGCAAGACGACGTTGAGCGCGACCCTGCAAGGTGTCTGGACCGACCCACACGTGACTCCCAGCGGTCAGCCCGCGGCCCTGTTCAAGGGCACCATCAAGTCTCTCGGACCCGCCCCGCTACCGGCGTTTTTCTAGAGACGGCCAAGCTGGTCCGAGAATCGCCCGCGACGGCCGTCCACCGTCATTTGATGAGCGGGTCGGCATGCTGCGGATCGAGCCAGCCGTGGTAGAACACGGCGCGGTCGTCGGAATTCATGTCGGCGCAGCCGCTGGCAAGCAGGACAACGTGGACGAGGAGAAGCAGAATGCACATTGGTCCGACCAACCTCGCCGCGCTCCTGTCCATAGTCTGCGCTACCGACCGAGCCACGTTGCCATCTTTCGCGTTCACTCGTAGAGACGACCTCATAAGCACGCTGGTTTCAAGAAAAATCGCGCCGGCAAAGGGCGAACTGCACCATGCGCAGCGCATGAACCGATCTCCCGCGACTCAACCGAAACCCCTCTTCTAGCCTGTCCTGCCAGATGATGTCGCGGGGGACGACGAGCCCGGCGTCACCGGGCCGTCGTGATCCTCCTCAATGGCCGTACCGTGATGCAACACCTCGTGATAAATCGATTGCGGACGGACAGCGCGAGAGACGTGATACGCCGCCAGGCAGGCCAGCATCAGCGCGGGCACCAACTGGTATTCGAGCGTCATCTCGAACACGATCAAAAAGGACATCAGCGGCGCGTGGGTGGTCGCGGCCAGGAATGCGCCCATGCCAATCACCGCATACACCTGTGGCTGGGACGATCCCAGCCACATGGCGTGCACGCCAGCGCCCGCGAGCAGGCCGAGCATCGCCCCGACGAAGATCGTTGGCGTGAACACGCCGCCGACGGCGCCGGTGCCGGTGGTGGCCGCGGTGGCGAAGCTTTTTGCAACGAGCACCGCGATCACCAGCCACACCGGCCAGGGCGTCTGCAGCACGTTGTTGACGACGCTGTAACCATTGCCCCATACCTCGGGCCGCCAGACCGAGATCAAGCCGACCACCAGGCCGCCGAGCGCCAGCTTCAATGGCAGCGCCAGCGACAGGCGTTTGACGAACCGGCGCGTTCCATCCAGCAGGCCCATGAACACGGGCGCCAGGAGTCCCAACAGTACTCCCATCATCAGGAACAGCGGGAGTTCCCACAACGACCCGATGTGCAGGGCGGGAACTTCGTACACCGGCCGGTAACCCAGAACCTGGCGCACCGTCGCGTTGGCGATCACGGATGCCACCATCAGCGGTCCCAGCCGACGAATCGCAAGCGTGCCATAGAGGATCTCGGCAATGAAGATCGCCGCAGAGAGCGGGGCGTCGTATGCCGACGCGAAACCCGCTGCCGCGCCGCAGGCCAGCAGCAGCCGGAGATCGTCCTCGGTGAACCCCGCCATCTGGCCAATCCAGGAACCGGTTGCGGCAGACAGTTGCACCATTGCTCCTTCGCGGCCGATGGAGCCGCCGGACGCGATCGTGCAGAGTGACGAGACGCAGCGCAGAAGATTGCCGCCAACGTCCTGACGGCCGTCCCCCACGGCAATGGCTTCCAGATACTCCGAATGCCGTTTGCCGCCCGCGATTTGCCGCGCCCACCACAGTAATCCGCCGGCGGCGAGACCGCCCAGCGCGGGAGTCAACGCCCGCCGCCACGGAACGAGCGTGTGCGCAGCGGCGACCAGACTGCCGGGCTGCCCCGTCGCAAGGCTTTCGGCGAATCTCATGCCTTCGTGAAAAACGACCGTAGTCAGCGCGCCGGCGAAGCCGATCAGTCCGGCCCATAACAACAGCCATCGATTGTCCCCGTGATAACCCGGGGCGTGTATCGCCGGCGATTCGTTCGCCGTTGGCTTTCCAACTGGCGGCGTGCCATCCGTGACGCTCGCGCCTGTCGTACCACGCCCCATGCCATCGTGATTCCGGGTCGCCATCCTCGCAACCTTGCACGGAACGCCCTGCCGCGCCAGTTGCCGGGCGGAATCAATGCAAATACGTGCTTCTTGAAGGCCATGCCTTCGGTGAACACAAGCGCAGAGATCCTGGCTCAGGCGAGGCTCCCCGCCCAGGTCGATTGGACAACGGCGGCTCAGGTCGTATATTCCGCTTCGTGGCAACTACAGGAGGCACACCATGGTCACTGTGGCGTTATTCGTGCGGTTGGAAGCGAAGCCGGGCAAGGAAACAGAGGTCGAGCAGTTTTTGACGGGCGGAGTTCCTCTGGTCGAACAGGAGCCGGCGACGACGGCGTGGTTCGGCATTCGCATGGGCCCGTCAACGTTCGGGATCTTCGACGCGTTCCCCGATGAGAATGGACGCCTGGCCCACCTGTCAGGCAAGGTCGCCGCGGCCCTGATGGCGAAAGCACCCGAACTCCTCGCAAAGCCGCCGGCCATTGAGAAGGTGAACATACTGGCAGCCAAACTCCCGCGGTGATTGGCTCGAGGGTCGGCTCGGGGCAACGCTGCGGCAGAAAGCAGGTCTGGACGGCTGCCTGATGGAAGAATCCGCATCGGGAAATAGGCACGACCGATTCGTCCCTGTTCCGGGGCTGGCGCCCATTCCCGTCTGTATCGGGCTTGTGATTGACATGGGCATCCCAATCGGATATACCTCGAGCGCTGTTCTTTGACATGGCTGTGCTGTTTTCGCCCCGCGGAGGGCGCCAGAGATGGGGTGAATCCCCCCATTTCTGCGAAACGAAGCCATTGCTTTTGGCGGGTATTGTTTTGCAGATCACACGCTACAACAATGGGTTACCCTACACGCGATTTCGAAAAAACGCGTTGGCTTCGTTTGGCTTCGTTTTGGCGGTTGGAGAGCATTTTCAAGGTCGCGACCAACGGCGGGCCGCCCGTTCCAACATGCGTAGCTGGCGAATCCCGGCTTGAATTATCCCCCGGTTTGCCGCAACGTCGCGGACGTCGGCTCGATTGCCGGACCGCACCGGAGGACAAGACGATGCCCAACGAAACGACCCGTATTCCGCTCGAGACGCTGATCGAGCAAGCCCGACAAGCCAGCGAACGCGCCTACTGTCCCTACAGCGAGTTCCCGGTCGGCGCGGCAGTCCTCGCGAAGTCCGGAAAGGTCTACACGGGCTGCAATGTTGAGAACGCCGCCTATGGTTCGACGATCTGCGCCGAGCGCAATGCCATCCTCCAGATGGCCGCCGCGGGCGAACGGGACATTCAAGCGGTGATCATCTACACCCCGACCGAGAAGGTAAGCGCGCCGTGCGGCGCGTGCCGCCAGGTGATCAATGAGTTCGGCCCCGAGGCGCGGATCGTTAGCGTGTGCGACACGAATGACCGGCTCGATGCACCGTTGAGCGAGCTGCTGCCGCATGCGTTCGGTCCGAAGAATCTACAATAGGAAGTCGGACAGGCCTCGCGGCGCACGTCGCGCCAATCAATTACGCCACCGGCGCTTGCGGCGTCGGCGATGCCATGGAAGTGAACACATCGTACTGCGGACCGAACTGGGCGAGGTAGTACAGCGAATAGGACCGTTTGAAGGTGAAGATCGGTAGCAGCAAGACGGTGCCGACGTATGGAATCATCACCACGCAGCAGGCAATGCAGCACGTCACGAGAAACGCGGCGAGAACGATCATGCCAAGCACAATCGCCAGCACGATCTGAAACAACAGATAGACAATGAAATGACCGACGTTCATCGAGAGCAATCCCAGGAACTCCGACCATGCGGCCAGGCATTTGGTGCCGCGCAGGAACATGATGGGCACGACGAAATCGATGGTGAGTTTTCGGATCAGGAAGAAGAACACGAACACGGCAACAAACATCAGAACGAGCGGAATCAAGCCGAGAAGAATGTCAGCGATTGCCCCCGCCTCGTTGACGAGACGGAACGCAGTGATTCCGGTAAACGCCAGAAGCGGCACGATCGGGAGAAGCGAGATGAGCCAGACCACGATTCGGAAGCAAAACAGGCTGTTGGCCCCGGCAGCATGGCGGTTCCACGGGACGTCGATCTCGGCCTTGTTCAGCGCCACGCAGTGAAGAAACATGAATTCGCCGCGGCTGTGAAGCCATGTAAGCAGCACAACGAGGGCGATCACGAAAAGGGCAATCGCAATGGCCAGCGGAAGGATCCAATTCAGATTGGACATCACGTAATCGCGGGCATGGTTTGTCCACTGACGGAAGCTCTCCACGTCGTTGAACCGCCGTTCGTGGTGGGAGCTGTAGTTCAAGCCTCCGCCCCCTCCTCGTCCCAGCGTGGCCAACCAGGCGCCGAAACCGACGGTGAACCATTTGCCGAGGTCAAACGGACGAAACAGCAGGAGCTTCACCCGGTCGATGGCCTGGGTGACAGGCGTAGTGACGCTGATATAGGCCGGCACGGTAGTCACGAGTCGTTATGAACCATGCGCTTCTCTTGGAGTCGGAGCCTATTCGATCCAGGGCAAATAGGGAAGGAATTTGTCCGCAGAAAAAACCTTGCACAATGCTGCTTGACGGTAGGGGCGCAAGATTGTAAAAGTGGCGCGACTCGAATCACTTCGGGCTGCGACTGCGGTCGCCGCGGAAGTGGGTTGGCGGATGGTGTCCATTTTGTGCAGGGCGTTTGGGAGGACGCACGGGGAATATTAGCAGCCACGGAGTACGTGGTGGATTTTGATGTTTGGTAACTTTCTAAACTATTTCTCGACCGATATTGGGATCGATTTGGGAACCGCGAACACGCTGGTGTACGTGCGTGATCGCGGCATTGTTTTGCGAGAACCGAGCGTGGTCGCCATCCAAACGGGGACGAGCCACGTCTTGGCGGTAGGAGAAGAGGCGAAACGGATGTTGGGTCGCACGCCGGGCAACATCCAGGCCATTCGCCCCATGAAGGACGGTGTCATTGCCGATTTCGAAGTGACCGAGGCGATGCTCCGCTATTTCATCAGCAAGGTGCACAACCGCCGCTACGGCATCAAACCGCGCGTCATCGTTGCGGTTCCGAGCGGCATCACCGAAGTGGAAAAGCGGGCCGTTAAAGACAGCGCCACCCATGCCGGGGCGCGAGACGTTTACCTCATTGAGGAACCGATGGCGGCCGCCATCGGCGTTGGGCTGCCGGTGCAAGAGCCGGCAGGCAACATGATTGTGGATATTGGCGGCGGCACGACCGAAGTGGCCCTGATTAGCCTGGCCGGTATCGTGCTCAGCCGGAGCGTGCGTGTGGCAGGAGATGAACTGGATGAAGCGATCATCCAGTATATGAAACGCGCTTACAATTTGATGATTGGCGAACGCATGGCGGAGGATATCAAGATCAAGATCGGTTCGGCGTATCCGCTCGAACAGGAGCTGACCATGGAAGTCAAAGGACGCGACCTTGTCGCGGGCCTGCCGAAGACCTTGACGATTACCTCCGAGGAAGTGCGCGAAGCGTTGCAGGAGCCGGTCTCGACCATCGTCGAGAACGTCCGCGTCACGCTCGAGCGCTGTCCTCCCGAACTCGCAGCCGATCTCGTCGACCGCGGCATCATGCTGGCAGGCGGCGGGGCGCTGATTCGGGGCATCGACAAGCTGCTCGCCGAGGAAACGGGGTTGCCCGTTCACATCGCCGACGATCCGCTCAGCGCGGTGGCGATGGGGACCGGCGTCGTGCTCCAGGAACTCGGCTATCTTGAGAAACTCGCCAAGAACTCATCCTAGCGTAAGCCTCCCCTCCTCCATCCACCAAACGGATTGGTTTGCAGACGGCCGGTAACTGGCCAAAGCCAATCGAACACAAGGTTTTGTTTGAACCGTAGAAATTGGGTGATCGTCGGATTGCTGGTCGTGGGCTGGATTGTGTTTCTCGGCCAACCGACCAGGTTCTCGACGAAGTTGCGTATGATTTTCGTACAACTGTGCACGCCGTTCGTGGAACTGGGAGATTATTTCCCATTCGTCCAATCCCGCCGTCAACTCGCCCGGGAAAACAAGCAGTTGCGCCAGGAAAATGATGCGCTCCGACAGGAGGTTCGCGCTCTCGGCGAGACGGGCCGCGAAAACCTCCGCCTGAGCCAGCTCCTGAACGTCAAGGAACATACCCCCTTCCGCACCGTGACGGCTCGCGTGATCGGGCGCGACGCGTCGAATTGGTGGCGAAGCCTCCAGATTGACCGCGGCAGCAACGACGGTATCACTGACAACATGGCGGTGCTCGATGCGGACGGCCTGATCGGTAAAACCGTTTCCGTCAGCAGCAGTCAGGCGCGCGTCCTGTTGATTACCGATCAGAACTGCAAGGCCGCGGCGTTGTTGCAGGACACGCGTGAGCCGGGTGTCGTGTCGGGCACCGAGACAGCCTTCAGCATCTCACCGCACCTGATGATGACGTATGTGAACCGCGACGCGAAGGTTGCCCCCGGTGAAAGCGTCATCACTTCGGGTCTCGGTGGCGTTTTCCCGAAGGGCATTCTCATCGGCACTACCACGCATGCCCGCATCAACCGCCAGACCGGCATGTATCAGGACGTGGACATCGCGCCCGCGGTCGATTTTCACCGATTGGAAGAAGTCATTGTCATTACCCGAACGGAATGAACACCCTCATCGCCATCGCCGGAATTCTCATCGCTGTCGCACTGCAGGCGCACATGCCAACGCTCACCTGGATCGGTGGCGTCCGCGTGGAATTTCTGCCAGCTCTTGTCGTATACGCGGCGCTGACCATGCACCGGCGGCGCGCCCTGATGCTGGCGCTGGCCGCCGGTCTGGCGCAGGACTCCCTGTCCGCCGCGCCCTTTGGAATCTCCGCGCTGGCGTATGGCATCACCACGCTTGTGATTACCAGCTTGCGGGAGGCCCTCGACCGGGATTTGCCCTGGGTGCAATGGAGCGCTGGCGCGTCGACTTCCCTGGTCGCCTCCGTCCTCGTCTTCTTCGTCATCGGGCTCTCATTTGGCAACATCATCAAGATGTTCCTCGTCGCATCCCTCAGCGGCGCCCTCACGGTCGTGCTATTTTTCGTCGCAGACTATGCCCGTTTGGCCTGGGGGTTTGAATGATCATCAGCGCCCCATTCCGCGAGCATAACCCACGGCTGCGAGCGGTCGGGATGATCGTTGCCGCCGGGTTCTTCGTGCTCCTTGCCGCTCTGTGGCACGTGCAAGTGGCGCATGGCGGAGACTACGACAACAAACAGGAGAACCAATCGTTGCGCCGCATTCGTGTCCCCGCTGCCCGTGGCGAAATCGTCGATCGCAATGGCGTCATCCTCGCCAACAATCGGCCGAGCTACGATGTCGCCATCTATCTCGATCAACTCGGGCGCGTCTCCAAACGAACGAGTGTACTACGCGTCGCGCAGGCCAGTCTTGGCGCGATGAGCACGGCGCTGGGAATGCCCCTGACGATTACCGACAAGGACGTGCTCACTCACTACGAAACGCGCGGCCCGCTTCCGCTCCCCGTGTGGCGGGATCTTCGGCCGGAGCAGGTCGCCGCTTTCGAAGAGCGCGCCAGCACCGTGCCCGGCGCAGATCTGATTGTCATGCCCGTTCGCCAATACCCACAGGGCTCGCTGGCCGCTCATCTACTGGGCTACGTCGCCAAAACCGACGAATCTGACGACGACGAAATCGAGAAGTTCTATTACTACCAACCCGACCGTGTCGGGCAGCAGGGGGTCGAGAAAGCCTGCGACGAGTATCTCCGCGGGTCGCCCGGGGGACGCACCATTCGCGTGAATCCGGCCGGCATGGTCGTCAACGATCTCGGGGAAAAAGAGGCGGAAACAGGTGGCCGAGTAACTCTCACCATTGATGTGCGACTCCAACGCATTGTCGAACAAGCGCTCGCGCACGCTTCCATACCGCCCGGCAGTGTGCTGCGCGGCGCCGCCATCCTCCTCGATCCCCGCACCGGCGAAATCCTTGCCATGGCGTCAGTGCCCACTTTCGATCCCAACATGTTCAACCCGGGTACTCCCCCGCAGGTCATTCACGCTGTTCTGAACGATCCGTCGAGTCCCATGCTCAATCGCGCCCTCAACGCCTCGTATCCCCCGGGATCCACGTTCAAACCAATTACGCTGCTCGCCGGTTTGGAATCCGGCGCCATTTCTCCGCAGGATACGATTCAATGCACGGGTTCATTGCAGATTGGAAATTGGAAACGTCCCTTCCGTTGCTGGGCTGACAAACTCGGCGGGCATGGACCTCTGAACGCCTACTCGGCCATCGTCAATTCCTGTGACGTCTGGTTCTACGAGGAAGGCATGAAAACGGGCGTGGACACGATCACAAAGGAGGCCGCTGAATTTGGTCTCGGTCAGCCTACCGGTTTTGATCTCGGCAATGAACATACAGGTCTTGTCCCGTCACCAGCGTGGAAACGTATGAAGCTGGGAGAGAAATGGTGGGAAGGCGATACCGCGCAATTATCCATCGGACAGAGCTTTCTCCTGGCCACACCGCTGCAAATGGCCTGCGTGGCTGCGGCGTTTGCCGATCGCGGCACCTGCTTGCATCCGTACGTTGTGAAGCAAATCGAATCGTCCGATGGTCAGGTCGTACATGAGGGGCAGACGGATGTCCGCACCCATTTGACCGCCCGACCCGACCAGATTGAGTTTGTCCGTCGTGCCATGCTCGGCGCGGTGCAGGAGGCCAAAGGCACCGCTCATGCTGCCGCGGTTTCCGGAGTGGCCATCGCTGGCAAGACCGGCACCGCCGAGTTCGACATCAAGGGCGAACGCCGCAACCGCGGCTGGTTCATCGGGTTCGCCCCCTATGACAATCCGCAGTTTGCGCTGGCGGTATTAATTGAAGACGCCCTGAGCGGCAGCCATACGGCGGCCCCCATCGCTGGTGAGATTTTCGCCCGAACATTCGGGAAGAGTGCTCGAACTCCACTCGTGCTGGAAGAACCGACCTATGCCGATTGAGACATATATCCGGGTGCTCAAACGGATGGATTGGTTGCTGTTCAGCACCATGCTCGCGCTGGCTGTAATCAGCATTCTATCCATTTATAGCGCGTCGTACCGTGGCCCGGGCCAACCGGTCCACGATTTCTACAAGATGCAAATGGTGTGGTTTGGAGTCGGGCTGTTGATCTATCTCGCCGCGTCGCTCGTCGATTATCGTCTGATCTGCCAGTGGGCGACGGTGTGGTACGCGTTCGCGCTGGGGCTGCTCGTCCTTGTCCTCGTGGCTGGCGTCAAGGTCTATGGGGCCCGTCGCTGGCTCGGGTTGGGCAGTTTCGGAATTCAACCGGCCGAAATTGCCAAACTCGCCACCCTGCTGGCCATCTCGTATTACCTGTTTCACCACACCCGCGAGTCAGGACGCCGATGGGGGGCCGTGGCGGGGGCTCTCGCGATGACTGCCGCGCCCCTCGTGCTGATCATGCTGGAGCCGGACCTTGGTTCGGCGCTGGTCTTGATTCCGATCTGTTTTGGGTTGATGTTCGTGGCTGGTGTGAGAGTGAAACATCTGGTGCTTGCCGCCGCGCTGGGAATCGCTCTCGCCGGAATCGGTTTGCCGATCATGTGGAAATTGCGGGAGAGCGGAACGAGCCATCGAAACTATCAGAAGGACAGACTGACGGTCTTTTTCCATCGCGACTACGATCCGCGCGGAGCTGGCTGGAACATCAACCAGTCCCTCATCGCGGTCGGCTCGGGTGGATTGACCGGCAAAGGCTACCTCCAGGGCACGCAAAACCTGCTCGGCTACCTGCCCCGATCCGTCACGCCCAACGATTTTCTGTTCAGCGTGATTGCCGAGGAGGAAGGTTTCATCGGCAGTCTCGTGATCATTTCGTTGTATGCCGTACTGTTGTTTTCCGGGCTACGGATCGCCGCGAACGCGCGCGACCGTTTGGGAATGCTCCTGGCCACGGGTGTCGTGGTCATGCTGTTTTTCCATATTTTCATCAACGTGGGCATGACGATCGGCCTGATGCCGATCACCGGTCTGCCCCTGCCATTACTCAGCTATGGAGGGTCGTTCGTGTTGGCCAGCATGACCGCTCTCGGGCTGTTACAAAACGTCTGGATTCATAGGAGGATCTACTGACTGTGGACGCAATCAAACAAATACTGAAAAAAGGTGAAGAACTGCTGACGGGACGTCGCAAGAAACGTGTCTTCAAGGAAATCATCGTCAATGCCGAGGCGCTGGAAAACCGCGTTGCCGTGCTCGAAGACGGCCAGCTCGAAGAATTCAGCATCGAGCGCACCACCGAGAAACGGATCGTTGCCAGCGTGTTCAAAGGCCGCATCAAAAACCTCGAGCCCGGCCTCAAAGCCGCGTTTGTCGATATCGGCTTCGAGAAGAACGCCTTTCTGCATTACTGGGACATCATTCCCGAACAACTCGACCAGCGCGTCGATCTGATCGAGCAGCCCGAGGGCGAACGCACCCAGCAAAAACCGAAGATCTCGCAAAAGGACATTCCGCAACTCTACCCGCCCGGCTCGGAGGTCATTGTTCAGGTCGTGAAAGGCCCGATCGGCACGAAAGGCCCCCGCATTACGACCAACATTAGCATCCCCGGCCGTTATCTCGTGCTCATGCCTTTCAATGCGCAACGCGGCATTTCTCGAAAGATCGAAGACGACAAGGAGCGCCAACGGCTCAAGAAAATCCTCCAACGCCTCCGCATCCCGGATGGCATGGGCGTGATCGTCCGCACGGTCGGCGAAAATCAGAAGAAACGGTATTTCATTCGCGACCTCGAGCTCTTGCTGCAAACCTGGAAACAGGTCGAGGATAAAATCAAGAATCAACCCGCGCCCTGCTGCGTGTTCCAGGAACCCGATCTCGTTGAACGTACCGTCCGCGACTTTCTTACCGAGGAAGTCGACCGGATTGTCGTCGACAACGAGCAGGCAAACGAACGCATTCGCAACATGATCGGCCAGATCAGCCGACGCTCGCGCAACAAAGTTCGGCTGTACAACGAGCCCACGCCGATCTTCAGCCGTTTCAATGTCGAAAAGCAAATCGACAACGCCTTCCGTCGTCAGGTCTGGCTGAAATCCGGCGGGTACATCTGCATCGACGAAACCGAGGCGCTCGTGGCCATCGATGTCAACACCGGCCGCCACAAATCGCAAAAGGACCTCGATACAACCATTCTGCAGACCAACCTCGAAGCCGCCGACGAAATCTGCCGTCAGCTCCGGCTTCGCAATATCGGCGGTTTGATCGTGATCGACTTCATCGATATGCGTCACCGCAACGACCAGCAGAAGGTCACGCAAAAGGTCCGCGAAGGCGTCCGCCGCGACAAAGCCAAGACGCGCATCCTGAATATCTCGCAGTTGGGTCTGATGGAAATGACCCGCCAACGCCACAGTGAGAGCATGGCCAGCGCCGTCTATGAGGATTGCCCGTACTGCAAGGGCAAGGGCATGGTGAAAAGCGCCTTGTCCATGTCCGTCGAAATTCAGCGCAAGGTCGCCGAGTTGCTCCGGAAATTGCGCGAACAGGGCCGACACGAGCAGCCGCAACTGCGCATCTATGTTCATCCCGAGGTTCTGAATCGTCTGCGCACCGAAGACGAAACCATATTGATCGAGCTGGAGAAAAAGCTGAACGGAAAACTCAGCTTCCGCGCGGACCCGACGTTCCACTTCGAACAATTCAAAATCGCCGACGCCATTAGCGGTCAAGAACTCGCGTGAAGGCCCGGCGGAATCGAGTTGCCACAGGCCGGGTCGCGATTCTCCTGCTGGGATGCGCGCTGCTCGCTGCCGCTTCGATCGCGGCGGCGGACGATCCGCGCATCATTACCCCGACTCCGTCAACGTTCGAAACGTTGTCCCGGTTTACGGAGTTGCTCGAGGCGTTCCAGAAGAATTATGTCCAACCATCACGCGTCAACGCGGAATGGTATACGACCGCCGCCTTGCGCGCCTTTGTCCGGTCCATCGATGCGGACGCCGACCTGCTCACAGCCGACGAAGTTGTATCCACCAATGGACCCGACGCCGCGCCTGCCACTATCGGCCTGTCGTTCGTCATCCACGGTGGCATTCCCACGGTTGTTTGCCCGCGAGACGGTACCCCCGCGCAGCGCGCCGGCCTGCTTGCCGGCGACGAGATTATCGCCATCGATAATTCGTCCACTCTCCTGGTGCGTCACTCCGAAGTGGATCGACTCCTCGGCGGCCCACCCGATTCTGAAGTGAGCCTGCGGATGGTCAACCCTGCAAGCACGGAGGTTCGCGACCTGCATCTGCACCGCGCGGCGCGCGGATCCTTCCCGTTGCCCGCGCTCCGGCTACTGGACAATGGCGTTGCCTATTATCGTCTCGCCGAGTTCTCAAGCAACACGGTCGACAACCTGCGAACGGCCATGACACTCGCGAAGAGTGAACATGTGACCGGCCTCATCCTTGACCTGCGCAACAATCCCGGCGGCTCCTTTCTGCTCGTGCAGCCCACCGCATCGCTGTTTCTGCCAAACGGTTCTGAGATCGCGTCCTTGGAGTATGCCACTCCCGGATTGCACGCAGCGTTCCTCAGCGAGGACGGCGAGAAGGTGACAACCCGCATCGTTTTGCTGGTGAACGGTGGCACGGCAGCGGAGGCGGAGGCGTTCGCCGCCGCCCTGCAAGACAATCACCGCGCTCAGGTGATCGGCAGCAAGACATTTGGTCGTGGGTTTCTGGCCGCCTCAGTCAAATTGGCGAATGGTTCCGTCTTGGTAATACCCACCGCCTACTACATGCGGCCGTCGAAGCAGATTATTCAGGAGACAGGACTGGTGCCGGACATCATCGTCGATCTGCCCCGCGCGACGGAGCGCTCACTGGCCAGCATCGGCTTCGGTGCGTTCGACTGGAAGAATAACAAAGCCACCGTCCTCGCGACCGATCTGCCGTTGGCGAAAGCTTTCTCCGTGCTGACGAAGTGAACGCAGTTGCGATGTGTGGCCCCGGCTGCTAGCATGTTCCTCATGCTCGCTATGAACCCGAAAGCTTGTTTGTTCATATTACTGGCTGCATTTCTCGCGGCTCTTTCGTCCAACGCACAAGAGGCCACCTTCAAGAAACTCACCGCTCAAGCCAACGACATGTATCACTTGGCGAAGTATGCACAGGCTGTTCACGTTGGGCAGGAAGCCCTTCAGGTCGCTCAGAAAACGTTTGGGCCCTCCCACCGCGAAGTCGCCACCGCACTGGGCAATCTCGCGGAGTATCAGCGCGCCGCCGGTAACTACCCGGAGGCTGAAACCCTCCAGAAACAGGCTCTGCTACTCGATCAGAAACTGCTTGGCTCCGATCACCCCGATGTCGCCGTTGACTTGAATAATCTCGCCATGCTGTACGACAGCCTTGGTCGTTACGCCGATGCCGAACCATTCTATGACCAGGCCCTCCAGATCGACGAACGCGCCCTCGGGCCCGATCACCCCGACGTGGCCACCGATCTGAATAATCTCGCAGAAGCCTATCGCGCCGAAGGCAAACTGAAGGATGCAGAACCGCTTTTCCGCCGTGCTCTGGCGATCTGTGAAAAGCATCCGGATCAGAATCCCCGGGGCATCGCCACGGTACTCACCAACCTTGGCGCACTACTTGCCGCTCAGGGTAAAAACGCTGAGGCGGAACAGTTGTTGTCGCGTGCGGTCGAGAAATGGCGCCTGGCGGTGCCGCCTTTTCACCCCAGCCTCGCCGCGACCCTTCGCTCCCTGGGTTCCGTGCAAACCTCCCAACACGAGTACGCGAAAGCAGAAACATCCTTTCAACAAGCCCTGACCATCGACGAGAAGGCCCAGGCCAGAAATGGGCGCCAACTGGCCGCCAGAGACCTGACCAATTTGGGTTTGGCCTTCTACGAGCAACGTAGATATGACGACGCCGAGTCGCGATTCCAGCGCACCCTGACGCTTGATGAGGAGAGTTATGGGAAGGAACATCTCACCGTCGCCTCCGATGCCAACAACCTCGCCGAGGCTTACCGCGCCGAGGGCAAGTACACGAGTGCGGAACCGTTGTATCGCCGCGCGGCGTTGATCGACGAAAAACTTCTCGGTCCCGATCATCCGGATTTGGCCAACGACCTCAATAATCTCGGCGCCCTCTACTTCTCCGAGGGCCGCTATTCCGATGCCGAGCCCGTTCTGAAACGGGCGCTGGCCATTAAACAGGACGCGTTTGGGCCGAACGACCCCAGGCTGCTGCAGATCCTCGATAACTACGCTATCGTCCTGCGCGCTCTCAACCGAAACACCGAGGCGGCAGCCATCGACGCCCGAATGAAGGAGATCCGCGCGAAACCCACGAAGTAATGAACGAATCGAAACTGAGAGTATTGCTCGAGGACGTGCGCGCGGGACGTGTGACCGCGGATCGCGCGGTCAGGCAACTCAAGTCCCTGGCGATCCACGACCTTGATTTTGCGCGGGTGGACGGGCATCGCACCCTGCGCAAGGGTTTTCCGGAGGTCATCTACTGCGAGGGCAAGACCCCCGTGCAGGTCGCGAAAATCGCGCAGACTATTCTCCGTCACAACGAAAACCTGCTGGCCACGCGCGCACGCAAGGAGACATTCCGTGCCGTGAAGCGCGCGTTTCCAAACGCGAAATATCACGAAGCGGCGCAGGCGATCACCGTGGTGCGCAAGCCGTTGCCCAAGCGTAGCGGAACCATCGCCGTGTTGTGCGCCGGAACAACTGATATTCCGATTGCGGAAGAAGCTGTCGTTACCGCCGATGTCATGGGCAATCGCGTGAGGAAGTACTACGACGTGGGTGTGGCCGGCATCCATCGTCTGCTCGCTCTCAACGACGAACTTCTCGACGCAAGCGTCTTGATCGTCGTCGCCGGCATGGAAGGCGCCCTGCCCAGCGTTGTCGCCGGGCTCGTCGATAAACCCGTCATTGCCGTGCCCACATCCGTCGGCTACGGCGCGTCCTTCGGTGGCATCGCCGCGCTGCTTGCCATGCTCAACTCCTGCGCCAGCGGCATCACCGTCGTCAACATCAACAACGGTTTCGGCGCCGGTTACGCCGCCAGTCTGATAAATCACGTAACGACGCACTGAGCGACTCCCTTTCCGGCCATGATGTCTTACGCGAGCAATTCAACTTCGAGATTTGTCCAACTGCGCCTTCAGTTTGAGCGCCTCCGCTTTCCATTGTTCGCTCTCAAACTGCTCATCCGGCCACGGGCTCGCCTCCACAACTTTGCTGAGAGCTTCCTTGGCATCGCCCGCGCGACCGTTATCACGTAACGCCTCGGCCAGATACAGATAGTTTTCGGGATAGTCCGGAAATAGCTCCACCACCTGCTGCAGCATCCGCAAGCCCTTGCGCGGACTTCCAATACTCGCCGGCGGCTGCGGCGTGCGCAAATACAGGACCGCCATCACCCGCAACGGTCCCGCGTAATCGTACCGTTCGTCGAGTTCAATCGCCCGCTTCAGCGCCGTTTGCATCTCGCCTACGGCCGTCAATCCGTACGTTCGGTCCGCGTCGGCCAGTCGCCCGACATTCAGCGCATACCAGTAATGTCCTTCCACGCCGTCGGGCTTCAGTTCCCGCGCCCGACGCGCGTAAACAATTCCGTGTTGGGCCGACTGCTTCCGCAAATCCGATCGCGCCTCATTCCCGGCTAGGAATTCCATTGCTTCCGCCGCCTGCCACTGCGCAGTGTAATCGTCCTGCAATGTGTGGGCGGCTTGTTCGAACAAGTCCGCCGCTTTCCTCACCGATGTCACCGAGCGCGGTTGCTGATCGTACAGTGATTCGGCTTCCTGCCGCATCCTTTGTGCGTCGTCCTCGGTGAGGGGTTGCCCTTGGCTGGGACGGACCCGAACGTTATCAATGGACCGGCAGCCACACACCGCGACGACCCAGACGCCCACCAGCAACCCCGCCCACCTACTTGCCATGGAACAGTTTCTCCGCCGTCGACAGCCGGCTCTGATCGATGTCCGTAAAAGATTCGACCTGAATACTTCGCAAGATCTTCTGCCCCGATTCGTTGCCGTTCATGTCCTTCAGGACCTGCTTCACCTTGTCCAAATTCAACGCATCGCCGCCCGCTCCGAATGCCACCACGAGGTCCCGTGGCAAGTCATCCGACTGATACACCACTTTCAGCTTGCCGCCGGAATCCGGATCATCCTTGAACAAATCCCAGGCACCCGTCTCCAACAACACCGCGTCCGCGGCATTCTTGCTGCCGTCCGCCAGGTCAAAAATCGCCCCCTCCACGTCCGTCGCCGGCTTGAGACGGACCTCCTCGCCGAGTTTGTCTTGCAGAACAACCGCGATGACATACCACTGTTCATCTGCCAATGGCGTGGCGATCGTCTTCCCCTGAAACTTCGCGAGATCGTCACCCGCGGCTTTCCGAGCGACCAGAACAAAACGTTCTTCCTTCAACCCCTGGCGCTTCGTCTCCAAAAGCGGCACCATCCCGAGCGCCTTCGCATACGTCAGATAGAAACCCGCGGTGACAATCCCCAGCGCCGGCTTGCTCTTGGCGCAATACTCCGCCGCTTTCACGGGCTCATTCATCACCCGCGGCGCGAACGCATTCGTCGTCCCCGCCACCTTCTCGCCGACATACGCGGTCAGCCCCGCAACCGTCGGCCCCGCAATCTCCTGCGTCGCGAATTTCTCCCCCGTCTTGACGAACAGGAACGGCCGTGGACCATCCGCGCGTGCCAATCCTGCCGCCCCCAATACTGTCGCCACCACCAGCACCAGCGTCTTCATAGTCGATACCCCACCCAGTTCCTGCCAACAATCCACAGCTTCTCGGCGGTCGAGAGCCGAATCCGCTCGCCGAACACGGCAAAACCTTTCTGCTCGATCTTCCGCAGGATGCCCCCGTAAATCGCCATCATCACCGCCAGCGTCCCACGGCTGTCGGCGTCGACCATCTCCAGCAGCGGACGCGCCTTCTCATAAAACCCCCGCGCGCGTTCCGCCTCAAATTTCATCATCTCGAAAAACGGCGGCGTGGTCCGCCCGTTCACAATGTCATCTTCCGCGACCCCGAACCGCCGCAGATCCTCCCGCGGCAGGTAAACCCGCCCCATCCCCGCGTCTTCCTTCACGTCGCGGAGAATGTTGGTCAATTGAAACGCAATCCCGCACGCCTCGGCCGGCACGGGCGCCGCCTCGTCCTTGTAGCCAAAGATGGGCAGCACCACCAGGCCAACCGCCGACGCAACCCGATAACAGTATTTGTACAGTTCGTCAAACGTCTCATAACGCCTCGTTGTCTGGTCCATCTCGGTGCCGTCAAGCAGTTCATCGAAATGCTGCTCGGGAATGCGATACCGGCGAATCGTGTCCACCAGCGCCGGTAAAATCGGATCGCCCGCGTCACCGTTCTTCAACGCCGCATTCACCTGCGCCCGCCACTGCCGCAATCCCTCCAGCGCCACGGCGGGACTCGACGCGTCATCGGCAATGTCGTCGCTCCGCCGCATGAACGCGTAGATCGCGCACATCGCCGCGCGCTTTTCCCGCGGCATCACCAGGAACGAATAGTAGAAATTCTTCCCCGTCCGCCGCGCGATCCGCCCGCACAACGCGTAGGATTCCTCCAGGCTCACGCTCATTGGCTCGCAATTATGCCGGGCCGCCGAATCGGAGGCAAGGTTGGTATGTGCCGATGCGTTCATTCGCCCGTCAATCCCCCCTTGACTCTCTCCATCCGATCTGCGAGTAGTTGTGGAGTGACGGCTCGGGTTCGTAGCGCGGTGTTGATTTTTGTGCTCCTGGCGGGGACCGGCGCGCACTGGTGCGCCCTCCAATCCCTGGCTTGGACCCGCATGCTCGCGGAAAACCTCCGCACTGTCCCGTTCGCCGAAGCCGTCGTCCGCACCTTCGATGGACGGCATCCCTGCTCTCTCTGCAAAGTCATCGCCAACGCCAGCAAGTCGCCGAAGAAAACCGATTTTCTCCAGCCGCTGCCGAAACTCGAATTTCCGCTCGCAACGCAGGCAATGCTGTTGGTCACGCCCAGACGTTCGCATTTCGTGCCGGCATCTGACGAGTTCGTCGACTCTCTCTCCCAACAGCCGCCGACGCCCCCTCCCCGCGCCACCGGCGCATAAAGTCGTCCGTCGTGTCGTCGCCGGTGTTGTGCCCGCGCATGGGCATGACCCCACACAATAACTTGAGAGCCGCACAGGGCGGCTTCTCGCAACTTTGGACCCGATACATGAAAAACAAGAATACCGCTGTTTCGACGTTCGTCGTTTCGCAGATGACAAAAGCAAAAATGAAGTTCGCCTCCACAACCAGTATCCTCGGCCTGACATCGCTGTTGGCCGCGACGATGACACCAAACCTCTGCCGGGCCTGCGCTTGCGGCTGCGGCGTCTTCGATGTCGGCACAGGTTTGATGCTTCCGGAGAATCCCGGCGGAATGGCTTGGGTCGAGTACGACTACCAGGATCAGGATCAAAACTGGCATTGGACCTCGCCCGCACCGGGTGGCAACAATGATGACAAGGAAATCCGCACGCATTTCGTTACCGCCGGCTACCAGTATATGGTCGACCGCAGCTGGGGATTTCAGGTCGAGGTCCCTTATGACTACCGATACTTCCAGACGACCGGCGGAAAGTCCGGCGATGACATTGTGTCGCTCGACTGGGGTGCTCTCGGTGACATTCGGGTCGAGGGTCTCTATACCGGCTTCTTCCCAGACATGTCCGCGGGCATTAACTTCGGATTCAAACTGCCCACCGGCGATTACACCCGCAATGATCCCTACGACGATATCGATCGGGACAGCGAAATCGGAACGGGCAGCCTCGACGTTCTGCTCGGCGGCTTCTACCGTCATGCACTGACGACCGACAACAGCTTTACCTGGTTCGGCCAGACGCTCCTGGATTTGCCGATCGTTTCGCGAAATGATTACACTCCGGGCACCGAGATCGATGCTGCGTCCGGCGTCTATTACAAGGGTTGGTCCATCCACCAGGTCCACATCACTCCCTTGGCGCAGGTTATCGGTTCCGAACGCACCAGCGACCACGGAACCGAGGCGGCCCAGCCCGTGGCCTCCGGCTACCAGCGAATAATGGTCTCCCCCGGGGTCGAGGTGGATATGCATCCGGTGAGCTTCTACGCCGATGTCGAGGTGCCCGTGTTCCTCGACATGCGTGGCGACCAGTTGGTCGCCCGATGGCTCTTGAAGACCTACGTGAGCTATCACTTTTAGCCCGGGAACCATGCGGCTGCGACACCGGGACGGCTCGACGTGCTTCGCCACGTCGAGCTTCCCAACGGCGCCCCCAGTGTTGTGCGTCGGCATTCGCTAGGCCTCTTGAACCGCTGACTTGGCGCCATTCATGGAACCGGCCGGAAACGGCTCGATGTGAATCGCCACATCGAGAACGCGTGGAAGCTTCTGCCGAATCGCGTCCTTGACGGTGTGCGACAATTCATGCGCGACCGCCACCGACAACGCGCCGTCCACCTCGATGTGCATGTCCAGCCAGTACGCGTATCCCATCTTGCGCGCAAAACATTTCTCCACCCCCTTCACCCCGTCCACCCGCAATGCGATGCCCCGCGCCATCCCCGCGATGTCCTCCTTCGGCGCCGCATCCATCAGTTCATCCAGCGCCGGCCGCAACAACAGAAATCCGTTAACCGCGATAATCCCCGCCGCGAAAATCGCCGCCCAATCGTCTGCCGACCGGTACTTGTCGCCTCCCACCAGCGAGATGCTGATGCCGAGCGCCGCGGCCGCCGAGGTAAGCGCATCACTGCGATGATGCCACGCATCGGCCTTCACCGCCCTGTTGTCAACCTCCTCGCCGATACGTCCCACGATCCGGAATAGCGCCTCTTTGATGAGGATCACCACGAGCAGGACGATCAATGTGTACGGCGCCGGCTCGTGTCGCGGGGATTCGATTTCCCGCACCGCCCGAATCACAATCACCAACGCCGCGCCCAACAGCATCGCCGATACCGACGCCGCCGCGATCGCCTCGGCTTTCCCGTGCCCGTAGGGATGCTCCTTGTCCGGCGGCTTCTCGGCGATGACTACTCCGCGCCACACAACGATCGAGCCGGCCGCATCCGCCATCGATTCGATGGCGTCCGCAATCAACGCGTAGGACCGGCCGCAAATCCCCGCCACAAGCTTGGTGATCGCCAGGAGGATGTTCGTGGAAAGCCCCAGCACCGTCGCCCGCACACTGCGCTGGAGGCGGTCGGTGTTCACAGCCCCGGCTCGAAATGTCCGGCCACCAGTAATCGAGTGCACCGGATCAGTAAGATCATCGTCAACGCAACTTCCCACTCACGCGTCAACGCAGAAAATGCTCTCCTCTCCCCCGCCCTGTGGGGGAGAGGAATAAGGTGAGGGGGCAAATCGTACAATGAACCGCGGTGCGCCACTGGTCGCACGGTCGTTCTCGGTCGCGTCGCGCTCATTCGCCTCGCCGATGCAAAAGTTCTACCGCTGCTTCGCCAGCAACGCCAGGATCGCCTTCTGCGCGTGCAACCGATTCTCGGCCTGATCGAAAATCGTCTTCTGATTCGCCTCGAACACGTCGGCGCTGATCTCCTTGCCGACATACGCGGGCAGACAATGCATCACCAGCGCGCCCGGCTTCGCCTGCGCGCACACCGACGCGTTCACCTGATACGGCGTGAGAACCTTCAGCCGCTCGCTCGCTTCCGCTTCTTTCCCCATCGAAACCCAAACGTCGGTGTACAACACATCCGCCCCCCTGGCCGCTTCGCCCACATCTTCCGTCACGTGAACCTCGCCCCCGGCTCGTTTCACCCAATCCGCTTTCGGCTGAAACCCCTCCGGCGCCGCCACCCACATCTCCATCCCCGTCTTCGCCGCGCCGAACAGCCACGAGTTGCTCACGTTGCACGTGCCATCGCCAAAAAACGCCACCTTCTTCCCCTTCAACGTGCCCAGCTTCTCCCAAACCGTCATCAGGTCCGCCAACACCTGGCAGGGATGTTCGTCGTCGGTCAGCGCGTTGATGACGGGTATCGTGCCCGCCGCGGCAAATTGCTCCAGGTCCCGCTGCGCATACGTTCGAATCACCACGCCATGCACGTATCGCGACAACGTCCGCGCCGTGTCGGCCACGGTCTCGCCTCGCCCCATCTGAATGTCGTTCGTCGACAGATACAGCGACGAGCCGCCCATCTCACGGATGCCTACTTCGAAACTCACCCGCGTTCGCGTGCTCGCCTTGTTGAATATCAGCGCCCACGTCTGGCCGCGCAGCGCCTGCGGCTGCTTCGCCTTGCCCCGTTTCTTCTTGAACTCCCGCCCCAGTTTGAGGATCTCGCTGATCTCCCGGCTGCTGAGTTGTTCCACTGTCAGTAAATGTTTCATTATAAATGCCGGCCGCTGATGCCGCTCCGCCGATACTTCCCTTCCTCGACCTCTGCCAGCCACCGATTCAATCGCGCCGCAATCTGCTCGGGCGTTTCCTTCATCAACGCCCACCGCACCGTCACCGTGATCCCTTCATCGCTCACGTCCTCAACAAAAATGCTGTTCGGTTCCATGTGCTGGTTCCATGACATCAGGAAATGGTCCGACGGCTGCTGTTCCCACTCGAACCGCAGCCGCTTCTCCTGCGACGTGCCGATGGGCAACACCTTCTCCACATCGACCGTCTCCACGCACTTGCCGACTTTCCCATCCATAATCAGTTCACTTGGTCCCGCCGTCACGAAACGCCTGTCCCATCTTCTCCACCGCTTCATCCGCTTCGGCCCGCGTGACGTTCAACGGCGGCAAAAACCGCACGACGCTCTTCCCCGCCGCAATCCCAATCAAGCCGTGCTCGGCCAGTTTGATCACCGCCGGTCGCGCTTCCATCGTGGTCTCGACCCCGATCATCAGGCCGATTCCCCGGACCTCACGAATAGCCGGGCATTGTGCCTTTAGCGCCTGTAGTTTGCCAATGAAATACTGGCCAACATCCCGCACGTTCCGTAGTAAGTCGTTGCGCTCCAACGTGTCCAGCACCGCCAGCGCCACCGAACACGCCAGTGGCGTTCCGCCAAATGTCGTGCCGTGCGTCCCCGGCCCAAGCACGTCCGCATACGGCCCGCGCGCCCAGATCGCCGCAATCGGGAATCCGCCCCCGAGCCCTTTCGCCCACGAAATCGCATCGGCTTGCACATCAGGCGCAATCGCTTTGAAACCCAGGAATTCTCCCGTCCGTCCCATGCCGCATTGCACCTCGTCAAACATCAGCAACAGCTTGCGTTCGTCGCACAACCGACGCAGCCCCCGCAGAAATGCCGGTGTCGCCGGCAAAATCCCGCTCTCGCCCTGGATCGCCTCCAACAGAATCGCCACCGTCTTCGACCCGATCGCTTTCGCCACGGCATCCAGATCGTTGAACGGCACGTGCCGGAACCCCTCCACGGCCGGCTCGAACCCGTGTTTGACCTTTTCCTGACCCGTCGCGCTGATCCCGGCCAGCGTCCGACCATGAAAACTGCTCTCGAACGTCAGAATCTCGTATCGCTTCGTGGATGGCGTCTGGCCACCAGGTGCTCCGTCATTTCCAAATTTCCGCGCCAACTTGTACAACGCCTCGTTCGCTTCGCCGCCGCTGTTGCAGAAAAAGCATTTGCCCTCAACCCCAACCAGTTCCACCAGCCGCTTCGCGAAGCGTCCCTGCGGCTCGGTGTAATACAGGTTCGACGCGTGCACCAACACGTTGGCCTGTTTCGCCAGGATCTCCGCCAGCGCCGCGTGCCCGAGCAGGTTCACGGCAATCCCGCCGCCAAAATCCAAATACTCCTTGCCGTCCGCGTCCCACACCCGCGCGCCCTTCCCGCGCACAAACACATGCGGATACCGCGCGTAACTCGGCACGACGTACTTGTCAAATAATCCAATGATTTCAGATCGATTCATGGCCCGCGCATCATGCGAACTGCTCGTTAACGTTGCAAGGCTTTTGCTCATTTGGAGGACATCCCTTTGGAGTGCGGCGACTCGTCGCCGCTTTGCCGTTCGGGGCGTTTCGTTGCCATTCTCCTTGCGCTACCCTGATCCCCTCTCCCTTGTCGTCCAAAGGGAGAGGGCCAAGGGTGAGGGTTACTTCTCCAAAATGGGTTCGTTTTTGGCTTCGTTTTGGTAACTTTTCCACACCGGCTTGCATAGAATTGGGTTCGTTTTACAACCCCACCCCACAGACCCTTTCTCTCGCTCCGTTGCGCGCCGGTCTCCTCACGGCGCACGCAAACCTGGCCAAAGGTCTCAATTTCTTGCCCCAAATCCCCTCCAAAACCCCCGAACGAAGCCAAACGAAGCCAATCGATTTTTCGGCCCACCCGAGTAGGCAACATCATATCGCTCAAACACTTATCCATGTGGTAACCTTCAAAAACCGTTGGCTTCGTTTCGCAGATCTATACCCCCCTCTAAATCTCCTCCCCCGCCTCTCACCATATCGATTCTCAAATTTCATCAACCGGCTACGCTATCCACAGCAGATATAATTGTCAACTCGAAAGCGGCAGACATGCTAGGGGTGCGCGGAAGCCAAATCATTCAACATGCAGGTAGAGAACATTCCCCGCCGACCAGCATTCCGGCATGCCGATCTGCCCGTTCGTCGTTTCCAGCCCGCCCCAGCCGCCCTTCAGCGACGCCTCCTGCTTTAGTTTCAGCCCCTCCGCATCGCGTCGGATATCGTACACCACTCGCGGCGAATCCACTGCCGCCAGTTCTTTGATCATAATTCACACAAAGCCAATCACTCTGCGTCTATCGGCTTGGAAGCCGGCCTTCATTGGAATCCTGACTGGCCCTCTTGCCGGCGTCGTTCGCCATATAATGCAACTCAATGCGGGGGTCCTTTTCCAAGTACAGTTCAAAGCTATCGGAACCAAATCGAAAGAGGCACGCTTCAGTTGACCCAACCCAGTCTACCAAAAGCCTAAGCACTTGGTACTCTCTACTCACGATACCGAGGCTCAGCTTCCGTCTCGCGCTGTCGTATAATGCCGATAGCCTCAAAAACTCTCCGCTCGGCAATTGAATCGGTGTCTCTTGGATGATATAGGTCTTTGCGTCATGCTGTTGAAAGCGGAGTGTCGCCAGCGTTTCGCGAGTTCCTTTAACTAGGTCAGTGATGCGTTGGAGCACTATCGTCATGAACTCCTCCGATGACTAAGGTTGGGCCGCACATCCGTACATTATGGCGCCTGCTGCCACAGCGAACGATCCTTCACTTCACAATTTCCGTCCCGATGCCCTTGTCGGTGAAAATCTCCAGCAAAATCGAATGCGGCATGCGGCCATCCACGAAGTGGACACGTCGTACACCCGCCCGCACCGCTTCCACCGCGCTGTCCACTTTCGGAATCATCCCCTTGTCGATCACGCCGTCCCGCTTCAGATCGAGCGCCTCGCTCACATGCAAACTCGAAATCAACGTCTCGGGATTGCTCGGGTCGCGCATCAGCCCCGCCACGTCGCTCATGAACACCAGCCGCCGCGCCCCAATCGCCATCGCCAGTTTCGCCGCCGCCACGTCCGCATTGATGTTGTACGCGTGACCGTCCTCGCCGAGCCCGATCGGAGTGATCACCGGCGTCACCTGCGCCCGCAGACATTTCCGCACCGCCTCGGTCGACACCTCGGTCACCTCACCGACGTATCCCAAATCCACGCCGCCACTCATCAGCTTCCGGCACTTGAATACGTCCTTGCCGGAAAAACTTCGCGCCTTGCCCCCTAGCTTCTGGATCATCTCGACGATGTCGCGGTTGATCACGTTGGCCAGCACGTCCTCGACGATGGCCATCGATTCTTCATCGGTCACCCGCAACCCCTGAATAAACCGCGCCTGGATGCCCGCCTTCTCCATCGCCTTGGTGATCGCTTTGCCGCCGCCGTGAACGACGACCGGATTGATCCCCGCCGCCTCCAAAAACACCACGTCCGCCGCGACCCCCTCGCGCACTTTCGTGTCCGGCGAGTCCATGAAGCTGCCGCCGTATTTCACCACAAATGTGGAACTGCGGAACCGCTGTATGTACGGCAGCGCCTCCAGCAACACATCCGCTTTTTTGATCAGGTCCTGCATCTCTTATTTGTTGCTCTGAAATCCTGTTTACCTCTGGCTTTTGACTTTGTCCTTCCCCGACCTGGGTTTGTCATTCTGAGCGAAGCGAAGAATCTCAGTCGTTCTTCTCATTCACGCCTTGATACCACCGCTCACTCAAATCCTTCCAATACGGATTACTCCCCTCAATCAGCGCCATTTTCTTCGCTCTCAACAACCCCTTGATCCGCTTCTCGCACGCAATCGCGTCGCGGATTTCCCGGAACTCCTCGAACCAGACGAGCTTCGTGCAATTGTACCTCTTTGTAAAACCCTGATTTCTCTTGTGCCTGTGCTCCCAAACTCTTCTTCCCAAATCGCGTGTCACGCCCACGTAAATTACCCGTGAGACACTCGCCATGATGTAGGTCCAGTAGTTGTGTTGCCGATCCCTCATCCTCCCCATTGCAGTCACGTATCCTAGCCCTTTGTCATTCTGAGCGAAGCGAAGAATCTCAGTCGTATGCCTGCGAGAGACCCATCGCTTCGCTCAGGGTGACAGCTCCGCTGTCACTCCCCCTTGTTCAGCTCCACATACTTCTCCGTCAAATCGCACGTGTGCATCGTGCATTGGCCCCGGCCAATGCGCAAATTGATATCAATCGTAAACGTCGGCTTGCCGACAATCTTCTTCAACTTCGCCAGCGGCGTCCGCGTCGCCCGGCTGCCACGCACCGCCGCCACGCCGTCGTAGTCAATGTCCACGTCCTCCCCGTTCACCCGCGCGCTCGAATACCCCAGCGCATCCAGTATCCGTCCCCAGTTCGGGTCGCCGCCGCACCAGCTCGTCTTCACCAGCACCGAGTTCGCCACCGACCGCGCCGCGATCTCGGCATCGCGGTCGCTCGCCGCGCCGCGCACATGGATCGTCACGAATTTCGACACGCCTTCCCCGTCCCGCACGATCATCTTCGCCAGTTCGAGGCACACGAAATCGAGTGCCTCCTGGAATTTCCCCAGCGGCGCCGCGCCCGCCACCCCGTTCGCCAGCAAAATCACCGTATCATTGGTGCTCGTGTCGCCATCGACGCTGACCCGATTGAACGACTTGTCCACCGCGTGGCGGAGCGCCTTCTGCAACGCCGCGCGCGGGACCGCCGCGTCGGTCGTGATAAAACACAGCATCGTCGCCATCTTCGGCTGGATCATTCCCGCGCCTTTGCAGATGCCGCCAACGCGAAACGTTTTGGCGCCCGCCTTGAATTGTACCGCGACTTCCTTCGCGAACGTGTCGGTCGTCATGATCGCCTGCGCCGCCAATGGTCCACCGGTCCGCGATAGTTTGCCCAGGCTGTCCTTGATCCCCGCCTCCACTTTGACAATCGGCAGGTTCTCGCCAATCCGTCCCGTGGAACACACCAGCACGTGTTCTTCCTTGCACCCGAGCCGGCGGCTGACCGCGCACGCCATCGCCCGCGCGTGAATCGGTCCGTCCTTGGTGCATGCGTTCGCGTTGCCGCTGTTGGCCACAATCGCGCGCGCTTTGCCCGATTTCACATGCTCCATGCTCAGCTTCACCGGCGCGGCCTTGACCTGGTTCGTCGTGAATGTCGCCGCCGCCGTCGCCGCCACATCGCTGACAATCAACGCCACGTCCTTCTTCCCGCTCGACTTGATCCCCGCCGCAATACCCGCCGCCCGAAACCCCTGCGGCGCCGTCACCGAACCGCCGATCCGCTTGAAAGAAGTCTTCATCACAGTAATCCCGTTGTCTCCTCGTACCCGCACACCAGATTCAAGCATTGCACGGCCTGACCCGCCGCGCCCTTCGTCAAATTGTCGATGACACTGACCACAACCAGCCGATTCGTCCGCGGATCCACCCGCACCGAGATATCGCAGAAATTCGTCGCCTCGACGTTCTTCGTGTCGGGCATTGACGTCGTCACCCGCACAAACCGCTCATCCTTGTAAAACTTCTGGTAGACCGCCAGCGCATCGTCGGCCTTCTTCGCCAGCGACACATGAATCGTGCTGACGATCCCGCGATTCAGCGGAATCAAATGCGGCGCGAACGAGATTGTCACGTTCGTCCCCGCCAGCAACGACAGCTCCTGCTCGATCTCGCTCAGGTGCCGGTGCTTCGGAATCCCGTACGCCCGCGCGCTTTCGTTGCATTCCGTGAACAGGAATTCGTCCGCGACTTTCCGTCCCGCGCCGCTGACCCCGCTCAGGCTGTTGACGATGATCGTGTCCGATTTCACGAGGCCGTTCTTCAGCGCCGGCGCCAGCCCGAGAATGATGCTCGTCGGATAACATCCCGGACACGCCACGAGTGCCGCTCCGCGAATCTCTTCCCGACGAATCTCCGGCAAACCGTACACGGCCTTCTTCAACAGTTCCGGCGCGGCATGGTCGTGCTCGTAAAACTCCTTGTACACCGCCGCCGATTTCAGCCGAAAATCCGCCGACAAATCCAGCACCTTGACGCCCTTCTTCAGCAGCACCGGCGCATACTCCACCGCCACACCGTGCGGCAACGCCAGAAACGCCACGTCCGCGTCGACGCCATTCGCATCCGGCTCGGTAAACGTCGCCGTGACCCGTCCCCGAAACCGCGGAAACACGTCCGCCACGGACTTCCCGGCGTACTGCCGCGATGTGAATTGGGTGACTTCGACGTGCGGATGCCGCAACAGCAACCGGACCAGTTCCTGGCCCGAATAACCGCTGGCTCCGACAATGGCTGCTTTGGTCTTTTTCATGGTATCGAAACGTGACTCGTCCCCGAAAAAGCAATGAGCCCCGAATATGAAACCCGGGGCTCGTGCTTGCAAGTCGAGATTTGTTGGTCGATTAGCGCTTCGAGAACTGGAACCGCTTGCGCGCCCCGGGTTGACCGTACTTCTTGCGCTCCTTCATTCTGGAGTCGCGTGTGAGAAATCCTTTGTCGCGCAGCGCGCCCTTCAAATCCGCCGACGCCTTCAACAGCGCTCGCGCCACACCGTGGCTGATCGCTCCCGCCTGCCCCGATACGCCGCCGCCGCTGACGCTGATGAACACGTCGAACTTGCCCGTGCTCTGCGTTTCCGCCAGGGGTTGCAGGGCGATCGTGCGCTGGTTCGGCACGGTCAGATACTCCTCAAAGGGCCGATCGTTCACGGTGACTTTGCCGGTGCCGGGTACGAGCCGCACTCGTGCGACGCTCGTCTTGCGGCGGCCGGTTCCGATGAATCCTGTCTGTGTAGTTGCAGTTGCCATGATGAAAAACTATGCGGAAATGGGTTCGGGTTTCTGGGCGGCATGCGGATGCGCCGAGCCGGCGTAGACCTTCAGCTTCGTGATCATCTGCCGGCCCAGCCGATTATGCGGGATCATTCCCTTGACCGCGTGCTCGATGAGTTTCTCCGGGTGACTGGCCCGCACCTGTTTGACCGTGCGAATCTTCTCTTTGCCCGGGTATTGCGAATAGGTCATGTAAGTCTTGCCCGTCTCCTTCTTGCCCGTGACCACCACCTTCTCGGCGTTGACCACGACCACGAAATCACCCGCATCGACATGCGGCGTGAACGTCGGCTTGACCTTGCCCCGCAACACGTTGGCGGCTTTCACCGCGACCTTGCCGAGCACCTGGTTGCTGGCATCGATCACGTACCACCGCGGCTTTTGCTCTTCTTTCTTGGCGAAAAACGTGCTCATAATTTCCTGCTCTGGATTGGTGAAGCGGCGTAACCTAGCCGATGCATCTCCCCCCTGTCAACGCCAATTTTGCAGGGGTTCTCATACCCATTTGCCGCCCGGCTTCGCGGTGCTTGCTTGAAAAACACCCCTCTTGGTACATTGTTGTCATTGTCATGTATCTTCCCGGCCAAAAGGTCGTGTGCGTCGACGACGTTTTCCCGGACGCGATCAAGAAGTTCTACTGGAAACTGCCCGTCAACGGCGTGACGTATACCGTCCGCGACCTGATCCCGGGCATCGACCCGATGGGCCAGCCCGGCGAAATGTGCGTCTACCTCGTCGAACTCATCAACCCTTGCAGCGATACCCCGCCCTACCCCGAACGCGGTTTCAAAGCCGAACGCTTCCGTCCGCTGGAAACCGATACGGAAACCGATTCCCAATTCGACGACGTGCCGGACGAAATCCCCCACGTGTTGTCGACCTGATCGCGCCATCAAATTCGCTCCTTTTTGCCCAGGCTGGTCAGATATCCACCATCAGAATCATGCTTTCGTTCTGTGGCATCGCTCGTGCAACCCCTCTGTCAATCGATTTTCGCCCGGCCCGTAAACTTTTTTTGGCACGTTTGATGCCTTTGATTTGCAGTGGTGTTCGTTTCGAAGTATACTAGGCACCAAGGACGCAGGGTTCGCATGGAGAAACGGCATGAGCGACCATTCAGGGTATAAAAAGCCCACACCTCCGGGAGGACCGTTGGACTTCTCGGATAAGTGGGCAGGACGAGACGAGTCCACACCGATCGAATTGGTGGACAAATTACTGGCCACTCTGCCGGAAGGCGACCCCGCACGCTTCGACCTCTTCCGCCTGCGTCAGCAAATCCAGGAGCACGAGCTGACGTTGTCCGAAGCTCGCGCGGCCATCGAAAAAATGGACGAGGTGATCAAGAAGGTCACCTCCCCCGCCAACCGCATCGGCACGTTCCTCGGTTTCCCGAAGAAGGACCTCGCCCATGTCGCCGTCGGCGGCCACGACTATTTCTCCAATGTCGATCCGCGCCTCGACACCCAGGCCTTGAAAATCGGCACGCGCGTGCTCGTCAATGAAGCCTATGTCGTCGTCGGCGATCTCGGCTACGACAATTCCGGCCCCGTCGGCAAAGTGACCGACGTGCTGAAGGACGGCCGGCTCCGCGTCGGCCAGGAACATGGACTGCACTCCGTCATTTTGCAGCGCTCGACGGATCTGCTCACCACCGACATGAAAGCGGGCGATGAAATCCGCATCGATCCGTCGTTTCGTGTCGCGGTCGAGCTGCTCGCGTCGTCCGATAAACAGGAGTTTTATCTCGAGGATGTTCCCGAACTGCCCTGGCGACGCGTTGGCGGTCAGACCAACGCCATCCAGGCCATCAAGGACGCAATCGAACTGCCCTTGCTGCATCCGCAACTGTTCGACCGCTTCCATTATGCGCGCCCGAAAGGGTTCCTGCTCCACGGCCCGCCGGGCTGCGGCAAGACGCTCATCGGCAAGGCCACCGCATTCAATTTGACCCGCCAGTTGCGCGAGCAAACCGGCCACGACATGAAGGAATGCTTCATGAACGTGAAGGGACCGGAAATCCTCAACATGTGGGTCGGCGAATCCGAGCGTATCGTGCGCGAGATCTTTGCCATCGCCCGCGAGAAACGCAAACAGGGTTTCATGCCGTTCCTGTTCATCGACGAAGCCGAATCGATCCTCGGCACGCGCCGCGCGGGACGCTACGCCAATATCCTCTCCACGCTTGTGCCGATGTTCTGCTCCGAGATGGACGGCATCGAATCGCTCAATGATGTCGTGATCATCCTCGCATCGAACCGCGCCGATCTGATCGATCCCGCGATCCTCCGCCCCGGCCGCATCGACCGCAAAATCAAGGTCAATCGTCCCGACAAGGATGGCACGCACGAGATCTTCTCGATCTATCTGACCGAAGATCTGCCGATCGATCCCGCCGTGTTGAAGGCGCATGATGGCGACGCGAAGGAGACGGTGAAAACATTGGTCGATTCGGTCGTCAACACCCTGTTCACGCATCGCGACGAGAACCGGTTCCTGGAAGTGCAATTGCGCAGCGGCCGCAACGCCGTCCTGTATCGCGGCGATTTGATCAGCGGCGCCATCATCGCCAGCATCGTCGAGCGCGCCAAGGAAATGGCCATCAAGCGCAGCATCGATTCCAAGAAGGACGAAGGCATCAGCGAAGCCGACCTGTTGCGCTCGCTCGAACTCGAATATGCCGAGAACGACATCTTCCCGCCGACGGATATCACGGAAGACTGGCTTATGTTGCTGGATTACGATCCCGAGAATGTGGTGAAAGTCTCTCCCATTCGACCCGTCACCAGCGCGCGGTCGAAAGGAGTCAGCGCGGTGGTCTGAGCCCGCCGCGGAAATGGCCGCGCCTCACCAGAGCCATGCAACGCACCCTCGGCATTGAAACGGAATACGGCATTACCGTCGACGGACTCGAGAGCGTCGACGTCGTGGCCGAATCCATCTCCCTCGTGCGCAGTTATACGCAGGTCGAGCCGCCCACCAAGGATTCCGCGCTGAAGTGGGATTACAACCTCGAGGACCCGCATCAGGACGTGCGCGGCTTCCGCGTCGATGAATTGATGCAGGATTTCGACGAGGCGAAGTATTTCGTCCAGGACCAGAATCGCAAGCTCAGTTTTCAGGAAATCAAAAGCGATCTCGTCCTGTCCAACGGCGCCCGCTACTACAACGATCACGCGCACCCCGAATACGCCACGCCGGAATGCAAAAGCCTCCGCGACATCATCGCCCAGGACAAGGCGGGCGAACGGATCATCGAGGAATGCGTCCGCCGCCGCAATCTTCACACGACCGGCGGCGTCGTCAAAGTCTACAAGAACAACACCGACTTCGTCGGCCACAGTTACGGCTGCCACGACAATTATCTGATGGACCGCGATATTCCGTTCGACGTCGTCATCCGTGGCCTCACCCCGTTTCTCGTGACGCGCCAGATCGTCGCCGGCGCGGGCAAGGTCGGCATCGAAAATGAAGAGGGCGCCACGGCCGCCATCTATCAAATCAGCCAGCGCGCCGATTTCTTCAGCGTTCTCGTCTCCATCGACACGATGAACCGCCGGCCAATCATCAACACCCGCGACGAGCCTCATGCCGACAGCGACAAGTACCGCCGATTGCACGTCATCATCGGCGACGCCAACATGAGCGAGATCTCCGGCGCGCTGAAGATCGGAACGACCTCGCTGGTGCTCGATCTGTTGGAGACACATCTCTGCCCGCTGAACATCGAACTGGGCGATCCGATTGCCGCCCTGAAATCCATCTCGCGCGACCCGAGCCTGAAAAGCACGGTCCGATTGTTTGGCGGACGCTCAATCAACGCGATCGACATTCAACGTCAGTACCTGCAGGCCGCCCAGCAGCATCTCGGCGGCCGGGATGTGGAGACCGATTGGGTGCTGGCCACGTGGGAACAGGTGCTGGCGGACCTGGAGCGGGACCCGATGTCGTGCCGCGACCGGCTCGATTGGGTCGCCAAGAAATGGATGCTCGACGCCTTCATGGAAGCGGAAAAGCTCACCTGGGACGAACCGTGGCTCCAATCGCTCGATCTCGAATATCACAACGTCCGCCGCGACGAGGGCCTCTACGCCGAGCTGATGCGCCGCGATAAAATCCAGCGGTTCGTCAAGGACGACGATGTGCGCCGGGCCATCCGTCAGCCGCCCCGCGATACGCGCGCGTACTTCCGCGGCCGGTGCATCGAGAAATTTGCGCGCCAGATGAGTTCCGTGCAATGGGATGAAATCGCCTTCGGCGAAAATGATCACGAATCCGTCGTGCGTCTCCTGAATGTTTTTGACGATGAAGACGTCGCGCGCTACAATACGGCCATTGACAAAGCGCCGGATGTGGCGACATTACTGCGGAACGTGGAAATGATTCGGAGATAGTCAATGCCAGATCCAAACGCAGAGTTTCCAGAACGCATCCATCGCCCGAATTCCCCGGCGCCGTGGGAAAAGAAGGAAGTCGATGAGGGCGGACCGCGTCGTCCCGACGTGGATGCCCCCGATACCAAGGAACTCCTGAAAAAGATGCGGCGCGTCGATCCCAATCAGGCCAAACGTTATCGCCAACGCACCGGAGAGTGAGCCGGCGCCCCCTTCGCGAACAATCGCCATGGATCATCCCGTACCGATTCCGCAATTCCCGCATGATGGCGATTTCCTGAGCGTCCTCAAGGCGCACGGCTATGAGGTCGCGCCCCGTCTCATCGAGGCCGCCGCCCAATTCCAGCACGACATCGACAAGGGCGGCATCGCCACCGAGGGAACGACCGTCCTCGCCGTCAAATACAAGGACGGCGTGCTCATGGCGGGCGACCGTCGCGCCACGGCCGGCAACCTCGTCATGTACGAGCGCGCCGAGAAGCTGATCAATATCGATGAGCGGTCCATCCTCGCGATTGCCGGCGTGCCCGCCGTCGCGTTCGAAATGGCCCGCGTCCTCGAACACAGTTTCAAGTATTACCAGCGCAGCCAGCTCCAGGAGATGAGCACGGCGGGCAAAGTGCGCTCGCTATCGAAGCTGCTCAAAGAGAATCTGCCGCTGACGCTTCAGGGCGTCGGCATGGTCGTGCCGGTCTTCGCCACGTACGAAGCCGCCGACAGCAAGGATAATGGCGGCAAGGTCTATTTCTACGACGCGCTCGGCGCCCAGTTCGAAGGCGTCGATTACGCCGCCAGTGGCTCGGGATCGCTGGCCGTCCGCAGCGTCTTGCATTACCTCAACAATTGGGGCGGTAAACCCCTCGCAAAATTCAGTGAGTCGGAAATCGTCACGACGGCGCTTCGGGTTCTCGATACCGCCGCCGATACTGACACCGCCACGAGCGGGTACAACCCAAAGACCAACATTTTCCCCATCATCCGCGTAATCACCAGGGAAGGGATCCGCGAAATACCGGAATCCGAGTTGGCCAGAGTGTACAAGAGCGAAGTGTAGTCACCGGAATCGGTTGTCGCGTCATCATGATTGAAGAACCATATCGTTGGATCGAAGCGGTCGCCAACCGCCGCGAGTATATCGAAGACCAACTGCGGCAGGGCAGCCCCGTCGTCGCCGTCAATTACGCCGACGGAATCTTGCTGCTGACGCTCAGTCGTGAGACGCGCAAGGTTTTCGAAATCTACGATCGCGTTGCCTTTGCCGCTCTCGGGCATCCCGCTGATATCGAGCGCATGCGGCTGGTGGCGATCGACCTCGCCCACATCGAAGGATTCAACCGCGCGGTGGCGGACGTTTCGTTGCGACGCCTGGTCAATTTCGGCATGAGCCCTGCGCTCAAGACCGCCTTCGAGCAGGTCTACAGCGCGCCCTACATCGTCAAAATGTTGCTCGTCGAGCTTGGCGATGATCCCGAGCAGGATTCCATCGTCAAACTCGATTACGATGGCTCCTTCGCCCGGAGCGATATTGAGATGAAGGAACCATTCGACGTGCTCGCCGGCACGCAGGAGGCCCAGAAGGCCATGCTGGATTATCTCGTCGAGCACGACGGCAATCCGCGGCGCGCGTTGGACGATGCCCTCAAGCTCGCCGCCCGTGTCTGGGCCGTCGGCATGGACACGGCCGAACAGGGTGATGACAAGGACGGCGAGGCGGCGGAGAAGCGCGAGATCGAGCCGGAAAAGGTCCTGAAGGAGTATCTCAAGGCTCGCCACGTGGAAGCCGCCGTCATGGAACGCAGCCGCCCCGCCACGGGCAAGTTCCGCCTCCTCGACGAAAAGGAAATCCGCGCCGCCCTCAAGGACCTATGAACCGTATCGTCGGACTGGAAACCGAATACGGTTGCCTGGTCAGCAGTGATGACCGCCAGGGCGGACCCGACGCCTTCCCCATCCGCGTCAAGAATCACATCTTCAAAGTCGCCCGGCTCGGCGCGATCGACCTGCATTACCGCGATTACGAAGAACCGCCCGGCAATGGCGGATTTCTGCTCAACGGCGGACGCCTCTACCTCGACATGGGGCACATCGAGTATTCCACCCCGGAATGCATCAGCCTGCGCGACGTGGTGTCGTTCGATCATGCGGGCGATCAGTTGCTCCACAGCGCCCTCGAAAGCATGGCCCTTGCCGATCGCGTGTCGTTCGTGAAGAACAATATCGACCATCACACCGGCGCGACGTTCGGCTGTCACGAGAATTATCTGATGAAACGCGGCGCTCAGTTCACCCCGCAGGTGTTGTCCGCGCTCCTGTCCTTTCTGGCGACCCGGCAGATCTTCTCCGGCGCGGGACGCGTTGGCCAGGCCAATCCCCTCGCCTTCGAATTCGACCACGGTCGCCACGATCAGCCCGTGCACTTCCAGATTTCGCAGCGCGCCGACCACATCGTGAACGACATTTATCAGTGGGTGCAGTTCAATCGCGCGATCATCAACGCCCGCGATGAGCCGCTGGCGGATTACCGCAAATACCGCCGGCTCCATTTGCTCATCGGCGATTCCAACATGAGCGAGTACGCGACGGCGTTGAAGGTCGGCACGACCTCCCTGGTTCTCGACTTGCTCGAGGAAGGCATTCTCCCCAAGCGCGTCGGACTGATGGATCCCGTGCAGGCCACGCGCGACATTTCCCGCGACCCGCACTACCGCTGGATCGTGCGCCTGGAAAACGGCCAGACGCGGACCGCGCTGGAGATCCAGCATTCATTCCTCGGCCTCGCCAAACATTACCTGGCGGGCATGGACCCGGAGAACGACTGGATCATCCGCGAATGGGAAAATATCCTGACCGGCCTGGAGCAGAACCCGATGTCCCAGGTGGACAAGATTGACTGGGTCGCCAAGAAATGGCTCCTGCAAACGTTCATCGAGCAGGAGCACATCGGTTGGGATGATCCATGGGTCCAGTCTCTCGATCTCGAATACCACATCATCGATCCACGCCGGGGTCTGCATTTCGCGCTGGCCGACCAGGGACGCGCGCAACGCGTCGTCACTCCCGAGCGGATCGCCTTCTGCGTCCAGAACCCGCCGGCGAACACCCGCGCCCAGGCCCGCGGCATTGCCGTGCGTCACTTGCGCGATCAGGCCGGCAGCTACATCATCAACTGGGATTCGATTGCCGTGGAGAGCAAGGACCCGCTCATCATGAACAATCCGTTCCATCCCTACCAGTCTGAGGTCGCCCAGTTGCTGTTCACGGATCGCGATAGCCACCCTCCCACGCCCTCCCGCGCGTAGGAACTCCGCAGACAACGAGGTCTCCTCCGTTGTTGACATCGCCGCTACTCGTCGTATGCTGCGAGTGAGCGAGTGCTAAAAGAAGAGGAGGCGTATCGTGAAGCAGCGCAGCGTTCTCCTGATCGAGGACAGCCCGAGGGATCAGCAGGCGGTTTGCGAAACATTGCGTTCCGAAGGTTATTCCGTCACCACCATCAGCGATCCGCAGCACGCCATGAGTACGGTCGAGGAATGGGCCAAACAATACAACTTCGTCATCATCCAGGAAGTCATGCGCGGCCGAAGTGGCATGGAGCTCGTGCGCGAAGCCCGTTCCCATCGCAAGGATTTGCCCATTCTCGTCGTGACGCGTGATGGCGACTGGAACGGTTATGCCCGGGCCCTGAGCGAGGGGGCAATCGACTACTTCCAAACTCCGCTGGACCATAAGAAGTTGGTCAAGACGGTGGAGGATTCACTGACCGGGCCAGCCTGATACCTGCCCGCGCGACTCGGCAGGAACGATGCGCAAAAGTCGCGCGCGATGGAAGTTCGCAAGAGGTTTCTTCTGAGCCGTTCTGGACGTATTCCCCAAGCAGTTGCTGGCTGTCCGTCATCTTCTTCACCAATAAGAACCCAACAGCTGCCATAACCGAACAAAAAAGTTCTTCCCGACGGGCTCGCTACGGTGGATGGATCGCGGCAGGAGGACAAACAGCCGAACGCCCTGGATCGACAGTCGTATTCCGGGCCAAAGCTATTCGGCGGGTTCAGTGAACAACCCAATCACGCTGGTAAAACCGTGAATGAACGCCCGACTGCCGACGGGGCCGATCTCGCCGTTGCAGAAAAACCCCGCCGTTGGGACCGGTCCCACATTCTGCTGCACGACCTGAATGTCATGGTCGGCTGTGCCGTACATGCGTTCGCCGCGCCCCAGACAACTGAACAGGAGCGCCCCCTGCGGCCTCGTTTTGGCCAGATCGGTTCGCTCCTTGGCCAGCAGGTGGCGCAGGTCTTCGTCCGCCGTCTGCGCGTCGCGCACCTGAAACTGGACCGTCTGCCCGGTGCGCATCACGTCGCCCACCGCCAGCGCCCCGGATTGCGGATCGCTGCCGATCAGGTTGCGGATGAGGAAATCACCACGACTGAATTCATCCTGATACTCATTGACCACGCGGCCCAGAAACAGGGCGGAACGCGCCAGATCCCGGTCGCGCGTCGGCAACTGCGGCAACATTTCCTGGAGGATCTTCATCGGCGGGCGTCCCGCAAGTTCAAAGACGATGTTCTTTTCCGCCCGCGTCACGGTCATCGGCTCGCCAATCGGCCGACAGCCCTGTGACACGACCGATCGCAACGCAACATGACCCGTCAATCCGATGCCCACCGCGCCCTCATCATAGACCTTTCCGCCGACAAACAGCCGGTTCTCGCCGGGCTGTTGCGCGCCGCTGGCCAGACCACCGATCATCGGCGCATGTGGATAGGCTTCGGCCAGCGCGTCAACAAGCTGCATCGCGCGGGTCGTAAACGGGTCGACCAGCACAAGCAATTGAGGCTGTCGGCTCGGCTCCAATTCGAGTTGGTAATGCCAGAACGCTGGTCCCGTCGATTCCTCCAGGTCCTTTTCCGCCAGATGAAACGGGTAAATTGTGACCCCGGGTAGTTCCCCTACCAACAGGGTTAACGCCGGTGTTTCCTCAACCTCGCGGTTGTTCCCGATAATGCCGGCGCCCGTACAGCCCAGTAGATGCTCCGCGCCCACTCCCTTCCTCGTGGCGTCGATAATCTCATCAATGTGGGGAACATACTTGGGGTGGGCAAACAACACGGCAAGCTGGGTCTTGGCGGCACCGAGTTGGTCGGATACCTGGCTCCCCAAATCTCCAACCGCCTCTACCCAGTCCGTCTTCGTTGTGAGAGCCGATGCGAATCGCATACCCAAATCTACCCGTGAAGAAGGTTCAATTCAACGTCCGTCTCCCAAAGCAGGAATCCCGCCAGATATCAATTCGACGGTAGAGGGGGCGGCAAGGGGCTTTGGTATCGATACAAGGAGGGAGTATTGACCATGAAATCAATTACTTTCTCGGTCACTCCCGCATTTCTCAGATCATGAATGTCCGCCGCCCGCAAATGATAAACTGTGCGCGAATTCCGAATCTGACCGATGATAACCTCGTCGCTGATCCCGGACCTGGCCAGCATCTTGCCATCCGCCGCGCCCAAGCAGTTGCCTCGAATAACGCACCACCGTGTCTCGCAACCAACAGTCACCCGCGCCGCCGTCGTCGCTCCCATCGTTCCAATGAATCGCTTCATTGTCACGTCCCTACTTATACCTTTCTACCGGCACACCACCATCGGCGACAGCTTGATACCAATAAAATAGGTTGAACTGGCCCCGTCACACTGCTAGTTTATTCGTCAGTAAGGTATCGCAGTGCTCACAACCAATAATTACGTAGGAGGACACATGTCCAGCATGAACCAAGTCGTTCAGCAGCTGCATGCGCAGCGAAGACGTGCCGAACAGGAACTCGAAAAACTCAACCTCGCCATCCGCGCGCTCTCGTCGATCGACGGAACTCCCGGGCTTCTGAAATTGTCGGTCCGACGCAAGCCGCGGTTCTCCGCAGCGGCCCGCGCGAGAATCGCCGCGGCGCAACGCGCCCGGTGGGCAAAGATCAAAGCCGCGCAAAAGAAATAGCGCAGCTTGTTCGCGTAGTAACGTCATTCACGGCACCCCGTCTGTCTCAGACAGATGGGGTGCGTCCTTTTGGGCAACGCCACGGACGCGGCCAGCCGATGCCAACTTAGGACGATGTCACCCCCGACGACTCGCCGTGAGAGTTTGATGACTGCTTGACTGGCAACCGCACCGTAAACCGCGTGTCGCCCGGTACCGATTCGAACTCAATCTCGCCGCCATGCCGATTCGCCACGATGCGGCTGCTGATGACCAAACCCAGCCCTGTCCCCGAGCCGACCCCCTTGGTGGTATAAAACGGCTCGAAGATGTGCGACTGAACTTCGGGTGGGATCCCCGTCCCGTTGTCGGCGATTTCCACGACCACTTGATCGTCATCGAGGAAAGTGGCAACGCAGATCTTTCCCTTTCCCTTGACGGCATCGATGGCGTTATCGAGCAGATTCGTCCAAACCTGGTTGAGTTCACCGCCATACGCCATGATGCGCGGAATCGACCGATCATACTTGCGCGTCACGGCGACGTTCTTGAGTTTGTGCCCGAGCATCGTCAGGGTGTTATCGATGCCGTCGTGCACATCCACTTCCTGCATGGGTGACTGGTCCATGTAGGAATAGGCCTTTACGGCCTTGACCAGCTCGGAGATGCGGGTGGTGCTTCCTTCCACTTCGTTCAGCAATGCATGTAACGACAGGCTCGCTTCCAGCCAGCCGAAGGCGAATCCCAACGTTTCACGCGGGAGCGTTCCGGCGAGGGAGGCAAGCTCGTCGTCACTCATCCGCGCCGTGACAAATGTCGGGGCCAGCTTCCATCCGTCTCCCACACCCTGTTGCTCCAACCATGTAGACACGTGCTCCTCACGATCGCTACGGGAAACAGAATCCAGTGGCTCGCTGTTCGCCAGGCGCGCGATAGCGGCCTGCGAGGCATCGACAAGCGGCTGCCAATGTTCGGCTGTGAGCATTTCATGGAGTTCACACGCACACGACTGGAGCCTATCCACGACCTCCCGCAGGTTCGCCGAGGCGCGCCGGGCCGCCGTGGCCGGATTGTTCAGTTCATGCGCCAGGCCGGCCGCCATGGTCCCGAGGGACGCAAGTTTCTCGCGCTGATGGGAATACCCTTCCATGTTCCGCACACGGATCGCCATCGTCCGGAAGATCTGGTTCGCCACGGACGGACAACCGCTCAACATCTGCCAGAATCCGTCCTTGCTCAGGCGAAACAGCCGGCACGGTTTGAGCGCTCGCACGGTCGCCAGATTGGGACTGTCCAGCAACAGGGAGATCTCGCCAAGAAACATTCCCGGTTTCGTCACGCCCATCAGAATTGCCTGGTTCCCGTAATTCCGACTCACCCGCATTTCGCCTTCCAGCAGGACATAGAACGAGTCGATTGGATCTCCCTCGGCTGCCAGTATCTTGCCGCGTTCCAGATGCAGAACCTCTCCAGACGCCAGGCACCCCATCTGTCCCTCGGTCAGGGTCGAAAACAACGGGGTCTTCTGCAACTCCTCCAGGATTGATGCCTCCATGGTCACACCGTACTGAGATACTGATGAATCAACTTCACCGCCATCGCGCCTTCGCCCACCCCGGAAGTGACCCCCTTGGCGGAGGCGTGCCGCACGTCCCCCGCCACGAAAATTCCCGGCACACTCGTCTCCAGCAGGAGCGGGTCCCGGTCCGGCGTCCAACCACGTGGTCGTTTCCCGTCACGGAGCAGGTGCGTCCCTGAAACGATATAACCTTGCGCGTCCCGTTCCACGACGGCGGCCAGCCACTCGGTGTACGGGACCGCCCCGACGTAGAACAGCAACGCGCTGGCGGGAACGGTCTCCCGTTGACAGGTCTTGGTATTCATCAGGGTGACGGTTTCACAATGGCCGTTGCCCGTCACCTCCAGCACGACCGTGTTCAGCCTGACAGTAATGTTCTTGGTGGCGGCGATCTGATCCTCCAAGTACTGCGACATGTTCGAGGAAAGCGACTCACCCCGCACCAACATCGTCACGGACCGCGCATACTTGGAGAAGTACATTGCGGCCTGCCCGGCCGAGTTCGCTCCGCCGACGATGTATACTTCCTCGTTCCTGTAGGACAGGGCTTCGGTCATCGGCGCATAATAGTGAACCCCCGCGCCGGCCAGCTGCTCCACGCCCGGCACATCGACCTTGCGAAACGCGATTCCGGTCGCGATCAGCAACGCGCGACAGCCGACCTCGTTGCCATCGGCCAGCGTGACAAATCGCGACGGACCGTCCACGCGAACGCCGGTGACTTCCTGTGGCGCGAGAATCTCCACCCCAAAACGCCGCGCCTGGCTGACGGCACGCCGCGCAAGATCAAATCCACTGAGCCCGGTTGGAAATCCAAGGTAGTTTTCGATCCGGGAACTGCGACCCGCCTGTCCGCCGGGCGCTTCCCGTTCAATGAGCAGCGTTCGCAGTCCGTCGGCCGCCCCATAAACGGCTGCCGCCAATCCGGCCGGCCCGCCGCCCACAATGACCAGGTCGTAGAATGGCAACTCCGCTTTTGTTTTCAACCCGAGCTTCCCCGCGACCATGGCGGGAGTCGGATCGGCCAGATGCGACCCGTCCGCAAAGACAACCAGCGGAAGCTGCTTGCTGTCGACACCGCTACTTTCCATCAACTGCTGCGCCGCCGCATCCGTCTCCACCTCCAGTAACTGATACGGGATCGAGTTTCTCGCCAGGAAATCTCGGACTTGATTGAAGTGCGGTGACCAGCGACTGCCGACAATCCGAATCCCCTCGAACCGAGGGCGGAATGAGGCCTGCCAATCGTCGAGCAGATCGTCGACGACGCCGTACAGGCGCTCCTCGGGCGGATCCCATGGTTTCATCAGATAGTGATCGATCTTCACGCTGTTGATCGCGCGAATCGCCGCGTCCGTGTCGGCGTAAGCCGTGAGCAACGCTCGCTTCGCATCGGGATAAAACTCCAGCGCCGCTTCGAGGAATTCCACGCCCGACATGACGGGCATCCTTTGGTCAACCAAAAACAACGCGACCGGATCGTTGCGCAGTTTCAATTGTCGGACCGATTCCAACGCCCCGGCCCCGGAATCGGCGGCCATCACCCGGTACCGGCTTCCGTACTGTCGTCGCAAATCACGTTCGACGGCCCGCAATACGTCAGGATCGTCGTCCACGGTCCATATCACGGGTTTGGCCATGCTCAGGAGCGTCTCCTTCCCTTCGCCGTCCCGACAAGAAGCATCGCTTCCTCGATTTTCGCCTTTAGCGTGTCGAAGTCATCATCGTCATCGCTGCGCACCCCGTTGATGAACATCGTCGGCGTGCCGCCAACCCCGCTGTCGATTCCACTCTGGATGTCCCGCTGGATGCGGTCGGCGTACACGCGCTCGGCAATGTCGCGGTTGAACCTGACCCGGTCGAGGCCGACGGTGACCGCAGCCAGCACCAGATTCTCCGCGTCGAGGGCGTCTTGGTGTTCGTACAGGTAATCACGCATTTCCCAGAATTTGCTCTGGGCCGCCGCCGCTTCGGCGGCTTCGGCGGCGCGCTCGGCGTAGGCATGAATTCGAACCAGCGGAAAATTGCGAAAGACAAGCCGCAATCGATCCCCAAAATGGCGCTGCACTTTCTGGATAACTGCGTAGGCGTCGCCGCAAAACGGACACTGATAATCGCCATATTCCACCAACGTCACGAGGGCCGACGCAGCCCCCTGAACGTGATCGCTCTTCCCTACGGATGGCGTGAGGGTTGCGGTTGACAAGTGGCTCATCGGTTCCGTTCCTCCTTCAGGCCCGGCTGGTGATTCCGCCTCGTCACCGCGTTCAGAAAACTGTGCAACCCCTCCTGTACGATGCCGATGATCCGCGCGACACTGAAAATCGGAGCTTCCACAATATCGCCGACCTCCCCGACAATCCGATCGGCTCGGTCCGACCACCCGCGCGCCGTTCGCACCATCCGATCCACTTCGTCCATTTGCTGGTGGGCCCGATTGGCCAGCTCATTCACTCGCTGCATCACGGTTCGCGTGTCCTGGATCACCAGCTTCAGATCGGCTTTCACTTCCTCGAGCTGCCGTGCCGCGCATGACGCGCGCTGGCACAAGACGAGAAACGCAGGGATGAAAATTGCCACGAACACCACCACGGCCACCGAGGCCAGAAACAACGCAACCTGCAAAGCATTTGACATCGTCACCTCCGGATGGTGGATTTCGTTTGGACTCGCCAACTTCGAGACGCCTTCTTGCAACTCCACCGTTTTTTTTTGATGATTCACGACCCGGAACGGTTTCCGGCTAATCACCAGTGATCGTGATTATTTGTGGCGCTCTTGAGTCAAGTAAACTGGCGGAGAGGGAGGGATTCGAACCCTCGATACAGGCTTTAGTCCCGTATAGCGGTTTAGCAAACCGCCGCCTTCAACCACTCGGCCACCTCTCCACAAGACCGGTTTGTCCTGCGCTGGCAAACCTCCAGTGCTCGTTACGGTAAACGGTCACGCTACCAGTTTCAAGACAAGAAAAGGCGAATTGGCCCGGGCAACAAGTCCAGTTGTTCATGCGGCACGGCGTTGAGGTTTGCCGGAGGTTTTTCTCGGTTTGCCCGCCCGCAGGACGCGCAACGAGCAGCCGCGGTGATTTTCAAACGACTCCACGGTGGCGGTGATTTCCAAGACAGGATAGCGGACGGTGGCAAGGCCGTAGGTCTTGTAGGTGTCGGCAAACAGCTCGGTCTCGATGATCCCGCTCCAGTCGGCGATGGTCAGGAATTTCATCAACTCACCGGTCACCTGGGAGTGGACGCGGTCTTCGATAATCAATCCGCAACAGGTGATGGTTTCCCCGATGTGCTTGGGCAGTTCCGCAATCGGGACGTACGTGTCCCAGGCGATATCGTCGTGGAGTTCGAGGGGATGACCGCTGGCGGGGAAGCCGAACAATTCGGATTCCCATTGCAACCGCTGCCGGCGGGTCGGCTCGGTCAAATTGGTGGGCGCAGCATCGCTGTCACGCCCCCAGAACGATGGTTGGATCATCTGCCAAAACTGTTTCGTACGCGTCTGGCCAAATCCATCGAATGCCCCGGCCCGCAACAGCAGTTCTTTTTCTTCGCGCGAGCCCGGCACATCGCCCAGTGATCCGAACGGCGCCCCGGCCAGAATTTTTCCCCGGGTTCTTTCGCTCAACCCTTTGATGTAGGTCACCGGCACGCGAATGCAGCCATCGACCACCTTGAACGACGGGCCGGGGTCGTTGATCCACGGCGGCGTCAGGGGAATGCCGAGTCGGTGGCACTCGAGCACATACACGATCGGCCGGTAAAATCCTTTGCCGTTGGACAGCACCGCCGCCATGAACTCGGCCGGATAATATTTCTTCAGCCATGCTGATTGATAGGCCTCGACGCCGTACGCAGTACTGTGCGCTTTGCAGAAGGCGTACCCGCTGAAACCCGACACCAGTTTCCACACCCGATCGATGATTTCGTCCCCGTGCCCGCGGGCTTTGGCGGCGGCGACAAATTCCCGGCCAAGTTCCTCAACACGCGGCCAGTTTTCCTTGGCCAGCGCGCGCCGGAGCAAATCCGCGCGACCGGGATGCAACCCGGCAAACGCCTCGCAAATCTGGAGAATCTGCTCCTCATATACAACGAGGCCGAACGAACCTTTCAGACAATCTTCCAGCGACGAATGTGGATGGATCACCGGCTCGAGTTTTTGGTAGCGGCGGGTGAACGTCATTTTCTTTTCGCCATTGGCCGCGCCGGGCCGAATGACGCTGACGATGGCGATCAAGCCGTCGATTTCCTGGACATTGCACATCTTGCACAGGCTGATCATCGCCGGGCTCTCGATGTGATGCACGGCGCGCGCCCCGCCGCTGGCGATCATTTCCCAGACGGCCGGATCGTCCAGTCGCTCGTCTTGCCGGGGCAACTTCAAATCGACGTTCAAGGACGCTCGCACGTCGCGTATCGCCGCCAGGCCCCCTTGCGCGAGGATGTCGATTTTTACCAGGCCGATGCCCTCCACCGAGTCCATGTCGAAGTGCGTGGTCGGATACGATTTGTGGGAGAGAAACGTCGGTACGAGATCGTGGATCGGGTCGCGCGACAGCACGATCCCACAGGGATGCATCTTGGCGTATCGGGGAAATCCGTCGAGCAGGCCGGCCATTGTAAGCGCCGTGGAGTACGGCGGTTCGTCAGCGGGCAGGTCGCGGCATTCCGGGCTGGCGGCAATGGCTTCTTTCAATTGATGGGCGTGGACATGCGGCAGGCGTTCCGTGAACCGACGCACTTGATACTCCGAAACGCCGAGCACCTTGCAGATGTCAGCCAGCGCGCTACGGCCGTGATAGGTCGAGAATCCGCCGACGATGGCGGCGTGCTCGCGGCCGTACATCTCGAAAATCAGATCCAGCACGTCGTCCTTGCGGTCGTGGGGAAAATCGACGTCGATGTCCGGCAGCTTGTTCAACTGCATCCGTTCCTTGTTGAGGAACCGGCGGAAATACAAATCGTAACGGATCGGGCAGACATCGCTGATGCCGAGGCAATAGCAGACGAGCGAATCGGCCGCGCTGCCCCGCGTGATCCAGTCAATGCCGCACCGGCGACATTCCTGAAGAATATTCCACACGACGAGGAAATATTCCTCGTAGCCAACGTCGCGGATGATCGCGAGTTCCTCGTCGATTTGCGGCAGCGCCACGCGATAACGGCGGCGCGCGCCTTCCAGCACCAGGCGGCGCAGAAACATGGCCGGGCTGAAACCATCCGGTGGCTGGAACGCGGGAAATTGCAGTTTGCCCAAATCGAATTCGAAATTGCACCGCTCGACAATCTCCGCCGCGCGCGGGTCCGGTTCGGCGGCGAAATGAAACTCACCGCCACGTTTCTTCTCGGGATGTTCCTGCCGGAGCAGCGTGAGTGTGCGAATGCTCTGGATAATATCGTACTTCAGGCGATCGCCCGGCTCCGCATAATGCACGGGGTGCCAGCGTGCAGCCTCTTCGATGATGAGGCCGGTCGTTTCACATTCCCTGCCGCTCAGGATGCGACAGAGATTTCGATAGCCCTGCCTGTTTTCCACGAAGAAAAGCTGGCCGTTGTGCTCCGCACCAAGGATCGGTTTGATACCGTATGCCTTCGCCGTTTCCACAAACTCAACCGCGCCGTGAAGATTGGGATCGGTCAGCGCGACGGCCGGCAATTTATGGCGGACAGCGAGTTCGATAATCGCGCGAATCGAGAGCGTCGAGTCCAGAAACGAATAATAGCTGTGAACGCGGAGCGGGATGCCTGCGGCTGAAGCGGTTGATTTTCTTGGTGCCCTGCCCTGCCCGCCCGTCTTTGCCGGCTTCAAATCGCGCGCGCGCATGATGACATACGGGCCGTGCTTTTCCCGGAGTTCATCCACCACAGCCGCAAGTCGATGACGGGCTTCGGTTTGTTGCGGCCAGAGCGGGAGTTCGCCCGTGTAACAACCGTCGTACACATTCGACAATTTCAATGAGACCAGCCGCAGGCTCACGCGCCGTTTCCATGCCTCGCGCAACATCGGGCGCAGCCGCGGATAGATGTCCGTTTCAAGACTGGTGGGCTCGGTCAAACTTTCGCTGCGCTGGTCTTCGGCCATGTCGTTGTAGCGGACCTTGACCGTAACGGTGCGGATGCTTTTGCCATCGGCGCGAATTTTCTGCATGAGATCGTCAGCCATGCGGCGCAGGATGCGCTCGACGAACTCTTCATCGGTCGTATCGGCTGTAAAAGTTTCCTGATGACCGTACGACTGCGCGGGCAATGGAACGGCGAGGACGGGACGATTATCAATGCCGTTGGCGAACTCCTTCACCTGCCGGGCCGGGCTGCCGAGCAGCAAGGCGAGCAATTCGAGAGGGGTCCGGGCAATCTGGCCGACGCGAGCGAGGCCGGCCGCGTTGAGCTGCTCGGCGGTTTTGGGACCGATGCCGGGCAGCCAGAAGTTTTCCAACGGATGCAGGAACGGGATTTCCTGGCCGGCCAGCACGCGATTGAATGCGGCGGGTTTGTTGAGCTTGGAGGCGATCTGGCTGATCAGCTTGCTCGGGCCGATGCCTTCGCTGACAGAAATTTTCAGCGATTGGCGGATGGCGCGGCGAATGATATCGGCGATTTCCATCGGGGATCTGCGCGCACCGGTCAGGTCGAAGTAACCTTCGTCGATGGAGGCGACCTCCACTTCCGGCGTGAAATCCTGGGCGTAGGAAAACATCCAGCGGGAGAACCGCTCGTATTTTTCGAAATCGCCGGGCACGACGATGAGGCTCGGGCAGAGGCGTCGGGCGCGGACGGTGGGCATCGGCGTGTAGACACCAAAGCGGCGGGCTTCATAGGAGGCCGAGGCAACAATCCCGCGTTTCTCGCCGCCGACGGCTACGGGCCTGCCGCGCAGACGGGCGTCGGCGGCCTGTTCGACCGAAGCGAAAAACGCGTCGGCATCCAGATGGACGATCGAACGGGAAACCATCTCATTTCATTTCCGTTTGCGGATGAGGCCGATCATGACGCCTTGAATCACCAACTCGGCGGCCGGGACAAGTTTCGGGTACTTGGGATTTTCGGCGCGCAGATACGGTTTGCCCCGTTCCGTGATGAAGGTTTTCAGGGTACTTTCGTTGTCGATGAGCGCGGCCACGACATCACCATCGTTCGGCGTCAGACCGTGCTCGAAAATCACGTAATCGCCGGGCACGATGTGTTTGCCGATCATGGAGTCGCCGCGCACCTGCAACGCGAACGTGCGCGCAGTGGGCCGGATGCCGAGCGTGTCGAAATCCACGGAGATGCAACCGCGGTTTTCCTGTTGCTGATTGTCGGCGAAGCCGGCGGGGATGGAACCGTAAATGGGGACGCTCATCACGGGCTTGCGGCCGGCGGCGATGTGCGCCCGCGCCTGACCGGGGCGATGTTCCAGGCGGCCTTTGCGACGAAGCGCGCGGACGTGATCCAGCGCGGCAGTCATACTGCGAAAACGGAAATGGCGGGCAATCTCGCGCAGGCTGGGTGGATACGGCTGCGACTGGATGAATTCCAGGACCTGTTGCTGGCGATGGGTCAGCCTGTTACTGTTCATATGAACAGTATATACTAAAAGGCGGATCGAGGTCAATTCGATTTAAGCCACCCGTCGTGTGGTGATCGAATCGAGGCTCTACTACAGTGCGCAACCTTATCATCCCCAAGTCCGCCCACCTACCTGACGACCCGATCCGGTGTCATTCGCCAAAAGCAGGTGCAAAAAATCGAAAACGATTGACATGGTTAATACTTATTAAGACAATGTTGCCCATAGGGATATTGTTCGTATGACTCGATTCTTCCGCGTTCAATGCTGGCTGCGCCTGGGTCTGATGCTCATGGCAGGCCTCACGGCCTGTTTGCCCGCCGTGGCCCAGTCGACCAACGTGGCCGATCACGTTCCACCTCAACCACCTCGCACCATGATCATCGCAGGCCGCCAAAAGGACTTTCGCAGTTATTGCACCACCGGGGCCGGCGCAAGAGCCTTCGCCAAAATCAAGGCCGACTTCGACCGGGATTATCTCTCGTACCCGTTTCCAAGCGAGCCGGTGACGTACGGCGACCCCGATCCCAAAAACCGCGATTCGGACAAAGCCGACAAGTGGCGTGACGACCAGGACGTCTGTGGTCGAGTTTCCGGCATCGCCGAAGCCGCCACGGTGATCTGGATGGTCACGGGTGAGGAAAAATATCTCGCCAAAGCCAAAGAGTTCCTCCTCAAGTCGTGCGCCTGGCATTTTGCGCCCGAGTGGGGAAATGGCCCTGTGGTGGGCGCGACCGACATCTACTACAACGACGAAGCCGATTTCCGCTTATGGCGCAAGCTGCCGCTGGTCTACGATCAGATTCGGGCCACGCTCACACCGGACGAGAAAAAGACCGTCCTCGCCCATTTCAAGGAGCGAGGCGATCGCACGGTGGCATGGATCAAGAGGGCAAAGGTCGAGAAGATTGAGCGCAATTCACTCGACGTGGACGCGGAAAGTCATCCCGTGCGGTTCATGGCAATGGTCGGGACAAGCGCGCTGGCGCTGTGGGATGATCTGCCCGAATCCCGCGAGTGGTGGCGGTTTGCCTACGTGTTTTACCGGGACCAATTCAGCCCGTGGGGCGGCGATGACGGCGGCTGGGCCGAGGGGAACGCCTATTGGCGCGGCACGTTCGAGCATGCGGCGTTTCAGGATACGCTCCTGAGTATTGGCGATCCGCTCGCCTATTCGTCCTCTTTCTGGAAGAACTCGCCCTACTTCGCCCTCTACAACGTGCAGCCCTACCTCCACACGACGTTCGGGGACACCTCCAACGCGGGCCATTTCAATCTCGACCCCGTCGTCGCCGACTACATGGAGCACGTTGCGCGCGTCGAACAGAATGGCTATTTCCTCACGTACTCCCAGCTGTGCACCGACAAACGTCCGCGCCCGATCGATAAAGGGCTCGCGGGTCTGGATCGGACATACCCGACGGCCTGTGAGTTCCTGATTCGCGACTTTATCGCCAGCGCCAAGCCGTTACCCGCTCCCAAGCCTTTGAGTGAGTTGCCACCGTACCGCTTCTTCAGGGACGTGGGTTGGGTTTCCCTGCACAGCGCTCTTGGCCGCCCCAACGATGACATTCAAGTCACGTTCAAATCGTCGCCGTACGGATCGTTCAGCCACAGCCACGCGGACCAGAACGCATTCATCTTGAACGCCTACGGCGAAGGCCTGGCGATCAACTCGGCGTATCGTGAATATCATCGCTCGCCCTTCCACAAGCAATGGACCTGGCAGACGAAGTCCAAGAACGATCTCCTCATCGACGGGCTTGGGCAGAAGGCCCAGGATAAGAAAGCCACGGGAAAGATCACGCGTTTCGAAGCAAAGAATCGATATGTGTGGACAACGGGCGATGCCACCGTTGCCTACCAATCCATGCAGCCAAAGGGACGGGTCGAGCGCGTGACACGTGATCTTGTCTTTATCGATCAGCGCTATGTGGTGTTGCGCGATCGAGTAGAGCTGGCGATACCGGGAACATTGTCCTGGCTGCTGCACGCCGAGAAGAGTCTTTTGTGGAACCCAACGAACGATACCGCCCTTATTCGCGGCGACAAAGCCACACTCACCACGCAATTGGTGGCGCCGGGTGTCACGTGGCATGGCAGCGTTACCGACAAGTTCCCCATCCCGATCGACCCCAAGTACGTGAGCGGCGAGGCGGGAGCCAGCTACGTAACGGCCAAATGGTCAAACCAGGATCATCTGACTCTCGAGAGCGCCGCAGCCGCCCCATCATTCACGGTCTACGCTGTGCTCTGGCCCGAGCGCACGGGGTCGGCGCCCGCTGCTCTCAACGTCTCGCTCGATGGTGACACACTCCGGGTTGCCCGTCCTGATGGGAAAACCGACCAGATTGTGTTATCAGACACGTCGTTGGAGTTGAAATGATCATCAACAACTCAGCTGCATGTTTGCGTCGACAAATCTTGCTTGGCGGGTTCGCCCTCTTGCTTGCTGCTCGAGCCGGCGCCTCCGAACCGCTTCCTCCATTTCTCCTTGATCTCAAGACCCTCGATGCCAAGACCGTTGCCAGCAAGGCGCGCGAGGCTCTCAAGGTCCCGATTGCGACAGTCGTCGACAAAGAACAACCATCCCCGACGGGGGATCCGCATGACTTCGTCAGTTACGGCCGCTACTGGTGGCCCAACCCCGCAAGCTCGAATGGCCTGCCGTACGTCCGTCGCGACGGTTACGCCAATCGCAAGCAGATGGCGCTCGGTGACTGGGAGCGATTGGATCGCATGATCCGGACAGTGGATGCACTCGCACAGGGATGGCAGGTTGAGCACCGCGAAGATTGCGCCCGGCGCGCCGGCGAATGGGTTCGCGCGTGGTTCGTCTCGCCGGCCACGCGGGTCAACCCATCCTTCGAGTATGCACAGATCCGCCTGGGTCACGAGGGCAATCACGGATCCAACTCCGGCCTGATCGATACACGCGGGCTGATCCATCTGATCGACGCGCTGCGGTTGTTGCACGGCTCGCCCGCACTCACAGAAGATGACGAGGCACAGGTTCACCACTGGTTTTCCGATTACCTGCATTGGTTAACCACCAGCAAGAACGGTCAGATCGAGCACAAGGAGCGGAATAATCATGGCACGTGGTTTCTCACACAGCTCATTGCCATCTCCCGCTATCTGGACCGTGAAGAAGACGCGCGACAGTTTGCCCGGGAGGATTTCGCGCGCATCACCAGCCAGTTCGCGCCCGACGGCAGTCAGCCGCTCGAGTATGTCCGTGAAGATGGTCTCTCTTATTGTGCGTTCAATCTCGAAGCCCAGTTTTGTGTAGCTACGCTTGCCGCCCCCCTCGGCGTGGACCTATGGAATTACACCGCCACCAATGGGGCCAGTTTGCACCAGGGCCTTCAGTTCCTCATTCCCTACAACGCTGCTCCTGACACCTGGCCGCACAGCCAGTTGAAGAAGCTGGAACCGGGCTTTCTCAGCCCCTTGCTCGAACAAGCCGCGCAGATCTGGCCCGAGAAGAAAGCCAGGGCATCCACAAACGCGCCCGCCGCCACGCCCGTCACGCTTCCCGGTGCCGAGACGTACATCTACCGCGATGCCAAACCAGAGCCGATGCGCCTGCATGTTTTCAAGCCGAAGGATTGGAAGGACATTGACCACCGTCCTGCTCTGGTCTTCTTTTTCGGGGGCGGATGGACGCACGGCACACCCGAGAGCTCGGCCAGTTATGCGAAGTGGGCAACCACGCTCGGCCTGGTGGGCATCGCACCGGACTATCGCACGCGAGAACGCTTCGGCACGTCACCCTTGGAATCGGTGGCGGATGGACGCGCGGCGCTGCGCTGGGTTGAAGACCACGCAGAGAAACTGGGAGTCGACCCCAACCGCATCGTGGTTGGCGGATCGTCGGCGGGCGGACACGTCGCGTTGTGGACGGCGATCGAGCATACGCCGCCGGGTTCGGACACCAACGAAGCACCACGCATCAAACCGCTCGCCCTGATTCTGGTCAGCCCCGTTTCCGACACGGCGCCGCCCATCGGCTACACACCCAAACGCTTTGGCGAGAATGCGGAGGCACTCTCGCCCGTCCGCCAGCTTGATGCGAAGATGCCGCCGGTTCTTGTTTTCCACGGTGATGCCGACACCACCGTGACCAACGCCCAATCCATCGCGCTCCACGACAAGCTCGTGGCGACCAGTAACACGTGCGAATTCGTCTCCGTGCCCGGCGGCAGGCATGGTTTCCAAAGCCAGTTGCCCGAGTGGAAGGACAAGACCCGCGCAATCATGACGTCCTTCCTCGCCAGGCAGGGAATCCTGCCGTCACCCACCAAGTAGGCCCATGCGCGGATTGGCCCACCGCCGCTGGCGACCGGGGATGCTGATCGCGTTGATGGCAATCCCGACCCTTGCGTGCGTAGCGATGCCACAAACCAACGCACCACCAGCCATTGCTGCCAAAGACCCCTCCGCGGATGTTGAGGCATTCTTGTCCGACGCGACCACACCGACGAGCTTTCCGGGCGCGCAGACCTTTGTCTACCGAGAATTGAAGCCCGACCCCTTGCTCTTGTTCGTCGTCAAACCCGATGGCTGGCAGCCTTCGGATCATCGCCCGGCCATGGTGTACTTCTTCGGCGGCGCATGGACACGGGGTAATCCTACAAAGTCAATCGGCTGGGCTCGCATGGCGGCGAAATGGGGCATGGTCGGCATCGCGCCGGATTATCGGACACGAGAACGATTCAACACCACACCCGTGGAATCCGTGGCGGACGCTCGCGCGGCGATCCGTTGGGTTGACGACCACGCAGCAGAGCTCGGCGTGAACGCGAGCAAGGTCGTTGTCGCGGGCGCTTCTGCCGGCGGACACCTTGCGTTGTGGACGGCGATCACCGCGGCACCATTCGGTTCGAGGGCGGATGAATCGCCAACAACGAAACCGGTCGCGTTGGTGTTGATCAGTGCTCCGGCCGACACGTCGGACGCGGCGTGGAACAACGATGCAAGTTTTATCAAACGCTTTGGCCCGCACATCACCGATGTCTCCCCATTGCAGAACCTGGACAGCAAGATGCCACCGGTCCTCATGTTTCACGGTAATGCCGACCCCACGGTCCCCTACAGCATCGCGGCCGCGCTCCATGACAAGTTGATCGCCACCAGCAACACCTGTGAATTTGTCACCATCTCCGGTGGCGGACACGGGCTGCCGCCGTCCTGGAAGGAAACATCGAGACAGATGATCAAAGACTTCCTGACGACGCAGCGAGTGTTGCCGGCCACCGGCCGGTGATTCGCCGCACTTGCTTCGTCTCCCGGATGCCCCCATATATGAGCGCTATCGAATCAAGCATCTCCATGGCTGATGAGCCTTACGCCATTCTGCGCGATGGCGATTTCGCGCTTTTCCTGATCGGACGGCTCGTCTCGAACTTTGGATTGCAGATGCTGACTGTCGCCGTGGGTTGGGAATTGTATGAGCGGACGCATTCCGCGCTGGCGTTGGGGCTCGTCGGTCTCACAGAGGCCGTCACCATCTTCCTCTTTACGCTGCCTGCCGGTCATCTGGCTGACAATTATGCTCGTGAACGGATCATCAAGGCGGCGGCGCTGATCGGCGCGACGGCCAGTCTGGGGCTGGCGCTGGTTTCCTGGCTCCAGGCGCCATTGATCTGGTTCTACGGCTGCGTGTTTGTCGGGGCGACGGCCACGACGTTTCTGCGGCCCGCCGCCGCGGCATTTCTGACGGGGCTCGTATCGCGCCCGCTGTTGTCGCGCGCCGTGGCGTGGAACAGCAGCACGTTTCAATTGGCGTCGGTGCTGGGCCCGGCGGCGGGTGGCATCCTGATCGCGATTACGCACCACGCCACCACGGTTTTCCTGGTGAATGCGGTGGCCGGCCTGACGTGGTTCTCGCTGCTTTGTTTCGTTCGCAAGCAGCATATTGTCGAGAACCCGGAGAAGATGACGCTCGCGAGTCTGGTCACAGGATTCAAATTCGTTTTCGCCAACCGCCTCATTACCGGCATGATCGCTCTCGACGTATTCGCCGTGTTGCTCGGCGGGGCAACGGCGTTGTTGCCCGCGTATGCGAAAGACATTCTGCATGTCGGGGCAACGGGACTGGGATTGCTGCAGGCGGCGATGCCCCTCGGCTCGGTGTGCTGCGCGCTGCTTCTGGCGCATCGGTCGGCTCTGCAACGGGCCGGACGAACACTGCTCTGGTCTGTCGCGGCATTCGGACTCGCAACGGTAGGATTCGGAATCTCGCGATGGTTCTGGCTCTCGTTTGCGATGCTGGTTGTATGCGGAGCCACGGATGGCGTCAGCATCGTGGTCCGCCACACGTCCGTGCAACTCTTCGCGCCCGATGAGAAGCGCGGCCGGGTTTCGGCGGTGAATTCGCTCTTCGTGGTCGGGGCATCAGATGCACTGGGAGGATTTGAATCGGGTCTGGCCGCCTACTGGCTTGGGTTGGTGACATCGGTGGTCTCCGGCGGTATCGCGACAGTCCTGGTGGTGATCGCCGTGGCGATGATCTGGCCCGAGATTCGAAAATACGACCGAATGGAGTGACCGTAGCGCGCTCAAGGCGTGGCTGGATTCAGGACTTTCGCCATGGCGCGCACATGATTCTCGTGCCACGAATTCGTCGCGCCATTAGGCGCGAAATTCTGCCACACATGCCCGTAACCGCGCATCTCCGCGATGGCTTCGTCCGCGCTCCAATGCTGGTATTTCACGCGAAGATAGGCGGCCATGATCCCCGTGCGGTCCTTGCCCGACTTGCAGTGAAAGGCCACACCGCCATTCTCGGCGAATTTGAAAATGTCGGCGCTGATCGGATCCAGCAATCTAAACACTGCATCATCGGACATATCTTGAAAGGAGTGCAGGCCTTTGTTCGACATTGGAAAGGCGACGTAAACCAGCCCGACGTCGCGTGCGGCCATCCGCTCCAGCATGACGGCCCTGTGTTCCACGTTGCTATCGTCATCCCCATCCTCATCCTGATGTTGGAAGGAAATGACGGTGCGGATGCCGAGATCGCGGAGGTGCTGCATCCGCTCGCGAGCAAGCTGCAAATCATGCTCGGTTGGTTTGGCGGATTCCATCTCCTCGGCGATATCCATGACCGGACAGGCGCAACGCAAAATGTTTGTTCGTCCGTTGATGAGCCCCATCCAGTGCAGGTTTTTGATGAGTGGATCTTCAGACAGAGGTTTGGAGGATGGATACTTTTGCGCAATCGCCACAACGGCGGACGTGTTCGATTGGTCGGCGTTGGCAACCGCCACCGCGAATGCAACGATCACACATGGGATGATTGCGAAGAGTACGAGCCGTGACCGGGAGCGCACTGACTTGTAGTTGCGGGAGGCCGAAGTAGGCGGGTCAAGCCGCATACACGCCGCCGTTGATATCGAGCGTCGCGCCCGTGATGAAGCCGTCGAATTCGGACGCCAGGTAAACCACGGCCCGCGCGACATCTTCGGGAGCGCCAGCGCGGCCAAGCGGGATACCCTCGATCGTCTTCTTCGCACTCTCCTCGGTCGTGTGCGTGTTGTGGAACCGCGTGCCGAGAATCAATCCTGGCGCAACGCAGTTCACCCGAATCCCCTGAGGCGCCAGTTCGTTGGCCAGCGCGCGCGTCCACGCGAGCACGGCGCCCTTGGCAGTGGAATACACAAGCGAGCCGGAGTGTCCCCCTTTCCGTCCGGCGAGTGACGAAAGATTTACGACGCTCGCCTGCTTCGATTTCACGAGCCACGGCACGGCAGCGCGCGTGACCCACAACATCGAAGTCACATTGACATTCATCACCCGTTCCCAAAATGCGGCGTCTACTTCCTGGATGAAACGGCGTTGGACCAAGTCACCCGCATTGTTGATGAGAACGTCGAGGCCGCCGAGGAACCTGGCAGCGGCGTCCACCATCGCGATCGCTTCGGCTTCCCTCGTCAGGTCGGCGCGAAAGATCTGGGCGCGGCGCCCCTTTCGTTCGGCGAGGCCTTTCAATTCGCGTGCGCCGGTTTCGCTGGAGTAGTAATGGATGGCCACGTCGACGCCCGCATCGAGCAGATGTTCGACGATGGCATACCCGAGGCCCTGGCCGCCGCCGGTGACGAGCGCGCGTTTTCCGTTGAGATTACCCATGACGTTTATTGAGGTGATTTTTTCGCGATGTTGTCGAGTGAATTCTTTGCGCGGAGACGCCGGGAGTTCCCGTACAGAAGTCCGCCGACACCAAGCATCGTGCCGGCGCAGGCAAACATGCCCAAGCGGCCGCCGGGCGAGTTTGGAATCAGCACGAGCAACGAAATGAATGCGCCGTACACCAGACTCAGTAAGCCGAGCGTGCGATATTGTTGGGCATCGTTCCCCTCCCCTTCTTCCTTTTGAAAGTCGATGGGGGTTCGCATCTGTGCAAAGAATTTGCCGACGCGTTCCTTTTCCTCTGCCGATCGCGAGCGGGCAAACACGCATGCTCCCCAGAACCATGCCGTGCAGACGATCGCATCCAGCAACACACCGAGCAGAAGAACCCAGTCATCGGCTTCGCGGCCGCTCAGTGGCGGATGATTCCAACCCATGAACCCCTGGATCCACTTGGCGGTCAGGAACGCTTTCCCCGCGTACGAGGTCGCGAACCCGACAACGACGGTCGTCCACCCGGCCCAGGACGGCGCGCGTTTGATGAGCGTGCCCCAGATCAGCGGGATGCAATATGGCAGGGCGATCAACCCGCCAAATTGCAGCATGAGATTGAACAAGCCGGTGGTGCCAGTGCTGAAGACCAGCGCCGCCGAGATCACGAGGATCCCGAGCAGGAACGTGACGGTTTTGCTGACAAGCAGCATTTCCCGTTCGTTGGCGTGCGGACGCACGATCACCTGATAGAAATTCTTCGCGAAGTATCCCGCGTTCTTGTTGAGGCCGACGTCCATGTTCGACATGGTCGCGCCGAAGATGCCGCTGATGAGCAGGCCGAGCATGCCGACGGGCATGTTATCCAAACCTGCCACCACAAACGCGCCTTCCGCCGGGGTTTTCAGTTTCGGGAAAATGGCATGCAGGTCGGGATGGACCACGCGGGCCACCATTGGCGGGATGAACCAAAAGACCGGGCCAACGACGAACAGGATCGACGCCAGCAGGGCGGCTTTGCGGGCCTGATGGCTGTCCTTGGCGTTCAGGTAGCGTGATGCCTCCAGCATGTTGTTGGTGGAGATGAACTGCTTGATGAGGATCGCAATGATCCAAAGATACAAAATCTCGGGGCGCTCGGCGTCCGTCCAATGCACGTAGTGGCGCGGCGTTTTTTCCAGCAGATGATTCCAGCCGCCAATTTGCGCGACGGCCAGGAACGCCGTGACCAGCGTGATGGGCATCAGCACAAGCGTTTGGATGAAATCCCCGGCCGCCACCGCCCACGAGCCGCCGATGACCGACATCATGACCACGACCGCGCCCGTGATGATGATTGTCATCGCGAGATCCATGTTGAACGCCGCCGAAATGAAAACCGCCAGCCCGCTGAGCCAGATGCCGGCGTACAGCACGCCGACGGGAAGTTGGACCCACGTAAAGAACTGCTCGCTGCCGGTGCCGAATCGCGCGCGGACGGCCTGGATGGATGTGATGACACGCATCTGACGGAAACGCGGGGCAAAGAAGAGGTAGTTGCAGAAAAAGCCGAGCGCGTTGCCAAGGTAAAGCACCATGATGACCGGACCATCCTGATAGGCCTTTCCGGCCGCGCCGGTGAACGTCCACGCGCTGAATTGGGCGACAAACGCTGAGCAGCCCGCCATCCACCACAGCATCTTGCCGCCACCGCGAAAATAATCACTGGTATTGCCGATGAATCTGCGGCACACCCAGCCGATCATCGCCATGAAGACGAAATAGAAGCCGATGACCAGATAATCGTAATTTGACAGCATCGAAAACTCGCCACCTTTATAGGGTGTTTCCGTACCGGCTCGTCAAGCTCACAGGAATACTATTTCAACACGGGCGGCTGGGCCAGGAGCACTTCCCAATCGGCAGTTTGTGCTTCCCATCGCCACTCCGGCACGCAGCCGGGCAACAGCCAGGTCTCCCCGTGACGGATGGGCTGTTCGCCCGCGTCCGAGACGAGTGTTCCTTCGCCCTTTGTAACAATCATCACCATGATCTCATCGCCTTGCCAACGAGCTGAACCCGTTCCCCGTACACGCCGCAGACGGAAGAACTCTCCAAAGGAGGGATCGATGACTTGCTCCTCGGTGAACGTGGCCGTCTGCGTCACAATGCCCGGACGTTGTTGGAAGTGCTCACGAACGGCGGTCAGCGTATAGGCCGCATAATCGAAGACGTCGAGGCACGCATCCAGCTCCAACCCCATGTATCGTTGGGCCTCTGCCAAAACCAGGTCTCCGTTGCGCGCCTCGCAGCGGACGACCCAATCGCTGGGCTCCTGCAATTCGATCATGAAGATCCCGGCGCCGATTGCGTGCGGTACGCCCGCCGGCACCACCACGCAATCCCCCGACTGAACGGGAATCGGGTCGAAACATGCCAGCATACGGTCAACATCCTGCTCTTGTAGCAAGCGCTTCCATTCCCGTCGCTCAGGCGGTCGTTGGAAGCCGAGATAGACCTGTCCCGATTCGCGGGCGGACAGTATGTACCAACACTCCGTTTTTCCGGAATTGCCTGATAAATATCGGCGCACAAACTGCCTGTCCGGGTGCGCCTGTACCTGCAAACGTGTGCACGAGTCCAGTAATTTGATGAGAACGCCCAGTCCCGGGCCCCGCGTTCCTGGCCTATACTGAGGCCCCCACATCCTCTCCGGCCGCGACTCCAACAGTTGCGCGACTGTCGTCCTTTCACCATTCCACACGATCTGACTGATTCCCTCCTCCGGCCCGCTGGAATAGGGGCCATTGCGGGCAATGACCGTTGAGGCAAGCCAGTCCTCGGGAAAATGATCGTCGGCGGTACCTGATTGGCCGCGAAACGCGCGCAGTTGGCATCCTCCCAAGTAGCTCCTCCACACGGGGTTTGAGGCCAGCGGGAGGGCGGGGAGCAGGTTGTGGTTCACGGGATTAATAATTATCAAAAAAGTTGTTGACTGCAAGACCAAAATCCGGTTTAATATACGGGTACAAGAGATCGCAGCTTCGATGAAGGACAATACCGTGACAGATTCAGAAAGCGACATGACAGTGATCCAACGCCCAATTTGCCTGCAACGCAACTGCACCAGCCGCCATGCCGGCGCGTTTACGCTGATTGAGCTTCTCGTAGTTATTGCGATTATTGGCATTTTAGCGTCCATGCTGTTGCCGGCCCTGAACAAGGCGCGGGAAAAGGGGCGCGTAGCGGTGTGCGTTTCCAATTTGCACCAAATCACGGTGGCCATCCGTCTCTATTCCGACGACAACGCCCAGCAAATGCCGCCGGCATCCTATGGGAGCGGCGCGTCGGAAGGCCCTTGGCCGAAGCTCCTGGGCCCCTATATGCCCCGCAGGGGTGCCAATGCGACATCACTGGCGAATCGGACCTTTATCTGCCCCAGCGCCCAGTATCCGGGATTCCAAAATCAGAATCTCGGCTACACGTACGCGTGCACCAGCGCCATGCTGGGACACCAACCAGGAGGCAGCGCCAGCAGCTTGACCGTCGGCCTGCCGCGCAAGGATATTGAAGTCGAAACCAATCCTTCGGAAACTCCCCTGATTGTCGAGGGAATGCAGGACCAGACCAAGATTGGCACCGGCGCTGATTGCCTGTCCAATTGCTCCTGGTCTTCCGGGTCATATAATGCCGGAAAAGATCTGAGCTACGGAAGCCCGAGTGCTTGCAAGAATCTGGACTTTCGCCATAGCGGCGGGATGAACATCCTGTACTACGACGGCAGCGTGCGCATGGTAACCTACGCCCAAGCGCAACTGATTTCCGAATGCCTCTGGGACGGACTGAAGTTGAGCTCGTGCAAGACGGCTACTGGCGGCACCGGTGGATACTAGTACGAGCTGATTGCTCTCAGTCTTGGAGATCCAGCAAAAACCTTGCTCAGGTAAGTTGCTGCCGCCTACCGGAGCGCCTCTCCCACAGTCGCCGGCCCCTTTGGCCTCCTCCAAGTTTGGACCCTGATGGTGCGGGTAGGCCGCGCTGACAGCAAATGCACACTTGTCGCGAAATGGAGGGAATGTAACCGGGGATCGTTCACCGAGTCGTGAAACGCGGCATTGGCCTTGGCGATTTCCTCCCGTTCAGTCCTCTCGACTGCGCTCTCAACCGGATCTTCACGGCACCAGCACGCGGACCCGGTAATACCGCGACAGCATGTTGGTCGCAGCGCCGGGGTCGACGATATTGGTCACGAGGCCAATTCCAGTTCCCCCGCTCAAGATGTTGGTCACATTGGCCGTGACGAAATTATTCGAGTAGTCACCACTGGGCGTCCCAGCGGCGAACTCGAGCACGTTGGTACGGGAAGCGATGCCTGGTGACCAAGTGCTGTCACCATTGGCTCCGAGGTAGGTTACGTTCACGTCGGCGGCATTCGTCGTGGCGATACCGATCACATGCAAGTAGGCGGCCGGATTGGTGGGATTAAAACCCGCGAGGAACTTGTTGGTATTGCTCATCCCCGTCCCCGTGTAATCTCCGCCCGGCGCAGTGCTTGGGCTGTTGTTGGTCGTGCCGAAATATCCGAGCTGCCACCAGACAAATGGATCAACCACGTTGATGAGCGCCACCTGCGTATTGGTAGTTGAACCCCCCGAGTTGTAGGCAATCAATGTCACTGCATAACTACCCGCCGTAGTGTACGTGTGACTCGGGTTTTGTAAGGTCGAGGTGCCGGTATCACCGAAGGACCACGACCAACTGGTGGGAGAGTTGGATGAGATGTCGGCAAACGTCACCGCCAGCGGCGCCGATCCGTTGGTGGGGCCAGCGGTGAAATCAGCCACGGGCGGCGGCGAAAGAACCGTCAGCATGGCGTTGCTGCTGGTAATGCTGCCGGTGATGTCCGTGACCATCACCGAGTAGATGCCGGCGTTGGTGAGTTGCACATTCGGAATAGTCAGGGTGGCATTCGTCGCATTGGGGATCGGCGCGCTGTTCAGCCGCCACAAATACTGAATCGGTGGATTGCCAAGAGCGGCGACGCTGAAGGTTACGTTGCTGCCCACCGACACGGTTTGGCTGGCGGGCTGATTGGTAATGCTCGGCGCGTGGTACCGGCTCAACGCATAAAACGCAACCGTGGCGCCATCCGTGGAGCAATTGCACAGGTTCGTAGTCTGATTGTAATCCCCCGCCTTGAAATACAAGGTGTTACTGGAGGCAACATCCCAGTTCTGAGCGATATGGCCCAGGTAGTTGGTGCCGCTGAGCAGGTTCCAGGAATTCGTGACGTTGTTGATGATGATCGACATTGCCCCATTCACCATCAACATGGTGTAATTGATGGTGTTGCTCAACGCGACACCGGAACCCGAAATCAGCGTCTGACTGAAGCTACTGGAGAGGTTCCCATCCAGATTGATGTTCACGTAGATCTTCTTGTTCCCGAGGTCGAACATGATCATCTGCTCGTTATTGGCGCTCGCGCTGCCGTCGGGCTTGTTGTTCGGCTCGTGCATTTGGCCAATGCAGACCTTCCTGGTGTCCGAAGCCACCTGCAAGACCTTGCATTGGGCGGTCATGATGTGCGTGCCAAAGACCGTCCAATTCAAATTGCCGTTGGTTGGATTCAACTGTTCTCGCAACTCGCTGCGCGGATGCTCCGAGTTGCTGGTTCTGGCCCCATTATCCGGGGACCAGAACACCATTGAACCATCTGATCCCGTGTAGAAGTAGGTGTTGGTGACCCCTGCCGAGAGCTGGGCCGGCGTTATCTCGTCCACACTGCCGCTGGCGGCGGTCAGCACTCCGTTGGAGGTGGGCAGTTGAAGTTTCCAATGGGTCAAATCAAAATTGCTGCCCGGCGGCTGGCTGGGATCAAGAGCCCAACTCTTTGCGACGGCGAAGCACAACGCCGCCGACAGAACCACACCCATGACTCGGTGGCTGGCCCGTGGAAGGGAATGCACGATTGTCTTTCGGGCAGCATCACCAATGCCTGACGGCGGCGCGAGGATGGAAAAGGGAGCGCAGCCGGGGATCATTCACCGAGTCGTGAATGCGGCCTGGGTGTTGCTGTTTGTCTGCCGTTCAGTCCTCTCGGCTGCGCTCTTAAGCACGTATTCATGGCAACAGGACGCGGACCCGGTAATAGCGCGACGGCGTATTGGTCGCTCCACCCGGATCGACGATACTGGTCACAAGGCCGGTTCCGGTCCCTCCGCTCAAGATGTTGGTCACGTTGGCGCTGACGAAATTGTTCGAGTAGTCACCACTGGCCGTGCCGGCGGCAAACTCAAGCACGTTGGTGCGCGAGGCGATGCCTGGCGACCAGGTGTTGTCGCCACTGGCTCCGAGGTACATCACGTTGACGTCCGTGGCATTCGTGGTCGCGATGCTGATCACGTGCAAGTAGGCGGCCGGATTGGTGGGATCAAAACCCGCGAGGAATTTGTTGGTATTACTCATGCCCGTTCCCGTGTAATCGCCTGACGGCGAAGTAGCGGTGGTATTGTTGGTGGCGCCAAAGTAGCCCAACTGCCACCAAGAAAACGGGTCATAGACGTTGACCAGTTTCGCCACGGTATCCGTGCTGCTCCCCCCTGGCCCGCTAACGATTTCCTGTACGGTATAAGCTCCCGGACTCACATACAGATCCGACGGGTTTTGAATTGGTGACGTGTTACCGTCACCGAAGGCCCATGCCCAGCCCGTGATCGAGCCAGAGGAAGTATCCGTGAAACTCACACCCAACGGCGCTGCGCCGCTCGTAGGTGTCAGGGTGAAGCTGGCGATGGGAGGCGCAGTGAGGGCGGTGATGAAGTTCGCTCTTGTATTGGTACTCGATCCCCCGGTGTTACTGGCGATCAGAGTGACGGAATACGTCCCCGGTGCGGCGTATGTGTGGGTTGGGTTCTGCGTTGTCGACGTGCCGGTATCACCAAACGACCAAGACCAGGCCGTAGGACCACCGGACGAAGTATCGGTGAAAGTCACCCCCAGGGGCGCCACTCCATTCGTTGGGTTGGCCGTGAAGCTGGCTGTCGGGGGTGACGCGAGAACTGTCAGCGTGGCATTGGTGCTGGTTATGCTGCCGGTGATATCGGTGACGATCACCGAATAAACGCCGGCGTTGGTGAGCTGGACGTTGGGGATGCTCAGGATGGCATTCGTTGCGTTGGCGAGCAGATTGCTGTTGAATTGCCACGCGTACGTGATCGGAGGATTTCCCAAGGCGCCCACCTTGAACGTCACGTTGCTGCCGGCGGACACGGTCTGGTTGGCGGGCTGGTTGGTGATGCTCGGCGCGTTGTACCGCGTCAGGATATAGAACGCGACACGGGAGCCGTAGTTGGATGGATTGGAACAGGAATAATCCTGGCAGTAATCGCCGGCCTTGAAGTATCCCGTCTCGTTCGTGTAGTTCGGGTCGGACTGGAAAAGATTATACGTATTGGTCTTGTTGTTGATCGAAACGGAGACCAGACCGTTCACGATTTGAACGGTGTAGTTGATGACATTGCTCAACCCAACAGTGACGGAGGGCATATCGTAGTCGCTGCCATCATCGGTGGAGTTGGTTTTGACTGTTCCGTAGGACTTGCCGCTGCTGTAGTAGACCTTGACAGTTGGCAGGGCCGCGCCACTGTAGCCGTGGACCTGGCCGATGATGACCTTCGAGGTGTTGGGGGAGACCTGAAGCACCTTGCACTGAGCCGCGAGGATATGGGTCCCATACGGCGTCCAGTTGACGCCGTCATTGCCGGGGACGATCTCCTCACGCAATTCGGAGCGCGGATTGGTGGTGCCGCTGGTCGTCGCGCCGTTGATCGGTGCCCAGAACACCATGGCGCCATCCGATCCGGTGTAGAAGTAAGCGTTGGTGAAACCCGCGGCCAGCTGCGATGGTGTTTCCTCGTCGACGCTTCCGCCGGTGCATGTGAGCACTCCGTTGGACGTGGGCAACTGGAGCTTCCAATTGCTCACCACGAAATTGCTACCGGGCGGCGCGTTGGTGTTCAACGCCCAAGCTTGGGCGCTGAACCCGCACAGCGTCATCCAAAGGATGAGACGAGCGAATCGGCTGTTTTGCCTGGGCGAATACACAATGGCGATCTTGGCCGTTGCTCTTCCAATCTACCACGATTGGGTTACGGCAGCAACACGCGGACCCGGTAGAACCGCGACGGCTTGTTGGTTGCTCCGCCGCCGTCCACCATGTTGGCTACCACGCCCGAGCCAGTCCCGCCGCTAAGAATATTGGTCTGGCCGGTGCTCACGAAGTTGTTGGTGTAGCTTCCGTTGGCTGTGCCGGTGGTGAATTCCAGGATGTTCGTGCGTGCACTCGGTCCGCCCGAATAGCTGGTGTCGCCGTTCGCGCCTAGGTAGATCACATTGATGTCGGTCGAGTTCGTCTTTGCGACACTGATGATATGCAGCGAGGCGGCGGAATTGGTCGGGTTGAATCCCGCCAGGAATTGATTCGTATTGCTCATGCCCTTGCCAAGCGGATCAGCACCGGGTCCGCTGAAGTTCGGATTGGCCAGTTCAGTGGGTGTGAAATAATGATTCTGCCACGTGGTGAATGAATCCGATGCCCCGCCCGTGACGATGAGATTCACCTGCCCCACCGTGCTGGTGCTGATGCTGTAGGTCGGGCCGATCGGCGCAGAGCCGATGGTCAGGCCGAGGTAGTTCAAACTGCCGGCATACGTAAACAGCGTGTAGGTGCCGGGTCCAAAGCCGCCCACATTGTTAATATTGAGCGTACCGTTCAGGCTCAGGTTGGCGCCGACGTACACAGAATCACTGAGAGTTCCCAAGTCGAAATTCATGACAGCAGCACTTCCGAAGGAGAGGCTGTTGCTGAAGAATATCGATCCTACGGCATTTGCGAACCCAGGCACAAAGTTGCCCAGCACGGTTGTCGTGCCGCTGATCGTGCCGCTGCCGCGAAGGGAAGCGTTGTTCGTGACGATCAGGCCGGGCGACCCGAAGAAATGGTAGCCGGTCCCGCCTGCCGCCATGTCGTAGTACGCGGCGTCCGTGCCGTCGCCAACAAGGAAGACATTGCTGTTGTCGGCCCCCGGATCAACGTCCAATCCCTGGGTGCTGAGCGTGCCCGCGCTGAACACGACCGTGTTCGACTGCTGCACCCGGACAAACCCGGTGGAGATCGTCGCATTCGAAATTGTCAGCGTGTTCCCCAAGGACGCGCTGTTTCCGCCGATGGTTATGCTTCCAACATTGATGATCGTAGCCAGTGCTCCCGGTCCGCCAAGGACCAAAGAGTTGAGAGTGGAGTCCGCACTGTCACCAACGATTAGATCGCCATTGTTGACGAGAAGCGCGCCACTCTGAACGGCCAGATAATTGTACGAGCCGCTCGCGGTTGTGCCGATGCCGACATCAACCTCATTCGAACCGGCGTAACTAACGCCGGCCGTGTAGTTCGACCACACTGTACCAACCCCGGTGACGACACCGGTTTGATACGAACTGTTGGCGCCGACCTCAAACTGTTCCGTCAGCAACCTGCCGCCGTTGGTAACAATCATCGCGGTGGGTCCGGTCTCTCCGCTGGAGCCCAAAACGACCTGCATGACGTTGCTACCGCTGACGGCATTGATGGTGCCGGCGTTGAGCGTGATCATATTCAGCCCGCTTTGGCTCTCGGCAACCAGGACGTTTGTCGTGGTGGCGGATACGGCGTATTGGTTGCTGAAGATAAGCGTTCCCTTGGACAACACGGACAAGAAGTTGCCGGGGCCACCCTGGACCTCCAGCAGACTGCAGGTCAGGACGGCGTTTGTCACGATGAACCCGCTGAGCGTCGAGGCGGAATTCTGCCGAACCTGAATCAACAAACCCGTGCTCATTCCTCCCGTGCCGCCCATCTGAAGCAGATTACCCGGAGAGGGGCCGCTATCAGGTACTTGAATAAGTCCGCCCGATCGCACATACCCGCCATTGTAGACAACCAACGCGTTGGAGGAGCCCTGTGTGATGCCAATAACAAGTCCGCCGTTCGTGTCGGAGATCAATTTCGACCCGGCACCGCACACGTAGCCGGTGTTGCCGCTGCTGCCTCGACCGAAAGACATTGTACCTTCGGACCACACGGTTGCCCCGTTGCTGACGATGAGGGTACTGCCGGGGGCGGCGCCGTTGTTTACACCGATACTGATCACGCTGTTGCCCACATTGACGGAATTCGACATCAAACTGCCCGGATCCGACACGAGCACGAGCGTGTTCGATTTGGTCTGGATGGCGCCATCCACAAACAGCTTGCCGCCATTGGTAATGATCAACTGGCTGGGCATGGATGCGCTCGCGCTCATATTCAAGGTGCTGCCGCTGCCGGCCACGCGATTTGTCACCACCCCGGGACCGCTGATGACCAGTTTGCCCGCCGAAGCGACACCGCCCAAAGTGAAGCCGATTTTCGTCGAGCTAGACGGGGTGTTCTGATCAAAGACGACTGTTCCATTGGTCACGTACAGCTGACCGACCGAGTTCGTGCCCGTACCGATTTCGACGTTCGATGGGCCGCCGTTTGTGACCGCCAACGTTCCACCCGACCAATACACCGTTGAGGTGGTTGGCGTGGCAAAGGCTTCCGTCCCGATGTGCAATGTCCCAGTGACGGTCAGCACGGTTGATACGCCAGCATTGAAGATGACCGCCGAATTTGACACCTCGATGTTGCTCACGTTGGTCGAGATGTTGACGGTCACCACCGGGTTGAGGCTGTTGGTGAACAGCGCCAGGTCGCCAGTTCCGGGAAATGCGCCGTCGCCACCAGCACATGTGGCGGTGACGTTGCTCACCGGGCCCACCACGCAGGAAACATTGGTCAACCCTACCGGATCGATGCCCGAGGCCAGGTTGGTCGTCCAAGCCGTTGGACTCGTCCACACATCGTTGCCGTTCGTCCAGGTCAACGTCACCGCCTGGGTGCGGCACGCGCCGGCCAGGAATGCGACGGCGGCGAGGGCCGCCAGAAGCACGGGCGTTGATTTGTGAAGCATGGTGGTGAGTGAGTGCAACTGAAGCATCTTGACCCCGGAGCGTATTCTCATCGTTCTACCCATTGCCTTCCCGTTGAACTGATAATTATTATTATTAACTCAAATGTGTCTCTAATGCAAGTGCTTTTTGTTTATTCGCGCCGCGCTGCGGACCCGATTTCTTCCTTGTCCGAACAAATGTGAGCCGATCCACATTGTGAACGTCACTATCCCTCATCAGCCTGTAACAAACTTCGTGTCAGCCATCACCGCCATGCCACACGAGCCCCGCGCTATTTCCGCACCAATCTGCGGGCGCGCACGAGTAACCGCTGCGCACCCTTGACACTTCCGAGAATCGTACCTAACGGGATACTCGGCGGCGAAATGTTCCACGCCCAAACAGCAGAAACAGCCCGCCAATGCCGACCAGTGCCAACGTTGCGGGTTCGGGAACGATAATCAGCGCGTCATACTGACTGTCTATCTGCGCGACGTTGAGTTGATTGCTCCAAGTGGCCACTTCATCGACCAAGCCGGGCACTCCTGAAATCTGAAAGCCGCCGCTGCCGGCAGGTTGACCGCTCAGTTCAAATGTGCTGCCACTGCCCAGAATCGCGCTCGAGCTGATATTCCCGGAGCCGCCTCTCTGTTTGAAGCCTGACGTCAGGGACGTGACACTCCCGCCCGCCGCGCCCAGGTACCAATTAATCCCGTAAGCGCTGCTATTCGCTCCCGAGAAATTCCACGTGGCGGCCCAATAATACCAGGTTCCGGGAACCAATGAGGTTGCATTCGTAATGGTCGAGATGTTCCCGACCGCCAGCAGAAGGACGCTATTGGACATCTTCAAGTAGAAATCATCCGGAGAACTATCCCCGTTGTCGAAAATGTACCGCGCCGACGTGCTCGTCAGAGCGTTTGTGGGCACATAGAACATAAAGGACATCGAACCGATGGAGTTCGCATTGGCAACCCCGCTGTTGTAAATCTCATGGGTTCCGATAGCGTCCGTGGCACGGGCGACAGTGTCTGTAAAATAGAGGGCATCCCCCGCGTTGCCGAAATAATCACTGCCAAAACCGGTGTCGTTCGCGCTGGGCACAAGAGTGCCTGTACCGATCGTCGGCGTGTACGTCCCGTCCAGACTGTTGTAGTAATACGGACTTTGCCCGCTTATGATCCCTTGGTACGTGGGCAAATTCTGGGCACAAACGGCGGCAACGGCAAACGCCAGACCTACTGCGATAGTCAGGCACGTTTTCATAAGGTCTCTCCCTCTTATCCTTTCTCGCATCGAAGCTATTGTACGTCTCACCAAGGCGCATTAAAACGGATTTGCTCTTTACTGTCAATCACATTCTTGATAATAATTAATCACGACATCAAACCGTACCCATGCAGCTTTTCCAAGCCCAAGAAGTTCGGACTCGCCTTGAAAGGTACGCCGAGAATTGGGAGACGAATGATGGCTATAACTCACGTGACGAGAAGAGGTAACAAAGTGACAGTTTTTGGCACGCTCGGCCCATGCGGGCGGACTCGCCGTCGGATCATACTCGCAGCTTCGCTGCTAACGTTTGCGTTTCCCCGGTTCGCCAGGGCGCAGCGCATGACTCTCAATTTTGATCCGGATTGGAAATTCATCCAGGCCGACCCGTCTCACGCCCAGACTCCTGATTTCGACGACCATACATGGACAACAGTTTCCGCCCCACACACATACAACGACGTCGATACATTCGATGATTATTCCCCGGGCGGCATGCGTGGCGAGATCAATCAGTGGGCCGGGCGCACCTGGTATCGGAAGACATTTATCCTGCCGGCATCAGTCCGCGGCAAGCATGTCTACGCGGAGTTCGACGCCGTGCGCCAGGTTGCCGGAGTCTATTTCAACGGTCATGATCTGGGCGCGTGCAAGAACGGCTTCGTTCCCTTCGGCTTTGACCTGACGCCGCATTGCGAATTTGGCAAATCCAATGTGCTGGCGGTCATGTGCGACAATCGTTTCATGATCAGTGACATTGCCGGCGCGGACGCCGCCCGCCGCAACGGCGCATCCGCCTCCACCAATTCCGCCGCTCCCAAAACGTTGGCCGATTACGAAAAGGAAGTGAACGCTTCCCTTCCCCAAGACGTGAACGACCTTCAGGCCAACCAAATCCCCTGGAATAATCCCCAATGGCATCCCGCGATGGGCGGAATCTACCGCAACGTTCGCCTGTACATCACCGATCCGCTGCATATCACGCTGCCGCTTTATGATTATCTGCAAACGGTCGGGCCGTACGTTTACGCCACGAAGATCTCTCCGGAGTCGGCGGATGTCGTGGCTGAAATTCCGATGGAAAACGGACGGAGCACAGGCCAACAAGTCACAGTGCAGGCGGAAATCCGCGGGCAGGACGGCAAGACGGTGGCAACACTGAGCCAGACAGAGACGCTCGCAGCGGGCGCGCAGAGCACCACGAAATTGTCCTTCATGATTCCGAATCCCCAACTCTGGGAGCCGGATTATCCGTTTCTCTATCACGTCGAATGCTCACTACTCGCGAGCAACCAGACCGTTGACTCGTGCGAAGTGCCCTTGGGGATCCGCGCCGTGCACTGGGATGTAAAGACCGGCTTCTGGATCAACGGCCATCATTTGAAGCTCCACGGCTGGGGTCAGCGCCCAACCGATGAATGGCCAAGCCTCGGCACCGCACAGCCGGACTGGCTGCATTTCTACACGCTCCACCTCATGAAGGATGCGGGCGCGAATTTCATTCGTTGGGGACATTGCGCGGGCGGAGCGGATATGATCCAGGCCGGCGATGAGCTCGGCTTGATCGCCGATCAGCCGGGCGTGGACGGCGAGGCTGATACGGTCGGCGCCGCGTGGAAGGTTCGCGCCGACGCCTTTCGCGATGCGATCATTTATTTCCGCAATAATCCGTCGATTCTGATTTGGGAGGGCGGCAACCAGAAGGTGAGCCGCGCCCACGCCGAGGAATTGCGCGGGATCAAGGACAAGTATGATCCGCACGGAGGCCGCGCTTACGCGCATCGCCGCGCCGACGAAACCACGGGGGAATACATGGATATCAGTATCGGTACCGAGGGTAGCCACGAAGTTTCCCGCTTGCCGGTGGTCGAGGGCGAATACGACCGCGAAGAATCGCCGCGCCGTGTGTGGGACGATTTCTCCCCGCCGGGATTCGGCTATCCCGAAGCCAAGGGGCAGACATACGATTTGACCTCGGAGCAGTTTGCGATCAACGAGGTCGGCCAATACGTGCGCAAGGTTGGCTCCGCGAGTCATTGTGGCGGCGGGAACTGGCTGTTTTCGGACACCACCAGCGGTGGTCGTAACACGGCGGAGGTGGATCGTGCCAGTGGTGAGGTGGACGGCGTGCGCCTGCCGAAGGAAGCCTATTACGTCTGCCAGGCGATGTTCCGCAGTGACCCGCAAATCCACATCATCGGCCATTGGACGTATCCGGCGGGAACGAAGAAAACTGTGTACGTCGCTTCCAATTGCCAGGACGTGGAGCTGCTCGTGAACGGCAAATCTCTCGGGCACGGCGCCCAATCGGACCGTTATCTATTCACGTTTCCTGATGTGGCCTGGGAGCCCGGCGAAATCAAGGCGGTGGGTTACAACAATGGCTCCGCAGTCGCGACGAATGCCATCCGCACCGCCGGTGCGCCCGTAGGTTTGCGGCTGACATCGATGACCGGCCCGGGCGGTTTGCGGGCGGACGGCTCGGATATTGCGCTGATCGATGTTGAAGCCGTAGATGCGAACGGGGAGCGTTGTCCGACGTTTCAAAGGCGGGTGGATTTCGCGTGTGATGGTCCTCTGATCTGGCGCGGCGGTTACAACAGCGGCAAGACCAATAGCATCAATCACAAGCATCTCGATTTGGAATGCGGGATCAACCGGGTCGCTGTGCGTTCGACGCTTCGCCCCGGCGAAATCACGGTAACGGCCAGTTGCTCGGGGTTGACGACCAGCACCGTGAAGATTCTATCGCATCCACTCGCGGTCGCCAGTGGCTGGTCGCAGGAGATGCCACGGATGCCGGAGGTTGCATTGCCGTCTGTTCATCCCGACTGGAGCCAGTTGGCGAAAGACAGTCCACCGATGACCGTGTCGAGCGCCTCGGCCAGCGCGCGCGCCGTCGGACATTTCACGGCAGGCTTCGCTTACACGGGACCGACGGAACTGGTCCACGTCGAAGCGAACTGCGCGAATGGCAAGAACGTCTATTGCGATCGTGACTACGCATTCACCGGCCTGCCGGAAGAGCTTACCGGCGCCGATTGGGTGCAGGCGGCGAACGCGGACTGGGCGTACAGCGCGGCCGACGTCATGCAGATTGCGGTGAAAGCGGGCACGGTTGTCTGTGTGGCGCACGACCATCGATTGGCAGCACCGCCATGGCTGACAAACCAGTTTACGCTGACGGAACTGCATCTTGGGGTCAATGGCCAACCGATGGATCTGTTCGAGCATCAGGCAAAGTCCGACGAAAGTCTGACGTTGGGCTCGAACGCAGGAAATTCCGGTGTGAAATCGGCAAACATGTACGTGGTATTTGTGAAAGGCGGCAAGTAATATGGGTAGTCAACGTTTCATCTCCAGGGCAATCCTCGCAGCAGCAATTGTTCTGAGCCTGTGTCCCGTTGCGGTGTTCGCTGCGGTCTCTGCCGATATCTTGGTCGACCCGAAATCACCCGGCGCGACGAATTCACCCGATTTCATCGGCCTGAGCTACGAGATGTCGCTGGTCGGCGCAACCACGGATGGAGAACATTTCTTCAGTGCGGCGAACAAGCCGCTGGTGAACATGTTTCAGACACTGGGCGTGAGGAGTTTGCGGGTCGGCGGCAACACGGCTGAACGCTCCACCGTGAAAGTTCCCGACAAGGCGGATATTGACAGTCTGTTTGGGTTTGCCCGGGCGGCGGGCGTGAAAGTCATTTACACGCTTCGCCTGAGCGACAGCAACACGGTCGCCGCTGCGCAGACGGCCAAATACATCATGGACAATTATCGGCCCGAGCTAACGTGCTTCGCCCTCGGGAACGAGCCCGACAAGCTGGTGGGCGACTCGCAGGCCTATAATCAAATGGCGCGAGAATACATCGCGGCGATTACCAGCTCCTCCAACGCGCCCGATGCCGTGTTTTGCGGACCGGGGACGATGCACAAGGATGTGCAGTGGGCCAACGATTTCGCGAAAGATTTCGCCCGCGACAAGCATGTGCTCATGGTCACACAGCATCAATACCCGGCCGCGAGTGGCCGCGTGGCAACGAACATTCCTGTGGCCTGCGCCAAACTGCTCTCCACGAATCTCGTCAGCGTATACCAGAAGTTGTACGACACATTCGTTCCGTCGGCACAGGCGGCCGGGCTGCGGTATCGCCTGGAGGAAGCCAACAGCTACTCCAACGGCGGCGCGGCTGGATCGAGCGATGCGTACGCGGCGGCGGTGTGGGGCCTTGATTACATGTATTGGTGGGCCACGCACGGCGCGGCCGGGATCAATTTCCACACGGCGGGGTACGCTCCCGGCGCGAGTCACCCATCCTCGCCGGCGAGATATGTGGTGTTCTGGAATTCTCCGGATGGCTTCCGTGCGCGACCGCTGGCGTACGCGATCAAGGCATTCGATCTCAGCTCGCACGGCCAGTTCGTGCCGGTTCATTTCAACTCCAACGCCGACCAGGTGAACCTGACCGCGTACGGTGTGTTATCGAGCGACGGTGGCCTCTACATCACGCTCGTCAACAAGGACGCCACTCGCGCCTGCGACGCCAATATCACGCTTGCCAACGGCGACCCCTACGCGCACGCGAACGCCATGTTCCTGACGGGACCCAACGGCGACATCACCGCCACGGCCGGCACAACGTTGGGTGGGGCAGCCATCAAGGATGACGGGAGTTGGTCGGGCACATGGACGCCGCTAGCGGCGAAACCTGACAAGGGGCATTTCCTCGTAAGTTTGCCGGCAGCGTCGGCAGCAATTGTCCGAATAACGCGATAGAATCCGGCATCTCTTACCTCGCCGGGCGCGCACGGGCAAGGTTGGCCTGGGCCTGAACAAAATCCGGCTTGATGCGCAAAGCCGCTTCGTACTGCTCGATCGCATCCCGCACGCGGCCTTGTTGCTCAAGGGCCACCCCGAGATCGTTGTGCGCCTCAGCGTAACCCGGGTTGATCCGCAACGCCTGTTCGTAGTGGTCGATCGCCTCCGGGATCCTGCTCTGTCCCATCAACGCAAGCCCCAGATTGCAGTGCGCGTCGGCATCGCCGGGATCGATAAGCAGCGCCTGCTCCCAATGCTCGATCGCCTCCGGCACCCGGCCCTGCCGAGCCAACGCGACGGCAAGGTTGTTGTGTGCGTCAACGAAATCAGGTTTGATCCGGATGGCCTGCTCGTATTGCGAGATCGCATCCTCGGCACGGCCCGTTTGCTCCAGTGCCAATCCCAGGTCGTCGTACGCGTCGGCGTAATCGGGCTTGATCCGCAACGCGCTATGGAAGTGAGCGATCGCCTCCTGCGTTCTGCCGAGTCGAACCAGAGCCAGCCCCAGGTTGTAGTGCGCGTCAGCGTAGTCGGGCTTGATGCGCAACGCCCGCTCCAAATGGCCGATTGCTTCCCCTGCCCTGCCCGCCTGAAACAGAACCGTCCCGAGATTGCTCTGCGCCCGGGCGTTGTTGGGACGCTTGTTCACCGTATCCTGCCAAATGGCCACCGCCGATTTGTAGTCGTCATTGCGCTGGATCGTCAGGAACGCACATAGTCCCGCGACCGTACCCGCTGCCACAAGCCCAAGCACGAGACCCGGTTTTCCATGGAAGAATCGCCTCCCCAGCACAAACGAGCCGACCAACGCGAATGTGATCACGGATAGGATTGGCAGGTACATGCGGTGTTCGGCCATCGGCGAGCCGGCGACCGGCACGACACTGGAAGTTGGGGCGAGAATCACAAAGAACCATGCCCCGACAAACCCAATGGACGGATGCCGCTTCAACTCGAACACAACGATCGCCACCAGGACGGCCATCATTGCTGCGTATGGCATCAATCCCGATGAATGCTCGATCGGGACGTATTCTCCGTAGTCGAAAATGAGCGGGTGCGGCCAAACCGTCAGTCGGAGATATTCCACGATAACGCGGCATTCCGTCAGGGCGTAGCCCCACCAGGTACTTCCCAAGCCATAACCGACGCTGCGGTTGTGCAAGCCGGCCATCAGATGTGCCAGCAACAGCCAACTGCCCGCCAGTCCGAGATACAAGCGCCAGCGACGGGTCCACGCTTCGCGAAAACTGCCACTGACAAACGTCCGGTCATACAGCAACACCAGTAGGGGCGCCGTCACCATCACTTCCTTGGTCGCCATTCCCAGGAAACATGCGATGGCGGCCAGAGTAAACCACGCGACCTGGCTCCGCGACTCCACGCCGCGAATGAAGGCATACAGGGTCAGCAAATAGAACAAGCCCATTAAGGACTCACATCGCTGGGAGATGTAGGTCACGGCTTCGGTTTGGATCGGATGAACGGTCCAGATGACCGCAATCGCCGCCGCGATCCACGGGGCCGATGTGCCGAATCGTTCGCGCAATGCCTGTCGTAACAGGGTTCGGCGCACAATACCGAACAGAGCCAGGGCGGCCAGGAGATGGACGGCCAGATTGAAGGCGTGATAGCCCCGGACGTGCATCCGGCCCCATGCATAATTCAGCGCGAAGGACAGGTTCACCACCGGGCGACCGCCTACGAGCGATTTCGGCGAGGGGGACAGAACCGTGGAGAGCGGCGACAGATGGCGGATCGTCGGATTCTGCACGATGCTTCCGATATCGTCGAGAATGAACGGTCCCTGGAAAGTGTTGTGGTACACCCAGATGCCGGCGGCAACGATCAGAATGGGGATGAACAGGCGCGGTTTCAACGGCATGAGAGTTTATCCGAGGCAGGCATGCGCAACCAGCGCTTTTCAGCGCCGCGGCGTCTCCGGAATATCGGCATTGCCATTCCCGTTCGGGCAAGGCACACTACGCGGCGACTCATGGATCACCGGCGGACCATGCGGTTGTATTTTCTGTTGGTCGCAAGCGTTATGGCCGATCTCGCATTGTGTGTCGCAACCGACGCGCAAGCCGGCCCTGACTCGCGGGAGACTCCCGTTCCCTCCATCAAGACCTCGATGGGAACGATGCCGGGCGTGAATGATTTGGCCATTCGCAAGGAATTGCCGGATGTAATGGTGATGAACGACGGGACAAAAGTCACCACGCTCGACCAATGGAAACGTCGTCGCGAGGAGATGAAGCGCATCCTCGAGTATTACGCGATCGGCCTGATGCCGCCGCCCCCCGGCAACGTCAAGGGACGCGAAATTCAATCGCAAATGGTTCTCGATGGAACGGTGAAATACCGGCTTGTGCATTTGACGTTTGGGCCCGATGAGAAGCTGGATTTGAATATCGGCATCTTCACGCCGACCAACGCACCGGGGCCATTTCCGGCGGTGATCATGCCAAGTGGAACACCCCCAGGCGCCTCGCCACTGCCGATGTTGGCCCATCCGCCGGGGCAAGGTCACGGTGTGGATGCCCTGTTGCCGCTTGAGCCCGCGACTTCCACGGCGACAAATGTGCCCGGCTCCGGGACCAGTGCCTCGACCAACACCGCAGTCCGATCTGCCAATCCGAGCGGCCGACGTGGGCGTGGTCCCGCCACGGCCGAAACGGTGGCCGAAGAGAACCGCCAGCTGTTTCGCCGGGGCTACGCCTACGTGATGTTCAACAACAATGATTGCGCCGAGGATACGACCTTGCGAAATGCCGACGGCAGCTGGGCATTTCGCACAACGCGATTTTATCCGGCCTATCCGAACTACGACTGGGGCATCTTGGCGGGCTGGGCATGGGGCGTGTCGCGCATCGTGGATTATCTCGAGACCGATCCATCGATCGACAAAGCGAAGCTCATCATTTCCGGAGTATCGCGCACCGGGAAATCGGCTGTGGTTGCCGCAGCATTCGATGACCGGCTCGCCATGGGCGCGCCGTGCGTCACCGGAGGCGGTGGTGTCGGCGCGTATCGATTCAGCGGGGCGGGCCGTGGCAGCAAAGAGGGCCTCGGTGAGATGATGAAGAAATATCCCAACTGGTTCTCGCCTCACCTGCATGAGTTTTGGGGTCAAACGGACAAACTGCCGTTTGATGAGAATTGGTTTCTTGCGCTGGTGGCGCCGCGTCCATTCATTGCGCTGGAAGGACTGAGCGATCCCGTTTCACTGGCCAACGCGGTCAAACAATCCTGGCTTGGGGCGCAGCCGGCCTACGCGCTTTTCGGAGCGACGGACCGGCTCGGCGTGAACTATGCCCATCACGGGCACGCGTTCACCGAGGAAGATCGGACGGCCATGCTCGATTTTGCCGACAAATATCTTCGCGGGATGAAACTGGACCGCCGCTTCGATCAATTCCCGACGGAGGCCGAGCTGCAAGCGGCGAGCCGGCCGCCCGAGAAGTAGACAAAGCAAACAGGCGTGCGCTCCTGCGGGAACCGAGGGGAACCAGTCCAAATCAAGCCCGATGGCCGTTGGTCGACAATTTGGGCAGGTCCGGGTGCGCCAACTGCCATTCGCCGAGCGATGGATGACGCAAGGTTAACTTGCCGTCGGAACTGGACTTGATCTTCCAGAGTGTGCGCTCTTTCCCGATGCGGCCAACCCACACCAGGGCGATCAAATTCTGTTCGCCGACGAGGTTGTCGGTTTCCGCGGCCAGAATGAGCGAGTGCCAACTGAGGATATGCGTACGTTTCTGTGGATCGGATTCGTGCGCCTTGATCTGGTGGAAGCCCAGCAACGGCTGGATGGCCACGGCGCATTCGGCGCTTTCGGCGTAAGCGAAATCGGTGGAAACGTCCAGATCCTGCGGGGACGCATCTTTCAGCGGCAGGCTGTACGTCCCCAACCGGAACACGGCGGGCTGATACGCGACGATGCGGTGCCACTGGAGCTGCCAGCCGCCATTCCACCAGATGTGCGTTTCGACGCTTGCCTGGTTCTGGCCAAAACGGTCGCCCAAGCCGTACAACGATGCGCAATGATCGGCGGTGATGGCAATGGGCTGACATTGATGGCGGCCATGGATGGTGCCGTTGGCGAATTCAGCGGTCAGCGATGCGTCGAGCGGATAGCGTGTGGCGGACGGGGCAACCTCGCCGCCGACGCCGGAGCGGAAGCTGAGCTTGCCCCATTTCCAGGTGCCGAACGGGATATTGCCGACACAAATGCCGTTGGCGTTGTTCAGCACCTCGACCTCGCCATCGTGACTGTGCACGACCAATCCGGCCTGCGGCACGGTGACCTGGAAATCGTGTTTCTCCGATGGCAAACGATCCTCCCGCGCCTGCCAGAATCGATGTTTCGGCGAGAGCAACAGCGGGGCAAAACCCTTGGCAGCCCAATACACCGAGCCCGCACAACTGTATGCCTCGCTGATCGCGGGGAATTCGTCCGTCCAGCCGATGGACAACGCCCCTTGCTCCTGAAAAATGTCGTGACGCAGAAAGAAGCTCAGATTGCGGGTGCACAAGCGGCGCGCCTGCCCCGGCGGGATGGCCGACACTCCACAGAATTCTGCCAGACCAAAGGGAGCGGAGGCCGCGAACCGGTAGCATTGCGATCGGCCGAACGGCGGATTCTCGCCGCTGGCGGCAAAGAAATGAATATAATCCTTGAGAAACTGTCGGGCCCAGTCCTTCCAGCGGCGGGCGCGCTCGGGATCGGCGTGGCCGTAGAGCTTGGCCCACCACAGGCCATAATAGTGAAATCCGTAGGCTTCGTAATAATCGACCGTTTCATTCATCCCGTCGATGAACCAGCCGCCGCCGACCGCCATGCTTTCGAGGACGTCCAACAGATGGCGCATGACAGGCTCATCGCAACTGCGGCCAAAACCTTCCTGAGCCAGAAACGCCAGCGGCATCACGCCGAAGAACATGTGATTGTTGCGATGCAATCCGGCCCCGCGGACGCTGGCGAACCAGCGGGCGACCTGTTCGCGCTCGGCCTTTGACAACGGTTCCCACAAAGAGGGACGGGCCATTTGGAGGGCCAATGTGAGCGCCGTCATTTCGACGGTGTGTTGGTGATGATTGGCTGTCGGTCCCCAGTATTCCTTGCTGGAAGGATCGGTGCCGACCACCAAGCCCCGACGGAACCATTCGGCCACGGCGTTACGGGAGAGTTTTTCAGACGCGGCCGGTTCGCTGGCGAACCAATGGGCGGCCAACAGGCAGGGGCGGGCGAAAGATTCGAGGCGATCGGCCTGCGCGCCGTGATTGCTGGCCTGTCCGCGCAATGGCAGATCGGCCTTGCCGGGCTGCATCAGGCTTGCGAGTGGAACCAGAAGATTCTCAGCGGCGGAGCGCCACCAATCGTAATCGCCGTTCCGGCCCGTACTGCCGAGAACCTGCGTGGTGGTCAGTGAGGAATCAACGAGCGATGGCGGGAGATTGGATTTCATCGACGGCCTGGACGGAAGGCGCGAACCACGGTTGCGCCTGCAATCGGATCAGGGCTTCCTGCAATGGCGGCAGATACGAATGCCAGAGACGCTCCCATTCCAGGGAGACCGCGCCGGCAAATCGATGCTCGCCCAGGACCTGGACAATGTCTCCCAACGGCGTTTCGCCGTCGCCTGGCAGAACATATGTGAACGGATGTCGGGCGGAGGGTCTGCTGATGCTGTCCTTGACGTGGACATGCCGCACCCATTTGCCAAGTTGTTTCCACGATTCACGGGGCGATTCGCCCCCAAGCCGCCAGGTGTGATGCGAGTCCCAGATAATACCGATGGGCTCCGTCAACCGAGCCATCAGCTTGTGGCAGGGGTCGGAAGCGGAGAAGGCGTCATGGGTTTCGAGGAGCAGATCGGTCCGCCATCCGTGGCGTTGCTTTTCGCGATACCACCACCCGACGGCGTGAGCGGCCTGGGTATAATCCGTATCGGTCAACGGCGTGCCCCAAGTGCCGCCGCCAAACGCGCGGATGAAGGTCGCGCCCCAAGAATCAGCCCACTTGGAGAACGCGACCATTTCATCGCGCGACTTTTCGTTATTGCCGACCAATTTGAAGGAAGAGCCCGCCACGCAGAAATGAAGCTGGTGTTCGGCCATGAGCGCGGCGGCCCGCAACGGCGGCCAGCCAGTGTCGACGGCCCATCGGGGCAGATCCATCCGCCCATCCAACGCGCGGATTTCCAGTTCTCTCAGCCCGAATTTGTCCAGGAGTTTGCAGACCTGTGGAAGCGACAGTTCAGCGCAGCCGAGGGTCGAAAAGCCCCAGGAAAGGGTCGACGATTTAGCTGGAGCGGTCATAGACCTCCGGGGTGACGACGGCATCCAGTGGTTCCCCACGCATAAAGGCCCGAAGATTTCTGAGGGCGAGCGCGCCGGCATCGCGGCGACGGTCGACGGTGGGCCCTCCGAGATGAGGCAAGAGGGTTACATTCGGCAGTCCGCGGAGGGGTGAATCGGCCGGCAATGGCTCGCGTTCGAACACATCGAGAGCGATTTGCAGTCGTCCTTCCCGGGCCACGCGCAAGAGGCCGGCCTCGTCCACGACCGAGCCGCGCCCGACGTTGACAAACGCTCCGCCTTCGGGAATGAGACGCAGGTGGTGCTCCTTCACGATGCGGTAATTCTCCGGGGTGGCAGCGGCCAACTCGACGACGACATCCGACTCGACGAACAAATCCTCGAGAGAAGCCACCGGTTTCACCCCGAACTTGGAGAACACCGACGCCGGCACCCGCGGCGAGTATGCCTGGATTTTCGTGGTGAACGGTCGCAGCATGGGAACGAGATGCTGGCTGATGGAGCCGAAGCCGTGAATTCCCACGCGCCGCCCGAGCAGGCTCTCGGTGACGAGCTTTCCATCCTTCCATGCCCCCTCGCGATGCATGGCTACGCTCCAGTAGGAAGCGCGCCGCAGAGCCATCAGGATCAGCATCAGGCTGCATTCCGCGACGGTCCCGCTGATCGAACCGCCCCAATTCGTGACGATCAAGCCCTGTTCGATCAATATTCGTGGGACAAGCTTACGGACGCTGCCCGCCAGATGGCAGACGTAGCAGAGTTGGGTCAAATCCACCGGCTGCAAGGACGAGTTGAGCGATGGTGTCTGCCATGCCGAGACGAGGATCTGGGCCGGTGCTGTCCGCCACAGGTGCTCCCATTCCTCCGGGCCGGACAGCGGCAACCGCATGCGGCGGTAGCCCGGCAGGAGGCTCTCCAGCTCCTCCCACAACGGTCCGGGGAGGAACTGGGAAATCTCGAGGTCGCTCAAGGCGACAATGGCGTGATATTTATGCACTGCTTAATATTTATTACTAAACCGTCATATTTGCAAGACAAAAAAGCAAGAACATGCCAGACAGCCCCCGTGCACTTTCTGCTTTCAACCACGGAATCCCTGCATTAGACTGCTTCTGTGAAGAAAATCACGAGCGTTTCCCAACAGCGAATTGCCGACGACCTGGGGGTTTCTCAGGCCTTGGTTTCGATGGTTTTGAATGGGAAACGGGAGAACATCAGCGCGGAATCCTACCAGCGGATTTGGGATCACGCCCTCAAGATTGGTTACCGCCCGAAAGGCATGCAAATCAATGGTAACGGCGGACTAACTACCAGCGTAGGGTTCATCTTGCGTAGTGGACTGCGCCTGCACACCCAGAGCAATTTCTTCAGCCACGTCCAACACGGCCTTCACGAAGGGCTGCTGGCGCGAGGTTATCACTCGATCTTCCTTGGATCGGAGGACGACCTTGGTGTCCGTACGGTCCAGCAAAAACTCCGGCAAAACCAGGTTTTTGGCCTCGCGGTTCTCGGGCAGGTCGACGAGAAGTTCTTGCAGGCCATCAAGGCGGTGCAGCCGAATTTGGTGGCCATCTCGGTAAGCTATCCCGGTATCTGCCACTCGGTGATGCCGAACGAAAAGCAGGCGTTGACGTTGCTGGTGGAGCATCTGACGGGGCTGAAACATCGCCAGTTCGCCTGGATCGCTGGCGACAAGGGGCTGCAATACGGCCTCCGTCGGCATTCCGAGCTGGTTGAGGCGCTGGATCAACACGACCTCAAACTGTCCGAGAAATACAATGTGAACGTCGACCTCGGCGACCGGATCGGCGGCAGACAGGCCGCGGAGATCATGCTTCGCCAGATTACGCACAAGAGCTTCCCCACAGCCTGGATTTGCGCCAACGGTCTGATCGCGCGCGGGGTAATCAACTGCCTGATGCAAAACGGATGGCGCGTGCCGGAGGAGATCAGCGTGGTCGCGGTGGACGCGACGCGCGTTTGTGAGGAGGAACATCCCCAGATCACCGGCGCGCATGCCGATCCGGAGCGCATCGGCGTGACCGCCGCGGAACTGCTGTTGAGACGAGCGGAATCAGAAGACGAGACCCTCATGGATGTCGTTGTCCCTTCGCGTCTGACGATCCGAGAGACATCCACCAAAGCGGCGGCGTGAAGCACAGCCGCAGGCCCGCCTTGCCGAGCTTAGTTCCGGTTGTTTGACGAAGCTGTGCCGACCAGCGTCTGAGGCGCCAACCACAGGATTGGCTGCGTAATTGCAATGTTTCGCCGCACTTCGGAGCTGGTCGGGTCGGGCGGAAGACGCTTCCACAAATCCAGATAGCGTTGCTCGTGGAACGCGAGGCCGGCGAAAAGCAGGCAGGATTGACGGGCGGGCCAGCCGCTCCACGCCTGCACATCCGGATGGAGCGGCCACTTCGATTTGTCGGCCAGGTACGGGTACAGATAGGCCACGGCCTTGCCGATGCCCCGGCCGTCGGGCAGCTCAAATTTCCACAAATCGTCCTCCGGTGTCGACAGCACCTGGCAAAGCGTGGTCATGTTATCGAGCTGGAAAATCGAGTAGGCGTACGGTTTCGTGCGTTTGAGCTCAAGCGGGAAACTGCCGTCCGCCGCCATCTGATCGGGTACGAACACCTCTTTGAATTGCCGCCGACATTCGGCCAGTCTGGTTTGATCGCCCGTGAACCGCGAGAAGCAGGCAATTTGCAGCCAGAATGCCACGGCATGGTTGTTCTTCGCAGCGGCCTCTTCCTGACCGTTCTTGCTGGTGATCATCCAGTCGACCATCTCACCGAACCAGTGCTTGAGACCGGTCAGCGTCTCGGGCGGAAATGCCGGTGATTTCTGCATGGCCAGGATCGCGAGCGGCACTTCGGCAAGGTGCAGTGTGTCGATGATCCCGGTTCCGCGGCCGGTCGATCTGCCGGGAATTGCCTGCGCATATTGCAGGTTCGGATTCATGCGCGTCTTCTCATCGAGGAAGAACACACGGAGCAGATCCACCGCCTTTTGCACGTAACGATCCTCCCCGGTGATCCTGTAGGCCGCGCCCAGAGCCGCCACCGCATCCCGAAGGTCGCGCACCGCCAACCGATGCTGCGAGAAGTTGTTGGGATTCGATTCCCCATCGCGCTGGATATAAGGTAGGCCATCAGGTTTGGCAGGGTCGGGCCACCAATAATCGCCATTTGAATAAAAATCGTTCGGACCACCCGGGCTGTGTTCGGCGTGGAACCTCGTGATCGTGATTGGCTCGAGCGTCAGCGCGGCAGCAGCCGCTTTCAGAATGCGATCGTGATCAATCGCCGCCACGTCGAAGATGGGGGTTACTGCGACCTGCGAGCGGGCGACGTCATTGGAAGGGCCCGGCTGGTCTGCGGTTTCGTTGGCGGCAAACAATCTCGCGCCTGCCAGGCACAAGAGCACGCTCACGACGAGGACTCCGCTCCGGACTTTGTACACGTAGAAGCGCTTAATATGCATAAACAGTCATCGTGCCGGGGCACAATAAAAGCGAATGCCGAATTTGACAATCATTCGTTTGAACGGACATGCAAAAAGCCGACGTTTGGAATCCCACGGCCTAAAGAGGGCTATCGGGCCGAGTACCGGTTTGACTCCCTACCAAGAGTGAGATTTAATTGTAGAACTCAAAGAGAGAACACCCGCTTGGCGCCGAAGCATCGAAAAATCCGGCTGGCATCAAGAACTGCATTCCCGGCTGCTCTGATCGCCCTGAGAAGTGGATGGCGGTGACGCATGGCGACGCAACACCGCAAAACGGTTGCTGTAACAGGAGATTCCTTTCCACAAGCCCTGTGGCAAAGTCTCACCGTTCTGTCGGAGCTCTTTCCGATCAACTTCCAGCCGCGCGGACGCGGGACGTGGGATGGCGCGGAGGCTGTCATTGTTGCAGAGGATGACCTGCATGCCATTCTGGGGCTCGTGTCGGCGGGCACACCGGCTTACGTCATCATGGATTCGGAACGGGGCGGACCGGAGCGCGACTCGGACGAGGTTCGATTCTGCGGATCCTCCAGCGTGGATGCGTGTCTTCGCAGTCAGACCCTGAGAGATTCAGAATCCCGCCTGATCAGCTCCTTGCACGTTCAGGACGGGGATGAATGTCTTGCAGTCTCGGGCGAGCATCCGGTCTGGATTCGTCGTCGCGCTGGAAGCGGGCACTTGGATATGGTGGCAACAGAATTGCCGGGCATGGGGTCTGCCGATTACTTGCGGGATCATTTCCGCGCGGGCCGTTTTATGGGTTTGATGCCTCTGGTCAGTTTCCTCAAACGGCTGACCGTCGACATCGACTGGAAGACGCCTCCCATTCCCGCATGCCTTGTTTTCGACGATGCGAGTCTCTGTTCGATGACATACGGGTTTCTGAATTTCGAGCAGCTTGCGAGACTCACACAATCCAGCGCGTGCCATGTCGCTGTGGCTACCGTCCCACTGACCTGCCGATTGCGCAGCAAACGTGTGGTTCAGGTTTTTCGCGAGAATGCTCCACGATTATCGCTCCTGCTGCATGGCAATAACCACACGCGCGAGGAGTTGGGTCCGCAATGTTCGAGCGACCTGCGCCTGTCGTTGCTGGCACAAGCGCTGAAAAGATGGGAATACCTGGAACGCGAGAAGGGACTGGAGCTGTGTCGCGTCATGCAAGCGCCGCACGGCGTGCTCGCTGCGGGAGCATTGCCCCAGATGGCGTCACTGGGTTTCGAAGCGGCCCTGGCATCCCCCTTCCTCTTCGCGAGCTACAATCCACACGCGGGCATGCCGCGAACGCTCGGCATGGATCGGGCTGACTTGCCCGTCGCGGGTCTGCCGCTCATTCCTCTCATCAAGCTGACCAACCAATGGCGGACGGACGTACTTCTCGCGGCGTTCCTGCGTCAACCAATCGTGTTGGTCGGACATCACACGGACGCGATAGATGGATTGAGACGTGTAGCGGAAGTGGCCGACGCGATCAATCGTCTCGAAGATGTTGTCTGGGTTTCTCCGTCAGGCATCTCTCGGTCCAGCTATAAGCAGCGGCAGAAGCATGGAATGCTGCATCTGAAGCTGTACGCGCGCCGAATCAGCGTCATGGTGCCGGAGGGCGTTGACGGTGTGGTCATCCACCGCCCCTGGCTTCATGGCAGCCAGAAAAGCGAGGCGCTAGTGGTTACCAGTAACCACAAAGAGCGATTTCGAGGATTAGGAACGGACGTTACCGGACCTGTCTCGGTTACGGGGGGAAAGGTGCTTGAAGTTTACAGTCCTCCGCCAAAACCGATCGATTATCGCACCGTGCCTGCCCCGCGGACGGGATGCTGGCCGGTAATCCGCAAGGTCCTGACAGAGACGCGAGACCGTACCGCACCGTGGCATTTTCGTGGTTCGCCATTGAATCGTAACAAACGCCCTGCTATACACTGAGGCAAGCAATCGCAATGTCCTTACCGTCAATGGGCTCATTCAATCTTCCCGGAACATACCTGATCACGGGCGGAACTCGTGGTCTTGGGCGCGCGATCTCGATCGATTTCGCGAGCAGCGGCGCGCATGTCATCGCCAATTACATTCGCAACGAGGCCGCCGCCAACGAATTGAAAGCAATGGCCGATCAGCAGGGGCTGCCAGTCGAGTTGTGCCGCGCCGACCTGACCAATCCGGATGGTCTTCGTCAGGTCGAGGCGACCCTGCAACAAGCCACCGTGCCGCTGATGGGCTTCGTTCATTGCGCTGCCACGGGAACGCATCGGCCGGCCTCCGAGCTCACCGCGCGTCATCTGGAATGGACGCTGAAACTCAACACTGGAGCGTTTTTCGATTTGGCGAAGATGCTGATGCCCAGGCTTTCTCCTGGCTCGAGCATCGTTGCGGTGAGTTCACCCGGAGCGGCGCGTGTCATACCGAATTACGCGGCGGTGGGCGCGTCGAAAGGCGCCTTGGAGTCGCTGGCGCGTCATCTGGCAGTCGAGCTTGCGCCACGCGGGATTCGCGTCAATATCATCGCGCCCGGGGCCATTGCCACTGAGGTTTGGAAGGCAATTCCCGAAGGAGCGGCGAAGTTGGCTGATGCCGAGAAACGGTCTCCGATGGGGCGACTGGTTACTCCGGAGGAAGTCGCCAAGGCGGTGCATTTCCTGTGCTCGTCAGCCGCATCTGGAATCAACGGTCAAACACTCACGATAGACGGTGGCACGGGTATTGCAGCTTGGTGCTAAACTTGCTATTGGACTACCTGGGTAAACGAGAAGGCTAAAGGGAAATGGAAGACTTGTTGAAAAAAGTGCAGGAGGCGTTCAAAGCTGCATTTGACGTCGATCCTCGGTCCATCAATATCGACACCAAACCAGGCGATGTCCCGCCTTGGGATTCGCTCGGCCACGTGGCGCTGGTCAGCAGCCTTGAGCAAGTGTTTGGGTTGAGTTTCGACGTGGACGAGGTCATGGAAATGGAAAACGTGCGGCAGATCGTGAAGATCGTGCAAGCGAAGTTGTCCGCACCAAGAGGCTGAGTTTGGCAGGTTGCGGGCCATGCGGAACAACTCGGTTCCGCAGTGAACGGCTTGATTCGGGAGCGTCTGATACGTGAAATCCTCGGCCGACATGAATTTTGCAGGCGAGATCCTCCGCCGTCTCGGACCAAATTCTCAACTGATTGATGCCGCTTCGGGACAAGCCGTTCCCGCCGAGGAAGTTCCGGGCTTGATTCGGGGTTTTGCGGGAACATTTTTGTCATCGGGTTTGCGTCCGGGCGACCGAATTCTCATCAGCTGCAATCTTACGCCATCCAGCACACTGGCCTATCTGGGGACGATGTACGCCGGGCTCGTGCCGGTCCCGCTGGATGGTCGCGTGCTGACCGATTCTGGCGAGACACTGTGCGTCAGGACACGAGCCAGGGCTGTGTGGACGGATGAGGCGATTCAATGTGACTGGCCAGACAAACTTGGCGTGCTCCACTTGAAGGGATGCCCCGATGGCCGCCCTGCCCCGTCGCTGGCGCCTGCGGCCTGCGCGAAGGATGATCTCGCGGCGCTGATGCCGACCTCAGGGTCGACAGGCGTGCCGCGATTGGTCATGGTCAGCCACGGCAATTTGATCGCCAACACGGAGGCGATTGTCCGCAGCCAGGGGCTGGGGACTGACGAGCGCGCGATGCTGATTCTGCCGATCAGCTATTGTTTCGGCGCAAGCGTGGTCCACTCACATTTGTATCAGGGCGGGAGCGTGGTGTTCGATTCGCGATTCATGTTTCCGGACAAGGTGCTGCGGGCCATCAATGAATATGGCTGCACCAGTATCGCGGGCGTGCCGACCACCTATAACATTTTGCTGCGACGCTCCAGCCTCGCGACCGTTCCCCTGCCCGGCCTGCGGCGATTCCTGCAGGCTGGCGGCGCGCTGGCGACCGAGAGCGTGACGAAGATGCGTGAGATCGTTCCGTCGGCAGCGTTTTATGTCATGTACGGCCAGACCGAGGCGACGGCGCGAATCAGTTGCCTGCCTCCGGAGCGTCTGACACAAAAACTGGGCAGCGCTGGAGTGCCACTGGATAATCTGAAGGTCGCTGCTTTTGATGAAGGGGGACGGGAGCTCGCGACGGATGAGACCGGCGAGATTTGGGTCAAAGGGCCGTCGGTCACGCTGGGCTACTTCGATGACCCCGAGGAGACGGCGCGAAAATTCTCGCAGGGCTGGCTCAAGACCGGGGATATCGGCTCCCTGGACGCGGACGGATACATCTGGCTCAAGGGACGAAAAGGCGATTTCATGAAGATGCGGGGCGTCCGCGTGAGTTTCGCCGAGATCGAGACGCGGGTGCGAGCGGTTGCCGGCGTTTGCGAATGCGCCGCCACTTCGGTGCCTCATCCCGAAGCCGGCGACGCGCTCGCGCTGTTTGTAGTTCCGGAAAATGGAGCGCGTGATCTGCCGGCTCAAATCCGTCGCGCGTTGCCGGTCCACTGGGTCTGCAGCGCGATCAATCTGGTCGAAGAATTGCCCAGGACTTCCACGGGCAAGATGGCCCGCCACCGGTTGGGTTCGATCAAATGAGTGCGCCGATGACAATCGAGGAACGCATCAACGGGCTTCTAACGGGCTCGCCATACGCGCTTGAGCCGAAGCAGCGTGACGCGGCGTTGCTCGATCTCTTGAAGGAAGAACTCGCGGGTGCGTGCGAACAGAATGCACGCTTCGGCAATTACGTCGCTCATTGGCCGACGGATTTCCGCACGGCGAGTCGAATCGCCGATTTGCCGTTCCTGCCGACGGGCATCTTCAAATCGAATCCGCCACTGGCGCTGGTCGAGGCCGGCGAGGTGACGCGCGTCCTTGCGTCAAGCTCCACGACGGGACAAACCCCGAGCCGCGTCGCATTGGACGCGGCGACGGCCAAGCGGATGTCCAAAGGCGCCATGGCGATTTTCCGGGATTTTCTTGGCTCGGCGCGACGGCCCTATCTGGTAATCGATACGACCGAGACATTGAGTGGTCGTCAGGAATTGGGGGCCCGCGGCGCTGCCGTCCAAAGTCTGCGCGCGTTCGCCACGGAGATCGTGTGCTGTTTGCGGCCGGCACAAACCGGGAATTTGGAAATCGATTTGGAAAAGCTGTTGGAGTGCGCCGCGAAATGGAAGGATGCGGAGGTGTTGGTGTACGGGTTCACGTATGTGATTTGGAATTCGTTCGTTCAACCGCTCAAAACCCGCGGCATCCGGCTCCCCCTGCCGAAGGTGCACATCCTGCATAGTGGCGGCTGGAAACGATTGGAGAAACAGTCGGTCACCAGGGAAGTGTTTGCGGAGGGTGTGGCGTCGGTTTTTGGAGCGTCGCCGGGGCGTGTCATTGATTTTTACGGGATGGTCGAGAACGTCGGAGTCGTGTATCCGGACTGCGAGCAGGGCAACAAGCATGTGCCCGCGTTTGCCGACGTGGTCGTGAGGAACCCGCTGACACTCGAGCCGGTGGCGGCGGGGGAACAGGGCCTGGTACAGGTCTGCAGCGTGTTGCCGACGAGTTTCCCCGGCTTTCTCGTGTTGACCGAGGACATCGCAAAGATCATCGGTTATGATGGATGCCCGTGTGGCAGGCGCGGCACGTATTTTCGATTTATCGGACGCGCCCCCAAAGCAGAAGTCAGAGGTTGCGGGAATGTCGAGACCTCGCGTGGACGTCGGGACGTGGAAATGGCCGCGTATGAATGACCGGATCCAGACAATCGATTCGCCGACGCAAATCGCCGCTCTGGGCCGGCGTTTGCGGCAGGCTGCTGCGTCGAAGGAGATTTCGCCGAACGCGGTCATCGATATTTTCGAGCGTTGGTCGGCAGCCTTGTGCGGGAAAGGGACTGACGAGATTCCCGGTATCGCATTTCTTCGGCTCTGGCTGCGGCGGGGCACACTGGAGCCGATTCTCGAACGCGAACTGGGCCCGGATTTGCTCGATGGCGGCTGGCGCAAGGAAGGCCGTGCCAGCCTGCGAGTGTTTCCGCTGGGGGTGGTCGGTCATTGGCCGGCGGGCAATATTGAAATTCAGCCGGTGTTGTCGATGTCCTGTGCACTGCTCGGCGGGAATGCCTGCCTGGTGCGCGTGCCCGGCGGCTTGCTCGAACCAACGGCGCGATTCTTGGAGAAGCTCCACGAGGCAGATCGAGATGGAGCCCTGGTCGAACGAATCGCCCTTGCTGGCTTTGACCATTCCCGACTCGATCTCCATCAGGCCATGGCGGAGACGGTCGACGGGGCGATGATCTGGGGCGGCGCCGAGGCGGTTTCCCAAATTCGCGCCCTGCCCTTTCCCCACTGGGCTCGTGTGGCCGTATTTGGGCCGCGGCTGTCGGTCGCCGTCATGGATTCTCCGACGTGGAACAACGCGGAGGAGCGGGCCACGTGGTGCCAGCGTATCGCTCGCGATGTCTGGCAATTCGATCAACGCGCCTGCTCCTCGCCGCAGTGCCTGTTCCTTGAAAAGGGCGCCGCGGGAGATGTCAGCGCGTTCGTGGAAGGTCTCAAGCAGGCGTTCGCTGAAGAGAACCGGGTGCATCCCCGAGAGGAGATCCATCCCTCGTTGACTTCGGCGATCTGCCTGGCGCGGGCGTCGTGGCTTCTCGGCGACAGAGGGCGCAAGGCCTTCTTTCCCGAATCGCCCGATTGGACGATCCTTCTCGGGGCAGGCCCGGACATTCCCAAGCCGACACAGGGCCGGACGCTATATGTTCTCGTGGTGGACGATTTGCTGGACGCGATTTCACGGTTCGGCGGGGCGGTGCAGACGATGGGGTTGGCCATCGGCGATGCCCGACGCGAAGAGGCCCTCGCACAAGCCGCGGGCCGGACGGGCGTCGATCGAATTGTGAAGCTGGGTCGGATGCACGTCTTTGGCTCGCCATGGGATGGCGTGGATCTGATTCGGCCTATGGTAAGATTGGTCCGACATGTATACTCTGTGGATTAGATTCTGTTATGAAAAACGCACAAGCTTTTCTGGACGCAATGGACCGCAAGGCGAAGATGTTTGCGCCGGCAGCGCGCGCGACGTTTGAGGCCAACGAGGAATTATGCACGTGGCTGCTGGACCCATTGGCTCGATGGGCCGGGGCGGCGTACGGGGAGGGCGTCTTCGATGAAGCGGCGCACGGCTACGCGAAGTATTGCCTCGGGGTGGCGCAAGCCCGGCTGGTGTATGAGAAGGCCGGTCGCTACACGCCAGAGGCGATGCCGGAAATCATGAGCGGAGTTTACGAGGACGAAGGCTACATGGTGCCGTATATGTGGGCGGCGATCCTTATCTATGCGTTCTGGCCGTCGATGATCGATCACCTCGCGCTGTTTCGGGACGGCTTCCTGCGTCGGCTGCCGGCCGACGGGCGCGTGCTGGAACTGGCCTCGGGACACGGAGTTCTCAGTCTCCTGGCGGCCGAGGAACGCCCGGACATTCGCGTCGAGGGCGCGGACATCAGTCCGCCCGCGGTCGCCGTCGCGAATCGGTTGTTGGGCGTGTCCGGCCACAAAGGCAGGGTACGTTTTGCCGCGCGGGATGCGCTGGCGGTTGAAAACGCCGATGGGCAATACCAGGGCATCATCTCGGCGATGCTTGCGGAACACCTGTCCAATCCAAAACCGCTCTTCCTGTCGATGGGACGTCAGGTGTCAACAACCGGACTTGTATTCTTCAGCACGGCCCTCGAATCGGCCCAGCGCGACCACGTATTTGAATACCATCAGGAGAGCGAGCCGCTGCAGATGGCGGAAGCGGCGGGCCTGCGGGTGACATCTTTGGTTTCCGGCGCCAGCACGGTTCCTCCTGGCTCGCGCTTTTTGCCGCGGGCGACGGCGATGATTCTGCGGCGGCGCTGAGAACATCACACGAGGAATGCCCATGACCAAGCCAGTGATGAACTTCGAGGAAGTGCAGGCGGTGCTGAAACAGCGATTTCCGATGCTGATGATCGACTCCGTGGTTTCGTTGGAGCCCGGCAAAAACATCAAGGCCATCAAAAACGTCACCGGAAACGAGCTCCAGTTTCTCGGCCATTTTCCCGGGCGCGCAGTCATGCCGGCCACGCTCATTGTGGAAGCCATCGGACAAGCGGCGTCGATCCTGTTTGCGAAGACAACGGGCACGGGCATCGCGGCGGGGGATTTTCTCGTGCTCGGCTCGCTCGACGGCATGAGGTTTCTGGTCCCCGTCGTGCCCGGGGAACGAATGGAGATTGACGTGGTCGTGAGCAAATTCGTCGGTGACCGTGCGCTGGTGGAAGGGACAGTTCGCGTGAACGAGGAGGTGGTGGCGACGGGCAAGCTGGGGTTTGCCCGGCGCAGCCTGTAACATCATGCAATCGCTTCCGCGACGAATCTTCAATCGCCCGCTCCATTTGATGGCCCGGTTTCTGCCCGGCGCCAAGACGCTCCGGCCGTTTCTGCATCGCCTGCGGGGCGTCAAGATCACGGGCCGCGTTTTCATCGGGGATGACGTGTACCTGGAAAACGATCACCCGGACGCGATTGAGCTGCAGGACGGGGCGCTTATTGGGCTGCGATCGACCATCGTGGCACATACGCGAGGGGCGGGTCGGGTTGTCATTGGGAAGCAAGCCGTCATCGGCGCCGGAACATTGATTTCGTGCTCCGGAGGCAAAACGCTCGAGATTGGCGAAGCCTCGGTTGTTTCGGCCGGGTCGATCGTTTTGAATAGCATTCCTCCGTTCACGTGCTGCGCGGGTCCGAAAGTCCAGCTGGTGGCGAGGGTGACCGTGCCGTTCACTCTCGATACGAGCCATGAAGCGTTCTTAAGAGGGCTGCGGCCATTACGGCGGCGTCCGGCCGCTCCGGACGAACCGAATCTTCCCTGACGTTTTTCGGAGGGAATTCGCGGCAACGATTAGTTGGGAAATCCTCTTGCATTTATTTCGCAAACAGTACATTATTGGCGATAGTGTATCGTATGCGAAAGCACATCACATCGAAGTCCGCTGAAGCGCCGACGTATGATTTCTCGTTCCTGCGCGATCTCCGCAAACGGGACGACCTGACAATTCACGATGTCTCCGAGCGTTCGGGCATCTCGCCGGCGGTCATCTCGAAACTCGAACGCAACCAGAGCAGCGCGGAACTGGAGACCCTGTTTCGTCTCAGCCGCGTGTTCGGCATGAACGCGACGGAGATGCTGTACCTGGCCGAGTCACGCACCGCGCAACGGGCCGTCGAGACCTCGCATGTGGGCGGCGATTTTGTATTTCGCGAGGTCCAATATGGGAATGTACGGATCCTGTTCGGGGCTGCGCCGAAGGGCGCCCGGGTTTCGCGACCGGAGATTCACCGCGATGATTACGAAGTATGCTGGTTGTTGTCGGGCCGGCTATCCGTGACGCTCCCCCATGAAAGGCACCAGTTGAAACCGGGCGAAGCGATCCAGTTCGATGCGGTCCTGTCGCACACCTACGAAGCGATGGAGAACTGCCAGATCGTCGTCCTGCACCTGCGAAAGGGGAAACGGTTTTAGCCATGATGAACGTCAACCTCAAGCTGCGCCCCGCTCAACTGAACAGCAAGATCGACCGACTGTGGGAGCTGTCAGCCGCCAAGATTGCTGCCATTGAAAAGAATTACGACGCGGCCAAGGGGTCGCCGGTGTTCACGGTGCAGGGACGCTACACGGCGCGCGGGTGGACGGAATGGACACAGGGATTCCAATACGGCTCGGCGCTCCTGCAATTCGACGCGACGGGAGAGAAGGACTTCCTGCGGATCGGGCGCAACCATACGGTGCGCGCCATGGCCGGGCACATCACGCACCTGGGCGTGCACGATCACGGGTTCAACAACGTCAGCACGTATGGGAATCTGCTACGGTTGATGAACGAAGAGCGCCTTGCCGAGAACGCGTGGGAACGGAACTTCTACGAGTTGGCGTTGAAGTGTTCCGGAGCGGTTCAGGCGAGCCGGTGGGCGGCCCTGCGCGACGGCGGCTACATTTACTCGTTCAACGGCCCGCATTCGCTGTTCGTGGACACGATTCGCTCGTTGCGGGCGCTGGCGATCGCCCATCAACTCGGCCACACGTTGATGGGCGAGAGTGACGAGCGGATCTCGCTGTTGGTACGCCTCCTCGATCACGCGCGATCAACGGCCACGTATTGCGTCTATTATGGCAGCGGACGCGACGCATTCGACGTTCGCGGACGCGTCGCGCACGAGGCGATTTTCAACGTTAATAACGGCGCGTTTCGCTGCCCGAATTCGCAGCAGGGCTATTCGCCGTTCACGACGTGGACGCGAGGCCTGGCATGGGCGATGTGCGGGTTCGCCGAGGAACTTGAGTTTCTCGACGCGATGGGAGAGAAACGCTATCGGCCGCTGTTCGAACGGGCGGCGCGCGCGACCTGCGATTTCTACATCGAAAACACGCCGACCGACGGCATTCCGTATTGGGACACGGGCGCGCCGTTGCTGTACAAGCTGGGCGATTACCTCGACCGGCCCGCCGATCCGTTCAATGAGTTTGAGCCGGTGGACAGTTCCGCAGCGGTGATTGCCGCACAGGGATTGTTGCGGCTTGGAGAATACCTCGGCAAGTCGGGCGAGCGGTATTACCAGGCCGGGTTGACGATTCTCGACACGCTGTTTGATGAACCGTACCTGAGCACGGGGGCAAAACACGACGGGTTGATTCTTCACAGTGTGTACCACCGTCCGAACGGCTGGGACTATATTCCGCCGCAACGGAGCGTGCCATGCGGTGAGTCGAGCATGTGGGGTGATTATCACGCGCGAGAAGTCGCGTTGTACGTGCAACGAGTGGCGAACCGAGGGCCGTATCTGACGTTTTTTGGAGGAATGAAATGATCATTGCCGATCTCAACAACATCACGGGGCGCACCTATCCTGCCCGTCGACGAACGCAGAATGTCACGGGCGGCGCGTCGCCGATTCAAACGAAGAACTTCTGCATGGGCAACGTCACGCTCGAACCCAGGGGCGGGCAGGTTCCGTGGCACAACCAGGAGCAGGAAGAGATTTATTTCATCGTCGAGGGGACGGGCGAGATGTGTTTGGGCAACGAACGCCAGACCGTAACGACGGGCCAGGCGGTGTACATTCCGCCGACTGTGTTTCATCAGCTCACCAACATCGGCGACAAACCGTTGCGCATGATTTACTGCTATGGCCCGGCCGGGGACGTGGCCCACTGGCGCCAGGAACTGGACGGGACGTTGCCGAAAGCGGGCGTCGAGGCGCCGCCATTGCCGGCGGGCGCGCAGCCGCAGTGCACCAGGAAACCGAATGCGTAAGGAAGGCAAGAACGTGGAAACGACCAAAACTCACAAAGTCGGCGTGATCATGAACGGCGTGACCGGCCGCATGGGAACGAACCAGCACCTGATGCGGTCGATCGTGTCGATCATCAAGCAGGGTGGCGTGCGAATCAACGAGCAAGAGGTGATCATGCCCGAGCCGACGCTGGTGGGGCGCAGCCCAGCCAAGCTGGAGAAACTGGCGGCGCAGGCCGGTGTCAACCGCTGGACAACCGACCTCGATGAAGCGCTCGCGGACAAGAACAACATCATCTATTTTGATTCCCAGACGACCGATCGCCGCGCCGAAGCGGTGAAGATGGCGATTAATGCCGGCAAACACATCTATTGCGAGAAGCCCGTGGCGACAAGCACGGCGGAAGCGCTCGATCTGTATCGGCGCGCGAAGAAGGCGAAGGTCAAGAACGGCGTGGTGCAGGACAAACTGTGGCTGCCCGGAATGCTGAAACTGAAGATGCTGCGGGACAGCGGGTTCTTCGGGCAGATTCTGTCGGTGCGCGGTGAGTTTGGCTACTGGGTGTTCGAGGGCGACACGGTCACTCCGCAGCGTCCGTCGTGGAATTACCGCAAGGAAGACGGCGGCGGGATCATCATCGACATGCTGTGCCATTTTCGCTATGTGCTCGATAATCTGTTCGGCAGCGTGAAAGCAGTTTCGTGCCTCGGAGCGACACACGTGGCGAAACGCTGGGACGAAAACGGCATGCCCTACACGTGTACAGCCGACGATTCGGCGTATGCGACGTTCGAATTGGAGGGCGGAGTGATCGCGCATTTCAATTCCTCGTGGTGCGTTCGCGTGCGACGGGACGATTTGCTGACGCTGCAAGTGGACGGAACGAAGGGAAGCGCCGTGGCGGGGTTGCGACACTGCTGGGTGCAATCGTACGGCGCGACGCCGCGCCCGACGTGGAATCCCGACATTGACAGCCCGATCGATTTTCGCGACGGTTGGCAACAGGTTCCGCATCATCAGTCGTATGACAACGCGTTCAAGATTCAATGGGAACTGTTTCTGCGGCATGTGGTGAAAAACGAACCGTTCCGCTGGTCGTTGATCGAGGGCGCGAAAGGCGTTCAACTGGCGGAGAAAGGCCTTGAGTCGTGGGCGAAGCGGGCCTGGGTCTCGCTCCCGGACTTGAAGGCGTGATATGAAACGCGTCGCTCTGGTTACGGGTGGGTCGCGCGGCATCGGATTCGGCGTCGCGCAGGCGCTGGCGCGCGACGGATTCGATCTTGCCGTGTGCGGCGTGCGACCGGAGAGCGCCGCGCAGGACGCGCTGGCGGCACTGCGAACGCCTGGCGCGGAGGTGTTGTACTGTCAGTGCGACGTGGCCGACCGCGACGCCCGCGCGCGAATGCTGGCGTCGATCCGTCAACGTTTCGGCCGGCTGCACGTGCTCGTCAACAATGCGGGGATTGCGCCGAAGGAACGCCGCGATATTCTGGAAGCGACCGAAGAGAGCTTCGAGCAGGTGATGCGCACGAATTTGCAGGGTCCGTATTTTCTGACGCAAGCGGCGGCCAACTGGATGGTCGAGCAGCGCAACGCGGATGCGACGTTCGACGGCTGCATCGTCAACGTCTCATCGATCTCGGCGACGGTGGCGTCAATCAATCGGGGGGAGTACTGCATCTCAAAGGCCGGCATCGCGATGGCGACACAACTGTGGGCGGCGCGGCTTGGCGAGTTCGACATTCCTGTGTACGAGGTTCGCCCCGGTGTGATCAAGACGGATATGACAGCGGCGGTGCAGGCCAGGTACGACAAACTCTTTCGTGAAGGCCTGGCCATTCAACCCCGATGGGGCTTGCCCGAAGACGTGGGCAAGGCGGTCGCGTCATTGGCGCGCGGTGACCTCCCCTACTCCACCGGCCAGGTCGTGATGGTCGATGGCGGCATGACAATCCAACGGTTGTGATGCGGCAGGAGATGTGACGACACCGATTGCGCGCGGAGAGACGGAGTCGCGAACCAGGCCCACGCCGGACGGTTAGTTGTTGTACGAACTGGCGAACGGAGTGGATTCGTAGTTTCCGGCGTTGCGGTGGAGCACCGCTTCGACCCGCGCGACCAATTCATCGATACGGAAGGGCTTGCTCACGTAATCGTCGGCGCCGAGTTCGAATGCCTGCATTTTGTCGTGGTGCTCGATGCGGCCGGACATCATGATGATCGGCGTCCACTGCACGGAGCGGCTTTTGCGGACCATCCCACAGATTTCAAAACCGTTGAGCCGGGGCAGGAGCAGATCGAGGACGATTCCGTCGGGGCGGGACTCGAGGATGTAATTGAGCGCGTCGATGCCGTCCCTCACCCAGTGCGTCTTGAAGCCGGCTTCTTTGAGCGATTCGCAAACGAGTTCGCCTGCTGCCTCGTCATCTTCAACGACCAAAATGGTCTTCCTCTGCACACTGGTAGCCTTGGATCTCATAGGGGGCCGGTGTAGAGCACATGGAATGCCAGAGGACGGTTAGAGTTTCGTCTGCAACCGGCGTGGCAAGCGGCTGTTACAAACACGCGACAAACGACTGCCGCCGCGCCAAGAAATCGCTTGCTTCCACGCAACCAAGGGTGGGGACAATCCCCACCAACCGCGGATGTCCATGGCTGTTTGCTCCAGCAACCTCCGCGGGCGGTGGCAGAATTTTCCGAGCAATTCTCGAAACTAATCAAACACGACGGTCTTCTTTGAATAAACGAGAATCCGGTGTTCGATATGCCAGCGGACGGCTCGCGACAAAACGACTTTCTCCAGATCGCGTCCCTTTTGCACCAGATCTTCCAATTGGTCGCGGTGCGAAATGCGGACGACGTCCTGCTCGATGATCGCCCCATCGTCGAGGGTTTCGGTAACGTAATGGCTGGTCGCCCCGATGAGTTTCACGCCGCGTTCGAACGCGCGGTGATACGGTCGCGCGCCGCTGAAAGCGGGCAGAAAGGAATGATGGACGTTGATGATCCGCTGGGGGTACTGCGCCACGAAGTTGGCGGACAAGATTTGCATGTACCGCGCCAGCACGACCAGCTCGATTCCGTTCTCCCGGAGGAGAGCCAGTTGCTGGCGTTCCGCCTCCTCTTTGCCGGCCTTGTCCACATCAATGACGTGAAAGGGAATTTGATGAAAAGAGGCCAGCCGCTCGGCGACGGGATGATTGCTGATGATGAGAGGAATCTGGCAAGCCAGTTCCCCGCTGGCGTGCCGATAGAGCAAATCGGCCAGGCAGTGGTCCTGCTGGGAGACGAAGAGCGCGACGCGTTGTCGCCTGGAAGACAAGGCCAACCGCCATCGCATCCGAAACTTTTCCGCGATGGAAGCGAACGCCTTCCCAAACTCCTCAATTGGCAAGCCAAAGTCCGCGAGATCCCATTCGACGCGAGTCAGGAACAATTTCTGGTCGTCATCCTGGTGCTGGTCGGCGTGCAGGATGTTGGCGTGATGACAAAAGAGAAACTCGGACACGGCGGCCACAATTCCCTTCTGGTCAGGACAGTCGATCAGCAAGATAGCGGTATTCTTCATGGAAGAGTCAGCAGGCAGTTTTTCACGGCCGGTGGGTATCGGCAAGAAAAACCTGCTTCTCACCATCCGCCAAGTGTGCCACACTCCCGAGAGTGAACCGAATTCAGCGAGTCGGACTACTCACGGGCGGGGGAGATGCGCCCGGTCTCAACGCCGTGGTGCGCGGTGTCGCCAAAGCGGCAATGGCCAATCACAACATCCGCGTATTCGGCTTTTACGATGCGTTTCGCGGGCTGGTCAACGGCCACGGCAAATGGCTGCATTGGAATGACGTATCAGGGATACTGACCCAAGGCGGAACGATCCTGGGCACAACAAATCGCGATAATCCCTTCGAATATGTCGCCGACCATCATCATCCGGAACGCACGCGTGATGCCTCGCGGGACGTGGTGCGCAACTATCGCGCGCTGAAGTTGGACGCGCTGGTCGCGGTGGGCGGGGACGGCACGCTTCAATGCTGTCACAAGATGTCGAAGCTTGGCCTGCGGATCGTCGGAGTCCCGAAGACGATCGACAATGACGTGCGCGGGACCGATCTGACGTTCGGATACAATACGGCCGTCACCACGGCCACGGAAGCGATTGACAAACTTCACACGACGGCGGCGTCGCATCATCGCGTGATGGTGGTTGAGGTGATGGGACGCACGGCCGGCTGGCTGGCGCTTACCGCGGGCGTGGCTGGTGGCGGCGACGTCATTTTGATTCCCGAAATCCGCTATCACCTGAAGTCGATTTGCAACAAGATCATGCAGCGAAGCCGGAGCGGCAAACGATTCAGCATCGTGGTCGTCTCGGAAGGCGCGCGGCCTGTCGATGGCGATGTGGTTATCCGCGACCGCGTCACCGGTTCCCCCGAAGCGATCCGGCTCGGCGGCATCAGCGCAGTTCTCTCCAAGCAGATCGAAAGCTTCACCGGGCTGGAGACGCGGTACACGATTCTCGGACATCTCCAGCGTGGCGGCACGCCGAGTCCGTTCGATCGTTTTCTGGCCACCCAATTCGCCACGGCGGCGGTCGATATGGTCATTGCCGGGAAGTTCAATTGCATGGCCAGTCTGCGTGGGGGCAAGATCACGTGCGTGTCCCTGTCGATTCCCGGGCATGCTCCGCGCCTGATTTCTCCGCGGTCGCAATTGATCGGCATGGCTCGCGCCATCGGGACGTCGTTCGGTGACGAATGAACCATGTCGTTCACGTCAACGCGAAGGCGCCCGAACAAGAGGTGATGGAGCGGGCGGCGGCGATTCTCCGCGGGGGCGGACTGGTCGCCTTCCCCACCGAGACCGTGTACGGACTTGGCGCGCTGGCCCTCAACCTGAAAGCGATCCACCGGATCTTTACTGCGAAGGAACGTCCCGATTGGGACCCGCTGATCGTTCACGTGCGCGACGCAGCGATGGCGCGGTCGTTGATGAAGACCGTGCCGCAGTCCTTCGAATCGCTGGCGAGCCGTTTCTGGCCGGGACCGTTGACCTTTGTGGTCGAGAAGGCCGACCTCGTGCCCGGTGAAGTGACTGCGCATCGGCCGACGGTCGCGTTGCGAATGCCGGGGCATCCCGTTGCCGCGGCGCTACTGACCGCCACCGGGGCGGGCATCGCCGCGCCCAGCGCCAACCGATTCGGACGGCCCAGTCCGACCCGCGCGCAACACGTTCTCGAAGACCTGGCCGACCGCGTCGATTTGATCCTGGATGCAGGGCCGACGCCGATGGGCGTGGAATCCACGGTGCTCGATCTCACGCAATCGCCGCCGGCCATTTTGCGTCCCGGCGGTGTCCCGCGGGAGGAATTGGAGAAGGTCCTCGGTGAGGTGACTTTGGCGTCGATTGTGGAGGACGAGGTGGCGCGCAAAGGGCTGGCGGGTCCCGGCATGTCGATCAGGCACTATTCTCCACGGGCGCGAATCGAACTGCTCGACGGCACAGCCGAGGAAGCCGTGGTGATGATGAAGCGGCGCGTGGAGGAATTGAAGCGCGAGGGAAAGACCTTCTACATCATGTCCAATTATGGTGACAGCCAGCTGTACGCGCAGACGTTGTTCGATCAAATGCGCGAAGCCGATAGGCAACAGGCCGACGTGATCCTCGCCATTCTGCCGCCGGCAAGCGGGCTAGGGCTGGCGGTGCGGGACCGGCTGCAGCGCGCGGCGGGGTCGGCCCCGGTAAAGAAATCTCGTTCACGGAAATGAGCAAGGAACAGGCGGAGAAGCGCGCAAGAGCGCTCGATTGGTTGAACACGCTTCGACGGGAACATCCCACGATGACCAAGCTGGAGGCGGTCGAGAAGACGGCGCTGCGGTTCAATCTCGGCCCGCTCGAAGAGGAGTGGCTGCTGCAGCAGTTGACCGACGGCACGCTTGCGAAGGAACCGCCGCCGCAGTAAAGTCGTGCCGGTCTCAGCGCTCGGAGGGGTGGCAGAGTGGTCTAATGCGCACGCCTGGAAAGCGTGTGGGGTCGAAAGGCCCTCGCGAGTTCGAATCTCGCCCCCTCCGCCAGTTTTCGCCCTGCAGCGGTGTGGCTAATTCAGTTCGAACCATGGGCTGGTGGGAGCCAGTGCATCCTGCGCGTGGAGAGTATTGGTGGTGACAAGCTCGACATGCAGGTCGCCGAACAGGCAATTGATCAAGCCGCCATGGCGATAGATGGGCGGTACTTGATCAGGATCGAGCCCGAGGACGGTGATCGCCGAGGGCAGCAAGCCACCCGCATGGAGCGTATGGCCATTGCACTCGATCAGCAGCAGAAGCTGCGAGGGATTACGGCACGACTTCAGGTTGGGCCAATACGAGGGCGGATTTCCGCTGTAATACGGGCTTGCCGACGTATCTGCATTTGCGTACGACAGGCCCCTGCGGTAGGTGCCGACGGGCATATTATAGCTGTAGACTCCCGTTGAAAGAGCCAGCTGCGGAAGCGCGGCCGCGCGAGCCGGGCAGATGCGCAGGTTCCGAATATCCGTGGTGGTACGGGCGCCCACATAGGGCAGTAACGGGCTACCGGGTTCGTCGAAGTGGAGGCCCCCCACGTCGTAGTACAACGACCCGCGGTAATCCTGGGAGTACAACTCCATGGCCACGCCCCATTGTTTCATGTTGGCGGCGCAGGATTGCTGGAGGAACTTCTGCTGGGTTTGGGTCAAGTCGGCCAGCAACAGGCTGGAGAGCAAGGCTCCGGCGCCGACGAGCACGGACAGTTCGGTCAGTGTGAAACCTATTTCCGAGAGCCATTGACGCTTTGGTGATGTGCGCATGATGAGTCTGCGGTCAATTCAGCGTGAACCATGGACCGCCCTTACCCATGGCATCCGCGGCGCGCAGTGTATTGGTCGTAACGGCTTCGACGTGCAGGTCGCCGAACAGGCAATTGATCAGACCGCCGTGGCGGTAGATCGCCGGTACTTGGTCGGCATCGGTTGGTACGACTGTCGTCACCGACGCGAACAGGCCACCAGCTTCCGTCGTATGCCCGTTGTTCTCGATCATCAGGAGCAACTGGGCCGGATCGTGGCATGACTTCAAGTTCGGCCAGTAGCACGGGCATGGCGACGTGCCGTAATAATACGGACTGCTTCCTGAATTTGCACTCCCGTATGCCAAGCCACGCCGGTACGTGCCGACCGGCATTTCGTAGTTTAGGACCGCAGTCGAACCTTCGAATGTCGACAGTGGAAGGGCCGCCACACGCGCCGGGCAAGCCCGGAGACCATATCGGTCGGCGTTGGCGGTCGTGCCGAGATAGCGGTAAAGGGGACTGCCGTAGTCAGAGAAGTGGAGGCCCCCCACGTCGTAGTAGAACACGCCCCAATCCTGGGAGTACAACTCCATGGCCACGCCCCACTGTTTCATGTTGGCGGCGCAGGATTGCTGGAGGAGCTTTTGCCGGGTTTGGGTCAGGTCGGCCAGCAACAGGCTGGAGAGCAGCGCTCCGACGCCGACGAGCACGGACAGTTCGGTCAGTGTGAAGCCGGTTCGCGAAAACCATTGACGACTTGATGAAGTGCGCATGATGGGTCCCCTTCCCTACTGCGTGACGAGTTGGATTCGGTAGAACCGCGGTCCGGGGTAGTTTAGGCCACCCACGTCGAAAAAGTTCGTCTGCGAGATTGGCGGCGAGGCGGGAATGATAACGGTACCCAGATAGGTAAACGTGGCGGACGGCGAGCCGTTGGCCGCCTGGACAATGTACGACTTATTCGTGACCACGTTCCAAGTCAGGCGAATGTCGCGGCCAGACGGCAGGACCGAAGTAATTCGAAACGAGGAGGCGCTGTTGGTGGGATCGGTTCCGGCCAGATACTCCTGCTGGTTGTTCATCCCGTCACCGTCCGAATCGGTGCTGGCGAGAGTGGGGTCCACCAGGGACAACCCGTATTGGGCTTTCCATGAATTGGGGATAATGTCGATGAAGTTACGGATGACGAGCGTGCCGTTGCCACGGATGAACGTGCCAGCAATGTTGGTCCAGACCAATGTATCGATCTGAAGGAATCCACCGTTCAGGTTCACCTGTCCGTCGCGGAGGTTGAGGACGGCGTTGTGGGCGGCGTTGGTGACGTAGAGGGCGCCGCCGGTGATATTGACCACGCCGACGCCGCCGCTGGGGCAAGTGCCGACGGCCAGTTGGGAATACAGCGTCATTGTGCCGCCGCTGATATCGATTTCGCCATAGGCAGACGAGGCGGTGACATTGGATTGGGCGGGCACGGCATGGACACCGAGGTTGAGGGTGCTCCCGAGCCAGGTGCCATTGGAGATGGCAAGGATGCCGTAGCCCCAAGGGCCGATCGTGGATGTTACATTCGTGTCAATCAATTGACCGCCCGACATGAAGACCGTACCCGTGGCGCCGATGCTTGTGCCGACCGAGAGCCCCGCAGAGATCGAGTTGACGCCGCCGGCGATGGTCAAGGTGCCCAGCCCAGTGGGATCGCCGCCGACTTCCATCGCGCCAAACGAATTCGTGCCGCCCAACAGATCGAGTTCGCCATAGCCATCGCAGCCGATGAGCGTGTTGAAGGAATTGGTGACGATCAAGCTGCCTTTGGTAACGGAAACGAGGCCGACCGCGCCCGTTTCCATGCCAACGACGAGGCGACTGTACGGTGCGCAGAGGACGCTGCCGCCTGCAATCACCAGCGTGCCGGTGGACCCCTGGCCGGAGCCCACAAACATACCTCCCGTTGCTGATTGGACCTGACCGTTGGACACAATCATCTGGGCCACGCCATTGATGCCAATGGCGGAGGGCGGGGCCGCAATAATGGCGGGAGGACCGCTCGTCAGGATCAGTTGCCCGCCCGTGAGCACCAGGCTGCCCAACGCGCTTGGGTCGAGACCGCTGTAGAGCGAGAGCGAGACGTTGAGCACGCTGCCCACGTCGAGGATGGCGGAACCGTCGACAACCAGGGCGCTGTTGGTAAACCCTTCCATGAGGATGGCCGAGTTGGCCAGATACAATTCGCCTCCCGCGGTGATGCTGAAGGTGTCGAGAACCCGCAAGGGCGTGTTCGTGCTGATATCGACCAATTCCAGTGTGTTGAGGGCGACACCCGGAGCGGAGAGCACCAGATCGCTGACGATCATGGTGGACGGGAAATCGGTGGCAGTGTAGGAATCGATGGTGACCGTCTTGGTCGCGTCGTTGTTGATTTGGATCAGGGTCTGGGCGTTTGTGGATGGGGCGACGCCCAGGGACCACTTGGTGTAATCATCCCAGTATCCTCGTGTGGGACTGATCCAGCTATTGGTTTGGGGGCTGGCGTTGGGGACAGCGAGGCAAAGATATACCAGTCCGAGTGGAAGACATACCTGAAACAGCCTAGTCCGCAGCTTCATAGTTTCCTCCCGTGCGTTCTCCTGCTGAGGAAGCGAGTCTATACCCAATCCGCAAACTGTTAAGTAAAAGGTATGTAAAAAAACGCGGGCCAATGGACGAGGATTCGCAGGCCGGTGAAACATTTTCCCTCGGCGAGGGCTACCCGACGTCGACTTCATGCAAGCCTCACGCACGAACGATCCGACCAGGCTCCGAAGACGAGCCCGTACGGGGTGCGAGGCACATTATAACCATGTTGAGAGGATAAAATCAATCACCGAATGGCGCGTGGCTCCATCAATTGTCACAAACGGCTGAGGACCCCGCGGCTCGTGAATCGCGAAGGAACGGACGATTTCCTGGTTACTTCCGCACGAACTGGCGGTAGAGCTCGGCGTAAGCGCCGTTGGCGGCGATGAGCTGGCGGTGCGTGCCGCGTTCGATGATCTTGCCGTGATCGAGGACGAGGACGAGATCGGCGTGGCGGATGGTGCTGAGACGGTGAGCGACGACGAAGCTGGTGCGTCCTTTCAGGAGGCGGGTGAGCGCGCGTTGGATGCGCGCCTCGGTCATGGCGTCCACAGAACTCGTGGCTTCATCGAGAATCAGGATGCGCGGATCGGCCAGCATGGCGCGCGCGAAACAGACGAGCTGGCGTTCGCCGAGGGAGAGATTCGTGCCGCGCTCCCCGACCTGCGTGGAGAAGCCGGCGGAAAGCGAGCCGATCACGTCGAGGAAATCTAGTTTGCGGACGGCGTCGATGACTTCTTCGTCCGTGGCGATGGGCCGCGTGAAGCGGGTGTTTTCCATCACGGTACCCGTGAACAGGAAGTTTTGCTGGCTGACGATTCCCATCTGGCGGTGGAGCGAGTCGCCGAGGATTTCGCGCGTATCAAACCCATCGATCAACACCTGCCCGGTCTGCGGCAGATAGAATTTGGCGATCAGGTTGATGATCGAACTCTTGCCGCTGCCCGTGTGACCGACCAGCGCGACGGTTTGACCCGGCTCGACAATGAAGCTCATGTCGTTGATGGCGGGACGGTCGGGGATATAGCTGAAGATCACATGGCGGAATTCGACGCGGCCCTCGACGCGCGGCAGCTCGCGGGCGGTTGGCGGTTCCTCCCAATCGGGTTTCGTGTCGAGCAGGCGAAAAACGCGCTCGGCGCCGGCCATGGCGGTCAGGGCCTGGCTGTATTGCTGGCCGATCGGTTGGACCGAGCTGAAGAACATGTTGGCGAGAAAGAAGAACTGGATCAGCGTGCCGACCTGCATGTGGACGGACGGGTTGAGCACGCGATAGCCGCCGATGACAATCAGCGCGGCGGCGAAGGTCTGGCTGCTCAGTTCGAGCATCGGCAGGAACACGCCCGAGGCGCGGGCGACGCCGAGGTTGTAGCCCGAATGGTCCTTGATCAGGTCGGTGAACAGCCCGGCGTTGACGTCCTGGCGAACAAAACCCTGCGTAACGCGGATGCCGGTGACGGATTCGGCGAGCGTGGCGGTCACGCGGCTCCAACTTTCCTGGACCTGGCGGTTGGCGAGGCTGAGCGTGCGGCGGAAATGATAGTTCAATGCGGCCAGCACGGGCGCCATGGCCAGCACGACGAGGAAGAGCACCCAGTCGTACCACACCATCAGCAGGCCGGAGACGATCATCTGGCCCGCCTGGACGGCGGTGATGAAAAACACATCCTGCCAGCCGACGCGCATGGCTTCGGCATCGGACGTGTAGCGGCTGATGATGCGGCCGATTTTCGTGTGGTTGTAGAAACTCATCGGCATTCGCAACAGATGCTGGAAGATGTCGCGGCGCAAATCCTGGATGACCGATTCGCCGAGCTCGAGAGCGAGGCGTTGGCGGAAATGGAAACAAAACTGCGTGACCGCGGCGAGGGCGAGGAACCCGACGGCGCCCCACACGGTCCGGTGGGGATCGTGGCGGGAGATCGGGCCGTTGATGACCGCGCCGAGAGCCCAGGCGAGCATGGGCAACTGGATGGCGCGAATGATCACAAGGGCGAACAGCCAGTTGCGTCGGCGGGCGTGCGGTTTCGTGTAACCGAACATGCGCCAGATCAGCGAGAGCTGCAGCGGGCGCTGGCTGATTTCATCCTCGTCATTCGGCTCGCGCCGAAGATGAGTGATCGTGACGTGGGGTTTCGTTGTCATGGCCGTTACTCGGCGAACTGGACCTCCGCGGTTCGGCGGTACGGGCCGTTGGCGCGCACCAACTCGTCGTGGGTGCCCATCTGGACGATGCGTCCGTCTTCGAGGACAATGATGCGGTTGGAGCGGCGCAAGGTGCTGATGCGATTAGCGACGATAAAGGTCGTGCGGTTGCGCACGGCATTTTCGACCGCTTCGAGGATCTCCTTTTCGGTCTCGGGGTCGACCGCGGCGGTGGGGTCGTCGAGCAACAGGATCGACGGATCGAGCAACAGCGCGCGGGCAATGGCGAGGCGCTGGCGCTGGCCGCCGGACAAATCCTTGCCACCCTCCCCCAGCAGTGTGTCGTAGCCCTTGGGCAATTTGGTGATGAACTCATGGGCCGCGGCGATGCGGGCGGCGCGTTCGATTTCCTCCTGGGTGGCGTGGGGATGACCGAAGGCGATATTGGCGGCGACGGTATTGCTGAACAGGAAGCTTTCCTGGAACACCAGGCCGACGTTGCGGCGCAGGTCGTCGAGATTGAACTCGCGGACATCGGTGCCGTCGATCAGCACGCGGCCGCGGAGCGGATCGTAGAAGCGGGGGATCAGGCTGAGCAACGTGGTCTTGCCGGAGCCGGTGGCGCCGAGGATGGCGATGCATTCGCCCGGGCGGACCTCCAAATTGACGTCCTGAAGCTCGGGATTGTCCGAGCCGTTGTAGCTGAAGCTGACGTTCTCGAAGCGGATCTCGCCATGGGCGCGCGGGAGCGGTTTCGCCCCCGGCGGGCTGAGGATTTCGACGGGCGCATCGAGCACTTCGAACACGCGGCGCGCTCCAACGAGGCTCTGCTGGATGGTGTTGGCGATCTGGGCGACGTTGGAGATTTGTCCCGAGAATTGTTGGAGCAGACCCGCGAACACAACCATGCCGGTGCCGAGGGCGAGTTCGCCCGAGATCACGAGATGGCCGCCGTAGAACAGCAGGACGAACAGGCTGATCTGCGTGAGCATGCCGATGGTCGGCACGAAGATGCTAACGCGCCAGAAGATGTTTTGCTGCTGGGTGCGGACCTCGTCGTTACTGCGCTGGAAGATTTCGAACTGGTCGCGCTCGCGGGCGAAGCCCTTGATCGTCTGGATTCCCTGCGCCGTTTCGGCGATGTGGAGGATCATGCGATCGACCAGTTCGCGGTTACGGACGTATTGGGGCTGGACGAGGCGGGAGAAGGACGCGGCGACGACCCACAACAAGGGCACGATGGCCAGGCAGGCGAGGGTGAGTTTGGCGTGAATGGCGAGCATGTAGGACAGGTAGATCGCCAGCGACAACACCATGATAACGCTTTGCATGAGGACGTTGCTGACGAAGTTGGCGACGGCGCGCGAATCGCCGGTGACGCGGTTGATGATCGAGCCGGTTTCGTTGGCGTCGTAGAAGCGGAAGCTGAGGCGCTGGAGTTTCTCGTACACGTCGGCGCGGAGTTCGACGACGATGTAGCGTTCCACGAGCACGGCCACGCCGACGCTGTACGCGTAGGAGAGCAATGCCCGGAACAATGCCAACAGGAGCATGATGGCGGCAATCGCCATCAGGACGTTCATCGGCGTCCACGCGGGCGGCGGGATGAACCCGAAGGGCCAATGCGGTGGTTTTGCGGTGGGCTGGAGCTGATAGCGGATGAAGTCGATGCCGAGGCCGGTCAAGCCGAGGCCGGTCAGGCCCATGGCCAGCAGGAGGAATTGATAAACGAAGACCTTGATGCAGCCGGAGCGGTAATGCCAGCTCAAGCCGAGCAGACGACGAATGATCGTCCAGTCGGTTTGCGTGTTGGCTTGAATGGTGGCCGGCGCGCGCATCGCGAAAAGCAAACCATGTTGGCGCACGGGTCACAAGAGAGAACTCGCGATTCCGAAGGCGCTTGGTTTTGCCGGGCGGGACGCTATAATGAATTTGCCATGCCTGCGAAGAATTCGTTGTTTTCGAGTCCGAAACCGGTGATTGCGATGATTCATTTGGGCGCGCTGCCCGGGACGCCGGCGGGGGGACGGAGCGTGCGGGAGATTGAAGCGCTGGCGGTGCGCGAGGCGAAGATGTACCGCCAGGCGGGCGTGCATGGAATTATGATTGAGAACATGCACGACACGCCGTACCTGCGCGGCGCGGTGGGCCCGGAAATCGTGGCGGTGATGTCGGTCGTTGGCCGCGCCGTGAAGGACACGACGCGATTGCCCTGCGGGGTTCAGGTGCTGGCGGGGGCGAATGTGGAAGCGGTGTCGGTCGCGCATGCGGCGGGACTGGATTTTGTGCGCGTCGAGGGGTTTGCGTTCGCTCACGTGGCTGATGAGGGAATTATTCAATCGTCGGCGGCTCCCCTGCTCCGTTTCCGAAAGCAGATTGGCGCGGAGAGCGTGCAGGTGTGGGCCGACGTGAAAAAGAAGCACAGCTCGCATGCGATTACGTCAGACATCACGGTGGGCGAGACGGCGGAGGCGGTGGAGATGATGCGGGGCGACGCGGTGATCATTACGGGAATGGTCACGGCTGATCCGCCGGCGCTGGCGGACATTCGTGACGCGAAGAAGCATTGTCGGTTGCCGATCTATTTGGGGTCGGGCGTGACGACGCAGAATCTGGCGAAGTATTTCCCCGTGGCGGATGGATTCATTGTCGGGTCACATTTCAAGATGGACGGGCTGTGGTCGAATACGGTGCACCCGAAGCGCGTGGCCCGGTTTATGGCGGTTCATGCGCGGTTGCGGTCGTGACGCTGTGGTTGCCGGGCGATTCGATTGGGAAGCTCCCTCACCCTGATCCTCTCCCCCACACAACGGGGGCGAGGAGAATCCTCCTCGCTGATTGTGCAAGGGAGCGAGTTCATTTTGGATGACGCATTCACCGAATTTGACAACAGCCCCAAGTCTAGTGGCTGGACGAACTGGTCGATTGATTCTTGTCGCTGCTTTGGCGGCGGAGGGCGCGGGAGGCGCTGGCGGCCATGATGATACAGAAGGCGAGGATGGGCGCGCAGATCCAGGCGAGGAAGCGGGAGAAGCCGACGTATTCGTAATTCGCGTGGAACCAGCCGTCGCGGACGCACCAGATTTCCCAAATGAAGAGGAAGATGGCGGCGGTTCCGTATTTGCGGCGAACTTCCTCAGCGGTCGGGCGAGGTCGCTGCGGGAGTTGGGTGTCCACGAGCTGGATGGAGTCTTGGTGAGAACCCGGTGACGCCGTCGTGGGCGCACCGGGCAAATTGAGTTTTCCGGTTATGCGAAATTGCGTTCGCTAATACATGGCGGTGCGAACGAGATCGATGATGGACTTGCTGCGGACTTTCCCACGCCCCATCGTGGGTGATTCCAGCTCGGCGAGTTTGCGAACCGGCAGTTGCAGCAACTCGTACTCGGCCTGAAGCCAATCATCGAGGTCGTGCCCATCGGTACGGCCCCGCTCGAGAAACAACTGATAGGCGCGAGCCGCGATCTGCTCGGGCTTCGGACTTTGTTGCGTCATGTGGCCTGACTCCTCCTCTCTTCTTCACTCTGCGCGTTACGACGGACCGCCAATGCGGTCAGCACGTCCCGTCGGCACGTCAGACCTCCTTGTTTATGTCAGACACGCCGTAAAAGAGAATCGCTCAAATCCGCCAAATTGCAAGACTTTCGTTTGCGATTGGTCTGGCGCCGCGAAAGAGTCGAGCGGCTTGTCTCTACAAATACGGCCGGTTCCGAGCAATTTCCCAGCCATGGCAGGCGGAGGGCACCGGCCCGGTGGCCACCGGCTCGTTGGAGAGCCCGGCCAAATTCCTGGGGGTGCTGGCGACGGGGATTGAAAATGGCCCGAAGTAAGCTAGGCTACGAGATGAGATGAGTGCCGATCAACCATTGCCGTCGCCGGACGAGATCCAGAAGAAGATCTCCGAGTTCATGAAGCATGAGTTTGGGGACCGCGTCGTGTTCGCCGGGGCCGAATCCGAGCGATCCGAGACCGCGCCGCCCGGTGAGGAGCCGACGCGCAAGCGGGTCGAGTTTGATTTTCATCTCAAGCCGAAGGAGGTGAAGGCGCATCTGGACCGGTTTGTGATTCGGCAGGAGGACGCCAAGAAGGCGCTGGCGATCGCGGTGTGCGACCATTACAACCACGTCAAGGCGGCCGAGCAGGGCGAGGAGCTGCGGGACTACGTGAAGCAGAACGTGCTGCTGATCGGGCCGACGGGCGTGGGCAAGACGTATTTGATCAAGACGATTGCCGATTTGATCGGCGTGCCGTTCGTGAAAGCGGACGCGACGAAGTTCAGCGAGACGGGGTACGTTGGCGGGGACGTGGAAGATCTGGTGCGCGAGCTGGTGCATCGGGCGGACGGGGACGTCAACCTGGCGCAATACGGCATTGTTTACATTGATGAGATCGACAAGATCGCGACGCCGGCGAACATCATTGGGCGGGACGTGAGCGGGCGCGGCGTGCAGACCAATTTACTGAAGCTGATGGAGGAGACCGAGGTTCCGCTGCGTTCGCCGACGGATATCCAGGCGCAACTGCAGGCAGCGTTCGAGTACCAGAAGCGGGGAAAGGTCAAACGCGAGACGATCAACACGAAGCACATTCTATTTATCGTCAGCGGCGCGTTCGATCAGATGCTGGAGATCATTCGGCGGCGGATTCGGCAGGCGCACATCGGATTTGGCGGGCATCTGGCTGAGCACGTGAGCGAGGCGGAACTGCATCGGCGCGGGCAGACGGAAGATTTTGTGAAGTATGGATTTGAGCCGGAGTTTATTGGGCGGCTGCCGGTGCGGGTGGTGCTGGAGAAGCTGAGCGTCGAGGACCTGTACAGTATTTTGAAGCAGAGCGAGGGGTCGGTGGTACGGCAATACGAGTCAAGCTTCAACGCGTTTGGGATCGACGTGATTTTCTCGGATGAAGGGTTACGGGCGATTTCGGAGCAGGCGGCGCTGGAGAACACGGGCGCGCGCGGGCTGCTGACGGTTTGCGAGCGGGCGCTGCGGGAATTCAAATTTGAATTGCCGTCATCGAACGTGCGGCAATTGGTCGTGACGCGGGCGCTGGTGGAAAAGCCGGGGGAGGAGTTGCAGCGGATTCTGCAGGAGCCGGCGTACGAGCATCGGGAGTTGATGCGGCAGTTCGTGCATGATTTCGAGAGGAAGTTCGAGGAGAAGCACAATTTGCGGCTGCGGCTGGAGCCGGACGCGGTCGAGGAGATCGTCGCGCGCGCCCAGCAGACCAACAAGTCCGTGAGCGATCTGTGCCGCGAGCTGTTCAAGGACTACCAGTTCGGACTGAACCTGATCAAGACCAACACCGGGCAGACCGAATTCGTCATTCCCAAGTCGGCGTTGGGCGATCCCGACAAATTCCTCAGCGATTGGGTCGTGTCGAGCTATCGGAAAGAGGACGCGGCGCAATAAGCCCGAGCGGACTGCTTCCCGCAAAAACGTTTCGCGATATCTACAATGCAACGGATTCGTCTGCACGAGGTTCTGGTCTTTTCGCGGGGTGTGCGATAGGCTGGCCGCACGCATGAACCCGAAAACGACGGCCGCAGCGTTGAAGGACATCCGCTGGGAACGTGGTCCACACCTGAAGGCGCAGAAGCTGGCATCGCTGGTCAGTGCGTTGTTCCGGGCGCACGGGATCGACTGACGTGAGGTTCGCCGGCTTGCCAACTCGCGCCAATATCGTATCTTTTCGGAGTGCGAAGCACTGGTTGGAGAGGTTGCTCGTGAACTCAAAACGCAGAATCCCTTCGATACCGATTGACGGGCCGATTTCGTGGGAGGATTGGCTGGCGGGACGGAAGCGGCGCCGCGAGGCGGGGAATCGTGTCGCACCGGCGGTGATTTGTCGGCGAAAGAGCTCGGGCGACCGCCGGCTCAAGCGGTTGTTCAGGGGGAAGCGCGGTCTCTCGTTTCGTTCCACGTCGGAACTGTGAGGGTGACGCGCCATACTAGCGCGGCACGACGCTTCGAGAATTACTGGGTCGGCAGGTTGTCACTCCGACCATCGGGAACCTGACTGATATCGATAGGCTTGCCCTTGGTCAGGACATATTCCGTGAACTTGTCACGCGCCACATAGTTGTCGTACGTGATTGAATTCAGCGTGAGCGGCGGTTTTGGGGAGCATGCGTAAAAGCGGATCCCGATCCTGTCGCCGATATGCCGGGAGATTTCCTGCAAGGGGATCAAGTATGTGTCGACTCGCATATGTCTGCCCATCTCGGCTTCGACGTATCGGATGGCGCCGCGACCGGCGGAAACGTTATCACCGCTGGTGCCTCCCCCTTCCCTACAGATGACGTAGTGCAAGCCCGGTACGTACGGTGCCCGGGTCAGCCGATATTCCCGGTCTGCATTCGGCGTTTCCATTCCGTCATCGTCCAAATCCAGCACGAGATGCGAAAAATCGACGACGTCCTGGCCGCTAACGTCCTTGCCCGCGGACGCGCCGTCGACCGTCCACAACACGGCCTGGGCGAACAGATACTGGTCGTTATTCCAAACCGAAAACCGCAGGACGCTACGGTCGCAAAGGACTCGGGCCTCGCGCTGGGGAAAACCAAAGGCGCCCGTATTGGCAAGGTCGGGAGCAACGGCGTCAACTTGTGTTGTCGGCTGCGGCGGTTCCTGGTTTTGGGGTTCGGCGGCGACGGGCTGAGACATCGACGGCACACACACCCATTTCTGCAGTGTACGGCCCTGGGCCATGACACTACCATCGCGATACGCGGTGGCTGTCAGCTCCTCGCCCTCCGCGAGAGAGTGCAAACCGGGAGGGTCCACGAGGACGATAGTCCTGGAATCGGGGCAATGGGGCTTGGCGCCCGGACACCCCCAGCCGACGACGCCGTCGGGCAGAACAGTCTGGATTGCGATTGTCCATGTCACGGCGGAAGCGGCTTTGCGCCGGGCCTCGGACGCCGCGGCGGCTTCGGCGGCGGCTTTGTCCTGCTCGGCCTGCCAACGGGCGGCGCGCTCGCGTTGGGCGTCCGCGGCCTCGGCATCGCGCTTCTGTTGCTCGGCCTGCCATTGCGCGGCGGCCTGCGGGTCGTAGCCGAATTGTTTTTGGAGCGCGGGCGGAAGTTTGGCGAGAGGGATGGTGGCCACACCCGTGGAATGAAAGATCGTGACGGTGGCGGGAGTGGGATGGACGAAGCGGACGTTGTGGTAGGTTATACCCTCGATGGTCAGGGTGAGATTTGTGTCGTCGGCAAATCCCAACGTAACCCCGAGAAGACAGAGGCACAGGATCCTCACAATCCGCTTCATGGCTTCCTCCCGTTTGGGCGCACTCTCCTGGACGGTGAGAGGATAGCGAGAGACGCCATTCGACGCAACGAGGAAAGCAGTGCTGGCTGATCTCGACAGATTCCTCGGCGATTGGGTCGAGTCGAGCTATCGGAAAGAGGACGCGCCATACGAGCGCGGCGCAGCGTTCCGAGGATTACTGGGCCGGTAGCTTGTCTTCCCGGCCCTCGGGAACCTGACTGAGGTCGATGGGCCTGCCCTGGGTGAGGACATATTCCGTGTACTTGTTGTAGGGGATGAAGTTATCGAAGGTGACGGAATTCACCAAGAGGTTTTGCTTTGGGGAGAACGCATAGAAGCAGATGCCGATTCTGTCGCCGACTCGCCGGGATATCTCCTGTAACGGGATCAGGTACGTGTCCACGCGCACGCGGTTGGGCATGTCGCCCCGGACGTAGCGGATGGCCCCGCGGCCGGCGGAATCGCTCCTATCGGGGCTGGTACCCCGGTTGCCCTTGCAAATGGCGTAATGCATGCCTGGCAGGTAGGGCCGTTGATTCAATCGATACACCCGATCCACGTCGGGCGTCTCTTTTCCATCATCGTTCAAGTCCAGCATCAGTTCCGAATAATCGCCAATGGGATCGCCGTTGGCATCCTTGCCGACCGACGACTCATTGTCCGTCCACAACTCGGCTTGGGCAAAGAGATACTGGTCGTTATTCCAGACGGAAAAGCGCAAGGCGGGCCGGTCGCGAAGGACCAAGGCCTCGCGCTGAGGAAACCCGAAGGCACCGGTATTGTGGAGGTCGGGAAAGACGGTGTCCGCGCCCGTTGCGGCAGGCTGTGGTGGCTGTTGAATTTGAGGCGCTGCTTGGCTGAAAGGAGAGCCATCTCCGATACAGACCCATTTCTCCAGGGTGCGCGTTTGGGCCTGGGCATTGCCATCGCGATAGGCGGTGGCGGTAATTTGTTCGCCCTCTGCGAGCGATCGCAACCCGGGAGGATCCACCAAGAGAATCGCTTTCGAGTCCGGGCAATTGGGCCGGGCACCGGGGCACCCCCAGGCGATCACAGCATCGGGGAGAACGCTCTGAACCTTCAGTGTCCATTGCACGGCGGAGGCGAGCTTGCGGCGGGCCTCGGCGGCAGCAGCGGAGGCAGCGGCGGTTTCGGCGGCGGCTTTGTCCTGTTCGGCCTGCCAACGGGCGGTGCGCTCGCGTTGGGCGTCCGCGGCCTCAGCATCGCGCTTCTGTTGCTCGGCCTGCCATTGGGCGGCGGCCTGCGGGTCATAGCCAAATTGCTTCTGGAGCGCGGGCGGAAGTTTGGCGAGAGGGATGGTGGCCACACCCGTGGAATGAAAGATCGTGACGGTGGCGGGAGTAGGATGGACGAAGCGGACGTTGTGGTAGGTGATCCCCTCGATGGTCAGGGTGAGATTTGTGTCGTCGGCAAATCCCAACGTAACTCCGAGAAGACAGAGGCACAGGATCCTCACAATCCGCTTCATGGCTTCCTCCCGTTTGGGCGCACTCTCCTGGACGGTGAGAGGATAGCGAGAGACGCCATTCGACGCAATGAGGAAAGCAACTCGGACAGCAGACGGGAAGGCAGTTCCGGTTTGACGGGTTACTGCGGGACGCGGACGCGGTAGTAGGCGTTCGGGAAATTGGTGGCCGCGCCGGCGTCGGTGAAATTCGTGGTGGCGCCGGTGGCGCCGTCGATTTCGAAGATATCGGTGAAATTGGTGTTGAACGAACCGTCGGGATTACCGGTGGAGCGCTGGAGGACGTTGGTAAAGCAGATGCCGCCGGTGATCCAGTCGACGAGGATATCGCTGCCCTGTTGGGTGATGGAGTCGACCTGCCATGGCGTGGTGAGGTTGCCGGCGACGACGGTAACGGAGCCGGTCATGTTGCCAATCACCGGGGCGACCATGCGGCAGCCGGTGCTCATGGAGTGGACAGTGCAATAGAAGTTGTAGACGCCGAGGTGCGTGAAGGTGTGGCTGAAGTTGGTGACGGGGCCGGCGGTCAGTTGTCCTGAATCCCAGGTCTCGAGCTGCCCGGGCGCGGCGGTGGCGCTGTGGTGGCCGTTGGTAAACGACCAGGTAACGGTGTCGCCGAGATTGATGACGGGATTGGTGTGATGGCCGTTGGCGATGTAGTCGAAATTGACGACGTAGACCGTGGTGGTGGCGGCGTTCGCGCGGGCGAAGCCGAGAACCGCGGAGCACAGCAGAACGAGAAGGAACGGCGTGGCGATGCGTTTCATGCAGTCTACTCCCCTACTTTCTCGATTGTGATGAATCAGGCGTTGACGCACGGCAGGCACCTTACCGAATTGCTGCCGTGATTTCGCGAATCTGAAAGTGGGAGGCACGCGTGGATAATTTTGTTCCGGCGACAAGGGCATTTCGTGGGAGACGGCGGGCGTGGATAAGCGAAGGCGCGGGGCAGGAGAAGTTCCGAGGCCTGCCTAGGAACTTTGCGGATGATGGCGTGAGCGGATGGTCCGGTTGACCCATCGGGGCGGCGCGCTTATGGTTTGTTGTTTCCGTGCGAGCAACATGTGAAAGGGGGACGTTATGAGTCGAGCGAGATTGACTGCGGGACTGGTGTTAATGCTGATGTGCGGCGTGGGGCTGGTTGCCTTGAGTAGCTGCGTGGAGGAGGGTCCGCCACCGCCGCCGGGGCCGGTAGCGGCCGGATACGATTACTATTATTACCCGGATGACGAGGTGTATTTTTATCCGGCAACGGGCGTGTACTTTTGGTTTGGCGGGGGCGGATGGCATTCGGGGCGGCATTTGCCGGGCAGCTATGCGCTGCACGGGGATTATCGGGTGCCATTGCACATGAATACGCGCCGTCCGTACGAGCAGCATCAGCAAATCCGGGCGCAATACCCCGGGCGCGGAGGCGGGCCGAGGCCGGAAGGCGGTGGAGAACATCGGTGATGGGGAACGATGAGTGGGAACAAGGACTGGGGGATGAACATCCGAGGATATAGCCGGATGCATGTCAGTGGCGCTTCGGGCAGGAGCAAGGCATCGGCACGGGCGCGACGGACGAGCAGCCGGTCCCTACCAGTAGTCAGCACGAGGCGCCTCACCAACCCGAGGCGCCTCGTTGTCTTGTGAGGAGCATCTGCGTCAGACCCCGAGGGTCCGCGGGTCCTCGCGGGGGTGCGGGCGAAGATGGTCGGAGACGAGGCCAGGCCGCCTCAGGATTCCCGGTGCGAAGCCTCGCGGCGTGTGTAGGTGTGGGTGGCGTGGCCGTAGAAGACCTCGGCGCATTCCATCAACGTCTCCGACAAGGTCGGATGCGGATGGATCGATGAGGCGAGATCGTAGGCGGTCGCGCCCATCTCGATGGCCAGGACGGCTTCGCTGATGAGTTCGCCGGCCCCCTGCCCCGTGATGCCCACGCCGAGCAGGCGTTCCGTTTCCGGATCGATAATCAATTTGGTCAATCCCTCCGGGCGATCGAGCGTCAGCGCGCGGCCCGACGCACCCCAGGGGAAACGGGCGATCTTCACGGTGATTCCGCGTTCCTTCGCCTCGGTCTCGGACAATCCGCACCAGGCGATTTCGGGATCGGTGAACACGACGGCGGGGACAATGTATTTGTCGAGCGTTTCGAACTCGCCGAGGATCGCATCGACGGCGACGCGGGCTTCGCGGGCGGCCTTGTGGGCGAGGAGGACGCCGCCGGCGATATCGCCGATGGCGTACAAGGACGGATCATTCGTCTGCTGTTTTTCGTTGACCTTGATGAAGCCGCGGTCGTCCTTGGTGATCTTGGTATTTTGCAGACCGAGATCGGCGTGATTGGGCACGCGGCCGACCGACACCAGCACGCGATCGTACAATTCCTCGACCTTCTTGCCGTCGAACTCCATCACGACCTTGATCTGTTTGCCTGCCGTCGCCATGGAGAGCACTCTGGTTTTGACGCGGACTTCCTTGAACGCTCTCTCGGCATACCGTTGCACGGGACGGACCAGATCGGCGTCGGCGCCGGTGAGAATCGCGCCGAGCGCTTCGACGACCACGACCTTGCTGCCGAGGGTGGCGTACACCGTGCCCAGTTCCATCCCGATGTAGCCGCCGCCGACAACCAGCAGCGTACCGGGGATGTCGGGCACATCCAGCGCCTGGCGCGAGGTCATGATGCGCGGGTTGCCCAAGTCGAATGCCTTCGGCATTGCCGATTTCGAACCGACGGCGACGATGGCCGAGTCGTAGGTGACGAACTTCTGGCCCTCGGGCGTCTCGACCCGCAAAGTCTTCGAGTCCTCGAAATAGCCGCGGCCGTGCAGGACTTCGACGTTGCGTTGTTTGGCCAGCGTGGCCACGCCCCCGGCGAGCTTGTCGATGACGGAGTTCTTCCAGGCGCGCAGTTTTTCCAGGTCAATCTTCGGCGGCTCGAATTGGAGGCCCATATGCCCGGCTTCACGCGTTTCGGTGATGAGCTTAGCGGCGTGGAGCAGGGCTTTCGACGGGATGCAACCGCGGATCAGGCAGACGCCGCCGAGGCGGTCCTCCTGTTCGACGAGCGTGACTTTCTTCCCTTTATCCGCCGCGTAAAATGCCGCCGCGTAACCGCCCGGCCCGGCGCCCAGCACAAGAATTTCCGTTTGTATCGAATCCATAAGCAAGATTGGAGTTATGGGGTCATGGGGTCATGGAGTGCTGGAACGACGTCCGCAATCTCGTACGCCGCGTGGCTCTCGTTTACGACAACACTTTCAATCCAGTCACCGGCCATTTTCTTTTTTTCCAGGCTCTCCACCAGTTTCAACAGTCCGTTTTCCAGCTTGTACGCCAGGTCATTGAGCTGCGTGAAATCCGAGTCGGAGATCTGCCCTGCCTTCCGATACGCATGCACCCCTGAAACCGACTCACCGAGCGAACCTAGAGCAATGTTGAGGAAATGCAAGTATTCGCGGATCGAACGGCGACAATAGCCCTCCGCTATATTGCGATGGACCGAGTCAGCCGAGGCGATTGCCTGTGAAGCGACGCGACGAAGCTCATACGGGAAGGCACGAAACACCGGGCAATTGAGGCGGTAGTACTCCACTGCGTCCTCCCATACGCGCAATTGCTGATACCCACGGTTCTTGTTTTTGTACGCCTTTTCCATCACTCCAGCACTCCGCCGCCCCAGCACTCCAGTTTTCCGTCAGATCTTCACTTCCGATTCCTTGAACTGATCCAGAGCTTGAACGACGTCGACGATAAAGCGTGCCGCGGCGCCGCCATCGATCACGCGATGATCGTAGGACAAGCCCAGCGGCAACAGCATGCGTTTCTCGATCTTGTCGCCACGAACCACGGGTTTCAATGCGCCGCGTCCGACGCCGAGGATGGCCACCTCGGGTTTGTTGACGATCGGTGTGAAGAACCCGCCGCCGATACCGCCCTGGTTGGAAATGGTGAACGTGCCGCCCTTGAGATCGTCGGCGGCGACCTTGCGCTGGCGGGTCTTCTCGGCGATCTCGGCGAGTTCCTTTGATAATTGCAGTAAATCCTTCTTATCGACGTCGCGGATGACGGGCACGATCAATCCCTGTTCCGTGTCGACGGCGATGCCCATGTGGTAATAGTCCTTGAACACGATCTCGTCGCTCGTTTCATCGAGGCTGCTGTTGAAGATCGGATGCTTCTTCAGCGCCATGACGAGCGCCTTGATGAGGAACGGCGTCAGCGTCAGGCTCGCGCCCTTTTTCTCGTATTTCGCGACGTATTTCTTGCGCAAGGCGATGATGGCGGTGATGTCGGCTTCATCGAATTGCGTGACGCGCGGGACGGACGACCACGATTCGCGCATCCGCTGGGCGATGATCTTGCGCAACGAGGACACCGGCTGGCGCGTGTAGGGTCCCCATTTCCCGAAATCGATGCGTTCGGGCGCGGGTTTTGGCGCGGTTGCGGGAGCTTCGCCGGCGGTCGCTGGCCCGAGCGCGATCCGCTGCAATTGCTGGATGTAGGCGCGGAGATCCTCGACGCCGACGCGTCCGCCGCGGGCGCTGCCGCGGACGCGGGTCAAATCGATGCCGAGCTCGTTGGCCAGACGGCGGACCGTTGGCGAGGCGGCGACGGATTCATTCTGCGAGAGGTCGCCGACCACATCGACGCTGGGCGCCTCGACGGGTTGGCGAGGAGGAGGCGGAGCAGGCGCGGGGCGTTTCTCGACTCGTGGAGGCGGCGGCGCGGATGGTTTGGCGGCGGCGGCGGGAGCGCCGTCGGTGTCGAGCGCGAGAATGGGTTGTCCGACGGAGAGCTTGTCACCCTCCTTGACATAGAGCTTCGCGACCTTGCCGGAGGCGCTTGAGGGGATCGGCGCGACGGCCTTTTCATTCTCGAGCTCGACGATCGTCTGGCCTTCGCTGACCTGATCGCCGGGCTTGACGAAAATGCTGACGACCGTTCCCGATTCGGCCCCTTCGCCCAAACGCGGTAATTTGATGTCCATGAGTTCGTGACCCTTCCACACGCCCAGAGTTCACATTTCTGATATGCCATATTGCGCGCGCGCGCAAGAGCGATTTATGGCGGCGTCAGCGGAGACGGAAAACGCGCCAACGATCGAGGCGGCCGGTTATTTCTTATCCGTCGCGGAGAGGTTGTGGGCGGCATCCGCGCTCATTTCGCGGGCGAGCCTGGTGTAGTGTTTGCGGCGCTCGGCGGGGTCGTCAATATTCCGGCTGTCGAGCATGGCGCGGATGCGGATGAGCAAATCGGGCATGTCGATGGGCTTGGACGCGAAGTCATCGGCGCCCGAGGAGAGGGCCTGCTCCAAGTGGGCCGGGGTGAGCACGCCGGTGACGACGATGATGGGGATGCGCTGAGTCTTCGCGTCGGCCCGCAGCGTTTTGCAAACAGTTGGGCCGTCGGGATAGGGCATGCGCAGGTCAAGCAGGATCAAGTCGGGACGGAGAGCTTTGGCCTGATCGATGCCGTCCTGACCGGAGCGGGCAGTCGATACGACGAATCCACCCCCGGACAGGCGCTGCGCCAGAAAGCCGAGCATCGCCGGATCGTCGTCGATCACCAGTATGGTCTCTGCCATAAACGTCGCGATCTTTTCGCCACCGGAACCCGAACCACGCCAGAGTCACAACCCCTTATGGTTATTACAGTAGCGCAAATGGGTCGGTTAAGCAAGAAGGAAACGCGCGACGGACCGCACGCGGTCGCAGTCCGATCAGCGCTACGCGGAGGCGAGGATGGGATGGACCTTTTCGGGATCGACCTTCAGGTCGTTGATGGCCTGGGCGACGACGTTCATCTCGATGGCGCCCTTTACGGCGAGCGAGTACAGCGTGGCAATCACGGTGCATTCGGCGTCGATCTCGAAAAAGCGGCGGAGATTTTCGCGGGTATCGCTGCGCCCGAAGCCGTCGGTGCCGAGCGTGGCCAATCCGCCCGGGATCCACGGCGCGATCTGGTCGGGGACAAGCTTGATGTTGTCGGAGACGGCGATGAACACGCCCTTCTCCCTTTCGAGGAGTGACTGCAAATAGGATTTGCGCGGCGGCTCGGTGGGGTGAAGCATGTTCCAGCGGCTGCAATTCTGCTGGTCGGTCTTGAGCAACTTGTAGCTGGTGGCGCTCCAGACATCGGCGGACACGTCGTAGCGTTCGGCGAGGATTTCCTGGGCGCGCAAGGCGGAGCGGATGATCGGGCCGCTGCCGAAGATGTGGGCCTTGTGTTTTTTGCCGTCGGCGCCCGCGCGGAATTTGTAGAGCCCTTTAAGGATGCCATCCTCGACGCCGTCGGGCATGGGCGGCATGGCGTAATTCTCGTTGTAGAGCGAGAGGTAATAGAAGATGTCCTCGCCGTCCTGATACATGCGGCGCATACCGTCCTGGACAATGACGGCGATCTCGTAGGCGAACGCTGGATCGTAGGACATCAACGTCGGGATGGTGGTCGCGGCCAACTGGCTGTGACCGTCCTGATGTTGGAGGCCTTCGCCGTTGAGGGTTGTGCGGCCGGCGGTCGCGCCGAGGATGAAACCTTTGGCCTTGATATCGCCGGCCAGCCACATCAGGTCGCCGATCCGTTGGAAGCCGAACATCGAATAATAGATGTAGAACGGAATCATGCTGACCGCGTGATTCGCGTAGGCCGTGCCGGCGGCGATGAACGACGACATCGCGCCGGCCTCGGTAATGCCTTCCTCGAGAATCTGGCCGTCCCTGGTTTCGTGATAATAGAGGAGCGCCTCGCGGTCGACGGGCTCGTAGAGCTGGCCCTTGGGCGCGTAGATACCGATCTCGCGGAAGAGTCCGTCCATACCGAACGTGCGCGCCTCGTCAGGGATGATCGGGACGACGCGCTTACCGATTTTGGCATTTCGCAGCAGCATGGAAAGCAGGCGGACGAAGGCCATGGTCGTGGAGGCTTCGGTTGCGCCCGAGCCTTTGAAGAGTTCGCCGAACTCGGCGCGAGCCGGCACCTCGATCTTTGCCGCGCGCACGTGTCGAGCCGGGAGGAAACCGCCGAGGGCGTTGCGGCGTTCCAGGAGATATTTGGTCTCGGCGCTGTCCGGAGGAGGACGGTAAAACGGCGTCTGGACGACTTCCTCGTCACTGATCGGCACGCCGAAACGTTCGCGGAACTCGCGGAGTTCCTTCTCGTTCATCTTCTTCTGCTGATGACTGACGTTGCGGCCTTCGCCGGCTTCGCCGAGGCCGTACCCCTTGACCGTCTTAGCGAGGATGACGGTGGGCGCGCCCTTGTGTTCGACGGCCGCCTTGTAGGCGGCGTACACCTTTTGCGGATCGTGGCCACCGCGGACGAGCTTTTGAATCTGGCTGTCGGTGAGATGATTCACCAACTCGAGCAACTCGGGATATTTGCCGAAGAAATGTTTGCGGGTGTAACTGCCCGGCTCGACGGAATACTTCTGATAATCGCCGTCGACGGCTTCCTCCATGCGTTTGACGAGCAGGCCAGACTTGTCGGCCTTGAGCAACGGATCCCAGGTTGAACCCCAGATGACCTTGATGACGTTCCAGCCGGCGCCGCGGAAGGCGGCTTCGAGTTCCTGGATGATCTTGCCGTTGCCGCGGACGGGGCCGTCGAGGCGCTGCAGGTTGCAATTCACGACCCAGACGAGGTTGTCGAGTTTCTCGCGGGAGGCGAGCGTGAGCGCGCCGAGCGTTTCCGGCTCGTCGCTTTCGCCGTCGCCGACATAGCACCAGATTTTGGGTTCCTCGCCCTGGACGAGGCCGCGGGCGCGGAGGTAGCGGCTGAATCGGGCCTGATAAATCGACATGATCGGGCCGAGGCCCATCGAGACGGTTGGGAACTGCCAGAAATCCGGCATCAGATACGGATGCGGGTAGGAGGACAGGCCGCCGCCGGCGGCGAGTTCCTGGCGAAAATGCTGGAGATGCTGCTTGTCGAGTCGGCCTTCGAGGAAGGCGCGGGCGTAATTGCCCGGAGAGGCGTGGCCCTGGAAATAGACGAGGTCGGCGGGACGACCGCCGTCACCGCCGTGAAAGAAATGGTTGAAGCCGACTTCGTACAACGTGGCGGAGGATGCGTAGGTGGAGATATGGCCGCCGAGACCGGCGTGCTCGCGATTGGCGTTGACGACCATGGCCATCGCGTTCCAGCGGGCGAGGCTTTTGATACGGCGTTCGATCTCGCGATTACCGGGATAGGGCGGCTCCTCTTCGGGCGGGATCGTATTGACGTACGGGGTGCTGATCGGGGACGGCAACGCGATACCGGCCTCGCGCAGATGCTTCGACAATTTACTCAGCACCAATGGCGCCTGGGCGGTGCCCTGATTTTTGAGGACGTACTCGAGGATGAATTCGAGCGAATCCATCCAGCGTTCGTCCTCGCTGCCGTTGCGGCTATGCGTGGGCGGGCGGGGTTGATCCAGCCGACCCGACGCAGCGGTAGTTTGTTGTTGTTCTTTCGGTTCCATTCTCACAATGTCACCCGAGCGACCCTTGGATATTAATCCATTTCGGTCCACAATCCAAGCGCCATGAAATACTTAGACCGAACACTCGACACAGCGCAAGAGAATCTCGCGTGCGACGAGGCGTTGCTGGACGAGTGCGAGGATGGTGGCGGGGATGAACTGCTGCGGTTTTGGGAGGCGCGGAATCATTTTGTGGTGCTGGGCTATTCCAACAAGGCGCGGACGGAAGCGGATCTCGGGGCGTGTCGGGAGATGGGGGTGCCGGTGGTGCGTCGGTGCAGCGGGGGCGGGACGGTGTTGCAAGGGCCGGGGTGTTTGAACTATGCGCTGGTGTTGCGGATTCGCGAAGGCTCGGGCACCGGGAACATCACCGAGGCGAACGCGTTCATTATGAATCGGAACCGCAAGGCGCTTAGCGCGGTGCTGGGCGGGGGCGTGCTGATTCAGGGGCATACGGATTTGACGATGCAGGGACTGAAATTTTCCGGGAATTCCCAGCGACGGCGGCGCAAGTTTCTGTTGTTTCACGGAACGTTCCTGCTCGGGCTGGATCTGGCGCTGGTGGAGCAGGCGCTGCGAATACCGTCCAAACAGCCGTTGTATCGGCGGAACCGGTCCCACCGGGAATTCCTGACGAACCTGTCCGTAGAGGCGCCGGCGGTGAAAGAAGCCATGAGACAGGCGTGGGGCGCGACGGAGACGCTGGAAGCAATTCCGGAGAAACGAATCGAGCGGCTCGTGCGCGAGAAGTACGGGACGGAGGCGTGGAATTTCAAATTCTGATTACGTCTTGGGTTGGAGGGAATGAACCTTCACCCTCTTCCTTGGATACCACGGGAGAGGGAATCCTGCTCTCCAGTGTCGTTGGAAGAGGATCAACGTGAAGCGGGCGATGGGGACGCTGAGGGATGTCGTGGTGTTAGTTGCGCGGTGAGGCAACGCGGGGTAGAATGGCGCCATGAAAGTTCCCGGTCTACGGAGTCCCTACGACAAGGTTGGCAAGCTGGTGTACTTCGGGCGGATGGTCGACAAGATTCGGCTGCACGCGAAGGGTCAGTTGCCGCACGATTACATTGACAACCTCGGCAAGGGTTTTGACGGTTCCTGTTGTCGGTTCCTGAACGTGAAGTATGAAGACGTCGTGGCGCGGGTGAAGCTTGGCGGTGAAGACCAGGATGTGCTCGAATGGTGTTTCGAGAACGGCCGCAAACCGTCGGACGAAGAGATCGGGATCTGGAACGATTATTTGCGCAAGCGCGGCTGGCGGGATGACGCCAGCAAACGGCTGGTGGAGCGCAAGAAGGAATCGGGGTTTGAGAAGCGGGACGAGATCCAGGCGTTTTTCGATTACATCGATGCCGACGAAGAGCGCGACGTGCGGACGCAGTGGTGATCAGGCAGTCGATCTGGCTTTGCGAGACCGCGATTTCCTGGCGGCGCGAGCGTGATAAGCCGCGGTTGATTCGCGGACGAGGATCTGGGCCGGGATGCCCAGCGCGGTAGACAGATTGCGAATCATCCGCAAGCTGAGCCGACGGTGGCCGGATAGAACCTCGGAGACCTTGCTGCGGCTGCCCATGAACGGGACGAGGTCATTTGCTTTGAGGCCTTGTTGTTCCATGCGGAAGCGAATGGCCTCGATCGGGTCCGGTTCTTCGATGGGAAACACTTCGTCCTCGTAGACATCGACAAGGGTCGCGAGCAATTCGAGTTCGTTGGCCTCGGGCGTGCCGGGACGGGCGTCCATGAGCTGGTCGATGCGCGCCAGGACGGCCTTATGTTCCCTCTCGTTTTTGATGACCTTTGGTTTCATCAGATGGCCTCCGCGTTGATGTGGTCGTACTCCGAATGCGTACCCACAAAGCGGATGTAAGCGATCTGGGCGCGGTAATTGATCTTCACGACCAGCCGGTACTTGTTTCCGCCAATGTTGAACACGACTCGATTATCCCTCAATATGCTAGCGGTGACGTATTGCCGCTTGATGTCCATCGGAGCGCTCCAACGCGCCTGCTCGGCTTCATGGAACCACGCTCGCAGGCTCATGTCAGCATCCGGGTGCCGCGCGGCGAACTCCCGCAATTGTCTTCTCGAAATGACATGCATACTATCGCCCTGGGTGGCGAAGGAATCAAGCGAAATGTTCCCATATTGGGAACACGGTGTCCAGCACAAAGCGAAGGCGCCGCGCTACGGAACCGCCATAACGCGGTGGGCGTCGCGCCTGAACCGGGGGCGAGGGTTCTCCGGAAGGTAGGCACCCCGCGTGACCATTCCGAAGCAGGATTGCAATCGGATTTGGAAGTTGACATCTATCGTTATTGCGATAGACTGGGGCCAAATGAGCATCGGGACTGCGAATGGGATGGGTTGGAGTCTGGCGGGGGTGGTGGGCGGGGGATGTTTCGGTGAGGTTGCGGGGGGTGGGTTTGCGAAAAAAGCAAAAAAAACACGAAACGAACCCGAGAATGCCATGTGCCAGATTATTGCATAACATCCTGCCGTGCTATATTTTACGCAGCGCAACCGGACGCTTTATAGCGACATTTTGACTCAAAAACGAACCCGAGAATTGACAAAACGAACCCGAGAAACAGTCGAAAAAACCCGAGAAACAGGCGAACGAACCCAGAGAATCGCCGAACGAACCCGAGAAATGGGAGGGGGGGAAAGGCTACGGAACCTGGAGTAATGGAATATGGGAGTGATGGAGATGGGGGTGACAGGAATGGGAGCGTTGGAGTCCGGTAGCGAGGAGTGTGAAGGGGAAGCGCGCTGCGTCGGAAAGGACGGCGTGGGTGGACAGGGGTGACGTGCATCTGTTAGAATCCGTCCCACGGATTGCGGGCTGACATGAAACTTCTTTACCTGGATTGTTTTGCGGGGATCAGCGGCGATATGTTTCTCGGCGCGCTGCTGGATTTGGGCGTGTCGGAAGAGGCGTTGCGGGCGGAGCTGGCGAAGCTGCGGCTGGACGGGTATCAGATTTCGTCGAGGCGGATCGTCAAACAGAACATCTCGGCGACGAAGTTTGATGTGACGGAGATGCTCAACTCGGCGCTTCACCGAAGCGCCGCTACAACACACCACCAGCACCGCGGGTACTCGGACATCGTCGCGATGATTGGGAAGAGCGGGCTATCGGGTGCGGTGAAGGAGCGGGCGGGGCGTGTGTTTCGGCGGATTGGCGAGGCGGAGTCGAAGATTCACGGGATCGAGCTGGAGAAGATACACTTTCATGAGATTGGCGCGGTGGACTCGATTGTGGACATTGTGGGCGCGTGCATTGGCGTCGAGATGCTGAACGTGGATCGGATCGAAGCGTCGCCGCCGCGGCTGGGGTCGGGATTTGTCGAGACGGCGCATGGCCGGTTTCCCGTGCCGGCACCGGCCACGCTGGAATTGCTGAAGGGCGTGCCCGTGCAATCATCGTCGGACCCGGTGGAACTGGTGACGCCGACGGGCGCGGCGTTGTTGGCGGAATTCTGCACGCGGTTCGGGCCGATGCCGGCGATGAGCATTGAGAAGATCGGGTACGGGGCCGGATCGCGCGATTTGGAAAAGGCGCCGAACGTGTTGCGGGCGGTGCTGGGGGAATCGGCGGGTTCAGCGCGTTCGGCGGATGAAACCGATGCGATCGCGGTGATCGAGACGAACATTGATGATATGAACCCTCAATTGTTCGGCGACGTGATGGAGCGATTGCTGAGCGCGGGCGCGTTGGACGTGTTTCTGACGGCGGTGCAGATGAAGAAGAACCGGCCGGGCACATTGCTGACGGTGTTGTGCGAGCGGAACAGCGTCGATGCGCTGACGGAACTGATTCTCACGCAGACGACGAGTTTCGGGGTGCGGGTTCACGAGGCGCAACGGCGGAAGCTGGCGCGGGAGATCGTCACGGTGACGACGAAGTTTGGCGCGATCGAGGTGAAGCTCGGGCGGTTGGGTGGTACGATTGTGGCGCGGTCGCCGGAGTTTGAGTCGTGCAAGCGGGCGGCGGCGGAGTTTCAGGCGGGCGTGAAAGACGTGTACAACGAAGCGATGCGCGTGGCGGGAGAGATATCATGATCGACAAACAACTGCTGGAGATTCTGGCGTGCCCGAAATGCCGGGCGGACGTGAAGCTCGAGGGCGAGAGGATCGTTTGCACCAATCCGCAGTGCGGGTTGCGCTATCCGATTCGTGACGGGATTCCCGTGATGTTGATCGATCAGGCGGAAGCGCCCCAGGGCACATGAGCCAACCCACCCTCTCGGTGATCGTCCCCGCGTGGAACGAGGAGAAGTACGTTGGGCGGGCGGTCGACTCGTTGAAGCATGCGGCGGAGGTGTACGCGCGCGAGCGGGGTTGCGAAGCCGAGATCATCGTGGTGGACAACAATAGCAAGGACCGCACGGGGGCGGTCGGGCGGGAGCACGGGGCGCAGGTGGTATTCGAGCCGGTCAATAATATTGGCAAGGCGCGCAATGCGGGCGTGAAGGCGGCGCGGGGGAAGTACATAGCGTTTTGCGATGCGGACAACCAGGTGACGGAGAATCTGCTGGTATTGATTCACGATCATCTCGAGGACCCGAAGATTGCGGGGGGCGGGACATGGATCGAGCCCGAGCGACGGAATCTCAAGATCAACTTTTTTTATTTGCTGTGGGGGATTTACGTGCGCAGCAGCGGCGTGGGTGTGGGGATGATGCACTGTCGGAAGGCGGACTTCGAGACGTTTGGGGGGTTTGACGAATCGATCTACGCGGCGGAAGACGTGCAACTTGCGTACGACCTGAAGAAGATCGGCAAACCGCGCGGGCAGAAGTTTGAGCTGATCCGGAAGGGCTGGATTATCACCTCGACGCGGAAGATCGATCAGACGCCGTTGGTGACGATGATCGCGAAGCTTGTCGGGTTTGGGTTTGGATTGCAGAAGAAGATTCGGAGCAAGGAGTATTGCGAACACTGGTACGAGAAGGCGGCGCGCTAGACGTCGGCTCCCTCCCCTTTTCCTTGTGGTCCCGGCGGGAGAAGAGAAGCCGACCGGGTCTGGTCTGCGGGCGGTTCCTTCCTTGTTTTCCCGCGCATTTTGGCGACGACCCTGTCGGCGTGTTTTTTCAGGTGTGTTTTCAGGCGGTGAGCCCACACGAAATCGATGGCGAGAATGCTGAGGCCGGCAATGACGAGCACGATGCCCGGGCCGGGAACGCCGGGGAGCATCAGGAACAACCCCACCAGCAGGAGCACGAAACCCGACGTGATGCGGAGGACGCGTTTCGCGTGATGGAGCAGCCACTTCATGATGGCAGGTCCAGGTATACCGCGCCGTTCTCGATGATCAGGGGAAGGCGCTCGAGCGATTTCCCCTGCCCCGGCCCGCCGACGCATTTGCCCGTGCGGGGTTCGTACACGGAGCCGTGGGTTTTGCAGACGAAGAGCTTCGCGTCGCAAGTGAAGAAATCGTTGTCGTCGAGGTCGAGTGTGATGGGGAGATGGACGCAACGGTTCACGAAGGCGATGAATTCGCCGGCGACGTTGGCGAGGAACGCCTCGGTGGCCTGGCCGCGCAGGACGAGGGTGAATTTCCTCGTGGCGCCGGGAGGCAATTCATCCGCGCGTGTGAGCAAGGTTCTGCGACCATTCACGGGGGTCAGCTTAGGCCGGAGGGCGGGGTTTGACAAAGGGATAATCGGGCTGTGGGTGGGCGGTTTTGGTGCTGGGCGACGGAAAGTGTTGACAACGGACGCAACACCAACCAGTATGCAACTAGGTGACGGGAAGAATACAGGCTCGCTTGGTCGCGGCTGCTGTGTTGGTTGCCCTCAGTACGGCTGTGGGCAGCGCACAGGTACAGCTCAGCATTCAGCAAGGTGTCCAGTTGAGCTGGCTGGAAAACACCAACGATACCTACGATTTGCAGGGATCATCCAATCCGGTCACGACATGGACGGATCTCGTCGCGGCGGCAGTCGGGAACGGAGCGATGAACACGGTTTTTGATCCCTACCCCACCGGCACGCGCAGCTATCAACTCCTAGATATCGTCCCCGGAGTACAGGGGTCGACTTCGATTCTGACGAACGGGGGATTCGAAATTGGGAGCGGAGGCACGGCGACGGGTTGGACGGTGGACACGGCGGTGGGTGGGCCGGTGTATGCGGTGCGCACGAATGACAGTCCGCATGGCGGCGCGTATAACTTCGAGGTCCATCTCGCGAGCGCTGGCGCGGGTCCGGTGGTTCAGTTCAATCAGTCCGGCATCCCCGTGACGGCCGGGACGAGTTATCCGTTCACGTTTTACTCCAGGCAACTATCGGGGAGCCTGGGGGCGAACGCGCAGTGGCGAATTCTGTGGAATGCCGGCGGGGACACGGGGTACCAGACGTTTACGCCCGGAGCCAACGTGTATGGTTTGTTCAGCAACTCCGTTACGGTGCCGGTCTCGGCGACATCGGCGACCATCTATTTTCATTTTGCGGGCGCGGCGGACACCAACCAATCGGCGACGATTGACATTGATGACGTTGGATTTGGCGCGAGCTCGTCCAGCCCCGGCAGTCCGACGGTGACCAACGTGTTGGGGGTGGCGATTCTGCCGGCGGCGGATGTGAGCTGGCCGAGCATGGCCGGGGTTCAGTATTTCCCGCAAATACTCACGGGCCAGGTCGTGTCGGGAGCGTGGACTGACAGCCTTCCGGCGATTGTGGGGGATGGCACGACCAAGTCGCTGATCTTCCCGATGACGAACAGCGCGACATTCGTTCGTTTGAGAACTCCGCCGGTGGTTGTCCTGCCGCCCACGAACCTGCATCAGGTCCCATCGGGCAGCACGAATGCGATTGGCGTGGCGTGGACGGCGAGCGTCTCGCCCGGGGTGACCGACTATCGCCTGTACTACGGCGATACGGGCACCAGCACGACGAACACCGTGGACCTCGGGACGGTGAACAGCACCATCATCTCCGGCCTGACGTCGGGCGAGACGTATTTCGTGTCGATTATCGCCATTTCGCCGAACGGCCAGAGCCAGGAAACCGATGCCACGATTACGGCCCAGCCGGACACGAGCCTTGGCATCGTTCCCCTGTTCGACGCCAACACGATTCTCGAACCGGACACGGTTTACGACACGCCCTCGAATCATGTGACGCGGATCTCGGATCGTCCGCGCGGCCGGCACGCGCGGGAGAACGGGTCGATGGACAACCCGCCGGACTTCAGCATCTACGATACGTATCTGGTTTTCTATTGGGAGCAGCGGATGACGACCATCGAGATTGACGATTACATCGCCAAGGGTGGGAGCAATGTGTTCTTCCATATGTGGTCGCTGAACGGACTGGACACGCCGAACATTCGTTTCTTCTTCCAAGGGGCAACCACGGTCGCGCAATACTTCGACAACGAGTATGCGGTTCAAGCCGACGCGAGTTTGACCAACTGGACGTTTAACCTGACGCATAATTACGTTTATAACCGGCCGTTGCAGATGGGCGACAAAGTGGAGATCGAGTTCAGCCCGTTCATGCTCACGGTCACGAACGGCCAGAACAATTACTATGGCGGCGTGATCCTGTACGTTGTTGGGCAAGGGATTGTCCCGTGGACGACGCAGCTCGACCCCATCAATCTGAATCCGGCCAACGACGGGCCCCAGGACGGCAACGGCGTCCGATACCAGATCGACTCCTATCCGATGCCCACGAATGGGTGGCTGGCGGGCACGGGCACGATGCCGTACCAGTACTCGGGCGAACCGAACCACGTATTCAATCAATTAGCGCCGAACGCGTCGCCGCTGACGGGGCAACCGTTCGTGCTGGGTCGGCGGCTGCACCACACGGATTTTGGCAATGGCGAGCATTCGGAGGCGGGGAACCCGATTTATACGGAACAGGTGGGCAAACTCGGGCCGAAATTTGTCGGTCGCAGTTGCGATGCGTGTCATCAAAACAATGGCCGCGCCTTGCCGCCGGCGATTGGGGCGTTGATGACGCAGTCGGTGGTCCATGTGGGGATCGACGCGCTGGGGACGCCGGATCCGGTGCTGGGTTCGGTGCTGCAATCGCAGTGCACGACGGGCGCGCCGGAGGACACGGTATGGATTTCCGGCTACACGACCAACAGCGGGACGTACGGTGACAGCACGCCGTACACATTGGTCAAGCCGACCTATGCGTTCAGCGGCCGGGTGCCGGCGTTTTACTCGGTGCGGCTCGCGCCGCAGCTCGTGGGCATGGGCCTGCTCGAGGCGGTGCCCGAAAGCGCGATCGAGGCGTTGTCCGGCCCGCAAGCGAACGGGGTCAATGGGACGGTTCGATTGGTGACGGATCCGGAGACCGGGCAACCGCGCCTCGGGCGATTCACGTACAAGGGCGCGCAGGCGAGGGTCAGCCACCAGATCGCGTCCGCGCTGAACAAAGACATGGGCGTGACGACCTCGATTTTCCCGGTTTTGGATGGTGATACCAACAGCGGACCCATTGAGCTTGCCGACAGCGACCTGACGAATTGGGTCCGCTACGTTCAATCGCTCGGGGTGAACGCCCGTCGCAGCCTGACCAACTCCGTGGAACTTTACGGTGAACAGTTATTTGCCAGCGCCGGCTGCACGCAATGTCACACGCCGACGCTGCAGACCAGCCCGTACTCGCCGGTGGCGGAATTCCGCAACCAGACGATACATCCGTACACGGACCTGCTGTTGCACGACATGGGCCCCGGCTTGGCCGACAACATGGGCGAAGGCAACGCCACGGGCTCGCAATGGCGCACGTCGCCGCTGTGGAGCATTGGGCTCACGGCCGGGGTCAGCGGCGGCGAAGCGTACCTGCACGACGGTCGGGCGCGGAGCCTCGCGGAGGCCATTTTGTGGCACGACGGCGAAGGCGCGGCGTCGCGGGAAGCGTTCCGCAACATGTCGGCCTCGGACCGGGCCGCCCTCATCGCGTTCCTGTATTCGCTGTAAGCGGCCGGGTGTTCGGCGTGACTGATCTGGATCGACGGCAGCAGCTACGGTGGCGGGATGATGGTGCCCAGTGTTCTCACGAGATTGAGATTGCCCTTGGTTACGAGGATGTCGAAGTCTTTGGTGCCATCGTTGCCGGCGATTTCGCCCTGGACAGCGTTGCCCTTGAACGAGGTGAAACGGGGCGCTGTCGTGGGGTTGGCGGCGGTCGATGAGCCGGTGACGGCGAACCAGCCGCCGCTCAGGAGGCCGACCGCCGGGATTGTGCCGACCAGGTTGATGTACCCTTTGCCCTTCAGGGAATCGACGACGCCGAACATGGACTGCAGGTTGACGACGACCGCGAGGTTGCTTTGGCCGGTGGTGTCGTAGACGGTGATGGCCCCGGTCGGATTGCTGGCGTCCGAATCGAAGAAAACCACCAGCGCCAACACTTCATTGGCGGGCACGGCGGAGTCGGGGGTTCGTCCGCGGGCGAGGTTGGTCAATCGCGCGGTGGTGAACGTGTCCTTCGCCACCACCCAGTGATTCGTACTGACATCCTGTTTCTTGACGACGCTGCCGTTGAAGGTGATTTGGTAAATGGTTCCCGTCGATTGCGCCCGCACCGAACTGCCGATTAACAGACACGCGACGATTGCCAGTCCCGGCACAGCACTGAATCTTGATCTCATAACATTTGTCCCTGGATCTCGGACCCTTATTCTTATTCCCGGGCGCGCTGGAGGATGCGGCGACCCTAACCGGCGCCGGGGCAAACGGGGTGACAACACTTGATGTGTAGTTATTGCCGACGGCGGTGTCAATCTCATAGCGACCGGCGCCGGTGTCGGTCGGATCGATCGGGTCGAAGCGGGCGGACGGCGCGGCGTTCGCGATCACGTTCGCGAGCGCCGCGCGAGTGAGCCGTCCGCGTTTCCGGGCGGTTTAGTAGGCTCCCCAGTCGATACCGACGCCGTCGAGGGCGCTCTTGGTGGTGGTACTGACTTGAACCTGGCCTGTGCCGACGGTGCTCACGGTGTACGAGTTACCGAGCAGGTCGACGGTGTTCCAGGCTGTTTTGAGGTAGGTGGCGGCGCCGACGGTGTCAACGGTGGCGCCATCGGTCTGGCCGGTATTGAGGGCCCACTGATCGATGGCGGAGTCCATTTGGCGGCAGTCGTTCAGGATGCGTCGTCCCTGGGACTGTTTGCGGGCCTTGACGAAGCCCGGCACGGCCAACGCGGCCAGCAGTCCAATAATTGCGACGACTATCATAATCTCAACCAGGGTAAAGCCCTGGTTATAACGTTTGAGAGTATTGCGACTCATACTTCCTGTATCCCTTTATGATTGATGGTTACATAATACTGTACTCACGCCGGTGCTCCGGCAGCACTGGCAGTGCCAGAGGCGTGTTACGAAATCGGGGGCGGGCCCAGTTATGGATGGGCATTTACGAGGCGCCGTCGACGCGGGCCAGGAACCTCCCGCGCGGGCCGGGACGATGTGCCATGGAGGTGACGGAACGGCGAGGGGCGAAGGTGGCGCGGGCGGGTCTGAGGGGCTGTTATGGTCTGGAATACTACTGGATTGGGGATGGATGGGAGGTGAGACGTTTGGCAGAGGCTGCAACGGTAAGCGCGCGAGGGGATACCGTATCGATCAGTCTGGCGCGTTGTAGAAATCGGCGTACGGCTCGACGGTCGACAGCTCCAGGGCCGGTTCCATCACCAGTCGTTTCAATTCCCGAGGCTGGAATTTGGTCACAGCCATGTAGTTGGTGCCGCTGCGAAGTTCAATCGACGGGTACCGGCCGTCCGGCAACGAGACGAGAATCTCATTGACTGGCCGTTCCTCCCACTTCTGCCCGTTGGGCGTCATGACCGGCAGGCGAAACGCGCGGGGAGGCATGTACGTCAGGTGAATGAACGAACCTGATGCAAGAACTTCCTGCCATCGGTTCGAGCACCAGTTCCCCGTCACATCAACGGAGGCTGACTGGACAAAGGCGACGACATTCGTGACGAATCCGGGAGTATCGGCCACCGTGACCGACTTCTCGTGACGGGAGATCTGCAACTGCACCTCGCCAGCCAAGGCAGAACTGAGACAGCCGAGTAAAACGAGCGTTGCGAGTCTCATTGCGTGGTCACGTGCCCGTCCCAACTCTCGGTCACGCGGGGGCGAAAGGCAAGCGGGTGTGGACGCCGTAGAATAAGCTGGACATCAAGGGGCGACTGATATTGTTGTCTCTCTCATGGTTGGGGAAATTCCGTCAACGGCGGAGCAGGACGGACGAAAGTTCCGGCGGTTGCAGCGTGGGATTCTCGGCGCGGTGGGTGCGCTGGTCATTGGGGTCTACGGGTTCGTGGCCCACGAGGGGGCAGTTGGATCGGCGAGTTCGGATGCCGCCGGCAACTACTACAATTTGTTGGTACAAGGTTTTTGCGCTGGCCAGCTTAACGTAAACAAGGAAGTGCCGTCCGGGTTGGCGCAACTGGCCGATCCGTATGATCCGAGCGCGCATGCGTCTTATCTCGACGTGTGGGACATGAGCTATTACAGGGGGAAGTTGTACCTGTACTTTGGGGCTACTCCAGCCGTGGTGTTATTCTGGCCGTATGTTGCACTGACCGGCCAGTATCTGCCCGACTACCAAGCGGGGCTGATTTTTTGCCTGGTCGGCTTTCTGGCCAGCGTGGGGATGCTCCATGCGCTGTGGCGGCGGTACTTTGCGGAGGTCAGCGTTGCAGCGGTGGCCGCGGGTGGACTCGCGCTTGGGTTGGCGACGGTCGTGCCGGTGATGATGTTGACGAAATGTGGCGTTTGGGAGGTGGCCATCAGTTGCGGGTACGCGTTTGCGATGCTCTCGCTGGCGGCGATTTGGAACGCCTTGGACCATCCGTCTCGCCGGGGCTGGTGGTTGGCAGCGGCCAGTGTCGCGTACGGGCTGGCGGTGGGAGCACGGCCCTGCTTATTGTTTGGAGCGGCAATCCTGCTGGTGCCGGTGGCGAAGGCGTGGCGCGAGCGCCAAGCGGTCTGGCCGGTCTTGCTGGCGGCGACGGTACCCATTGCGCTCATCGGGATTGGGCTGATGCGGTACAACTACCTGCGGTTCGACAGCCCGTTTGAATTCGGTGTTCGCTACCAGTTGGCGGGAGACCCGCAGTTTGATCTGCGATTATTCAGCGTGCGGTCGCTGTGGTTTAACCTGCGGATCTATTTTCTCGAGCCGGCGCGCTGGATTGGCCGCTTCCCCTATCTGGATGAAGCAAGTGTGCCGCTGCTGCCCGCCGGCTATCGGCGGGCTGAGGTAATGTTTGGCGGCGTATTGACGAGCATTCCGGTGGTGTGGCTGGCACTGGCATCGCCGCTGGGGTGGCGTGGCCGATCCCCGAGGGCGCAGTCCACGTTGCGCGCATTCCTGGCAACAGCGGCGATGCTCTTCGGTATCGTCGCGCTGACGGTTTGCCTCTTCGTTTTCGGGATGGGGCGTTACGAAGTGGAGTTCCTTCCGGCGCTGGTCCTGCTGGCGGTGGTCGGCATACTGAGCACGGAGCGCGCACTGTCGGGCCGGCCTGTCTGGCGGAACGCGATGCGCTGGGGTTGGGGTCTGGCGCTGGCTGGCTCGATGGCGTTTAATCTAGCGCAGGGCATCTTGCGGTGTGCCAAGGGTCACAGCGACTCGGGTGTGAGACTTCAGCAGTCGGGGCAGATTCCTCAAGCGATCAGCCAGTACGAACAGGCATTGTGGATCAATCCGAACTGCGCGGAGGCCCACAATAATCTCGGCACGGTTTTGACGGAGCAAGGCAGATTTCCGGAGGCTGTCGACCACTTCGAACAGGCGGTGAAGCTCAGGCCCGGTGACGCGGGAACGCACAACAATTTCGGACTCTGCTTGATGAAACAGGGACGACTGGAAGAGGCAATCGGCCAGTTCGAGGAGGCGTTGCGGGCCAAGCCGGATTTCGCCGAGGCGCACAATAACCTGGGGATGATTTTGGCGGGTCAGGACAAGTTGCAGGAGGCAATTGGTCAGTTCGAGCAGGCGCTGCGGGCCAAGCCGGATTTCGCCGAGGCGCACAACAACCTGGGAGCAGCCTTGAGAAGTCAGGGCCGGGTACAGGAAGCAATTGGCCAGTTCGAGGAGGCGTTGCGGGTCAGGCCTGATTTCGTTGAGGCACAGTACAATTGGGCTGTCGCCCTGGAGAACCTGGGGCTGCCTCAGGACGCCATCGCACACTATCGGCAGGTTCTGCGTCTCAACCCCAATGTCGTTCAAGCCCGGGATGCGCTGGCGCGACTGGGGGCTGTTCCGTGAACGAGTGAACTGCTGGCTGCATGGGCAATACCGGTGGGCGGGGGTGGGGTGCGTCACCGCATTTCTTCTACCCTTGTTGGCCGGGGTTGTAGAATTCTCAATCACTTCACGACCGTATCCCATGGACGTGCTCGTTCCTGCGTTGCGGATTTCGGCGTGAGCGCCTCACGGCCCGTGTCCGAGCCGCGAGTAGGCGATCATCCTATTGCGGCCCTCGGCGCATGGGCATACGTTTACGGTAGGAATACAACAATGCACAAACCAAGGAGGGGTCACCCATGCCACTACTCAATGTTGCCGTCACGTTAATCGTCATCGGCGTACTGCTCTGGCTCGCCAACAACTACATTCCGATGGACGGGAAGATCAAATCGATCCTCAACGCCGTGGTGGTGATCTGCGTCGTTGTCTGGCTGTTGTTTGCGTTTGGCATTCTCCATCACTCCGGGGAGATCAGCGTCCCCCGGGTTGGATAGTTGTAAACGGCAGACAGCGTCGGCGATTGCCGATGTGAAAAAGGAACATGAAGTTTGCCAGATTGGGGCCGGACATTGGGGGTCGGGGGTCTCATGGCAGGTGCGGCGTGGGGACCGGGGGGCGTGAGGACTGGGAGCAGGTGTCACGAAACAGGAGTTGGCCACGGAACCAGACGTCGTCTGGCAACACTGTCAATTGTTGATGACTGAGCGTTTTTACGCGTTACTTCACGCCCGACTGGGTTACCGTGAACGTCTCGCCGCCGATGGTAATCGAGCCGGTGACGGCGGTGGTATTGGTGTTGGCTGGAACGGAGTACGTGACCGTCCCCTTCCCCGTGCCGCTCGCGCCGCCGGTGATGGTGATGAAGGGATCGTTGCTGACGGCGATCCAGTCACAATCGCCGAGGTTGGGGGTCACCTTCACGGTGGCGGCGCCGCCGGTGGCTTTGAGTTTGCCGGCGGCGGGGCTCAGCTTGAACGTGCAGCCTCCGGCATCCTGATTGACGGTGAACGTCTGGCCCGCAATGGTCATCGTGCCACTTCGCTGGCTGGTGTTGGTGTTGCCGGGGACAGTGTAATCGACCTTGCCGCTGGCGGTGCCGCTGCTGCCGGATGTGATCGTGATGAACGGGTCGTTGCTCACGGCGGTCCAGGGGCAATTGGCACCTTTGACCTTCACGCTCACGTTCTTAGAACCACCCTTGGCGGCAAGCGTGACGCTGGTGGCGCTCAAGGTGTACGTGCATGGGGCGGCAGTGAAATCTGCCGTGTAGGTTGCGCCGCCCGCGGGCACGGTGATTGTTCGTGGGTTCTGTTCGTTGCCATCGCTCCAGCCGGCAAACGTCCAACCGCTCTTCGGCTGTGCCGAAATCTCCTGGGAAGAACCGACTGCATAGGTGCCGCCGCCACTCACCGTGCCCCCGTTGCCCGGATTCGCCTGCACCGTGATCAGGGCCGTACTCTGAATGGGCGTCCCAAAATAGGCGACCAAGATCACATCGTTAGTAACAGTGAAAGTGTAATTGGTGGAGGCACTTACAATCTGTCCTGTGCCCAGGTCCTCCCAATACGCGAAAACGTAGCCAGGGTTGGCCATTGCAGCTACCGTCTCCGCAGTGCCGGCCGCGACCGGCCCACCACCGCTGACGGCTCCCCACTGGTTGCTGGTTAGAAAGCCATCCACCTGAACGCACGCCGTTATCATGTAGTAGACCGGCTCTGGCGGTCCCGATAACGAAATGCTGTAGACGGTGCCTCCGCCGTAACTACCACCGGCGCTCGTCGTTCCATAGAGCGTGTTGCTGTATAATACCAACCCGCCAGAGGGACTGGCGCCGTTGGTATCTCCAAAGAACCTTGACCCAAAGCTATAGAGGGTCGTGAAACCGGTACCGTTGGTGTTGATGGCAAACACTGAACCTTCATCATACGCGCCGCCTGATTCGGTCGTTCCGTAGAGTGTGTTACTTGACATGGCCAAGCCGGCGGACGGCTGCTCGCTGAAATTATGCAGATTCGTAAAGCCACTGCCGTCGATATTGATCGCGAAAATGGTGCCGTGGCCAAAACTGCCGCCCAAGGTGGTGGTGCCGTAGAGCACGCCATTCGCCAACGCCAGGCCAGCCATTGGCACAGCCCCATCGCTGTTTGGGGACTCGCCAGCGAAGGTGTCCGTAAAGCTGTAGAGATTTGTGAAGCCACTGCCATCCGTGTTGACGGCGAATATCGCTCCATTTCCAAACTGTCCCCCGGCAGACGCCGTTCCGTATGCGACGTTGTTCGACAACACCAATGCGCCATAGGGAAACGCGCCGTCGGCATTGACACCAAAGCCACTGGGATATGCCGGCGACGTGGTGGAGAAGGCGTGGAGATTTGTGAAGCCAGTACCGGCGATGTTGACGCCAAATATCGTGCCGTAGCCTGATGTGGACTCGCCGGTTGTGGTGTAGATGTTTCCCGCTGTAGTCCCATACACGGTATCTCCTGACAAGGTTACGCCGGCTTGCGGACCTCCAAAATCGCCCTGACCAGCCTGGCCCTGGCCGGTAAAGTCGTGCAAGGCTGCAAATTCGTTGCCGTTGGTATTAACGGCGAAAACGGTACCATATGTAAAACTGCCGCCGTAAAGCGCAGTTCCATAGAGCATGCCGTCTGATATCACCAATCCAGCATCCGGGTTAGCGCCATCGGTGTTGGCAAAAGCAGTATAGGAATCCGCCGGCGTAAAATTATAGACGGTGGTCAACACCGTGCCATTGGTGTTGATGGCGAACACTGTACCGACTCCGCCGCTGCCGCCAGAATACGTCGTGCCATACAACGTATTGCCCGACAGGACGACCCCGCCCTTGGGTGAACTCCCATCGAGATTTGTACCGCCGTCGTACACTGGGAAACTGTGCAAGGTGATGAGCGATTGGCTTTGAGCGGCGGGAATGAAGGCGCAAAACAGCAGGCCGGCCAAAGCTCTCAGAAAACTTGCTTTCATCTGACGTTTCTCCTATCGCCCACTTCCGCGATTGGCGCGGGACTTTCAACTTCGGTATGTTCGTTTATGATCGAATCGACTCGTAACGATTCAAACTTCTGCACCCAGCCTTCGCGCGGACGGGACGCGTTGGAGTCAGGGAGTGACCCCAGGAACTGGGTGATGGTTGGCTTATAGGCCTGAGACCGTGTGCGGTTCAAGCTAAATCAAGCCGAAGTCATCCAGCCCTCTCGCTACAATTATCAAGTCGCCTAGCGTCACAGGTCATGGTCACTTGAAATTGTCCAACTGCCGGACAAAACCGATTGCATGTGCGGTCGAAACACCATTGACCGGAAAAGGCCGCGTTTGGTAACGGCCGTGTTGGTGGAAATTGACGAGGTGCCATTTGTTTCGGTGCTGCCGTTATCTTGGGCGTGGATCTGTATGGCCGGGGCGAACATCAGCCCCAGACTACAAACGACCGTCGCAAACCTTAACCGAATAGGGGCCGGCTTCATAATTGTCGTTAGGACCAACTCTTGATTCATGACAATTTTCCCGGCCGCCGCCATGCTCTGCAGCCTCTCGCGCTCCCAACGTGTCAATAGTCAATGACTGACCCCATTCCCTGAATGACTGACCCATTCCCTGATTCATAAGAAGCTCCATGATCGAGAACGACAATTGGAAAACACAATTCAGTGATTTGGGCAATACACCCTCAGGAGTCGACCCTATCTCCCGCTGTTCCCTTCCCCGCGGCGTTGTCCCCTGCCCTGGCGCTGTCAAACCGGTGGGCGTAATCGACACCGAATCGTTCGGCTAGTTCGCGCAGCCCTTTCGTCAATGTGTAGCGCCCGCACATGCCGACAGTTTTGCTTGTCCGCGCGCGAGTTTCAAGCGGAGAGGAGCTGGCCCGCGGGGGTGAGAACGTCATGATTACAGGTCTGACCCCTTTCACACTGACCCCTTTCACAACGGAAATGGAACGGATTGGGCGGATACATTTCAGTGCAATGCATCGGCAATGGGGCGCGGGGATTTGGGGAGTGCGGGATAAGGCGGATACATATGTAACGTAGGTATCATGGGAGTGCGGCGGGGATTGGGGGGAAGCATCACGAATCAAGGACCTGTTGCCGAAGTGCTCCAGACACCATAAGAAGCTCCATGATCGAGAACGAAAATTGGAAAACGCAATTCAGTGATTTGGGCAATACACCCTCAGGAGTCGACCCTATCTCCCGCTGTTCCCTTCCCCGCGCTGTCGTCCCCTGCCCTGGCGCTGTCAAACCGGTGGGCGTAATCGACACCGAATCGTTCGGCTAGTTCGCGCAGCCCTTTCGTCAATGTGTAGCGCCCGCACATGCCGGACAGTCTACACCATGCCGGTATTCCTGTCTGCTAATGGGTTGACGACAACTGCTGTTCAGCCTAGACTGAAAGCGCAGAGGGGGTCAATGCGAGCAGTATCTACGGAATGCGGTAAGCTGTCGATCTATCACCGGATATCCTGCTACAACCACAAATGAGTGAGGTGCCGTCAAACGAGGAGAAGATCCTAATAGCCCGGTCCGGCGGTAAGTGTGCTTTCCCTGGTTGCGGACGGGTATTGGTGACGGAAAGTCCTCAAGACCATCAGCCGGTCTTTACCGGCAGAATCTGTCACATAGTCGCCCGCAGTAGGCAGGGGCCAAGAGGTGTCGCCCAACTATCTGATGAAGACCGGAACCGTCACTCGAACCTCGTGCTGCTCTGCCAAGATCACCACGACGTAGTGGACACGCGGCCCAGGACATATTCTGTACGAGTTCTACGCACCATTAAAGCAGATCATGAGCTGAAAGTCGCTGGCGCTGCAAGAACTGCGGTTGAAACGCCGTACGAACTACGAAGAGAGAAACTTCAAAGCACTTGCCTACCAGTCATACAAATCCCAGGACAAGTGTTCTCGGCCCCCTGTAGTTTTAAGCTGGGTGATGAGAAGGAAATAAGGGCGCGGCGTGATTTCAGTCGGTACGAGGGCAAGACGCCGTTCTTTCTCGCGGAAGGGCGTCTACATTCCTTTTGCGACCTGCGCAGAGACGACAACCCGTTCGCGAAAGTGATCGACTGCACACGTGTCGAATCCATCTCGGTGGACGACCTCAAGAAGTCTAAAGAAGGCAGCAACCGAGTTGTTCGCCTAATCAACATGAGTTTTCGTCAGCACCTCGGCCCAAAGAACGTGTCGTACGACGGAGAGCACAAGCGGTTCTATTTTAAGCCCCTCACACCGGGATGCTCACGCGTAGAAGAGTATCGCACCGTTGGAAACCAAAGAGGGCAAAGAAACGTGGTGTGGCAACCTACGAGACGATCCACAGGTGAGCCACGCAAGTTCTGGTACCACCTCGCGGCCGGTATAAACTTCCAGCATGTAGGAGATGAAAGCTGGGTAGTGACCGTCCGGCCAGAGCGCCACCTCACCCTGGACGGGGAAACACCGTATACCAGAAACATCGTGGGGAGAAAGGTCACGAGTCTCAAGGCGCATATGTATAATGCGGGCTACCTAAGCGAGGTGCATTTCTGGCGAACGTACCTCTCAGAGGGCAAACCGCACATCCAGTTTTCCTACGGACACCAGCACCTAATCATCGATTCGACGCTACTAGCCTACGAGGTCGATTGGCCGGGAGTCGACAATGACGCCATTGCTTTCAAAGCCCAACGCTTTGAGGGGGACCTGTTCGACTTTTTCGAACGCAAGGGCGCTACGGAAGACGAATTCGAAGATGCCGCAGAGGACTGACAAACTTAGCAATAAGGCTCGAGTGAAGCCGCCCGACCTGTCCGCGGAATGGTTTCCGGAGCCCCTTCTGAAGTTCGCGGATGGGAATCAGCATCCAGATCCAAAAGTCGGGATCACGCTTTACGGGCCTAGGTCCTACGGTACCCCGCGGCACCGATCCGAAGTTCACTTTGGCTTTATTGGTACCGGCCAGAGCATCGAAGAAACAGCCAAGTTCTATGAATCCTGCGCAAACGGCGTTGACGGCGACGGTGATCACGAACCATTCCCGGGCTGTAATGACGAAACCGGCTACAGATGTGCGCTCAAAGTCGATGTATCCGCCTCTGAGATTATAACCGCCTCGGACCTGCATGAGATCAAGAGCATATGGTCAAGAAGGGAAAAATTCGCGAAGACGTTGGAATTACTGGACGAACGTTTGAGGCTTCTAAAACTCAAAGAGCGCCCCATCGACTATGTAGTCTTTGCGATTCCCTCAGACCTTTACGACCTGTGTTCGACGGTAGACTACAACGATCCCGCGGCCGGGGCTGTGCACAGGGACCTTCGCAGAGCATTCAAGGTTCTGGCGATGAAGCACGAGAAGCCGACACAAATCATTCGCTATAGAACAATCAATCCAGCGATTTCCACACGTGAAGTCGACCACATGTCCGTAAGAGCATGGAACTTATTTACCGGAATGTACTTTAAGGTCGATGGAGTGCCGTGGGGTCCGACCAACCTTGACCAAGAAACGTGCTACGTCGGCGTGTCGTTCTACCGTCCACACGGCGAACAATCGATTCTACGCGCTAGTCTCGCTCAAGCTTTTGACGACCAGGGTGAAGGATTCGTGCTGCGCGGCCGCGAATTTGAGTGGAACGAGGAAAAGGATGGACGAAGTCCTCATCTTCCAGCCGATGCTGCGAATGAATTGGTCGAGCGCGTGGTGGCGCGCTACCGTGACGAACGGAAGACTATTCCCAGACGAGTGGTTATTCACAAATCGTCAGAGTATTGGCCCGCAGAACTGGATGGCTTCCGGCAGGGACTGCGCCAAGTTTCGCACTCAGATCTAATTGCTCTCAGGTCCGTAAGCCAAGTCAGGCTAATACGCGAGGGCCAATACCCTCCGCTTAGAGGAACCGCTTTCCACTGCGCCGCCGTAACGCACTTCTACACTACCGGCTATCTCAAGTCCTTGGAACGGTACCCGCACGGCCATGTCCCTTCTCCAATTGAAATCTCAGATCACGTCGGGGATTCCCCGAAGTCCAAGCTGATTCAAGAAATTCTGACCCTTACAAAAATGAATTGGAACAGCGCGAACTTCTGCGGTGCCATGCCTATCACGCTTCGGTTCTCCTATCTCGTGGGTGAGATTCTTCGCGAAGTGCCCAAAGGCTTCGAACCTAACGCGAAGTACAAGTATTACATGTAGACGGGGCTCTAGCGCTTTATAGTTCGCGGACCAGAACACCGGCAGCCCCGCCCGCCCATCCTCCCCCTGCGATTCGGATTTGCTTCGCATGTCTCGCGGACTCGGCTTGCGGCCTTACAACGGCACGGCAGCGGCGCGCTCGGCGAGCACGCCCTACCAACGACGAGGAGCGCGCCCCATAGAGGCGTGGCTACGCGATGAAACGGTATTAGCGCCTCATAGAGGCGCTGCTACACCAGAAGCGCGGCGGTTCTCTCACGGAGAGCTACTGACGACGAGGAGCACGCCTCGTAGAGGCCTGGCTACACCCGAGTGGCGAGGGACGGGCCGGGGATGGACGGACACGGACGGGGTGGACGGACACGGACGGGACGGGGGGGCGGGTCGAGGGGTAGGCGTTCAGGGTTCGGGCCCGCCGGAGGTGGGTAGAGTTCGCGGTTCAGGGTTGAGGAGAACGGCAGGAGGCCCGTGCCACGATACACGGCGGCTGGTTCAGAAGGCGGGCATCGAGGAGAGCGTGAAGAGTACGAGTGACGCGGCGGCGACAAGCGCGACGGCGGCGAGTGTGGTGCGTCGTTTGATCCAGAAGACTACGGCGAATCCGATCAAGGTCAGGAAGGACAAGGCGGCGAGCTGGTACGGCAGAACGTCGTTGAGCCAGGAAAGGTGATAGCGCCAGGAGCCGGGTGGGGGTGGACCGTACGTCCAGCAGATGACGAAGCAGCTCATAGCGGCGGCGGCGAGCACGATGAAGAACAGGGTGGCCGACCAGTCAGCGCGTCGATGACCGTGGCGGTTCACGAGGATGGAGGATAACGCGGGAGGGGCCGGCAACCACGAAGTCCGAGAAGGGTTTGAAGGCGCCCGGGTCCTACCGGACCTTCCGGCTCCGCGCGCACACCCATCCGACCACGGCCCCGACCAGTACGAGAGCGGACGTGTTCGGCTCGGGTACCGTTGCGACATTGAACTGCCAGACATCTCCGGTCCACATGCCATGGAACGCCAAGTCAACCGTCGAGGAATCATTGCTGAGCGACGAGAGCCACACTTCTTGCCAGCTCTCGGGAAGCCCCGTACCACCATAGGTCGAATTGGCAACGCTTCCGAACGAGACACTTGAAATTATCGGCTCGTCGACTGCCAGCGTGATCCCCATCAGAGGGTTATCACTGGCGATGCCTCCCATATTCCCGCGCGTAAGCTCAGTCCACCCCAGCGAGAAGGAGGTATCCGATACGTTCATCGTGATGTCCCACACCTGCCCAAAAGTGTCCGTTGCCGAGCCGCTAAACACTGCGCCCGACCCCACGAGAAGCGGAGAGGAAAACTGAGTAAACCCCACGAATGCTGAACTCGGCTCCATCAAGGCGGTGACCTCCCGGCCGTCCAGCCCCGCATACGTACGTACCGCCAGCGCCAAGGAACACATCACAATCGAAGCAACCACGGATGTTTTCATCGCGGTCTTCTCCTCACCAAAACCAAACGGGGCACCAGGATACGACTGAGCGTCATATCGTACCAGAACCGCTGCCCATGTAAAGCATCGAGCTCAATCACCATTACCCCCTCTCCTATTGAAGTCAGGCCGCCGACGGTGCGGGGATGGGAAATGAGGACGGGGGCAGAGGCAGAACGAGAAAGCCGACCCGAGAGATTTCCCTAATCAATGTGCTTCGCGAGAATCCTCTCGACCATGCTCTGCCAAGAGGCCTCGTCCTGCACGTTGAAAAGGAATGGTGCGGTTGCCGTCGATGGCATATCGTCGATGATGATGTCCGGCTTGGCGGCGAAGCCCTCGAACAGATCGGTTAGTTGATGTTGCGCTGCCATGGCGCGAGCGTAGTCGACACCAGCGTTGCTCCAGGCACAGGTGGCAGCCCTCTCGTTCTTCAGACGTTGCAAAGCCTCTCGCGCACCCTGGAAGAGCCTGCCCTTCGCATCCACCAGCGTTGGGTCGACATCCACGAAGACATTGGCGTTTTTCATGGCGGTCCGAAGTGGTCCACGGCTGCAACGTTCAGCCAGGGCGGGTTTGTGATGTCGATCCGAATGCGGGAGAAAGGCAGGCGAGCCGTCCCCAGTTGTGTCTGGCGCGCGAGCGGTGGAGGATCGGGGAGGGTGGCGGTGAGTGAGGGAGGCACTGCTTTCCCTCTTGGACTGCGGGGCGCGAATCGGGAGGCGCCGGTTGACAGGGTCGGCGGGTCGGGCTACCATGGTGAGGAAGTTGGCGAGTGATCTTATCGCAGGGGATTGAACTCAAACGCACGAAAGGAGTCGCATTATCATGGCGCACGAACTACCGAAGCTGGCTTATCCGTATGACGCATTGGAACCGCACATTGACGCGCGCACGATGGAGATTCACTACACGAAACATCATCAGGCTTATGTGACGAATCTGAATGGGGCGCTGGACAAGCATCCCGATCTGCACAAGAAGGGATTGGAGGATTTGTTGCGCGGGATCAATACGGTGCCCGACGACATCCGCGGCGCGGTGCGCAACAACGGGGGCGGTCATCACAATCACAGTTTGTTCTGGACGATTATGAAGAAGGGCGGCGGCGGCGAGCCGAAGGGCGCGTTGGCGGACGCGATCAAGGGGACGTTTGGGGAGTTTGCGAAGTTCAAGGAGACGATCACGAACAACGGGATGACGCGGTTTGGGAGCGGGTGGTCGTGGTTGGTGGTGACGAAGGACAAGAAGCTGAAGGCGTATTCGACGGCGAACCAGGACAGTCCGCTGATGGAGGGCGATGTGCCGATACTGGGGGTGGACGTGTGGGAGCACGCGTATTATTTGAAGTACCAGAACATGCGCAAGAGCTACCTCGACGCGTGGTGGAACGTCGTGAATTGGGGCGAGGTGGCGGCGAGATTTGACAAGGCGAAGTAGCGACGAGTTGACTCCGAGGCCTGGTTTGGAGGTTCGGAGTTGAGGGAGTGTCAGCGCAACCCCGGCTCAAACTGAGTCGGGGTTGTTGTCTCAGGCGCGGCCGATTTTTTCCCAGGCGTACTTGCCCTTGATGTGCTGGAGGAAGAATTTGCCGGGCGATGGCGTGCGGGAGAATTCCTCGTGGACGCTTTTGGGCACGGAGAAATAGCGATAGAAACCCGTGGCTTTGAACTCGATTTCCAGCGTTTCGGTAGTGGCGTCGTAGCCGATGCTCGCGATGTCGCTGGAATTGACGGGCTGACGCTGAATCTCGCTCATGGAATCAATCATCTGCAAAACGCGGCTCGGCTGTCAACTACGGTTGTGGCCCCGAATCGTGCTGAGAATCGGGCTGGTCAAGTAGTGGTTGCCCCCGAGTGGTGGGTGTTTGTCCAGGGAAATGGAGGCAAGCTGCGAAGCCATTATCTTATTGGGGCTGCGGGGTGGTTACCATTTGGTGGTTTAAGAGCCTCGGGAGCGGGTGGAGGAGCGCAGGTTACCGCTTCAGGTGTTGTTGAAAGCTTATATCTTGTGGTTTGGTTTCTCAGAAGAGCGAATGCCTTCTCTGAGGGGCTACGCGGTATAGGTGACACCGGAGCCAATCTCTTGGCGGCTCCCAGGAAAGATTTTGGAAAGAATTGTCTTGCATCGCGGCGGCTGCCCATATAGTCTCGCTGGTGTTTGATGGTGGCTTGGCGACGTTAGGTAGTGAGTGAGGTTTGGCAGGTTTTCTTTTTTACTGAGGGGTCGATGAGCGGGTTGGCATCGGGAGGTTGGAACATGAAGCGAGTTCATGGGGTGATGAGAAATATGCGAATCATAACAGTGGTCGGTATGTTTCTGCTGTTGGCAGTCTCTCAGAGCAGGGGACAGAATCCATTGAATTTGGTGCCGACGCCGGGCGGACCAGATTTCACCACCGGGAATCTCACGCTAAGTTATAGCGGCCAGACGCTTTCGATTAATGACCAGATTACCGGCCCGGAGAACAGTGTCCTCGCGTACAACTATGGCTTCCCAATCGGCGCCAACGAGATCGATTTTTATGGCGATTTCACGTTGACGGCGACCATCACTGCTGCGGGCGTACTGACTGGCGGATCATTCACTCTCAATGGCGACCTGGGCCTTGGCAACAACTATCAGACACCTTTGCTGTCGGGCAACTTGAACACGGGCGCAAACGGCGTGGCGTTCGGTTCCAACCTGACCACCAACGGCGCCGACTATGCGACGCTTTTTCAATTTCCCTTTTCGGTTACAGGAGGGGATTCGACCATCGTAAGCAATTTTGGCGGGATTGGGTCGCTGCAAGGTTCGGTCGACCTTACAGCGTATTTTGACACCACGCTAGGTGACGTCCCGTTTACGGGGGCGTGGGGGAGCGACTTTAACAATTTAGGGTCTGGAGGCGATGGGAGTATCGCCGACATCGAGATGGTGCCCGAGCCGTCTCCGATGTTGCTCGTGCTGGTAGGTTTCATTGCTTGTATGGGCGCGTATCGTGCCACGGCAAACAAACGGCTGCGTTCGAGCCGCTGAGGAAGTTCACAGCGGCATGGAAACGCGCAGCCCAGGGAATAGGTAGCGAATACTGGATGCCGCAGGGCGGGTGCACTGCGGCAATGTTGGCGTGAGGGTAGGGGTTGAGCTGTGGAGAAAGGATCCATATTTATGAAACACACCGTCGCGTTTTGCGTTTCAGCAATCGTAGGTTTGACACTGGTCGCAGCATCGTCACTTGCAGGTCTTCTGGGCGTCAATATCGCAATCTATCCGCGTGTGGTGTACACAACGACAAGTGCGTCCGCGATCACATACACCGCAAGCAATCAGCTTTTCACGGTCACCGCTCCGCCCACATCCATACAGTTTTCCTCGACCCAGGCGCCTGTACTGATTTCCGGCACCAAGAGCCTGAGCATCAGCGTCAAGGTTGATAACTCGGGCAATCTCATCGGCGGAGTACCGGCGAATGGGGGCAACGACTTTGTCCTGTCCGGGACGGTGAAGGTTGTTACCGGCGGCGTAACCAATACCTACACCGGCGTGCTGTTGACGGGCGCGGTGACCGGATTTGGTTTCGAAGCAGAAGGCGCCACCAGTTTGTATGATTTTCGGTTTAATCCCAACGGCGGGGCACTGCTTGGCTACTTCTCCTGTGGAGATATCGGAGTCCAGGTAACCAGCGGGGGGTCCACCTTCACAGGTTCGTTCTCAGTCAATTTCAACGGTCAGGCCAAGGGAACGGCTGGCCTCGAGGATCTCATTCCGCCCACGGTTATTTGCCCAACCAACGTCACTCTCCAGTGCAATGCCTCCAGTGGCGGGCAGGGCGGCAGCTATTATACGTATCCGGCCCCAGCGGGCACCGACAACTGCAGCAGCACCAACCTCACGTTTATTTACACGCCGCCCTCGGGCAGCTTCTTTGCGTTGCCTTACGACATCGAGAACACGAATTACACGGTAACCCTCGCGGCCATCGACGCCTCCGGCAACTCGAACACCTGCTCATTCATGGTCACTGTGGAGGACACCACGCCACCCGTGTTGGATGTGGCGGATCCGATCATCGGCCAATGTGAAGAGGCCCCGTTTGTTCTGACGAATGTTCCCGGCCAATGCTCGGCGCCGTTCACGTTCGAGATACCGACCGCCTTCGATCAATGCTGCACGAACGGTCTGGTCGTAACCGTGTCGGCGGTGGACCAGAGCAACGCGGTGATTATGCTCACCAACAATGGCGACGGCACGATGAGCGGCAATTTCCCGGTCACCTGCACCGGCACCAACGTGATCACGTCGGTGGCGACGGATGGCCGTGGCAATACTGCGCAAGCGCAGTGCGACGTTCTGGTGGTTGACATCCAGCCGCCCGTCATCAACTGCGCCAGCGATCAGGTTGTGGAATGCACGGCCAACACGCCCGCAGGCGGGGCCATTAACTTCCAGGAGCCGACGGCTTACGACAACTGCCCGAACCTGACGGTCTCGTGCGTGCCAACCAACGGAAGCGTGTTGCCGTTGGGCACGAACCTGATTGTCTATGTCGCCAGCGATTGCAGCGGGAACACGAACCAGTGCTCGTTCTACGTGATCGTGCAGGATACGACGGCGCCCACAATTTCGTGTCCGGCGAACATGACACTGACATGCGGCCAGTCGACCAACGTCAGCAACACCGGCACTGCGACAGCCAGCGATACCTGTGATTCAAGTCCGGTGGTGACGTATTCGGATGCCATGGGCCCGGTGAATTGCACGGGCTTGGCGAGTATCAACCGCACGTGGAAGGCCACCGATGCCTCGGGCAACTCCGTCACGTGCGTCCAATCGATCACCTTTACAAACACTGTTGCCCCAACGGTTACCGTGCCCGCTGGCAGCAACCTCGGATGCAATCCCGCCACGCCGCCCACGGTTGCCAGCGTGAAGGCTCTGGTGACGGTCTCCTCGGGTTGCAGCACGCCAGTGCTCAATGTTTCTTGCGCGGACTCGACCAATGGTTGCTCGATCACGCGCACGTTCACCGTGACTGCCAGCGATGGCTGTGGTAATACCTCCGCCCCGCAAACGGTCGTCTACACCTGGACGGCGGACACCACGGCGCCAACCGTGACGGTGCCTGCGGGTGGCAATCTGGGCTGTAACCCGGCCAGTCTGCCGACCGCCGCCAGCGTGAAAGCGCTGGTCACGGCAACGGATAGCTGCAGTACGCCAACCATTAATGTAACGTCGATGGACAGCGGCAGTGCCTGTGCGATGACACGCACATTCACGGTGACAGCTGTTGACAGTTGCGGTAACACCTCGGCCGCGCAAGTGGTAGTCTACACCTGGACCGCGAATACAACGGCGCCAACGATCACCTGCCCCGCTCCCGTGACGGTGCAATGCCCGGCGGGCGTGCCGCCCGTTAACATAGCGTCCGTGAGCGCGTCGGCTGCCTGCGGGACGGCTACAGTCACCTGGGTGTCAGACGTAATCACCAATCAGACATGCCCGAATCACTACACGATTCTGCGCACGTACAGGGCCGTGGATGCGTGTGGCAATAGCGCGACGTGCACGCAGACGATCACGGTCAATGACACGGTCGCCCCGACCATCACTTGCCCGACGAATATCACTGTGCTGACGGCCTCGTTCTGCACCAACAGCGTGCCGGCTTCGAATGCGTCGATTGTGGCGTTCCTGCACGGAGTAACGGCCGTCGACAACTGCGGCAACGGTGTCACGGTGAGCAACAATGCTCCCGCGAACTTCACGCTGGGCTCGAACACGGTGACGTTCACCGCGACAGATTCCTGCGGCAACACGGCGACGTGCAAAGCGAGCGTGATCGTGGTGACGCAAACGGTGACCTGCAAACAGGTCCAGTGGGTCCCGTCCTTCTGCCAACATCACTTTGATGGATTCGGCAACTGCCAGTTTGCCACGTTTGAGGGCAATCTCACATTGTCCGATGGCGATGAGGCATGCGATTTCCGGACCAGTTCGAATACGTACGTTTCGGTGACGGTGACCATCGGCACGAACGCGCCAACCGTGGTGTACTGCAAGAGCCTGAACCTGTGCAGCGTTCAGAGCGACGGGTGCGGCGGCGAGGCGTGGGAGTTCTTTGGGAACAACCCGTACGAGCGGGCGATCTGCCGGTTCACGGATAATCAGGCGTACAACGCCTGCATGGATCCGAATCTGCCGGTCTCCAAGGCCACGGGCAACAAGAACTGCGGCGAACTTTCTACCGTGTCCATCGGGGCCACCTCCACGCGGTTCTACTATGGCTTCCAGCAGGCGACACAGCCGATGACGATCGTGGTGGACGGCATCGCGGTGCTGTCGGTTTCCAACAACCATGCGACCTCGACGTTCCCGTTCTCGCAGTCGGGCAAGACGATCCAATGCACGTTCCCGGAGAGACTGGTTCCGGGTAACGTCATTCAATGGTACTCCACGAGCGATCCGAGCAAGGTATCGTCCAACTGCTTGGTTTATTCACAACAGACCTCGGCCAGCAACAACGCCACGGCGACGTATTTCAACGAAGGCGGCGTCTGCGAGTTCCAAGTGCCGACAACGGGCATCGGCTACAACTCGAACGATCGCTCGGTGTGCGTGCAGGTCATGATCGGCCAACCGGGCGTGACCGGCAAGGTGGCGTGCTGGAACTTCTGCGAGCCGCTCGGTGGCATGGGCAACCAGGACTGGCAGTTCGGCAACTGCTCGCAGTTCCAGGATGAGTTCGCGCAGGAGGCCGACGACAACTGGTAAGGTTGTTTAGGCCTGTACCATGAATCGGAGCCGTATCATTCTCGGCGCAATCGTGATTGCGTCGATCGCAACGGCAGTGTGGTGGTTGGCAAAGTCCAATTGGTCCGGCGGCCTCCGTTCGCCGTCGGCTCGTGCGTCGTCATCGTCCCCCGAATCGGGAACGCCATCGAGTCCAAACTCGGAAGGCACCTCCATTCCTACAACCGGGTCAGCGCTTCCGGCCGCACCGCACGGTAAACCTCCGCCCGCCGGACCGGATGCGGTTGCCGCCCGCGAGGCCGCCTTGAAAGCGTCCGTTGCGACAGCGGTGGAGAACGTGAAGAAACTCTATGGATATGCTGGAGCGCTCAGTTGGGATGATGCGAAGGCGCTTGTCGCCCGTCGCCAACAGGAGACCAAGGCAATTGAGGACCGCCTGGCTGGGCTTGGCGCCGGAGGGGCCGCTGCCATTGCTGACGGTTACAAGACGACAGACGACATGCACAGCAAGCTGATGCTGATTCATGCGCTGGGCGCGATCCAGGACGACGCTGCAGATGCCACACTTCAATCATTGCTGGCCCGCGAAAGCAGCTTCAGTCTTCAACGTGAGATCGTGGCCGCTCTCGGCCAGCGCCAGGACCCCGAGGCGGTGGCGATTCTCAGCCAGATTGCGGCCAACCAAGCCGATCCGCAGCTCCGGTTCGCCGCGGTGCAGGCGCTGTCGGGCCAGCCGTCGGCGCTACCCGTGCTCACGCAGCTTGCCCAGACGGAAACCAACCCCGAAGTGCAGAAGCAGACCATTCTGGCCATTGGCGCCATTCACAACGATGCCGCACAGAGCGAACTGGCGGGTATCGCGGAAGGCAGCATGGATATCGGCATCCGTAAAACGGCCATTCAGGAACTGGCCCGTGTGTTTGGCGGCGGGGCGCTCTCCGTATTTCAGCAGTTGCTCAGCGACCCAAACGAAGCGATTCGCGACAACGCGGTGAGTGCAGTGGCCCAGGTGCATAACAGCGGGGCCGTGGCGTTGCTGCAACGAACCGCATCTTCCGATTCCTCCGAACAGGTGCGGGCAAGCGCCCAGGCAGCGTTATCGTCGGCCACGGTTCAGTAATCCCCACGGGCGTTAGCGGTCTGCTCAGCAGACCGCGTCTCGCGAAGCGCTGGCCCTTGATGGTTTCACCGTCTCCGATGTAATCCTGGGCGGGAATCAGATCTATTACCCATTGCCTCAGGCCCCCCCTCGGTCCGAGATTCTATCAATCAGGAAGGATTATATTGTGAGTACGAGGTGGTGGAATCGTGTGGCGGGGACGGCTTTGGTCATCGCAGGACTGATGCTGGTGGTGAATGTCCTGGCCGAAGACGCGCCAGCGGCGTCAACTGGAACGACCTCGGGGCAATACGGGGATCAGATAGTAGGGAATACCGACGCCCAGAGACCGCTGGTCTTTGGCAGGGTTAGTGCCATCAACACGTGGGATCAGACGTTGACGGTGAAGGGCTTTCTGTTGGACAAGACTTTCAAAATCAACTCCGACACGAGAATCGGTGTGGAAGACAAAACGGTCGCCACGCTCGATGATCTGAAAATTGGCGACCGCGTTCAGGTCGTATACCAGAAACAGGGCAGATCGTTGGTTGCCGACCGCATTACCGACACGTCGTGGGACAATACACGAAGTGGGTCGCCGTCAAGGTGACGGTCGGGTATGGTAAGAAGCCGCGGAAACGCAAAACAATGTTACCGGGACGGGTCACAGATTTCTCTGTGGGCGGGGACGGGTTTCGTAAACCCAGTAGGCTGCTGCGGCAATAAACCCACCGAAGGTGTCGGCCGCCCAATCCACCATGACGTTGGTGGTATTGAGCGAATATCGCTGATGAAGCTCGATCGCGGCACCGTAGGCGGACGTAATCAGGAACGCGCCAACAATCGCTTTGGCCAGCGATAGGCGGTGGGCGTATCGAAACGGGAGCAGAAGGAAGCACCAGAAGACGAAGTAAAAGCCCAAGCGTTCGACCTGGTCAGCGTCCGGGAATCGCGATCTGACTTCCGGCAGCTTGGATTGCGACGACAGGTAGAAAATGAGTCCCGCACACAGGAGAGATGGAATCCAGTGCGCAAGTTTCCAGCCCAAGGCCATGGAAGGCCGCTCTGGCGTTGCGAACGGCTTTTTGTTGTCGGGGCGGAGTGATTCGCGGATATAGTAGGCAAGCACCGCGACCGCGCCCGCCGACGTGTCGAGGACGACATCGGAAACCCTGCAGTGACGACCGGGCACAAAGCTCTGATGCCACTCGTCGGACGCCGCGTAGGCGGCGGTAATCAGAATCGCGAGGGCAAGCGATTTCGACAACCGCAGTGCGTGACCGCGATGCAACGCCCACATGACCGTCCCGGCCAAGGTCAAATACACCGCAATATGGCCGATCTTGTGCTCGGTCGTTTCATCGGCCGGCCCGAGCCTTGTGATCATGGAAAGGAAGAGGATCAGTCCTGCCCAAAGCGTGGCGGGAAGCCAAAAGACAGTCTTCTGAGCTGGCGTCATGGAAGGATACCGGGCATTGCGTCCCAAAGCACGGTCCTGTTGGAGTTCATTCGTTGTCATTCTCAAGCATCGTACCATCCCGGCAGGTCAGGACAAGCCGGCAGCCATTGCGCGCGCGAAAATCCTATCGGTTTCACCGGGCCAGTGTCAGAGCGACAACGCCGGCAACAGCGACTGCTCCACCGAGGATTGATTGCCAACCGGGTCGGTCGTCTTCGATGTGGTACGAGAAGGGCATCACAGCGAGAGGCAATGTGGCAACCACAGGGAGAACAATGCCGCTTTTTGCGACCGACAAAGCCCACTGATAACAACTGACGCCGAGGACGGGTCCGCCGAGGGTATTCATGACGACCCACGGCCAGGACGACCGCCATTCGAGCCGGGGGACCCCGTGGGCGTGCGTGCCACGGAGCCAGCGGAAACCGAAATAGACCGTAGCGACGCCAATGCCGCCGATAATGCGCTGGTATGCCGCAGTGCCACCATCGATGGATTGACCGGCTTGAGCGGCGAGAAGAAACGCCTTGCGGCTGAGCACGGCTCCCCCACCCTGTCCGATCGCCGCCAATACGCCGAACATCGTGCCGGCGACAATAAGTCGGCGATCCAAATGAAGATGATTTTTCGGCGCAAGTCCCACGGCCACACCGGTCAGGATGATGAGCCCGGCCATCATTTGCGCGAATGTGAGCGTTGTTCCGAGCCAAAGCCACTCGATGAGCGCGCCGATGGGAGCAGCCAGGCATTGCGCCAACAGCAGCGTGAGACGGGAACCGAGTCGCGGCAGGGCTTCGTACAGGGCCATATCGCCAATTCCGAACCCGACGAATCCACTCCAGAGGAACCAGCGCAACCCGGCGCCGCTCAGACCTTTTCCGAAGCCATGTGCCCAGATGGCAAGGAGGACGGTCGCCAGACACAGACGTGTGAGGTTGGCAATCGGGCCACCCAGGTACCGTGTCGAGCGCGTCGCGCACACAACGGAAACCGACCAGAGCAGCGTGGTGAGAATGGCGGGGAACATGGAGGTCGAAATAACAGACGCGATGGATGCAGGCAAGCGCGACAGCAGACGGTCAGCCGGTTAGTTCTTCGAGATGCCGATGTACGGCGGCTGACCGGGAAGCTGCTGGACATCCATGGACAGAGAGTATTTCTTACATAGGAGCCACAGCGCCTGACGGCGGGTAATCTGAGTGGCGTGGAGCGTCATCTTGAGCGATTCGACTGGCTCATCCGCGCGAGTGATCGCGATCCGGATGCCAGAAAAGGCGTCGGTCAGCGGCAAATGGATGACGCGCACGTCGGCCAGGTCCACGTCGACCGGCGTGTCGAGCCACTGGGTCCAGGAACTATCAGCGGATGAGAGAAAATCGGAAGGTGGACGAATCATCGTCGCGCAGGAGATCGCCCATATCGCAAGGCACACCACGGCGATGCCGTGGAGACTGCGAAGGTTTGGAGAACGGTGGTGAATGCCGGTCATGAATTTCGTGAAGTCGCTCTAAGGATGGATGGCATTCAGTTGGTTCTTCAATTCCTGCTCACCAGCGGGAGTCATGGGACGGATCTGGCGGTTGGTGATGGGCGCTTTTTGAGTCGTTTCGTCAGCCTTCACGGTCGCCTTGTCATTTTGCGTGTCGGCGACCGCGCGTTTGGCGGTGAAATTCACCTGGGGCAGCACAGGCTCGGAGACGGTGGACATGTCGACCGACTTGAGTTGGAGCTGGTTCAGGTTGGCGTTCTGGAATTGGAGATCGCCTTTCGTGGTGGATGAGGAAGTGGCGAACGAGCGGGACGATTGCGAGACGGTTCCGTACTGCAGATCATTGAAGCTGACCGTCTTATCGCCAATGTTGGCGTTCTTCTTGTAGTCGATCGGCTTCTTCATCTGATCAAGAATCTGCGCCTGCGACAGCGTCGGACGGACCGCGGCGACAGCCAAAATCAGAATCACGTAGCGAAGATTCATCGTAGCCATTGGTTTCTGGTGCGGACGAGAGGAGTTGAACCTCCACGACCTTGCGGTCACAGCCTCCTGAGGGCTGCGCGTCTGCCAATTCCGCCACGTCCGCGCACTGAAATCAATGGCGAACTATAACGATGGGCGGCGGGGTTCGCAATCAGAAACACGCCGTGATGAAAACCGAAGCTGCCGTGCGCATGAAGGCTGACGCACTGGAAACCGCGCGATGTTTGGACGGAAAGGCCAACAAGCTTGACCGGATGATTCTCAGAGGTTAACGATGGAGGCGTTTCCGCGGCTGCGGGCGCTTAGGCAACACTGCGATCGGAAGACCATTTATGAGACGGCCAGGATGGATTGAGACGGGCACGTTGTTATCGTTGGGACTGCTGCTGACCAGTTGTGCTTGTTGGAATGAGTGTGGGATGCCTGCCGCGGCCCACACATTTGATGGGTCCAACGCGGCGATCCGCGATGTGATTGCCCGCGTGGCACATCATCAGATCCATACGCTGGCTGACGGTGATTATACCAACACAGACTCCGTTGCGGCGGCCCAGGCAGCAATGCAAGCTGTGGGAATCGAGTGGAACTACCCGTGGGGAGTCACGCTCTATGGGATGCTGCACGTGTCGGAAGCGACGGGGGACAAGGAGGTCGAGCGCTTCGTGGTGGAGCACAACCAAATCGTTGTCCGCTATTACGATTGGATGAGGGATCTGCGCGCCAGAGTTGGCGCCACGAGGGAAATGCGGCGGATGGTGCGAGCGTCGCCTGTGCGGCGTTTATTGGTTCTCGGTTCCCTGGACAACTGCGGGGCAATGGGCGCGCAACTTGCCGAGACGTTTGTCAATCACGGCGTTCAGCCCATGCCGGAGCAGAAAGCAGTGGCGGAGATGATCGCAGATTACATCAGCAACAAACAGGCGCGATTGCCTGATGGGACGCTCTGGCGTCCGAATGCGTTGGGCGGCACGATTTGGGTCGATGACCTTTACATGAGCTGTCCGTTTCTCGTCCGCTGGTACAAATATACGGGCGAACGAAGATACCTCGACGATGCAGCGCGCCAGATCATCAACATGGCGCAACGGTTGCAGGATGAGGATGGCGTGTGGTGGCATGGTTATTACCAAAAGGAGGACGACCATGCGCCCGTTAAATGGGGACGCGGTAACGGCTGGGCGATGGTCTCGACCGTGGAAGTGCTCTCGGCGATGCCGGAAGACCATCCCGACCGCGCCAAGCTGCTGGATATTTTGCGACGGCAAGTCGAGGGGATCAAACCGCTGCAGGCATCGGACGGCATGTGGCGGCAGGTGTTGGACCAGCCCGAGTTGTGGGAGGAAACCTCGTGCACGGCGATGTTCAGTTACGCCATCGCACGGGCCGTCAAGCGCGGCTGGATCGATCCGTACAACCTGACCGTGGCGCGCAAGGCGTTTGCCGCAGTGGCCCGGCATGTGACGCCCGATGGCGTGGTGATAGGCGCCTGCCAGGGTACCGGTATCGGCGAGGATCTTGAGGCGTACGTCGAACGGGCGCGCCTAGACGACGACCAGCATGGGCCCGGGCCGGTGATGCTGGCCGGCGCAGAACTCCTACTGGTCGAGCGGAGGTAATGGACTCAGATTACTGCAGCGGGGGATACTGCCAGACCCAGTCGCCTTCCTTGTCGTCAAACAGGGTCTTGCCGGGCACGCCGTCATCGTCCTTCTCGTTCCAGCCAACCGAGTAGAGCACGAATTGTCCGTCCTTCCTGAGGCGGTATTTGTAAGGCTCGCCGGTGATCACGTCGTGAGGCAATTGAGAAACGACTTGCGGTACCAGCGCGTCCAGCGTTTCCGGGAACTGGCCGTTGGCCATTCGGTACCGTTCCAGCGCGCAGGCAAGGATGGCTTGGTCGGTTGCGACTTGCGCCGAGGCGCCCTTGCGGACCACCGCGCCCAGGGCAGGCAGCAACATCCTTGACAATACCCGATGACGGACAAAGATGGTTTCAAAGGAACTCCGGCTTGTAAACGCTCGGTCCAGCGCTTGCTCATTGGACTTGCTTCGGCTGGGGAAAACCCGTTTGGAAGCCGGATCAAATGTTCCGGCCAATTCCAGTCCAAACAGGCGGCAATAACTGACGAGCTCCAAGTCAAACCATCCGTTTGGAACCATTTTGACGATTCGGTTCAAGGACGATCCACCGTCATTGCCCGTATCCGAAAGCTCAGCATACTTCCCCGAGCGTCGTACAAAATCAATTATCCCAATGCCCCATGACCGCTCGGCCCCGAAAGTCGGTTTCAGGTCCGCCACGAAATCGTATCGTTGGAGATGCGCTTGCAGCTGCCGCAGTTGTGCATCGGACCATGTGTGCTCAGCGAGTCCTTCCCAAATCGGCTGAATTGCAATCTGGAGGCATGCGGCGCGAACAAGATACGAAATCAGGAATGGCTCGTCTTTCAGGGAATCGGCGACTGAGAAAGACAACTTCAGATCCTCGAATGCTTCTTCACTTTGTCCCAGTGAAAGTTCGGCGCAGGCCTTAAGCTGCAGCCGTCGACAGATTGCCCTGAGGCTGTTGAGATGCGGCAACAGAATCTCCGCCGGGTCCGGGACGTCGTAGTTGATCGGATAGCGGGAATACGGCCGCCGGCTGGCGGCGCGAAGCTCGGTGAACACGGCAGCATTTGTCTTCAGCCCTTCGAGAATCGACGGGGCCGCTTGGGCACGCGAATCTCGATCAAGTTGGCTGGTCTCGAACTTCTGGTTACGCAATTTCCCGTCTTGGGCAGAGTGATGGGTAGGTGACGATTCGCTCGCCTGAAGTGCGTCAAACGCCATGTGCCAGGCAACAAGATCGGTGAAGTGTCGATTTCCTGCGTCCTTCGTGTCCCGCGAACCGGAAACTGCGTCCATGACCCGGCCATACTCGTCCTCCCCCCAGTATTCTGAGGGATTGAATGCAAACGTATGGTTGGTACGGACGAACCATGACGTGACGAATGGCGTGGCGGCGAAATTCTGGTCGTCGGGTACCGGCTTTGGAATGAAGACCCTCAAATCGAGCGACTCGCCTCGCGCTTTTGCCTCTTCGCGATATCGGGACCATGCGTGTGCGCCCCTCAGGTTCTCCTCGGCGTAATACGCGAAGATCAATGTGACAATCACCGCGATGGCGACAAGGAGCCGTCGCGCTGTGCGCCAACTGAACAAGCACTTCAAGAAGCGTCGTGTTGTGGTGCGCTGCCATTGGCTGGGCTGGGCTGGGTTCGGAGTATTCATCCCGATCTCCGGTTCATGCTACCGCGGTTTGGCCTGGTCGCTCGCTGTGCGGGCCGGGTACGAAGCGCCGCGGAACGCAGGCAGGTTCGGGTACTGGGCCAATCAACTGGGCCAGCATTTGTCGTTGTTCAACGAGCGCGCGCATCTCGTCGCGCGACGGCGGCTGTATTCTTCGGGCGATCTTGGTGGCGGTCTCGGAAGAAGCCAGGTTCAGAATGGCGATCACGATCCAGGCGCACGCGAGGCCGGCCCAGATTTGCCGGCTCGGGAGAACGAGTTCCTGCCACATTTTCCAGCCGATGGCAACCAACGCGCCCTGGGTGGTGGGCGCGGACTTAGCGGTCAGCGCCGGCGCAAGCTCCTGACTCCACATTCGATCGAGATGCGGCTCGGTAGACCGGTGTTGACTCAGTAAAACTTCACGGGGTGTCTTCATGGTGCTTCTTCCTCCAACAGCTTTCTGAGAACCCGCTTTGCGTAATGCAGCCGGGACTTGACGGTGCCCACCTGCGTGTCAGTGATACGGGCGATTTCCTCCAGTGAAAATCCTTCGAGGAAATGCAGGAGCAGGGCGGACCGCTGCGGCATCGGAAGTTTCGCGAGCAATTTCATAAACTCTGCCTCCTGTTCCTCGCGGAGCAGCAGATCCAGCGGATCGGGGGTAGTGTCGTTGGTGTCGACGACCAAGTTCTCCTGCAGCTCCATCTCACGACCGCGTCGCCGCCACTGCTGGACGCATTTTTGGTGCGCGATGCCGAACAGCCAGCCTCCGAATTTCGCGTCGTCGCGGAGCGAATCGATGTGGCGGAAGGCGTTGATAAATGTCTCCTGCACCACATCGAGGCTGGCCTGTTCGTCGTGCACCAATTCGAATACATAGACGTACAAAGGCAGTCGGTAGCGCCGGAAGAGCGTCTTCCATGCTTCGGCGTTGCCAGCCCGCGCGTCGGCCACGGGCAGTTGTTCGCGTTCAGCCACTACCAGCATTTACACCCAGTAGAATGCGGGAGGCGAGAAAAGGTTCAAACGGCTTGGAGACGTCCGCTTGGATCACTTCATGGCCGAGTTATAAAGCATCAGCTTCTCAAATGCAGCATGCTGCTCTGGTGTGGTGATGTAGGGCTCCAGCAAGGCGGTATCGGAAGGGTATTGCCCATTGTGGGCCGTTCGATAGGCTTCCCATACTGGCATCATTGTTTCCGCAGTCTCCCCAGAAAGAAAATCGCAGGTGCCGTACCCGTTCGGGCCGACACCAAACCGCTGATCAAACACATCGTCCACCGGGGCCTTCTGTGTGATGATCACATCTCCGCCAAGACGCAAGCTTTTGACGGTGTCTTTCGGCGCGATCTCCCATCGGTCGAGAATTGCTTCATCCAGCGGGTCGTCAAAGAACGGCTGTAATTGACCAAGGTCGCTTGGCATTTGATGACCGTGATCCTGCATGTACGCCGCCAGTGCTTTATGAAGCATTGTCGCGACTTTCGCTTCTCCAGCTGCACGGATTCTACTCAAGGCGCGGCGATAGTCCGCGTCCGTATTGAGATCTTTACTTCCTGCGTCCAGCCAGTCCTCATTGGTAACAAACTTCAGTTCCGGAATTTTCGCGCCGGGCGTCTCCTCCATCCGCCGCTTGAGTTCGGCGACTCGTTCCAGCCACGCTTGAGAAGCGAGAGTCAGGGAATTGGTGGACGCGGCGTTCAATCGCGCAACCTCATCGCGCAAGTTGGACAACTCGGCGGAATCGGCTTTCAGCGCCACATTCTCATCGGTTGCGAATGCCAGGCGGTTTGCGGCGTCATTCCGCTCGCTCTGCAATTGTTGGATTTGCCCCGCCAGAAGTGTTTGCTGTTGTTGAAGAGATCGAACCTGATCGCGCAGGTTCGAGGCCTCGCGGGCCTCGTAGATTCCTGCACCGGCGGTCGCAACGATTGTTGCAGTTACGAGAGCTTTCTGGAGTGTGGTCATGGCGATGGCCTTGGTAAGGGTTGTGGCTGTGGTGGCGGCGGCGGGTGCACCTGCCAGAGCAGCAGAGACGGAAATCGTGGCTGCCAATCCGGCCGGCGCGGCCTGAACGGCGTTGGCAGAAATGGCGACAACCAGCCCGCCTGCGCCGACAGCAACACCGCGCTTCGACAAGGATTCACGGAGTCGATCCACCGCCCGGCTGACGCGTTTTTGCGCCGCGTCCTCAGAGATTCCCAGCGCTTCTCCGACCTCGCGGAGGCTCTTGTTCTCGAAGAAACGGAGAAGAATCACGGTGCGATTCGCGTCATCCAGTGACTCCACTTCCTCATTGAGGAGAGGCTCGATGCGCGCCCAGTCCGGGGTGGTTGTGTTCACGGAGGCGGCCTCCATCGCCTTCTGCTCGCGGTTCTGGCGACGCGATTCCTTCCGGATGACATCGACTGCTGTCCGATAGGCTACGCGGTGAAGCCAGGAGGTCAGAATGGCGTCAGACCTGAGATGGTTTGCGTTCCGCGCCAGATCGGTGAACACGGACTGGGCCACTTCCTCCGCGAGAGGTCGCGAACCCACCTGGCGCAGAGCCACGGAATACACGAGGTTGATGTGGCGGTTGACCAGCGTCGCGAAGGCTTCTTCCGAGCCGTTTCGGACGTATTGACGGAGAAGATTCCAGTCATCCTCTTTCATCTTCACCAACTATATCGCCGCCGGCAGGACAAAACCGACAGAATCTCCGCGTTTATTGGAGAGAGCCGATTCAGGGCGCCTGGCTTGGACTCGGAGCGGGTGTGCCGCCGGACTTGTTTTGACCGAACATCTGTTGGGCCATTTTCATGCCGGCCGCCGACATGGCGTTCATCTGCTGCTGGAATTTGGTGAACTGATCGAGTTGGGCGGGCGTAAGAATGGATGCCGCGCTGTCGGCATATTGCTTCTGCAACTGCTCCTGCTGCTTCAGGGCCTGGGCAATGCCCTCGTCCGTGAATTGTGACGGATCGCGGGACTGATTATTCAGCACGGAATTCTCCGGCAAGGTCTTGCGCGCCTGATACATGGCGGTAACGAGATCGTTTTCCTGTTGGTCGGTCAGCGCATTGTCGGCTGACAAAGACTGCTTGAACAGATTGACCTGGGTGCGTTCCCCCACAGTTTGGTCGTACTGCTGGAAGGCGTCATACGTCTGCGGACCCAGCAGGTCTTGGATTTGTTTATCGTATTGGGCTTTGAGCGTCTTCGTGTCTTCCGCCACCTGCTTCGCATCCCCCCCGGTCGCGCCCATCATATTCAAACCTGCATCCATTAAGGCCATCTGCCGATCTTCGAGGAGCTTTTTGAGCGCGTCCTCATCCGTTGGAGACAATCCGAGTTGTTTGTACAGGCTGCCGTACATCTGACCGAGCATCATTTTCTGTTGGGAGCGGATCATCTCTTTCATCTGCGGGTTCTTCAACATTGCGGCGAGCCCGGAAAGAGCGTTTGTCGAGGATTCTGACGATGGAAGCGCTGGCGTGGCGAGCGATGCCAGCGATGCCGAATTGGCGGGCGAATTGGCCGGCACAGCGATGTCGGCGAGGCGTTGTTCCTCTTCCTGGCGCAGCGCGGACAATTGCTGCCTGGTTTCGTCTCGCTCCTCGCGCACCTGTTGCAGTTGCTTCGTCAGAGATTGCTGCTCCTCCTGCAAGGCCAGCACGCGTTGCTGGAGTTGCCCCGCGCGTTGCGTTTCGTAAACGCCCGTGCCGACCATAACGGTCAGGCCGACGACCGCGGCCGCAATGAGGATTGATTGGGATGTTGTCATGGCGACAAATGACCTCCCTGGACGGTATCGGCGAGGCGTTTCATAGCCAGTTCCTCACCGAGCGCCAGCACGTTGTTGAAGTACTCGATCATTTCGGCTTCCGTGGCCAAGTCGACGATATTAGCGCTGACGCTGGACAATAACGACTTGATTTCGTCGCGGCGGCGTTCGAGTTGGACAAGTCGAAATGACTCGTCGGCGCCGGTTCCGCTGTGAGTGGAATCGGTTTGTTCGTCCTCGCTGGCTTGTATCAGGGCGCGTTCGAGCGATTGCCCGACCAGTTCGGTGACCAAATACGTCGGGCGATCCTGCATCGCGTTGGCAACCCTCGACAGCAGGGGCGCGGCGGTTTTCTCGATCCGCTCCTCCACGCAATTGCGGACCATGACCAGGACGGGCGTATCAGGCATGAAACCGATGCGCCGGGCCGAATACGGGGAATATCCGGCGGCTTCGAGCGCGTGAATGCGCGCGCGGGCGGCGGAGGAGGAATAATCGTGATAACGGATTGCCCAGGAGGGCGCCATCTTCCAGCCCGTCAACCCGTGGTTCTGCGACTTCAGTATGGTGAACTCGACGAACCACGGTACGATGTTGGCGCTGTCACCCTTTTCGACAGCGTGCAACAACGGGAGTGCGGTTGCAAAGTCGTTATGAGCCGCGGCGGCACAGGCATAACGCAGCTCAATTTCAAGATTCGTGCGGCTTGCCGCGAGGGCCGATTGGAAGAGGGCGTGTTTGGTCGGCCAATCGCTGATCAATTCCGCGGCACCCCAAATGAGCTGGTAATCGTTCGTCCCCTGCTGGGCGAGGCGGTCGATGGTCAGGCGGTCGATTCGTGTCAGCTTGAGCAGATCGGCAGTCTCCAACTGGCCGGTCGTGCGCCGCATTTGGTCCACACGGCGAAAGTCCTCGAAGGTCGGCAACTGTTGGGCGGAGGCGATTGGGCACATGAACAGCGCGACCACGACGCAAACGACGGCGATGACAGGAAGCTGGTTTCTCATTCTGGCTACCGGATGGCAAGTACTGTATTCTTAGTTGGCAATGGCTGTCAAAATTCATTTGGCCAAGAAGACGATTTCCCTCGGCGTCGGCGACCTTGTGGCGGAGCCGCTGGCGACCGGCGGGCGCGTGGCCGGACTGGGGATGTGGACGCGGTTGGCGCTGGGGCGTGAAGCGCATGTGGCGCGGCAACGCAGCCAGGCGGGATTGTACGAGGGGTACGCGCGCGAGATTACCGTGCGGTATGAGATGACGGTCGATGATTTTGCTGTGACGATCCAAGGACGTATTGACGGGGTCTATATGCCCATGAATGGCGGGCCGCATGTGATTGAGGAAATCAAATCGGTTGTCGTCCCCCCACTGGTCTTCGCTGCCATCGACGGAAAGTCGTATCCGCATTACGTGGAGCAACTGCGGTTGTACTGCTTCTTTGTAGAGGAAGAGGACAAGACCGCGCTGGGCCGGCTTGTCTTCGTGAACATGGCGGATGGGACGACCAAGGAAATCGAGATCGCGGGCCCGTTTGAGGATTGCGAGCGGCTGATCGCCGACCGCGTGCGCGCCCTGATTATCCAGGCGCAAGAGGAGCTGAGACGCCAGGAGCACCGGCGCGGGCAGTCGGCCACGTTGCGCTTTCCGCACGACCGGGTGCGGACCCACCAGGACGAAATGATGGCCGCGGTCGAGCACGCGCTGCAAGAAGGGCGCCACCTGCTCGTTTCGGCGCCGGCGGGTGTCGGGAAAACGACCGCAGCCCTCTACCCCGTCGTCAAATACGCGCTCGAGCACGACAAACGAGTATTCTTCGTCACCGCCAAAAACACCCAGCAGCAGATCGTTCTCGATACGCTCGAACGGATGGGGCTGGAGGGATCGGCGCATCCGAATGCGGTGTTCTTCCGCGCGCGCGAGAAAATGTGCATCCAGGACGTGTACGCCTGTCGCGAAGAGTTTTGTCCGCACCTGCGGGATCTCCAGGCAAAGCTTGAGACCACGCGGGTGGCAGACCGACTCCTGGGCAAGCGATTGATCACGCCAGAGATGATGATGGATGCCGGACGACGCACAAGTCTGTGCCCGTTTGAATTGGCGCTGGTCGAGGCGGAGCTGACCGACGCGATCGTCTGCGATTACAACTATGTTTTCGATCCGCAGGTTTATTTCCGTCGGTTCTTCCTCGAAGCCGACTACGCGAACGCAATTCTGGTGATTGATGAAGCGCACAATCTCGTCCAGCGGGCGATGGAGTATTACTCACCCAGCCTGTCGCGGCAGCAAATCCGCGATCTGAGCGGCAATCTGCGGCATGTCGAGCCGTCGCTGGCGAGGGAACTGCGGAAGGTTCTGGAGACAATCGACGACTTCTTCCGCAACCAGAAGCAGCCCCAAGGTGATGAGTACAGCCAACTGGAGGAGCGTGAGGTCGGCCGGGACAAATACCTGATTCCGTCGCCACGTGAGTTCTTTGACGATCTCAAACCCGTGTGCAACAAACTGGCGATGCGATACCTGCTGGACAAGACGACCAGCGGGCGGGCTCTTCCCGACGATCCGGTGGACGAGTTCTTCTCGGCATTCGGGCAGTTTTGCGCCGTCCTGACGATGGAGGGTGAAGAATTCTCCTACATGTACGATACGACGGGCGGCGAAGCGGTGAAGATCGTCTGCAAAGACCCATCCCGACAGTTAGCTCAGCGACTGGAGGGGTTCCATAGCGTGGTTGCCATGTCGGCCACGCTCGAACCGATGATGTTCTATCGTCAGATGCTGGGATTCGACCCCGAGCGGACCGATCAAGCGAGCTTTCCGTCGCCGTTCCCGAGTGAAAACCGGCGGATCATCGTGGTGCCGACGGTGTCGACAACGTTTCGGGTGCGAGCGGCGCACTATGGCAAGATTGCCAACATCATTGCCACCACCGCCTCGGCGAAGCTGGGCAATTACATGGCGCTGTTCCCGAGCTACGACTTTCTGCGGGGGGTTGCTGGACGGGTGCCTGAAGGGCCGTGGGAAATGCTGGTTCAAGAGCCGCGAATGCCCGAGCAGCATCGGCAGGCGCTTCTCGATTCGCTCCGCGAGCCCCAGCCCCCGAAGCTCATCTTGGCAGTCCAAGGAGGAGTATTCGCGGAGGGTGTTGATTACCCAGGGGAAACGCTTTCGGGAGTCATCATCATCAGCCCCGCTCTGCCTCAAGTCAGCTTCGAACGGGAACTGATACGGGAGTTCTTCCAAGCACGGCACGGGAGTGGGTTCGAATTTGCCTACCTGTACCCGGCGATGAATCGAGTCATTCAATCGGTTGGGCGTTTGATCAGGAGCGAATCGGATCGGGGCGTGGCAGTGCTTGTGTGCCAGAGATTTGCGCAATCGCAGTATTCAACGCTTTTCCCGCCCGACTGGTCTGAGAGCATGGCGGACAGTCGGGCTGGATATTCACTGGCCGAGGAGCTGGCGGATTTTTGGGGTGGTAACCGCCAAAAGCGGACGCGGTAAATCCACTTTACAAGAGCGGTACAGTTACTATATAGTTCTTACTGCCAGAAGTTTAGGAGGGAGCAGTCGAGGAGAATGATTCAAGCACAACAGGAGTCGTATCCACATTTGACGGACAGACTGGAAGCCGCTATCGCCGGAGCGCAGGAGTGGCTCTTGGGGCAGCAGGCTTCCGATGGCCATTGGTGCGCGGAACTCGAGGGTGACACGATCCTCGAGTCCGAATACCTGCTCTACCTCCATTTCATCGATAGACTGGATCCGGTCATTATTCGCAAGGCTGCGAATTACATCCGCTCCAAGATGCTGCCTGAGGGTGGCTGGCCCATTTACCCCAATGGCCCGATGGACCTGAGCGCCTCCGTCAAAGCGTACCTCGCGCTGAAGCTCGCTGGGGACTCGATCAATGCGCCACACATGGCCAACACCCGGGCAGCGATCCTGGCGGCCGGTGGAGTGACGCGATGCAATACGTTCACGAAGATTTCGCTGGCCATGATTGGCCTATACCCTTGGGGTGGCTGCCCGGCGATTCCACCGGAGCTGATTTTGCTCCCGAAGTGGTTCAGCTTCAGCATTTACAACATGTCGTCATGGTCGCGGGCGATGCTGGTGCCGCTTTCGATCATCCGCTCGAAAGAGCCCATCAAGCCGCTCCCCCGGGAATGGCAGATTGACGAGCTGTGGGTTGAGGACCGGGCGACGGCGGATATTCGTTTGCCGCGGGACGCGCGCACGTTGACGTGGCGGAACTTTTTTCTGGTGGTCGACCATTTGCTCAAATTCGTCCACCGCCATCATCCGGTCCCCCTCCTCCGTCGGTTCGCGATGCGGAAGGCCGAGCGCTGGGTCATCGAGCATGGGCGCACGTCGGGCGGTCTCGGCGCGATCTTCCCCGCGATGGCCAACTACGTCATGGCCCTCCACGTGTTGGGCTACAGCAACGAAAGTTATCTCGTCGCCCACGGCATCCTTGAAATGGAACGGCTTGAGATTGAGGAACGCGACACGTTGCGGCTTCAGCCGTGTGTCTCTCCTGTTTGGGACACGGCGATCAGCATCAACGCGCTGCACGAATCAGGCTTGACGGCCGATCATCCCGCGCTCCAGACCTCGTCGCGGTGGCTGTTGGACAAGGAAGTTCATCGTCCCGGCGATTGGCGCGTGAAACATTCCGAGAGCCATCGCTACACAGAGCCCAACAAGCCCGTCGGGGCGTGGTTTTTCGAGTATGACAACGAGTTTTATCCCGATGTCGATGACACGGTGATGGTTCTGATGGCCTTGAACCGAGTCCGAAGCGGATTCGATCGCGAAAAATCGGCAGCCATTCGGCGCGGCACACGGTGGGTGCTGGGAATGCAGGGTAAAGACGGCGGCTGGGCCAGTTTCGACAAGGACAACGACAAATGGCTGTTTACGCAGGTGCCGTTTGCCGATCACAACGCGATGATCGATCCGAGCACGGCGGACATCACCGGGCGTGTCCTGGAGTGCCTGGGACATTTCGGATTCACGATGGACGACGAATGCGTCCAGAAGGCCGTGGCGTTCCTCAAGCACGACCAGTGCGCCGACGGGTCGTGGTTCGGCCGCTGGGGCGCGAATTACATTTACGGGACATGGCAGGTACTGCGCGGACTGCGGGTGATTGGCGAAGACATGCGGCTGCCGTACATCCGACGGTCCGTTGCGTGGTTGAAGTCGACTCAGAATGCCGACGGCGGGTGGGGCGAATCGTTGCGGAGCTATGACGATCCGAAGTTCAAGGGCATCGGACGTAGCGCAGCTTCCCAGACGGCCTGGGCGATTATGGGGCTGATTTCGGCCGGCGAAGTCAATTCGCCCGAAGTTGCCCGCGGGATCAAGCATCTGATGAATCATCAGGAATTGGACGGTTCGTGGGATGAAGAGCTGTTCACTGGCACCGGTTTCCCCCGCGTGTTCTACTTGCGTTATCACTATTATGGTAGTTATTTCCCGTTAATGGCATTGGGAATGTACGCGCGACAGACGATGCACGGGTTCGCACCCGTGCCCAGAGAACTGGAGAAATCGCGCGTGATTCAACTGTTCTTCAAACAACCGCGCATACTGCGGAAGGTGGCCCGCCTCCGTGCTTTGGCGCACTTAACCGAAGTCTAGGAAGCTGAAAACACCAGGAGACGCATAGATGAGATTCCCATTTAGTTTGTCGGCGAAGATGGCCCGACACATCATTACGAACAAGATCAGGCGGACCGGCAAGTTCGCCCTGGTGCTGCAGTTGGAGCCGTTGCACACCTGCAACCTGACGTGCACGGGTTGCGGGCGCATTCGCGAGTACTCGACCAATCTCAAGGACATGATGAGCCTGGAAGATTGCCTCGGCGCCGCCACCGAATGCAACGCGCCGATGGTATCGATCTGCGGCGGCGAACCGCTGATCTATCCGAAGATCGAGGAACTTGTGGAAGGACTGCTCGATCAAGGGAGGATCGTTTATATCTGCACCAACGGCATGTTTATGCGCAAGAAGATGCGGGAATACCTGGCCCGCACGTACACGCCTGCCGTGGAGCCGAAGCTTTCCGCGCTGCTCGCGCAAGATTTGATTACCGAGAAGGAAGCAGCCGAGATTCGCAAGGGCAAGAATGATGGCCGACCAGCCATCCGTCCCGGGAAATGGATGTACTGGAATGTTCACGTGGATGGGCTCGAATACATCCACGACCTGATCGTCGAGCGAGAGGGCGTGTTCGCGGAATGTGTTGAGGCCATCAAGATGGCGAAGATTCTCGGATACCAGGTGGCGACGAATTGCACGGTCTACAAAGAGACCGACATGGACGAAATCGAGAAGATGTTCGATTTCCTCTCAAACCTCGGGGTCGACGGCCACACGATTACGCCCGGCTACGAGTACGATGCCGCCAAGAAGGACATGATCAAGCGGCTGAACAAGCAGCCCGAGGATTTCTTCCTGACGCGCAAGCTCACACGCGACAAGTTCCGGAACATCGTCGACTGGGGCCAGAAGTATACGTTTTTCGGTTCCCCGATCTATCTGGAGTTTCTGGCCGGCAAGCGGGACCTGCATTGCACCGCCTGGGCGATTCCGACCCGCAACATTCGCGGCTGGAAGGCCCCCTGCTATCTCATGACCGACGGCCATTTCGAACGGTACCAGGAGATGCTGGAGAAGGTTGACTGGGACAAGTACGGTGTGTTTGAGGGCATTGCGCGCGATCCGCGCTGCGAGAATTGCATGACTCATTGCGGTTACGAGCCCACGCCATCGTTGGGTATCGACAACCAGCCCGGCGACACGTGGAAGCTGATTCGCTACAATTTCGGACGCAAGCCGGCCCCGGTGGCCAGCGCTTCTCACGTGGATGCTTACAACGGCGTCACGTCGGGCCGGGGCCATTTGACGGGCCATCGCGATTCCGTCCAGCAGAACATCCAGCAGGTAATCGCCAACCGGGAAGCCGCCGCCGCCGTTGCCGCGGAGACCGGCAAGCACGCTGGCGACGGCTGCTGTAGTTGAGCGCCGTTGGCGGCGCTACCGGAGGGCGACGGGAGCCATGATTGCCATTCTCGTTGCGGTGCGCCAGGAACTGCGGCCCATTCTGCGCTTGGCGAACGCCGATCACGTCGTTCGCCAGGAACACTTGGATTTCCACGAAGGCACGCTTGGCGGCCAGGCCGTTGCTTTGCTGGCTCTTGGGATCGGCAAGGAATGCGCGCGCATTGCCGCCGAAATGACGATCCGCTGCTATCGCCCCGACCTCATTATCAGCTCCGGCTTCGGCGGTGGACTCCAATCCGATGTGCGCGCGGGAGATATCGTGGTTGGCACGGAGATCCTCGATCTTGGGCAGGATCAAGGTGATGAAGTCACGTGGACCACGACTCACAAGCTTCACCTGCCAACCCGGCTCCATGCGAACGGCGATTCCGAGACGCGCGTCCACTACGGCAAGATTCTGACCGCGGACGAGATGATTCTGCGCGCGTCGAACAAGGCGCGGATCGGCAAGGCGACCGGAGCGCTGACCGTCGACATGGAGACCAGCGCGGTCGCCGCCGTGTGCGCTTCGCGAAAGACGGACTTTCTTGCCGTTCGCGGGATCACGGATGTGGTTGAGGAGGATTTACCAAACGAATTCAACGACTTCTTCGTGCTGGGTCAATTGCGCGCGAACCGCGTGTTCTCGAGTTGCGCGCACGATCCGCGGGTGCTCGCCGATTTGGCGCGGCTGGGTTATCGGGCCAAATGCTCCGGGCGGAAGCTCGCACGCTTTCTGGAGAGCGCCATCTCCCGTTTAGACCTTCCAGCCCTTGCGGCGCGCAATCTCTAACAGCGACGGCAGCAGCACCAGCGCCGCCAGTAGACAGGAAATAACGCCGAGAGTCGTCACCAGACCGAGGCTGCGAATCCCGCGGTGCGCGCCGATGAGCAGGCTGGCGAATGCGAAGGTGGTTGTGAAGGCCGAGAGGATTACCGCTCGTCCCGTGCTCTTGCTGTAGAAGGTCGCCTCGTGGCTTTCCCGATAGCGTTGGACCACATAAATCCCGTAGGCGACGCCGATGCCGACGATCAGGGGCAGAACCATGATGTTCGCTGGATTGAAATCGATTCGAAACAGCACCATCGCCCCAAGCATCCACGCCGTGCCCACCAACAGCGGCAGAATTGTCAGTACGGTGGCGTACCCGCCGCGAAAATCAATGAAGATCAGAATCGCAATCACCAGCAGCGCCCACAACGCCGCCTTGCAGTAACCCGTTTTCAAGATCTCCACGAATTCGTACAGTCCCATCGGCGTGCCCGTGGCGTTCGGCGCAACTGACTCGACCTCATGCACAAATCTCACGAGCGGCGCGCGCTCCCAAATATTCTCTTTCGGGAAGACGCGGATCAGAAACTTGCCTGTCCGTCCGACCATGATCTGACGCAACTCGGGCGGAACGTCGGCCACCCTCATCGGCCGGTCGACAATCTGGTCGGACATGATTCGCAGTTGGGCCTGCAAATCGGCATAGAATCGTTGCTCGTATTTTGCCAGGCGTTGCTCGAGATCGTCCGGGGCCAACCCTTCCAGCGTCGCCCGCGTCTGCAGCGTGGCGTCCACCAAGGGCTTCAACACCGCCGCGGCTGCCGTATCGCCCTGCTCCGTTGCCCGCCGCAACAACTGGCTCGCCCGCAACCCGAGCGACCGCAGGGATCGCACATCCAGTTCCGCATCGGACGAATCGGTGGGCGGAATATCGAATTGGATCGCGCCGAGTTCCCTCTGAATGTTGCGGATGATCGCTGCTTTCTGCTCCTGTTGTTCGGGGATCAACTCGGCGATGCTGTGGACGCTCGCGACGCTCGGCAACTTGCTCAGACGCTCCTGCAAATCGCGCGTCTGCTGCAGATTGTCGCACACGACAGCCGCGAAGAGCGTCGATTCCACGTCGGCGTGCAGCAGCCGCAACTCCGTTTCCACGGACGCCAGCCCCTTGGATTGCAGATCCAATACGTTGTAGTCGAAGCGCACGTTCCTCGCGGCGACGAGCGCGGCCAGCGTGATGACGCCGAACACCCCCAGCATGACGTATCGATGGTTCAGTAGAAGCCGCTCAACGCGGGTCGCGACGGCTTGCGCGGGAATCTGTTTGGCTTCCTGCTTCCGATGGATCAACAACAGCAGCGATGGCAGGACGGTCATTGTCCCGACCGTGGCGATCAGCATTCCGCCGCCGGCGATGATGCCGAGTTCGATCACGCCGCGAAATCCGCTCAGTCCCATCGCGAAAAACGCGGCGGCGTTGGTGACGCCTGCGGTAATGATGCTCGGGCCCGTATGCGAGACCGCCCCGCGCACCGCATCCGGCCGCGTCGCGCCCTCGCTCAGTTCCTCCTCGTATCGCGCGATGAACTGAATCCCCAAATCGATCCCCAGGCCGAGGATCATCACGGCAAACGTGACCGTGATCATATTGAGATGGCCGACGGTCAGGGTCGTGTATCCGACGCAGACTGCCAGCACCAGCACCATGCAAATCACTCCCATTAACGGCCGCAACACCGACCGAAATCCGACTACGAACAGCAGGCAAATCAGAACGAGCGTGACCATGGTCGCCTTCGTGGCATCCCTCTGGGATTGAATCATCTCGTCGTAATCGAGCACCGGCTCGCCGGTCAGATTGACCTTCACGTTTGGAAATTGCCCGCGCACTTCGTCCATGATGCGCCGCAGCTTGGGGATCGTCGCCGCGTGATGCTCGTCCGCCGTTTCGGTCCCGAGTCGGGGATGAACCAGCAACAGGAACATGTGCCCTTTGCGAAATGTCTGATAGCCCTGAAACTGGAGCTCGTCCTGCGCGTCGCGGAGCATGTCCGGGCTGAAAAACGCGCTGGCCCATGGCGACAACAGCGCGTCGCCCGGCCCCTGCCCGTTGAATGTCCCCATCTGATTGACGATCGCGGTTACCGTGGGCAGGAACGCCTCGATCTGCTTGCGTTCTGCTTCCGTCGCCGTCTCCATCTGCATCAACATCCGGTTCATCGCGTCAAAGAATGTGTCGAGCTTGGCGCGGTGCTGGAGAATGTCGAGCAGTTGCTTGAAATCCTTGAGCGACCCTTCGATTTGCTTGAGGTCGTCGATCGACAGGTAGTACAGGAACCATTTCTTCAACGCGTTGATGTCGGTGCGATAAAAGAGATCATCGGTCGTGAACTTCTGCGCGAGGGGCGAATCGCCCGGCGCGGGATTGTTCGCCGGCGACAGCAGCCGCGACACCAGTGCATCGATGGCCGCGCGATTCTGCCCGGGCTGGTCGCTCTCGACGAGGATGATGTAGTCCTCTTCTGAATGAAATTCCCGGGCGTATTTGTCGTAGAGGCGCCAGTAGGCGCTGTCGCGGCCGATCAGATCGTTCTGGCTGGTCTTGAACTCGAGACGACGGACGGCGTAGAGCGCCGAGATGGCGGCGAGCAGCACGCCCGCCAGCAGAATCGCCAGCGGCCGGCGGCACACGAAGTTGGACAATCGACTAAGGAGCCGTTGATGCATGGGGGACCGCGCGCGGGGTCATGACCCGCAGGAAATGGAAGGCCGAGCCCACGTCAGCGCCCGGCGGACACTGCCTCGCGTTCGGTTCTCTTGCCGCCCTTGTTGGCCAGCGCGGCTTTCACGAGGTTCGCTCCGAGATCCCACATCGGCCCCGGCAGCTTGTAGCAATCGCTGAGCACGTCGTCCAGCGCGTTGACGAAATACTGAATGTCCTCGTCCGTGATCACGAACGGCGGAAGTACGCGAATGATGTCGCCGTGATTGCCGCTCACCTGCGTCAGTACGTGATGCTTCTCCAGCAACGGCATCACCACCATCTGCGCGAACAATCCGTCGTGCGCCGCGTGGACCATCTTCCACGCCATCTTCATCTTCAAGCTGCGCGGCTCGTGAAACTCGATGCCGATCATGCATCCCTTCCCGCGCGCTTCCATCAACACTTCGTGCTTCGCTTTCAAGCCGTTGACCGCGTCGAGAAGCTTCTGCCCCTGGGTCGCGCTCCGCTCGATCAGCTTTTCCTCATCCAGAATGTGCAGCATCGCCAACCCGACCGCCATGCCCAGATTGTTGCGCCCAAAACTCGAGGAGTGGACCCAGCAGCGGTCCATCCGATTGAACACCTTCTGATAGATCGAGCGCCGCGTGATCATCGCGCCCACAGGCACATACCCGCCGCTCAAAGCTTTGCTCGTCGAGATGATGTCGGGCTCCAGGTTCCAATGCTCGAACGAAAACAGTTTGCCCGTGCGGCCGAAGCCCGTCTGTACCTCGTCGCAGAAGAACAACGTTCCGTACTTGCGGCACAACGCCTGCGCCGCCGGCAGATAATTCGCCGGCGGAATCCGCACGCCCTTGCCCTGGATGCATTCCACCGCCAGCACCGCGACGTCTTTCTTCGACAACGCCTTCTCCAGCGCGTCGAGATCGCCGTAGGGTACTTCCACCCCGGGCAACATCTCGCCGAAGCCCTCACGAAATTCTTCGTTGCCCATGATTGCCAGCGAGCCGAGCGACAATCCATGCCACCCGTGATCCAGATAGGCGAACTTGCTCCGACCCGTCGCCGCCCGCGCAAATTTCAGCGACGCCTCAACCGCTTCCGTCCCCGAATTGCAGAAGAACACCGCCTCGAGGTGCGGCGGACATCGTTTGACAAGCGCCTCGGCCAACAGCCCCGCCAGAAACGCGCAATCCATCTGCACCATGTTCGGCAGGTCCAGATCGAGCACGTCCCGAATGGCCTGCGACACACCGGGGTGGTTCCGCCCGATCGCGTACACGCCGAACCCGCTTAGCATGTCGAGGTAGCGATTGCCTTCCTTGTCCCACAGATACTGCCCCTTGGCCTTCGCGTACACGCGGTCGAAACCAATGGTGCGAAATACCTTCACCAACGTCGGGTTGATGTACTTCTCGTGCAGCTCATAGTTCTCCCCGAGCCGCTCCGCCACCACCTTCTTCAAATCAAACGATGACATAGCAATCCCGAGTTTATCGCGCCCTCCTCAGCGGGGCAAGTCCGCATCCACCCCGCCCTCCGCCCCGCCAAACCACCCAAAATGCAGGCTTCATCCCGCACAAATTGCCCCCACGCTCGGGTTCGTTCTCCCGTATCTCGGGTTCGTTCCTCCATTTCTCGGGCTCGTTCTCGCATTTCTCGGGTTCGTTTTCACGTTTCTCGGGTTCGTTTTTGTGCCATAATGGCCCACATTTTCGCCGCAAAATCCCCACAGAAGTCTCTCCCACAATCACTTGCGACAGAGTCAATCGCACGCCATTCTCGGGTTCGTTTCGTAATTTTATGTTTTTTCGGGTCCCTACCCCTTTGGACGCCCCCAAGTCGCCTCCGCCACGGCCCCAAAATCGCCCCCGCTCCGCCGCCCAAGCGGCGCCTCCCACCCCCCATTTCTCCATCCTGGCCATCATAACCGCCCCATATATCGTATCCAGATAGATTTGTAAAATCCAAACACGATTCCCACTAGGAATCTGATGCACCCATTCCCAATTGCACCCCCAGGCTTCCGCCTGCGTCCACCTCTTCCTCGACACGCCGCCGCAATCACTGGTAGGGCACCCGCACCTTTGGTAGTCTTCGTCGCGAAGCTTTCGTCCTTTGCGAATCGGTGCGCACGATGTTGGACCCGGAACTGGAACAGCAAGTCGTCACACTCCTCGGCCAGGGAAACCGCCTCGACGAGGTCACCGTCCTCGTTTGCGAACGCACCGGCCTGAAATGGGACGCCGCCCAGGCCGAGATCCGTCGCACTCAGGAACGTCACCCGGATGTCATCTCCCGCCGACGACGCCGGCTCATCATCGCCGCCTGGCTCCCCATCTTTTTCGCCTCCAGCCTCCTCCTACTGTCCCAAATCATCATGCTTTGTTCGGACCCCCTCAGGTATCTGACCGAATTGGCGCTGCACCCGAAGTGGTGGATCGTGCTCGGCAGCGCCCTCCTCATTGTCGGCGGTGGCCTCTACTCCCTCTTTCGCAGAAGACAATCCTCCCGGCTGTAACCGCAGGCGTCAACCATCAGCCATTCTCCTTCATCGCCCGTCTCACCGCATCCCTGATCTGCCCACGCTACGCTTTGAGCCAAACTCCCCGCTGGCATCCCGCTCGTCTGTGTGCTAATCTTGTCAGGAACGTTTATGAAGAGGTGCTTCATATTGATGGCCGCGATGTTGATCGGCGTTCTGCCGGCCATCGGCGCTCCAACGCCGCCGGTGGAAGGAACGCAGGACGACTCCGCCGATCAATCGGCCGGCTTGAAAAAAGTGTTTTCCGACAGGCCGTTTTTCGGCACCCAGCGGATGCTGACCCTGAACGGCACCTACGTCAACACGCCGACGGAAAACCTGCAAGAGACCGGGTCGTGGGACATGTGGGCCATGCCCCTGTCGCTGGATGAATTGCACGGAATGATCGCTGAAATCTCCTTCGGCGACACCTCCAAGCAGGGCGAATGGCAACTCACCTACCGGCAGAAACTCATGACCCTGGACAGCGAATGGCAGGCGATTGCGGACTCCAATAGCGCGCTAAGCCTCTCCGATCGCCGCTCGCAGGTCCTCAAGGCCAGCTACAATGTGCGCGATTGGTGGAAGGTCGGCCTCGCCGCCGTCGTCGAAGACCGCTATGGCGACGAGCCCACTCTCGATCTCTCCCCGTTCGGGCCGAACAATCGCGATTCACTCGGCTTCCAAATCGATACGTCGCTGAAATTCTGACCGCGGCCGCGCGGGCCGACATTCAATCGGGATTCCGACTACAGCCTGAATTCCATGCTGGCAGGATCGGTACCTGTGTGCTAGCCTTTCCTCGGTGACGTGAAGCAGTCGCTCAGATTCGTCGCTGTGATATTGATCGGATGCCTGCCGGTCATCGGGGCTCAACCCACACCGGTCCAGGCGCCCACCAATTCTGTCTCCTCCGGCGATTCGCCCGCACTGAGAAAAGTGCTCTCGAACAAGCCATTCTTCGGCACCGCGCGTACCCTGACTTTGAACGGCACCTACGTGAATACCCCGACGGAAAACCTTCAGCAAACCGGCGTTTGGGATACGTGGGGTATGCCCCTGTCGCTCGATCAAATGCACGGGATGATCGCCGAAGCGGCGTTTGGCGACGACAAGCGGCGCGGGCAATGGCAGGTCACCTATCGCCGCAGGATGATGACCATGGACAGCGATTGGCCGACCATCGCCAGCGCCAACAGCACGCTCAGCCTGTCGGACCGCCGCTCGCAGGTCCTCAAGGCCAACTATAACGTTCGCGATTGGTGGAAGGTTGGCGTGGCCGCCGTCGTGCAGGACCGGTACAGCGTCTCGCCCAACCTCAGCCTCAGCTCGTTTGGGCCGGCTGGCCGCGATTCGCTCGGCTTCCAGGTCGATACGTCGCTGAAATTCTGACCCGCGCATCTCGCCGCCAGTAAGGATTTGCCGTCTCGTCGCAAGCCTGCTAGTAATCCTCTCCACAGCGCACCGCAAAGGAACCATCATGGCCAACCTCTTCCTTGGACTGGACTCGAGCACGCAAAGTCTTTCCGCCATTGTCATCGATCATGATGCCCGCCGAATCGTGTACAATCAGTCGCTCAATTTCGATCAGGCGCTCCCGCACTACGGCACGGTCAATGGCACCCTGCGGAGCAACGACCCGCTCACCGTCCACAGCCCGCCCTTGATGTGGGTCGAGGCGCTCGACGCGCTGCTCGCCCGGATGAAAACCGATGGCGTCCCGCTCGGCGATATTCTGGCCATCAGCGGGAGCGGACAACAGCACGGGTCCGTCTATCTCAACAACAGCGCCGGGAAAAAACTGGCCGCGCTTAACCCGGCCAGGCCGCTGGTGGAGAATCTTCGCGGCGTGTTCTCCCGGGCGACCTCGCCGATCTGGATGGATTCGTCCACGAGCGTCGAGTGCGCCGAGATTCGCGACGCGCTCGGCGGCCTCCAGGCCACGGCTGAAAAAACCGGCTCGGATGCCTTTGAGCGGTTCACGGGACCGCAGATCCGGAAGTTCTCCAAAACCGAACCCGAGAACTACGCAAGTACCGCCGGCATCGCGCTGGTCAGTTCGTTCCTGGCGTCCATCATCGCCGGCAAGATCGCCCCGATCGATCATGGCGATGGCGCGGGCATGAACCTGATGGACATCCGCAAGAAGACGTGGCATCCGCAGGCGTTGGCAGCCACGGCGCCGCAATTGGAGAAGAAGCTTCCGTCACTTGCCGCGTCGCCAAACACCATCGGCGATATCAGCCCGTATTTCGTGAAGAAGTATGGCTTTTCCCCGAATGCCAGGGCTCTCGTCTGGTCCGGCGATAACCCCTGCAGCATCATCGGCCTCGGCCTTATCGAGGAAGGCACGCTCGCCATCAGCCTCGGCACGAGCGACACGCTGTTCGGCTACATGAAACGCTGCCGCGTCGATGAACACGGCGACGGCAACGTGTTCGGCGCGCCCACGGGCGATTACATGACGCTCAGTTGCTTCAAGAACGGCTCGCTCGCCCGCGAACGCATTCGCGACCTCTACAAACTCGACTGGAACGGCTTCAATCAGGCCCTTGCCGCCACGGTGCCCGGCAACCTCGGCGCGATTCTGTTGCCGTGGTTCGAAGCGGAAATCGTCCCGCGTGTCAACCACCCCGGAGTCCACCGCTTCAATCTCGATCCGAACGATGCGGGCGCCAATTGCCGCGCCGTCGTCGAAGCGCAGATGATGTCCATGCGCATTCACTCGCAATGGATGGAGGTCGAACCGAACCGCATCTTCGCCACCGGCGGCGCATCCACCAACATCGTGATCCTCCAGATCATGGCCGATGTGTTCAATTGTCCCGTGGTCCGCCTCGAAGTCGCCAAGAGCGCCGCCCTCGGCGCCGCCTTGCGGGCCGCTCACGGCTGGCTCGCGCATTCCCGCAAGAAACCACGCTGGACGGATATCGTCGCCGGGTTTACCGACCCGATCCCGAATAGCGAAGTCCGACCGAGGGCGAAAGCGGCGCGCGCGTACAACAAGCTTGTGGAGAAATACGCCGCCTGCGAACGCAACGCAATCTCCGAATAGCCTAATCGATCACGTAGGTCGAGATGGCGTGCGGCGGGATGGCGCTGCTGGCCGAGCGGCCATTCACCTTGAGCGTGATCGGCTTTTCCGCATCGGTCCGATTCAATACAACCACCGCCAGCGTCCCGTCGGAATTGTCAAATGCCGTCGCTTCCACCTCATCACGATTGGTGGAACACAGGACGCGTTGCGCGCCGGGGCGGATAAACCGGCTGAAGTGACCGATGTAGTAATACGAACTCTGGAACAGCAGCTCGTCCTTGTGCGTGTCGGCGATGATCGGCGCGCTGCAGAAATTCCCGACATGGTTCGGACCGCCCTGTTCATCAAGCGCCAGATTCCAATCCACCCAACCGACGGTCCACCGATTCAAATCATTGATCATCGATCGCGCATACCGCTCCCCCACAGACCAGTCGCCGATGTGCGGACCGCCTTCCTGACAGCCTTCGGTAAACAGCAACTGCTTGTCCGGCCACGCGTCGTGAACGAGCTGGATGTTGTCGAACGTGTCACGGCCGTACCAGTGAAATGCGGCGCCCCAGATGTACTTCGCCGCCTCGGGATCTTCATATGCGGGCTGAACGCGCTCCACGATCAGATCGCGATTGTGGTCCCAAATCATGATCTTGACGTGGCCGAGCCCGGCCTTGCGCAACGTCGGGCCAAGATGATCGCGGACGAAATCGCGTTCCTCTTCCGCCGTGTACTCGCACGAATCCCATCGCTGCACCGCCGCCGGCTCGTTCTGAACCGTCAACCCCCAAATCTCCACGCCTTCCTTCGCATACTCCTGGATGTAGCGCGCATAGTATCGGGCCCATGCATCACGATACTCGGGCTTCACCTTGCCCCCGTGGTTCATCTCGCCGTTCGTCTTCATCCAGGCCGGCGGACTCCACGGTGACGCGAATAATCTGAAGTCATCTCCGGCGATCTTCTTCGCGTCGCGAATCAGCGGCAGCAAGGCGCGACGGTCACGATCGATGCTGAAATGTCTGAGATCAACGTCACCCGGGACTTCGTCATAGGCGTAATTATCGAGTGAGAAGTCGCAACTATTGATATGTGTCCGGCACAGCGAATATCCATGCCCGTCCTTCCGGTCAAAATAGGCCCGCAACACCCGCTCGCGGTTGGCCGGGCTGAGTTTCTGCAGCGTCACAGCCGCCGACTCGGTAAACGCCCCACCAAACCCCTCCAAGACCTGGAACTGCCGGGAGGGGTCGACAAACACGGTTACCACCCCTCGTCCACCCGTTTTTTCCAGGGAAATCGCGCCCTTTAAGGCCAACCGATCAGCGGTATCCCGTGCTGTCAGGAAGTGCCGGGCCTGTGTGTAGGTGATCATGCCGTCTCGTTTCTTTTGTCTCGCAATTTCGCAAACATGTATAGTACTATACTAGCATACTTTCAATCTGCATCTTGATTCTAAGCCATCCATGCGCCATGAATCAACATTAGCGCCAATGAAAACGAGTTCAATCGCCCTCGGAGATGCCGCCTATCAGCGGACGAGCGACCCGATCCGCGGCGAGTTCGCCGAGATCGATGGTCAGACCTATTACGCCATCCGCAACGTTGACCGTCTCGCGCCCTTCTTGATGTCCGTGGTCAGCGATACCGATCTCTGGTTGTTCGTCGGCAGCAATTCCCCGTTCACCGCCGGCCGGGTCGATCCCGACACGGCTCTGTTCCCCTATCAAACCGTCGACAAGATCGTTCGCCACCCGGACACCAGCGGCACGATGTCCGTTTTTCTCGTCAAACGCGGCGAGCGCTGGGCGCTCTGGGAGCCCTGGCAACAATGCGGTCGCGTGTATCGCCTTCATCGCCACCTCTACAAGCACGCATACGGCAGCACGGTCATTTTCGAGGAGACCAACGACGATTTGCAGTTGCGCTTCCGCTGGAGCCTGACCACGTGCGAGCGCTACGGCCTGGTGCGCCGCTGTGCGTTGGAGAATCTCGCGGACAAGCCGGTTGAAATTCGCTATCTCGATGGCTGGCACCAACTCCTGGCTCCAAACATCAGCCAGGAAAGTTACAATCGGCTCAGTTATCTGGCGAATGCGTACATGCGCCACACGGCGGTCCCCGATCAACCGCTGGGCGTGTACGCGCTCAACGCCGGGATCACCGATCGCGCCGAACCCTGCGAGTCGTTACGCGCGGCCGTCGGCTGGTCGCTCGGGCACCCGCATCCCACATTGCTTCTTTCGGATCGCCAATTGGACGCGTTTCGCCACGGCGAGGCAGTCGAGCCGGAAACGGAAATCCGTGGCGACGTCGGCGCCTACCTGGTCTCGGACCGCGTGAACGTTGCCGCGAACAAATCGCATGCATGGTCCACCATTGCCGATACCAACCTTGACCACGCCGCCCTTGTCCGGTTGCGCGAGGAACTGGGGAACCGCAAGCGGATCGATCAGGCCGTACGGGCGAGCGTGCGAGCAAACGAGGAAGGTCTGCGTCGTCGCATTGCCGCCGCCGACGGCCTGCAACAAACGGCCGATCGCACGACCTGCATCCATCATTTTGCCAATGTGACGTTCAATTGCATGCGCGGCGGGACACTCAACGACTCGTATCGATTTCCTGGCGCGGATTTCGCCTCGTTCATCCGCACGCGCAACAAGAGCGTGTTCGCCCATCACCGCGACTGGCTGGAAAAGTTGCCCGAGACCCTCACGCTGGAAACGCTTCACAAGAAAGTTGCCAGCCGCCGCGACCGCCAGCTCCTGCGCCTCGCCCACGAGTATTTGCCCGTCACTTTCAGCCGACGGCATGGCGACCCGAGCCGGCCGTGGAACTGGTTCTCGATCCGTCTGAAGGACGAACATGGTGAGCCCGTCTTGAATTATCAGGGCAACTGGCGCGACATTTTCCAGAATTGGGAGAGCCTCGCGCAAAGTTACCCGGCGTTTCTTGAACAGATGATCACGGTCTTCCTGAACGCGTCGACGGCGGACGGCTACAATCCGTACCGGATCACGCGCAACGGGGTGGACTGGGAGGTCAGCGATCCGCGCGATCCATGGAGCCACATCGGGTACTGGGGCGACCATCAAATCGTCTATTTGCTGCGGCTGCTCGAGAGCTACGAGCGGTCTTATCCCGGACGGCTGGTCACTCAGCTCGGCAAGGAATCGTACGCCTACGCGCACGTGCCGTACGAGATCACGAGCTTCAACAAACTGCTGGCCGACCCGCGCAACACGATCACGTTCAACCATCGGCTCCAGGATCGGCTGATGGCCCGCGCCCGTGAGCTGGGCTCGGATGGCCGGCTCATCGACGACGATCTCGGGGACATTTTGCTCGTCTCGCTCGCGGAGAAATTGCTTGTGCCGCTGCTCGTCAAGCTCACCAACTTTGTTCCCGAAGGCGGCATCTGGCTCAACACGCAGCGCCCCGAATGGAACGACGCCAATAACGCGCTGGCGGGTTGGGGCCTGTCGATGGTCACGGTTTATTACATTCACCGTTATCTCCGGTTCTGCGAGCAGATGTTCGCGGCGGGACGGAACGGAGAAGTGTCGCTGTCGAAGCCGGTAGCCAAGCTGTTGGCGGATGTGACGTCGGCGCTCCGCGGCGTGTCGGCACAGGCCGGGCGTGGGTTCGATGATGCCGCGCGATTCCGCGCGCTCGCCGCGCTGGGACGCGCGGGGGAAACACATCGTCAGGCCGTTTATCAGGAGCAACTCGGCTCGCGGCGGACGATTCCAATGAAAATCCTGCGCGAGTTTGTCGCGACGGCGTTGCCGGTCATCGAGGCGACGATTCAGGCCAACCGCCGCGAGGATGGGCTGTACCACAGCTACAATATCCTGCACATCAAAGGCGGCGATCATGCTGCGGTGGCGCACCTGTATCCGATGCTTGAGGGCCAGGTCGCGGTGTTGAGCTCGGGCATGCTTGAACCCGACGAGGTGCTCACGTTGGTGCAGGCGCTGCGGGCCGGCGACCTGTACCGGGCCGACCAGCACAGCTATCTTCTCTACCCCGACCGCGTGCTCCCGACATTCGCCGAGCGGAACACCCTGAAAAATCCTCCGCCCATCGAGGACCGGACGATTTTCGTGCGCGACGTGAAGGGCCAGTGGCATTTCCAGGCGGATCTGCGCAATGCGGCCGATCTGGCCGAGCGACTCGAAAAACTGGGCGTCGATGCGCCCGTGCGCGAGGCGACACTCGATCTTTGGGAAGCGACGTTCCACCACAGCGAATTCACCGGGCGCAGCGGCACGTTCTTCATGTTCGAGGGACTGGGCTGCGTGTACTGGCACATGGTGGCGAAACTGTTGTTGGCCGTGCAGGAGAATTACCGTCAGGCGATCCGTGACGGCGCGGATGCCGCGACGGTGCAGGCGCTCGCCAGGGCCTACGATGACATCCGCGACGGGCTCGGTTTCCGCAAAACGCCCGAGACCTACGGCGCGTTCCCGACGGACCCGTATTCGCACACGCCGCGGCATCGCGGCGCGCAACAGCCCGGCATGACCGGCCAGGTGAAAGAAGAAATCCTCACCCGCTGGGCGGAACTCGGCGTCGAAGTGCATCATGGGTGCTTGCGATTCGCGCCGCGGTTGCTCCATCGCAGCGAATTCATGGCCGAACCGCGACCGTTCTCCTATGTGAACCTGAAGGGCGAAGAGCGGACATGGGATTTGCCGGCGGAAAGCCTGGCGTTCACGCGTTGCCAGGTGCCGGTATGCTACACGCTGGCGGATACTCCGGTGATCACAATCGAATGGGCCGATGGCCGCAAGGAGTTTCTCCGCTCCGATTCGCTCAATGCGGAAGTCAGCGCCTCGATCTTCTCCCGCCGCGACGAAGTCGCCCGCCTGATCGTCCAGGTCCCGCGCCAGGCGCTACAAGACTGACTTCATTCGGTCGCAAAACGAATCCAGCCATACGGGCTTGAGGAATTGCCGGCTTGCCTCGTGCCCGGTGAGTCCGTAAGGTCTGGATCCATGCGCGTGGCGCTATTCATCCCCTGTTTCATCGACCAGCTTTATCCGAACGTGGGCATTGCCATGGTCACCGTGCTCCGCCGCCTGAAGGTGGACGTGTATTATCCGCCGGAACAAACGTGTTGTGGTCAGCCGGCGTTCAACACGGGCTATTGGGACGAGGCCTGCACCCTGGCGAAGCGGTACGTCGATATATTCGCCGAGGCCGATGCGATCGTGAGTCCGTCGGGGTCCTGCACGGCCATGGTGCGCAATTTCTACCCGGAACTCCTCGGCAAAGCGACGAAGACAACGGCGCACACGTACGAGTTTGCCGAGTTCCTGGTGAAACATCTCGGGGTGACCGACGTGGGAGCGCGATTTCCGCAGCGCGTGACGTATCACGATTCCTGTCACGCGCTGCGCGAACTGCGGCTGAAGGACGAGCCGCGCCAGCTGTTGCGCAAGGTGCAGGGACTTGAGCTGGTCGAGATGGACCAGCCGGAGACATGTTGCGGATTTGGCGGGACGTTCTCGGTGAAATTCCCGATGATCTCGTATGCGATGGACGAAGTGAAGGTGACATCGATCCAGAGCACCGGCGCGCAATATGTCGTGTCCACCGATTCGAGTTGTCTGATGCAAATCGACGGCTACCTGCGCCGGCAGAATCTGCCAATCAAGACCATTTCGCTCGCGGAGGTGCTGGCTTCGACATGACGACGCCAACGCTCCAGCAATTCGAACGCGACGCGACGGCGAAGACCGCTGATCTGCGGCATCGCGCGGTCATTCAGAAGAACATCGCCACGTACCAAGCCTCCGTGGCCAGGGGGCGGGTGCGGTTTGCCGATTGGCCGAACGCGCGGTCGCGGGCCGCCACGATCAAGTGGGACACGATCAATCATCTCGATCGTTATCTGGAACAATTCGAGACGAACGTGCTGGCAAACGGCGGGCATGTGTTCTGGGCGGAGACGGCGGCGGACGCGCGCGCACACGTGTTACAGTTGGCGCGTCTTCACGGCGTGAAGAAGGTCGTGAAATCCAAGTCGATGACGACCGAGGAGATTCATCTCAACGACGCGCTGGAAGCGGCGGGTGTCCGGGCGGTGGAGACCGATCTCGGCGAATACATCTGCCAGCTTCGCGGCGAGCATCCGTATCACATTATTACTCCCGTCATGCATCTGACGAAGGCGGACATCGCGCAGACGTTCCAGGAGAAGCTCGGCACGCCGCTCACGGACAACGCCGAGGAGCTGACGATGATCGCGCGGGCGAAGTTGCGGCACGAGTTCCTGACGGCGGACATGGGGATTACGGGCGGGAATTTTGCGATTGCCGACACGGGAATGATCGCGCTGACGGAGAACGAGGGCAACGCGCGGCTCACGTTTTCGCTGCCGCGGGTGCACGTGGCGATCGTGGGGATCGAGAAACTGATCCCGCGGCTGGAGGACCTGGCGCTGTTCTGGCCGTTGCTGGCGGACAGCGGGACGGGACAACTCATGACGGCATACAGCTCGCTGATCGGCGGGCCGCGACAGGAGCACGAGGCGGACGGTCCGCAGGAGTTTCATGTGATCCTGCTGGATAACGGGCGCACGCGGCTGTTGGCGGACGCCGAACAACGCGACGCACTGCATTGCATTCGCTGCGGCGCGTGCCTGAACGCCTGCCCCGTGTACAAGAACATTGGCGGGCACGCATACGGGACAACGTACCAGGGTCCCATCGGATCGGTGATCACGCCACATCTGCGAGACGCGCACGACTGGGCGCACCTGCCGTACGCGAGCTCGTTGTGCGGCGCGTGCACGGACGCGTGTCCCGTGCGGATCGACCTGCATCATCATCTTCTGCACAATCGCCGCAATGCGGTTCGGCGCGGGTTCGACAACCCGATCCAGCGATTCCTTTTCCGCGCGTGGTTGTGCGCGATGCTGTCGCCGGTTCGGTATGCCGTCGCGGCAACGCTCGGCGCGTTCGCGCTGCGACGAGGTTGGGCCGGACCGCTGCTGAAGCCGTGGACGGCGCGGCGCGATTTTCCGACGCCGCCGAAGCAGAGTTTCCGGGATTACTGGAGGAAGAATGAACGTCGCGCGTGACAATATTCTCGGACGCGTGCGCGCGGCATTGAGGATCGCGGCGAATCGGCCGCTTGCGCCGACCGATGCGCCGGTGTTCGCGCCGGTGACCGAGACGGAGACACGATTCCGGAACGAGTTTGCGGCGTTGCGCGGCGAGATCATTGAGAGTGACGAGGCGCTGCGGGCATTCGTGAAGGGTTTTGCGAAGATCGCGACGGACGGCGGCGAATTGGCGGGCAAGACTGTCGGTGACGCGAACGCCAGCGTGCGCGAATGCGATTTGGGCGTGACGGGATGCGATTATCTCGTGGCGCAAACGGGGTCGATCATTGTCACGGCGGTGTCGGCAGGCGGGCGGGCAGTGTCGGTGTTGCCGCCGGTTCATTTGGTGGTGGCACGGCGGGAGCAGATTGCGCCCGATCTGGCAACGGCGATGGCGCTCCTGCGGAAACGCTATAATAAACGCTGGCCGAGCGCCCTATCGGTTATCACGGGACCCAGCCGCACGGGAGACATTGAGAAGATTCTGGTAATGGGCGCTCACGGGCCGAAACGGCTGGCGCTGTACTTCGCTGAGTGAGCGCGTCTGCGCCTCGCGGACAGGCTCAGCGGCGGAATCAGGGTGAGACGATCCGCCATTTTGCACAAACCTGGGTTTACGGAATCGCGGCGCGAAATAGAATCCGAGCACGAGCGCGGCGGCGATGCCCTGGGCCACGAGCGTCTCCACGGTCGGAAACACCGAGAACCACAGGCCCATCCACGCGGGGATGAGGCCGGTGAGAGATTGGATTGGCGTGGTTGGAATCCAGTGGGCGAGCTGCATTTCCTGGGCTTGTTCGCCGACCATGACCAGCAACACGAAGCCGAGCAGGACGCCGGTAAGCACGAGCATTCTGCGGTAGGGCAACTGCCGGTGCGCGACGAAAGTGAGGACCGCGACGATGCCGGTGAAGAGCAGACCGAGCAGCGCGCCTTCGAGGACGAGTTTGCCGCCCATGCGCAGGTAGTAGCTTTGCAGGAAGAGGACGACTTCGAATCCCTCGCGATAAAGCGAGGCGAACCCGAGCAGGCACAATCCGCGGAACAGACGCGACTGGGAGATTTGGTCGAGTCGGGCGCTGCGGAGGAGTTTTTTCTTGGTGCGGTTGTGCATCGAGATCCAGCCGCCCCAGTAGACCTTGTGGAAGAACCAGTTCATCACGACGAGCAGGACGATGACGGCGAGGAGGCCGGTCGCGGCCTGAAGATTCAGCGCGGAGACATTGGAGGAAAGATCGTTGACGACAGCGACGGCGATGACCCACGTGACGAGCGTGGCCAGAAAACCGAGGCTCGCGCCGAAGGCGATGGGACGGCGGAAGGATTGTTCGCCGCCGACCATGCTGGCGGTGATCGCGGAGAGGACGAGGATGCATTCGAGGCCTTCGCGGAACACGAGCACGCCGATATCAAGCACGGCGACGGTGCGGCTGAGGTGCGGGACGGTCGGGTCGGGGCTGCCGCCGGCGGTGAGGCCCTGCCAGACGAGCACGGTGAGGACGAGCAACGCGCCGAGCGCGAGAAGCAGGCGAAGGCCGAGACGTCTTCGCGTCGGCGAGAACCACTTCACCGCGAGCAACGAATCGACCATTTCATGATGAACGGATTTACTCATTTCAGTTTTCGCAGGGAGGGATGGGATGCCGGTGTCCGTCTACCCTATTCCAATAACGTGGCGATCTCCTGGACGTGTTCGGTTTCAACGCTGATTTGTTTGCGGATGAAATCTTCGAGCATGGTGTCGCCGGCGACGCGCGGGAGGACTTCCCGGTAGGCGTCGAGGGCCTGGCGTTCGACCTCGAGCATTTCGGCCATGGCATCCTGCAGATTGGTCGGGCTGGCGTGCAAGTCCAACTCGATCTTGAGTTGCGGGATGTGGCCGAGGACGCGGATTTGTTTGGCGATCGCCTCGGCGTGTTCGAGGGTCTCGCGCGTGCCTTCGTCGAGCAGTTTTTCGGCGGCAAGACGCTCCACGCCGCGGAGGCGGAACTTCATTTGGAAATAACGGAGGAACGCCTCGACCTCCTCGGCCATGAGACGATTCAGGTCTTCGACGATCTCGGCTCGGTCGTGGTTCATAGGGTGGCCTGCTGCAATTCCTGGATGAGGCAATGGCCCTGGCAGACGTCGCAGGTTCTGGTTTCGGGGCATTGGTCATGGAAATTCCGGAAGCGATCGAGGACCTGCTTGGCGAGCGGATCTTCGGAGACGAGGAACCGCATGAAATGGACGAGCTGCTCGCCCGTGGGCCGGCTGATGAGATGTTCGACCTTGCAACTGTCGATCTCGGCCTGGGGTTCAGGGACGTTGAGGACGTTGGTGAGGAACGCTTTCACGACGGCCTTTTTCGCGAGGACGGACTGGACCGCGCGCTGGCCTTTTGGCGATAGCTTGACCATGTGATGCTGGTCGGTGTCGATCCAGCCGCGTTTTTTCAGGGCCCGAAGATTGATGGAGACGCTGCCACGAGTGATGTTGAGTTCGCGGGCGACATCGGAGACGCGAGCCCAGCCGCCGTACTCGAGGCCGACCTCATAGATGGCGATGAGGTGATGGGCCGCGCTGTGGGTGAGTTCGTTGGCCTCGAATTCCTTCCAAGTTTCCATGTTATGAGGGATTAATACGACATCTGATTGATATGTCAAACAAAAAGAGGATGCTTTTTGTCTCGTTTGAGGTGGGCGGTGCGGTGGGCTTGTGGCGTGTGCCCTGCCCCGCTTGCAGTTGTGAAAGGTCTTTCACAATCGGCGGGTGAGAATTATACTGCGCGGCAACCTTAAGGAGGTTGTCGGTGCAGCAACTGATCGACGCGTTTCTCGATCATCTGACGGTTGAACGCGGGCTGGCGGCGAACACGCGCGCGGCCTATCGGACCGACCTCGCCCAGTTTGCCGCATTTCTTCATGGTCGCGGCGTGGACCATCTCAACGGTGCGCAGCGTCAGCTCATCACGGAGTATTTGCTGCATCGACGGAAGGCCGGGCTGAGCGCGCGCAGTTTGGCGCGTCATCTCGCGGCGATCCGGACGTTTTGCCGGTTTTTGTCGCGGGAGAAACTTCTAGCGGCCGACCCGACGCAGACAATCGATTCGCCGAAGTTGTGGCGCACCCTGCCCCATCTACTCGATTACGAGGAAGTGAACCGTCTGCTGGCGGCACCGGACACGGGCAAGCGGATCGGGCTGCGCGATCGGGCGATGCTGGAGTTCATGTACGCGACGGGGTTGCGGGTGAGCGAGGTGGCGCACATCAAACTGAGCGACGTCAATTTCGAGGCGGGATTCCTGCGATCGATGGGCAAAGGCAGCAAGGAACGGATTGTCCCGATTGGGAAACAGGCGGTGGAGTGGACGAGGCGTTACCTGGTCGAAGCGCGCCCGTCGTTTGCGCGAGCGGACAACGTGGGCGAGGTGTTTTTGTCGACACGTGGCCAGGCGTTGAGTCGGAAGACGATCTGGGTGGTGATCAAGAAATACGCGCGGCATGCCGGCATTGCGAAGAACATCACGCCGCACACGTTGCGGCACAGTTTTGCGAGCCATTTGCTTCAGAACGGCGGGGATCTGCGGGTAATCCAGGAGATGCTCGGGCACGCGGACATTTCGACGACGCAGATTTACACGCACGTGGATCAGCAGCGGCTGAAGGAGACGCATTACCGGTTTCACCCGCGGTCGGGAAGACGCTAGACCGCAAGTTCGAGGCGAATTGCCGGGCGGAGGAAGCAGCCGAGTAGCCACGGGGAGGCCGGGGGGTGGGAAAGATTAGGCTCGATTTTTGGGAGGGGGTTGGGTAGGTTTTTGGGTGTAGCAGACGGATTTTGCGCTCTGAAACTAGGGAAGAGGGTTCGGGGCCGCACAATCCCCCTGCACGCGAAGGCGACGCGGCAATCATGCATTCTGAAAAGTTGCAGAAGACCATCGGTTACGAGTTCAAGAATTTCGAGCTGCTCACGGAGGCATTGACGCATCCGTCAATTGCGCATGAGCGCGGGAGCGAATCGAATCATCACAATCAGCGGATGGAGTTTCTCGGCGACGCGGTGCTGCAGTTGGTGCTGACGGATCGGATCTACAAATTGTATCCGGATCTGCCCGAGGGCAAGCTGACGCAGATTCGAGCGCACCTGGCGAATCGGCACACGCTGTTCAAGCGGGCGCAGGCGATCGATCTGGGCGGGCACCTGATGCTGGGCAAGGGCGAGGAGGCCAGCGGCGGGCGCGAGCGGCTTTCCAATCTGGCGGACGCGTACGAGGCGTTGCTCGGGGCGCTTTACCTGGATGGCGGTCTGCGAGTGGTTCGCAAATTTGTCTTCGCGCAGTTTGCCGAAGAATTCCTGAACATCAAACAAACCACGCCGCGCCAGAATCCCAAGGGACGGTTGCAGGAGCTGCTGCAGGCGCATTCCCCCAACGGTCCCGTCTATCGCGTCGTCCACGAGTCGGGCCCCGACCACAGCAAATATTTCGAGGCCGTGGTCGAGTGGGAGGGACGCGAGATCGGTCGCGGGAACGGTTCCAGCAAGAAGCAGGCGGAGACGGTCGCGGCGGAAGCGGCGCTGGCGTCCCTGCCCGAAATCACGGAGCTATCCGGGACGTTGTCGCCCCGCTAGGGCTTCGGCGCCGCGGGCGCGGGCGAGGTCGCCGGGGGACGAAGACCGTGCCGTGCCAGCAGCGCCATCAATTCGGGCTTGCCAGTGCTGTAGCGGATCAACGCATTCACCAGATAATCCAGCGCGTGATCGTTGGCCTCCAACGCCGCCAACTGCTGCTGGTGCAGGTTCGTCGCCCGCACGAGATTGCGGTTCTGCTTGTACACGAACGCCGTCAGCGCCAGACTCACCACCAGCAGGCCCACACCCAATCCGCAGACCAGCATGCGCAACTGCGCAATCGCCGCCGAAACATCCATCGGCGCGCCCACCGATTCGACCCCACCATGCCCGGCGGTCGGGCGGTTCACAATTTCGTCCGGTGTGCTCATGGAATCGGCCTCACGGATGCGGCGCGGGCTTGCGCGGGGCCATTGCCGCCGCATTGGCCTGGGCCTGACGGAAAATCTGCGCGATTTGCGGATCGCCGTTGGCACGGGCGGCAAAATCCTGCACCAGTCCCTCTCTCAACTGCTCACGCAACGCCATCTGCTGTACTTGCACCTCCGCACGCAGCGCGTCGCGATACACTTCGCGATAGCGCATCACCACCCAGATGTTGAATACCACTGAAATCGCCAGCACGATGCTGCCATACTGCACGGCCGTCTGGAAATTCTTCTCGGTCATGCCGCGCCCTCGCCCGACCACCGATCGAGCAACTCAAACAGCTCGGACACGTTAAACGGCTTCTCCATGAAACCCGCCGCGCCTTCTCGCACCATCTCCTCGCGCGTCACCCCCAACGAGCGATACTCGCCCGACATCAGCAGAACCCGCTTCGCCGATTTCGCCGCCAGAATCGCCTTCATCGCGTCGACTCCGTTCATCCGCGGCATCGCAATGTCCATGACCACCAGGTCGGGCTGCAAATCCTTCGCCAGCGACACGGCCTCGACCCCGTCGTGGCCCTTGCCGACGATCTCGTGGCCCGCGTATTCGATCGTGTCGGCCACCACATCGCACACGGCCGTTTGGTCGTCCACCACCAACACCCGCAGCTTCCTGGTGTCATGTGGCATCCCCGTTCCCCCCTGTGAAGCCGCAGTGTCCATGTCCATAGAATGTTCGTTCGGTGCGCGCAATTTACCGGTTCCCATCCTCCATTGCAACCCCCGAGTGTGCCCTCCACTTCCCCCAACCCGCCCCATAGAAAACTTGACATTCCAAACCCAGTGCTTGCCAAGCCGCGCCCCCTGCTCTATCCTCCCCGCGGTGCTCCGTTCACCACACGGGAGGCTAATATGAAGATTCTGATCGCCGACAAGTTCTCCGAGAACCACCTCGACCGTCTCAAGAAACTCGGCTGCGACGTGACCTACAACGCCTCGGCCAAAGCCGACGAACTGCCCAGGCTGATCTCCGGCTGCAAAATCCTCGTCGTCCGCAGCAAGCAGGTCTCCGCCGATGCCATCCAGGCGGGCGACCAACTCGCCGTCATCCTCCGCGCCGGCGCGGGCGTCAACACAATCGATGTCAAAACCGCCAGCGCCCGCGGCGTCTACGTGACGAATTGTCCCGGCAAAAATTCCGTCGCCGTCGCCGAACTCGCCTTCGCATTGCTGCTCGCCATCGATCGCCGCGTTCCCGACAGCGTCGCCGCTCTCCGCGCCCACAAGTGGAACAAGAAGGAATTCAGCAAGGCCGACGGCGTGTACGGCAAGACGCTCGGCATCGTCGGCGTCGGCCAGATCGGCCGCGAAGTCATCAAACGCGCCCACGCCTTCGGCCTGCACGTCATCGCCTGGTCGCGCTCGCTCAACCTGCAAAAAGCCCGCGAACTCAACGTCGAGCTCTCGCCCGATCTCGACACCGTCTTCCGCCGCGCCGATATCGTCTCGCTCCACGTCGCGCTCAAGCCCGACACGAAAAAACTCGTCACCGCCGACCGCCTCGCGATGATGAAACCCAACGCGATCCTCATCAACACCGCCCGCGGCGAGGTCGTCGATCAAACCGCCCTCCGCGCCGCGTTGGAAGCGAAACGGATTCGCGCCGGCCTCGATGTGTTCGACCCCGAACCCGCCGATGCCACCGGCGAGTTTGCCGACCCGATTCTCGATCTGCCGAACCTCTACGGCACCCACCACATCGGCGCGTCCACCGAGCAGGCCCAGGAAGCTATCGCCGAGGAAGCCATCCGCATCATCGAGACCTACGTGAAAACCGGCGTGGTGCTCAATTGCGTCAACCTCGCCACGCGCACGCCCGCCAAATGGCAACTCACCGTCCGCCATTACGACCGCGTCGGCGTGCTCGCTTACGTGATGGACCAGATCCGCCGCGCCAATATCAATATCGAGGAAGTCCAAAACGTCATCTTCGACGGCGCCGCCGCCGCCTGTTGCCGCATTCAACTCAACACCGAACCCGGCGACAAACTCCTCGCCTCCATCAAGAACGGCAATCCCGACATCATCAGCGTCGAATCTCTGAAAATCGGCGAATAGCATTCTGTTTGTAGCCGCGAATCTCATTCGAGGTCCGTTCCCTTGTAGCCGCGGGCGCTTGCTCGCCTCTGGCGTGGTCGACCGCGGCTCCGCGCCGTTCGCCCCGGTCGTTGTGGCCGCGAATCTCATTCGCGGTCCATGTTGTCGGCCAGGTGCCCCGTCGTACCGCCGTTCTCTCGTAGTGCACGGGTCTCCCGACCTGTCCCGATTCCTCCATCGGGACCCTGCACACCCATCGACCGCAGGTCTCCCGGCACCCGGCCGCCACCGTGATCCCTCGCCCCTCCCGGGGGAGCCGAAGGCGGCACTAGCCGCCGAGACGCTCCGAACCTCCGGGCCGGAGGTCGGAGCAAAGGGCTTGCCCGCCTCAGGCGGGTCAGGGTGAGGGGTTTCCCAACAATCCACCCCTTCATTTCACTCTCCTCCCATTCTCGGGTTCGTTCCCCAATCCTCGGGTTCGTTCCGCATATTCTCGGGTTCGTTCCCCGTTTTCTTGGGTTCGTTTTGCCAATTCTCGGGTTCGTTTTTCAGTCAAAAGTGTAAAGAATTCCGACATCCGATCTCTCCAACCCATTCCATTATCGATAATTAGAAAAAACTCGACCCCTCCATTTCTCGGGTTCGTTTCGTGTTTTTTTATATTTCGCGGCCCAGCCCTCCCTTTGGAGGGCGAGCCTCCCAGCGAGCCGCTCCCCCGAACGAAGTCGAGCCGTGCGGTAACCGGTCACCGCTTTGCCGTACGCCGAGCCATCTGTTCGCGGGACCAGTCGCGCCGCATTGTAGCCGCGAATCGCATTCGCGGGCCATTCTCTCGCAGCGTTTCCCCCTCCAAACCCCAAACCGAAGCGCGAGGGTAGCGCCGAGATGGCGTCGCGTCGTCTCGAGGCCCGAAGGGCAGCGTTCTCGGGAAGAGAACGCTGCCAAACGAAGCCATTTCCGGCAAAACGAAGCCAGATGCCATTTTGTCCCACTCGACAGTGCAACCACCAGCAGCCCAATAGATTCCGCATTCTCACCCATCTCAAAAAACTGGCTTCGTTTCGCAGATATAGGGGGGTGCCCCTCCCCTTTGGAGTACGGCGACTTGTTGCCGCTTTGCCGTTTCCAAACCCAACGTCTTCTCCATACCCGCCAAGCCTATCCTAATAAGATACACATGTCAAATCCATTCACGATACCAGTGGTAACCACCGAGCGGGCAGCCCGCCCGCTTGTTTCGACTCCAACACATTCGCCCTGCCGTTCCCTCGTAGCCGCACGGCTTTAGCCTGCGTCCGTCAGCCCTCCCCTGTCGCCGCCCTTGCCAGGCGCGATCCGTTTTGTAGGGCAACCATCCTGGTTGCCGTCGTTTCCCCTCAATACCTCGCGCCTTTCACCCGATTCGGAAACCGGGGCCGCCGCGCCGTATCCGTCTGACGAAGCACATCTGTGAGTTGGTCTGATTCTCGAGGGATTCGCTCGTTTTTTATGCTCACGACTCGACATTATCAGGTACCCATTGAGGCTTGCCCTTGTGCGCTTTGAGTGCATAAATTCCTGCTCGCGCCAATGCAAAACTACCAACGCACGACGATATTCTTTCTGTTGTTTCTTTGCGCGCCCTCGATTTGGGCCGCGGAAATACCGTCGGAAAACGCCGTCGCCGCAATTGAAGTCACCAACGCTGGCCTCACCGGCATGCGCGCCCTGCCCAAACTGAAGGTCAGCGACAATCGACACTTCCTCGTCACCGAGTCCGGTCAGCCGTTCTTCTGGTTGGGGGACACGGCTTGGGAACTCTTCGATCGTCTGACCCGCGAAGAAGCCGATCAGTATTTGGAGAACCGCGTCGCAAAAGGTTTCACCGTCATCCAGGCGGTCGCCATCCCCAGTATTGAGTGGCCGCCGTTCACCAACGCCTATGGTGAAGCGCCGCTCCACGACGACGATCCGACCAAGCCCAATGAAAAGTATTTCGAGACCGTGGATTGGATGGTGCATCGCGCGAATGCGCTGGGCCTGTATGTCGGAATGCTGCCGACCTGGGGAACTCGCTGGTTCCAAGGCAAAGAGGGAGGTGTGATTTTCACTCCGGAAAACGCGGCAGTCTACGGCGAGTGGCTGGGCCGTCGTTACCGGGATTGCGGGGTGGTCTGGATTTTGGGCGGCGATCGGCCCATCGCCACAGAACGTCAACGCGCGATTATCGATGCGATGGCCGCGGGACTGCGGCGCGGCGATGGCGGGTCTCATTTGATCACCTTTCATCCCTTCGGTCACCACGGTTCCGCTGACTGGCTGACGGACGACGCACTGATTGATTTTAACATGCGCCAGAATGGCCATAATGCCGAATACACTGATAACTACGATAAGACGCGTCTTGATTACGACCGAATGCCGGCCAAACCGGTCATTGATGCCGAGCCGATTTACGAAGATATCCCTATCGCGTTCGATGGCTCGAAGCATGGCTATGCTTTGGCGGCAGATGTGCGCCGGCCTCTTTATTGGGACTTGTTCAGCGGAGCCTGCGGCCATACCTACGGCAACCATGCGGTGTGGCAAATGTGGGCGACCAACCGCCAGCCGATCTTTTTCCCGATCAGGACTTGGAAGGAGGCGATGGATGCACCGGGCGCGTTCGAAATGCAGTATGGCAAGCGCTTGCTGCTGTCCCGACCTTTTTTGACCCGCGTGCCGGATGATTCCATCATCCTTCCCTATCGGGACCAAACGAGCGTTCCCGGGGCGGGACTTTATCGGTTTGTGGCCACCCGTGACAGCGAGGGCCGGTATGCGATGGTTTATGCGCCGGCGGGAAAAACGTTTCCAGTGCGAACTGACTGCATCCGAGGAAAAACAATAAAAGCGTGGTGGTTCAATCCGCGCGACGGCAAGGCGAGTCTGATTGGGGAATTTCCGAATAGCGGGCGGCGCGAGTTCACTCCTCCAGACGTTGGGGAAGCGCTGGATTGGGTTCTCGTGCTTGACGACGCGGCGATGAATTTCCCGCCGCCAGGGACGATCATTGGGACCCACATAAATGAGAGTTTTTGAGACGTAGAGGGAACCGAGGCCGGGTCTCAACATTGCAACATTTCGTCGCCCTAAATCGTTCGCCCACCCTCACTCCCGGCCCGCCTCCCACGATACATGGCACTACCATGTATTGTCCACAAGCTGCTACCTAGTACTACTAGGTATCAACGTCCCTCCCGACATCCCGCTCCCGCCGCCAGCCAGATCGCAAACATGCGGACCCTGTCTGTTGGTTGGATGGTGTGCAGCACTGAACCGTATGCGTCTGAACGACCACGTCTCTTGTTCTCGGTGCCCGGTTATAAACCCATGCAGGTATGGTGTCACCGGGCAGTTGAAACTTGGTCCGTGCGCGGGCAATTTAAACCCGGCCAAAGATTGTCGTTGCCAATGTTCGCCTTTTGTAATATCAGGCTTTTGCAAATCCTTCCACGAGCCACCGACTCCTCATTTGTTTGGGCTGGCGACCTGCGTGTTGAGCCCGGTGTGGACTGGGATCACAAACAAAGATCAAAGACGCTGTCATGAAAAAATACAGTCCTCGTTTGCGTGTCTTCCTTTTCTTTTTGCTCCAGACCGCCTCGCTGGCGCTGGCGCAGACCTCGGCTACTCTGGCACCCGACCTGCGCGGCAAAATCGATGAGGCGGTGAGGCAGGTTCTTTCGGCAACTGGTGTGCCGAGCGCTTCAGTCGCGATTGTGCACGACGGCCGCATCGCCTACCTCCAAGCCTATGGCGATGCTCGCGTCGAACCTCGCGTGCCGGCCACCCCCGAGACGCGTTACAGCATCGGTTCGATCAGTAAACAATTCGCGGCCACGGCGATCCTGATGCTCGCCGAGCAGGGCAAGCTCTCGCTGGATGATCCAGTCGCGCGCTTCGTTCCCGACCTGACGCGCGCCAGGGAAATCACCATCCGGCAAGTGCTCTCCCACACTTCCGGATATCAGGACTACTGGCCGCAGGATTATGTGCCGCCGTTCATGCTGCAACCGGTCTCGGCTGACCAGATTTTGGATCGCTGGGCGCACAGGCCGCTTGACTTCGAGCCCGGCACTGATTGGCAATACAGCAACACCGGGTATGTGATCGCGGGGTTGATTGTCGAACGCGCCAGCGGACAACCGCTGGTCGAGTTCCTCCGGCAGCACATCTTCATTCCGCTCGGGATGAAGAGCGTAATGAATGTTGACCAGGAGCGCCTCAACGAAACGGACGCCACCGGTTACACGCGCTATGGACTCGGCCCACTGCGGGTTGCACACAAAGAAGGCAAGGGATGGCTGTTCGCGACGGGAGAGCTGGCGATGCGTCCCGAAGACCTGGCGATATGGGACATCAGCCTGATCAATCAAACACTGCTGAAGCCTGCGTCCTACGGTGAAATGGAGTCGGCGACCGTGCTCAAGAACGGCATCGCCAACGATTATGGGCTGGGTGTCGACGTGCAACGCAAGTTTTCGCGCCGCGCGATCTTGCATGGTGGTGAAGTTAGCGGATTCGTCTCGGAGAACATGGTCTTTCCCGATGACCGGGTTGCGGTGGTGGTCCTGACGAATGAGGATGCGGATCACGCGGCGAGACCCATCGCGCAAAAAATCGCGGCGCTGCTGTTTCCGCAGGAAGACGCCAGTAAAGAAGAGCAGCAAGCCCGCCAAATTCTCGTCGGCCTGCAACATGGCAAAATCAACCGGGCGCTCTTCAGCGACAACGCCAATTTCTACTTTTCCGAGCAGGCACTGAAAGACTTCGCCACCGGACTCGGACCGTTGGGAAAGCCGCAATCGCTGACCGAGACCTCCCGCAAGGAGCGTGGTGGTATGACCTACCGTGAGTTCCTCGTGAAGTTTCCTCACAAGAATGTGGAGATTGGGCAGCGCACTCTGCCCGACGGGAAGATCGAACAATTCATGGTGGGGGCGACCGAGTAGGCTGCGTTAACACGTAAACGGTTGGGGCACACCCTGACGTGGTATAGGAACCGGGGCCGGGTCTCAACATTGCAACATTTCGTCGCCCTAACTTTTTCGCCCACCCCCACTCCCCGACTGCCTCCCACGATACATGGCACTACCATGTATTGTCCATAAGCCGATACCTAGTACTACTAGGTAGCACCCACCCACCGAGCATCCCGCTCCCGCCTCCTATTTTCGTGCCCCCATCTGTGCCCATTCGTGTCAATTCGTGGCACCCATTTCGGATTTCGCTATCCGAGTTTCGTGCTTCCGTTGTGACGTTTGGCTTTCGCGCTTCCCACATCTGCATTCACCTGCGTCGATCTGCATTCATTCGCGTCCGTTCGTGGCACTGCATCGTCTCCCGACCTCCGTCGTCGATCATTCCCACCCGTGGGGGAAAGTCCCCATCAAGAGACCCGAGTCGCTGCCGATGCTTCTGGCACGGACTGAAACAAGAACACCAGGAACACCAACATTCATCGCCGCAGAAATACGGGGCACAGGGGGAGCCTCAACTCATCGCCGCCGCCCCGCTCAAACTCACAAAGGAGAATTGATCCATGAAGATCGCAGTTTTGGCCGCCGCAACTCTCATCGCGCTCGCCATCGCCGCTCGCGCCCAGAATGAATTCGCAGGAAACGCCGGCAACGGCGCAGTCACCGGCACCGACAACGCCGGGTTCGGTGACTCGGCGCTCGCCTCTCTTACCAGCGGCGGCTACAACTGCGCTTTCGGCATCTCCGCGCTCCAGGTGGAGACGAACGGCTCCGGCAACGTCGCCTACGGCTTCGGCGCGCTGTATTACAACGCCAATGGCAGCCACAACACCGCGATTGGCCACAAGGCGATGGAGGGCAGCATGCTCACCAGCGGCAGCGCCAACACGATCGTCGGCAGCTACGCCATGGAGAATTCCACGGGAAACACCAACATCGCACTCGGATTTAATGCCGGCTTGTCTGCCACCACTGGCGATAACAACATCGATATCGGCAACGAGGGCGACAACGGCGACGACGCCGTCATCCGCATCGGCACCGAGGGCATTCACGCAAGCACGTTCATCGCCGGCATCAACGGCGTCACCTTGCCAACGGCCAGCCTCGTCACCATCAATTCCAACGGCCAACTCGGTTCGACCAACTTCATCGCACTCATCGGCCCCCAGGGCCCGCAAGGCGCGCAAGGTCCACAGGGCCCAACTGGCGAAACCGGCCCGCAAGGCCCAACCGGTGCCACCGGCGCCACCGGACCCCAGGGCCCCACTGGCTCCGGCCTCGTTCAGGGCGCGTTCCTCTCCTTGCCGCACGGAACCTCCGGCCCAACCAACTACACCTTCCTCGGTACCTCGACCCTAAAGTACAAGGCCCTCGTGAACGGGAAGGCCAAGAGCGCGACCGTCGTGGTCGACCTCTACCAGCACGATTGATCTCCGGCGATTTGCGCCCGAGTCGCCTCGCCCTCTCTCCTTCAACAGGTGAGAGGGCCGCGGCGAGGTTACGGCAGCGAAAACCCGTTCCTATCGCGCGACGTCCCACCGCCCGTCCGCCACCGTGCCTCGGTAGACCTTCAATCCGACGGCAGTTCGCAGGTCGAGGTCTTTGTTGATGGGGGCTTTCTCGGGGTGAGAGGGAACCGGGGCCGGGTCTCAACATTGCAACATTTCGTCGCCCTAAATCGTCCGCTCGCCTCCCACGATGCATGGCACTACCATGTATTGTCCACGAACCGATGCCTCGTACTACCAGGTATCAACGCTCCTCCCGGCATCCCGCTCCCCACCCTGGCCGCCCGCCACCATCGGCACTGACCGCTCGACCAACTGCACGGCAGAATCCCCTCGCCCACAACACGACCTTCTCTTCTCCTCCCCATTCGCGTTGATTCGCGATTCGCTCAGCAGCGCCCACTTTCCCGCTCGCCAGCCAGCACTCCGCTACTCCAGCACCCCAACTTCCTTTGCGCGTTCCCCGGCTTGCTTTCCACCAAACCGCCGGTATACCATGCCGCTCGTTACCCCGTTGGGCCACCGTTCTGGCCGGCCGACGCAACCCGTCGGCGTGATCAAGTGCCGGTTGACCGTCGAAGCCATCGCGAACGAAAGGCGCGGGACAGTTATTCCACCGGCCGCCAATAGGATGTCGATCGACTGATTTCGGAAGCGCGCGAAAGGAAACATGGACATTAATATCGCTGTCGTTCCCGTCGCCGGACTCGGCACGCGGCTCTTGCCCGCGACCAAATCCCAGCCCAAAGAGATGCTCCCGGTCGGACGCAAACCCGTCGTCCAGTACGTCGTCGAGGAACTCGCCCGCGTCGGCATGAAACGCATCATGTTCATCACCGGCCAGGGCAAAGCCTCCCTCGAAAACCATTTCGACCTCAATGAAGAACTCGTTCGCGTCCTCCGCGAAACCGGCAAGGAGGATTCCCTCACCGAGCTGGAATTCGAGCGCGCGGCCATCCAGTATTTCTACACCCGCCAGCGCCAGCTCCTCGGACTCGGTCACGCGATCCTTTGCGCCGAGGCGTTCGTCGGCCAAAAGCCCTTCGTCGTCGCCCTGGGCGATTCGATCATCGGTCTGCACGCCCAAAGCGATGTCGTTCGCCGCATGACGCGCTGTTTCTCGGAAAAGAACGCCGTCGCCGTCATCGCCTTCGAGGAGGTTTCCCCCGAGGAGGTCCATCAATACGGCATTGCCAAACCCAAGACCGACGGCGATGTGTTTGAAATCGACGATCTCATCGAAAAACCCTCGCAGTCCGAGGCCCCGAGCAATCTGGCCATTGCCGCCCGCTACGTCCTCGCGCCCACCGTCTTCGACGCGATCCGCCGCATCCATCCGGGCAAGGGCGGCGAAATCCAGGTCACCGATGCCATCCGCCTCATGATCAAGGAAGGCGGCAAGGCCTACGGAATCCGCCTGAGCCGGGCCGAACGCCGCTACGATATCGGGAACTTCCAGTCTTACTTCCGCGCCTTCGTCGAGTTCGCCCTCGCGGACAAGAAGCAAGGTCCCGCCCTGCGCCAGCATGTGGAGGCATTGCTCCGTGATCATCATTCGTAAACGCGGCTACGCCCGCGCCGGGCTCCTCGGAAATCCCTCCGACGGTTATCACGGCAAGACGATCTCGATCATCGTCCGCAACTTCTGGGCCGAGGTCGTGCTCTATGAATGGGATTCCGTCGACATCGTGCTCACCGAGGACGACCGCGCCCGATTCAGTTCCATCCACGACCTCGTCAAGGACGTCAAACTTCACGGCTACTACGGCGGCATCCGGCTCATCAAGGCCACCATCAAACGGTTCGTCGAATTCTGTCAGGCGGCTCAGATCACGCTGCCCAACCGCAATTTCTCCGTCCGCTACCAGACCAATATCCCCCGCCAGGTCGGCATGGCCGGTTCCAGCGCCCTGATCGTCGCCACACTCCGTTGCCTCATGGAATTCTACGGCGTCGACATCCCGCTCGAAGCCCAGCCGTCGCTCGTCCTGTCCGTCGAGAAAGAGGAGCTCGGCATCGGCGCCGGCCTTCAGGACCGCGTGATCCAGGCCTACGAAGGCCTCGTCTACATGGATTTCGACAAGACGCGCGAGCACGTCATCGGCGGCCTGAAATGCTACGCCTACGAACCGATGCCCCTCGACCTGCTCCCCCCGCTCTACCTCGCCTATCACGCCAGCTTGAGTGAACCGACCGAAATCTTCCACAACGACATCCGTGGACGGTTTGACCGCGGCGAAGAAAACGTGGTCAGCGCCATGAAACATTTCGCCGAACTGGCCGCCGCGGGCCGCGAGGCCCTGCTCCAGCATGATCCGAAACTCCTGGCACGCCTCATCGACGAGAACTTCAATACGCGCCGCAGCATTTACAGTCTCGCTCCGTGGCAGATTCAAATGGTCGAGGTCGCACGACAATGCGGCGCCAGCGCCAAGTTCGCCGGCTCGGGCGGCGCGATCATCGGCACCTACGACGACGAGGCCATGTATCGCGAATTGTGCGCCAAATTGGCGGCCATCGGCTCCCGCGTCATCAAACCGCGCATTCAGTAGTCGCCGCCCCGGAAATCGCTGGAATTGCCCGCTCCCAGCAGTCTCCTCTCAGCCATGAGAGCCCGGTCCTCCCCCCCACCCGAAATCCTGTCACCTGTTTGCCTGTTTCGTGGACTTATCTAACGTTATGATAACATCCACCACGATGCCCGGAACCGAATCCACCGATGCCCAACTCGTCGCCAGCTCGCTCGACGGCGACCGCGACGCCTTCGGCCGCATCGTCGCGAAGTATCAGACGCTGATCTGCTCGCTCGCCTACAGCCGCCTCGGCAACATCGGCCAGAGCGAGGACGTCGCCCAGGATACGTTCGTGGTCGCCTGGTGTCATCTCCGCCATTTGCGCGAACCCGAAAAACTCCGCGCCTGGCTCTGTGGCATCTTGCGCAATCGCATCCAAAAGCAGCTTCATCGCGAAGGCCGCGAACCATCCCACGACGCCGAGCCTCTCGAGATCGCCCAGCGCACGCCCTCCCCCGACCCGCTCCCCTCGGACGAAAGCGTGAACCGTGAGGAGGAGGCGATCCTCTGGCGGTCCCTCAACCAAATCCCGGAGATTTACCGCGAACCGCTCATCCTCTTCTATCGCGAACATCAATCCATCGCTTCCGTCGCCAGGGAACTCGACCTGACCGAGGACGCCGTGAAACAACGTCTGTCGCGCGGCCGAAAGCTGCTCCAGGAGGAAGTCGCTGCGTTCGTCGAACGCACCCTCGGCCGCACCGCTCCGACCGAGGCATTCTCCGCCATGGTTCTCGCCGCCCTGCCCATGGCCGCGGCCACCACCACCGCTGCCACCGGCGCAGGCGCCGCAGCCAAGAGCGCCGGCGCCACCAAGTTGGGTCTCCTTTGGGCGTTGTTCGCGCCGTTCGTCGGACTCGCCAGCGGCATGACCGTCTCGTTGATGGGCATTCATTTCGCCCCGAATGAGCGGGAACGCCGGGCCCAACGCCTGACAGCCATTGTCCTGTGGACATTCGTGCTTGGATGGTGCTTTGTCGCAAGGCCCGCGGTGTCCGCCCTGGGCACATACTATCAGTGGAGTGATCAAACCCGGTTCGGCGTGATGGCCGGCTTCTGGTGGTTCTACGCCGCCGTGGCCGCGCTCATCACCGTCGTGCACTTCAGACGAATCCTGGCCATTCGCGGGCAACTCGATGCCTCTGGCAGCGCCACGCCTCCACTGACTTTGACCGGGGGAAAGCGGCTCGTTTTCGTGGCCGGCCTCTACCTGGCCTTCTTCTCCTGGTTGGTCTATCTGGCGTGGGACACCGGCGACCGCGTGTGGGCCGGGATCATCGCTGCCATCATGATCGCGCTATTCGCCTGGCGCCTGTATCAGGGCCGGGGAAAAGCGGGCCCTGCGGCCATACGTATGGTTGCCGGGCATTTTGTATTGGCTTGTGCCGCAATCCTTGTGGTGCTGAATCTGCGCCTGGACGTGTGGGTCGCCGAGCGGCGCGATGTGTCTGTCGCCGAAGTCCATCAACTCCTCCCGATCTGGCTCGTGCCTCTGCTCTCTCTGGCCTTGGTGGTCTGGGTCGTTGCCTTGATCGCCATCACCAGACCAAGATCACGAACCGCGTCCTCATAGGCCATCACATGACAAAGATTCTGGTGTTCATGACGCTCGCGGTGCGTCTTCTCACATTCAGTGGTCAAACAACGGGCCAGTCTCCGGCGGCGCCCACAGCGGCGCCCCCTCCATCCGATACCGCGATCCCGGACCAGTTCCGCGCGTCGTATCAGGAGCTGGACGACACTCTTCGGCATGCCAACCAGACCTATCCCTTCCAAAAGGCAGACCCTCGTCCTCTCGTCGCCCCCTGCCTGACGATGGCCTCGAGCTTTTACTGTCCGTCCACCGCTGATCCACAACCCTGGAAGGACCTGCTGGCTACGCTCGACGCGTTCAAGGCCATGAATATGAAGGCGGTGCTCGTCCAGATCGCCGCGCCGGATCTTGCCGTGGGCGATACCCACGCTCTCGTTGACTACTATCAACGCCTGGCCCGCGAGATTCACTCGCGTGATATGAAGCTGTACGTGGAACATTTCGTCAACGTGCCGTTCCAACCCAACCTGCCACCCGGTTCGCACGCTGACAAAAACTCCCCCACACGCATCGATCTCCGCGATGATCCCCAGGGACGAAAGGACTTCCTCGATATCCTGGAAAAGGAAAACTCCCTCATTTACCGGGAGATCCAGCCCGATTACCTCAGCGTCCTCACCGAGCCGGAAGCAAGCATCATCCAAACGCTGCATCTGTCCTTTTCGGCGGACGAACTGGCAAATTGGGTCGGCGAACTCACGACCCGTCTGAAAAATACCGGCGCCAGTCCCAACACCCTCTTGGGCGCCGGCGCGGTGACCTCCGAACCGGAGGACTTCGTCCTCAAATTCGCCCAACAACCGAACCTGGACTACGTGGACCTTCACCTCTACTTCCTGAAAATGAAGGGCGAGGACCAAATCGCGAAGCTGGCCACCCTGGTTGGGAAAATCCGTCAGGACAGACCGAATATGAAAATCACGATCGGGGAAGCGTGGCTTTTCAAGCACAGCAAGCAGGCGCCAAAAGTGACTTCCATCAGTGAAATCTTTTCTCGGGACAGTTTCAGTTTCTGGAGCCCGCTGGACCAACAATTCCTGACCCTCCTGATGGGCATGGCGCAAAAGGAAAACATCTCCGTCGTCGTCCCGTATTTCAGCCAGTACCTTTTTGCGTACTACACGTTCGGCGATGCAGAATCCAGCAAGCTCCCTCCGTGGCCCCGCAGCATCCCTCAGTCCTGGAACAAGGCCTTCGAATCCCTCCGGAACCACCAGCTCTCACCCACCGGCAAAGCCCTGCGCGCCATGCTGGCTCCCGCCGCGAACTGATGAGCTGCCTCCGGTCGCCCGGATCACCCTTCGCAAAAACGTTTTTTGTTCGGTTTTGGGCTTCGGCGGGGCTTTACTAGTGAACAAGCCAGGGGATCATGACGGACACCCAACAGTTGCTCGCCGAATACGCCGGGACCGGCTCCGAAACCGCCTTTCGCGAGTTGGTTGCGCGCTACATCAACTTCGTCTATTCGGTCGCGCTTCGCCTCGTCGACGGGGATTCGCAATTGGCCGAGGACGTGGCGCAAAGGGTCTTCATCACCCTGGCCAATAAGGGCCGCACGCTTTCCAGGGATGTGATGCTGGGTGGTTGGCTGCATCATCTCACATATCATGTCGCCACCAGGGCCGTGCGCGGCGAGCGGCGCCGTCAATCCCGCGAACGCGAGGCCGTGGAAATGAATACGCTTCAGGACAATTCCAACGCCAACCTCCGACAGGTTGCGCCGATCCTCGATGAAGCCATCACCCACCTCGGAGCCGAGGACCGCGCCGCGATTCTGCTTCGCTTCTTCGAGCAGCGCGATTTCCGCTCGGTCGGCGAAGCGCTGGGAACCACGGAAGATGCCGCGCGTATGCGCGTCACTCGTGCGTTGGACAAACTTCATTCGCTGCTGGCACACCGTGGCATCACAACAACCGCCGCCGCTCTCGGCGTGGCTCTTTCCGCCGACGCCGTCCAGGCCGCTCCGGCCGGGCTCGCTGCGGCAGTTTCCGGCGCTGCTCTTGGCGGAACAACAGCCGCCGCCACGACTGCCACCGCGATCATCACCAGGGCCATCGCCATGACCACATTCCAAAAAGCCGTAATCACCGTCGCCATCGCCGCTGCCGCTGGGACTGGCATCTACGAGGCTCACCGCGCCGCCACCCTGCGGAACCAAATCCGATCCCTCCGTCAAGAGCAGGCGCCGTTGGCCCCTCTGCAACCCGAGCCCGATGATGCGGCAAAGCCACCCACGCCGCATGTGCAGGCGCCCGACGCCACGAGATCGCCGTATGAACAACTCGACGAGTTTCTCAAGTCACGCCTCGCGCCGACGCGCGAAGAAATCGAGGCTGCTTCGCAAAACAATAGCCGACCGGCCAGCCGCGCACTCCCGCAAGCAGAGATCGACGCCTATTTGCGGCAAAACAAGCGGAACGCGGAAAGTCTCCTCGCGGCGTATCGAATGACTCACGATCCATCCTATCTGCGCGAGGCGGCAACGAACTTCCCGAACACTCCCTTCGTCCAGTTCGTTGTCATCGCCGACAAGATCTTCCCGGAAGACCAGCGCAAATGGATTGACGCCTTCAAGGCGTCATCCCCAGACAACGCCCTCGCCTGGTATTTTTCGGCTTTGGACTATTTCAATTCGAATCAGCCGGACCAGGCCATTCAGGAGCTCACCCAGGCGACCCACCGACAATCCTTCGACACCTACGCCGGGCAAACCAGCCAGGCCGTGGAAGAGATGTGCGACCTGGCCGGGTGGCCCCCGCTGGCGGCCAAAGCCTGGGCAGCCTCGAGCGAGTCCATCTCGTATCTCAATTCCCTAAAGAACCTGGGCAACCAAATGCTACAACTGCAACAACAAGATTTTGCCCGGGGAGATGCCGCCTCGGCAAATTCTCTCGCCTCCATCGGCCTGGCTCTCGGCAACGAGTTGCGGACCGGCGGACCGATCGAGCAACTGGTGGGAATCGCCATCGACCAGAAAATACTGGCACAACTGGATCCGTCGGTGAATTACGACTTTCTCGGCCGTCCTCCAGGCACCATGCGAACGGAGTTGGACCAGCAGAAGCAAGCCATCCGCGTCGCGCTCGCCGCCAAAGACCAGATCCTTCCAACACTCAATGAGGCCGATCTGACCAGCTACTTTGAACGCAAGAAACTTTACGGCGAGATGAACGCCGTCCAGTGGCTGCAATCGAAACATCCCCAGCCCTGACACTCTCCGGCTCGATTACTCCACCGCGATGTGAACCGGCTTGGTCGCGCGAATCGCCGCCGTGATCGCCATCACCAAACCAAACCGGACGAACTCCCGGAAATGTCTCGGGTACCAGCCATCGCTCATCACGGCCCGGTGCAGCACGTGGTGTCGTTGACGGAAATCGAGTCGATGTACCAGCCGCCCCCGAGCGTGAGGCCGCCGCTGACGCTGCCTTGCAGGTTCACATTATCCAACCGCCACGTGCCGGATGTCCCGCTGGACTTGAACCCGTACACCCGGAAATAAACCGTCCCCGTCAGACCCGGGTTCGATAATGCCTGCGTCTCCGTCGCGAACGTGCTGCCCGAGGTGAGGTGCGAATTCTTGATCCCGCTGTTGTAGATCACCGAGGAGAAGTTCGCCTGCTGGCTCACCTGCACCGTGAAATTCGAGGGCCCCGTTGTCGAACCGCGATCGTCAAAGCTCAGGTTGGTGAGGTTCAGCACCGAGCCATTCGTCGTCGACAGGGAGAACCCGAAGAAACTGTAATTGGCATTGACCGGTCCGGCGGCATTGGTCCATGCGCTCGCGCCGGCCGCCTGGCCCGGATTGCCGGAGAAGAATGTCAACGAGCCGCTCGCGCCGAGATTGCCAACCACGAACGGCGTGGCCGTCAGGCCCGTCGACACGGACGCCGCCGTCCCGTTGGTGGCGTCGAAATTCCAGAATGCCATTGTGCCGGAGGATCCAAATGTGGGCGTAGCACCCGTCGCGCAGCGCCATCGCAGTTGCACGGTCTGCCCCGCCGCGGCGGCGGGCAAATTCACGACGGTGCTGATAAAACCGCCCGAGTCCCCGCTCCAGGCGGATTGTCCAGCCAGCGGATTGCTGTAATCGCCGCTCAACATCGCATTGTACCCCCCCGCACTGAACGATCCGCCGGCCGCCACGATATCCTGGTAGCCGCCGCCGCCAATGCTGATCTCCAGGACCCCGCCGTCGTAGCCCAGCGCGGAATTCGTCGGGCTCACCAACAGACTGTATTGCTGACGGAACACCAGTTGCGCCGACGCGCTGTGGACCGTGAACGCGGGACTATCCAATTCGGCTATGCCGGCCCCGTTGGCATCCGGACAGAACGCCGCGTTGGGCGCGCTGTCCGCCGCCCCCGTCGAGGTGACCCAGCTTGATTCGGCGCCCGAAACGGAAGTCATCCAACCACTCGGGATCGCCGGCGGAGTCACCTCATCAAAATTCTCGCTCAACGGGGTCACGACGGCGCCCAGTTGAAATGAATAATTGATCGAGCCCAGATCGGTTACGCCGTCTTGCAATTGCAGCGTCGCCACGATCGTGCTGCCGCAGGTTCCCTGAGCCGTAAACGTATACGACTCCGTCACCGACGGTCCGCCCGCTGCCACGTCCCCGTAGGTCTGCGGCGCGCTCGGGGAAACAATGTTGTCCGACTCCACCAGTGTCGCCACGAGGTTGCTCGTGTCACCCGAGCCGATATTCTCCAGCGAGAAATTCACGGTCACCGTTTCGCCGGGATCAATCGCTCCGTTGGCAGGCGTGCAACTCTCCGCAACCAGCGTCATGCCGGTCGGAGCGATCACGGGCGCCTGGTTGATCACCACCAGCATGGCGGACCGCGTCGTGTCGCCGACGTGATTCGAGGTGTTCACAAACTGAATGCTGTCCGTGTACGTCGCCGGCGTCAAACTGTTGGCCGCGACGGTGACGGAAGCCGTGACCGTGACGCTCGCGCCGGGAATCAGGGAACCGGAAACCACCGATAACGTCAGCCAACTCTGTCCGTTGCTCGCTGTCCAATTGAGATTGGACACGCCGACGTTGGTCAGCGTGTAGGTCACAACCGCCGGCGCAAACGGTCCTCCCGCGCTGCCGGAGCTGACGAAATTCTGCAAAGGCTCGACGTCCAGCGCGCCATCGGTCGGTTGCACGTCGGCCACCCGGTGCAGTTTCAACCGGACGAATTCCCGCGGGCCTGGCGCCGCCAGCCGCACGGTCACCGCATCCTTCTGTGTGTCGATCTGCCAATTCGTCACGACCTGGGCCGATGTATCCGCCCACACAACGAGATCCGTGGACACTTGATACGTGACCGTCACGCCGCTGAGGTAATGGTTCAGGTGATGCGTCAGAACCAGGTAGTTCGCGCCGCTGATGACCTGGTTTGTCAGCGACAGGATATAACTGCTGTCGTTGGTGTGCGGATCGTGTCCGAAAACATACTCGGCAAGGTTTGGCAGGCCGTCTCCGTCCGGGTCGGCTGTCTCCGCCACAACCGCCGTGTTGCTCAACTCGCTCGTGGAAAAATGATCGTTCTCCCAAGCGGTGAAGCCATCAACGCCAAGAAACACCATATCGGCGTAATCCGGGTTGTCGATGAACGGGTTCCGGTTGTGTTGGTAAAGCTGGTAGATTTGACCGTTCCGCGTCCGCTCCGCGGCCGACGGCGGGAACTTGCGGTTCCACGCGAGCATCGTCGACAGCTTCGCGAAAATCGACGCGCCGGCGTTGGGAGAATCCGCCAATTGCAGGTTGGCATCGCCGCCCGTCCCGTTGTAACGGGTCGACATGTAAAAACATCCGCGCGCCACGAATCCCTTGTCCGCGTCACGAGGTTCCCAGGAATCGCCGTCGTAGGAGGTGCCAGGGGCGCCCGGCGGATAGGTGATGGAACCCGTCGACACGTCGTAATACTTGTTCCCGCGGGAGCTGTTGACGCCCTCGTCACAGGCGCGCAAGTTGAACAGGTCCGAATGCTGCGTGCCGGAGTCCGTGCCGAACGATTCGCAATACAGGTGCTCGCGGTTCCAGCTCGGCCAGGTATTTGTATCGACGGAAAAACCGGAATAAATCTCGATCACATTCCCGGAGTTGGTCGGGTCTCGGTCCAGCACGCACAGCGCATCATGCGTGTCGAACGACGAGCTGCTGTACGGGATCACCGTCTGCCCCTGGATAATCCCGTGCAATGCTGTCGCCAGGGCCGAGCCGGTCACGTTGCTCGCCGGCGCGTAATAGCTGTACGGCGGAAGGACCTGAGCGCTGGATAGAATCGGAAAGAGAACAACGAGGCCGAACACGAATCGAACTCGACGGCAGAGGTAATTTGTCATGATACCTGCTTGGGTAATCGCTTCTCGCAGAAGCCTTATAGCACACCGGGTCCAGGCACCGCAAACACTTTCTTCCTTGACTTAATCAACCGTGTGAAAAGCCGGTCACAACTGCGTGGAATCTGTTGGGAGAAAAGTGATTACACCAATGAGAGGGCTTACCCTGTCATCCGCTTTTTCAGTTCCTCACCCAGCCGGCCCAAATCCGCCGGGATATGAATCGGTGAACCCGCGGTTTCGATCGCCGCTTTGACGTCTTTGAGGCCGTTCCCCGTGATCACGGCGCACACGCTGTCGGTCTTCTTGATGATCCCATCCGCAATCGCCCGCTTCACGCCCGCCACGCTGGCCGCGCCGCTCGGTTCGCCAAACACCGCCGTCAACCGCGCCGTGCGGTTCATCGCTTCCATGATCTCCGCGTCCGAGACCGCCACGATTTCGCCCTTCGATTCCTGCAAGGCATGCACGGCTTTCCGCCAGTTCCGCGGCGTGCCGCAATTGATGCTGTCCGCCCGGGTTTCTCCCTCGACATTCACCAAATCCTTCCCCGAATGAAACGCATCCGCCACGGGTTTGCACCCGGCGGCCTGGACGCCCAACATCCGCGGCAGCTTCTTGATGAATCCGAGATGATACATCTCCCGAATCCCCTTCCACGCGCCCGCGATCGTGCATCCATCGCCCACGCTCAGGCACACCCAGTCCGGCATCATGTCGGCGAATTGCTCGGCAATCTCCAGCCCGCAGGTCTTCTTGCCCTCGACGAGATACGAATTGATCGCGCAATTCCGATTGTACCAGCCGTACTTCGCGCAGGCATCCATGCAGAAATCGTACGCCGCGTCATACGTACCCTTCACCTTCACGACCGTCGCGCCAAACACCAGCAACTGCGCGATCTTCGGCTCGGGCGCTTTCTCCGGCACGAAAATCACCGCCGGCATTCCCACCGCCGCGGCAAAACAGGCCAGCGATGAGGCCGCGTTCCCCGTCGACGCGCAGGCGATGGTCTTCGCGCGATACTCGATGGCCTTCATCACGCCCACCGAGCTCGCCCGGTCCTTGAACGACGCGCTCGGGTTGCGTCCGTCGTCCTTCACGTACAAATCCCGGACGCCGACCCAATCGGAGAGCCGGTCGGCGTGATAGACCGGCGTCCATCCCAATTGGAGCGACGGGAGCAGCAGGGAGAAATCGACGGGGATCAGTTCCTCGTACCGCCAATGCCACTGGGCCCGCTGCGCCAGTGCCCGGCGCGTCAGGGTTTTGGCCACCTTCTCGTAGTCGTACTCGACGTCGAGAATGCCGTCGACGCCGCATTTGTCGCAGGTGTAGCGATTGTCGGCAGGGTACGCTGTGCCGCAGATGACGCAACGCAATTGGGAAATGTGTTGAATGGCCATGCGCGGATACTACGCGCGACGGCCGACAAAATCAATGGAGCGAACGTCCCAAGACGAATGACGGACCAGGCACCCGTGGCGCCGTTGTTCGTCTATTGGCCGTACACGACCGTCGTGTACTTGGCATACACGCCAAGCACGCTCATGACCTTGCAGTCCACGTGATGAATCTTCGTGATCCCGCCATTGTCCATCGCTGCCTTGATGCTGGAATCACCCGTGGCGAAGCAAACAATCGCCGTCGATGTCGCCGTGCCGACCTTGTCCGATCCGTCAGCCGTTCCGACAGCCACCGCGCCACTCGTCGACGTATAGATCCCGCCGTAGGTTCCGCCAGCCACTCCCCCGACCACCGCACACCCCGACATGAGTACGACTACTGCACACGCCGCTGCGACTAATACGATGAGTCTCTTCATAAACCTTCTCCTTTGGGTTGGATTGCCACGGGTGCCATCCCGTCGCGCGGATTTATACGGCGAACCCGCCAGTACTGTCGAGAGGAATCACGCGATTTTCTTTGCCTTGCCCCGTGCCGTCTGCGTACAACTGCTGCCGTCCCATGAAGCTCGCCATCACAAACGGCCACGTCATCCGCTGGAATGCGAACCGGCGCGTCGAACAACTCGAATCCCATCACGTCCTCGTCCAGGACCAGCGGATCCGCGACATCGTCGCCGCGATCCCGAAGGATTTCGAGGCCGACGAGACCATCGACGCGACCGGTTGCGCGGTCATCCCCGGCCTCATCAATACGCACCATCACCTCTACCAGTCGCTCACGCGCTGCCTGAAGCCGGTCCAGAACGCCAAGCTATTCGACTGGCTGATCGGCCTGTACAATGTTTGGGGGCGTATCGATTTCGAGGCCGTCAAGCTCGGTTCTCAGATTTCAATGGCGGAAATGCTGTTGTCGGGTTGCACCGCCACCAATGACATGTTCTATGTCTACCCGCGCGAATCGGACGTGAAAGCCGAGGCGGTCATCGAGGCCGCCGCCGAACTCGGCATGCGGATCCACGCCGGGCGCGGTTCGATGTCGCTCGGCCGCAGCGCCGGCGGCCTGCCGCCCGACGAAGTGGTCCAGGACGAGAAGACCATCGTGAAGGATTGCGAACGCGTGATCGAGAAGTTCCACGACGCGAAACCGTACGCGATGACCCGCATCGATTTGATGCCCTGCTCCCCGTTTTCGATCACGTTCGATCTGTTGAAGGAAACCCGCGCCCTGGCGAAATCGCGCCGGGTCCTGTGCCATACACACGTCGCCGAGACCGAGGACGAGAACAGGTTCTGCCTGGAGAAATTCGGGAAACGCCCCGCCGATTATCTCGCCAGCGCCGATTGGGTCGGCCCGGACGTATCGTGGGCCCATTGCGTCTGCCTGAACCCTGCCGAGATCAGGCTGGTCGCCGACACGAAAACGGCCGTGGCGCATTGTCCGTCCTCCAACATGATCCTCGGGTCCGGTATTCCGCCCGTCTGCGAGATGCTCAAGGCCAACGCCACGGTCGGCCTCGGTGTGGACGGCTCGTCGAGCAACAACGGCGCGCATGTCCTTGCCGAAGCGCGGCAGGCGCTGCTGCTCCAGCGGGTCAAGAATGGGGCGGACAGTTTCACGGCGGAAGACGCGTTGCGGATCGCCACGCTCGGTGGCGCCCGATTGCTCAACCGCGAAAACGAACTCGGCAACCTCGCTCCCGGTTACGCCGCCGACATCGCCATCTACGACCTCAACACCATCGAATTTGCCGGCGCGTATGCCCAGGACCCGCTCGGCGCACTGATGCTCTGCCATTCTCCGCGCGCCAAATTCGTCCTCGTCAACGGCAAACCCGTCGTCAAATACGGTCAGCTCGCCACCGTGTATCTGCAGGGCCTGGTCACGAAGATGAACGATCTGGTGAAGACGCGATTCCGCTAAGATCGCTCTGTCGAAGACTCCGCCGGTTCATGCGGTTCCCGATCATCACCGCAACCTGACGCTCGGCGTCTGATTATTGGCCTTTGACGTTGACCTTTTGTCCAAACAGCTTGCCCTTGGCGCTGTGGATGGTCAGCGACGAGCCCGATGTTGAGACGACGAGGTTGAGATCGCCGCTCCCGCCTTTGAGGGTGACCTTCGACGTATCGGTCTTGGACTGGTACGTTCCCGTCGCGGCGAACTGGGCGGTTTGACCCGTCGAAGTCTGGATCGTAGCGGTGCCGGAATATCGGGTGCCATTGGGCGTCAGGTTCAGGGTCAGGGTCCAATCGCCGGTGGAGGTGCCGGGCAAATCCATCGTGTCCCCCGAGCTCAGCGGCCCGGAGCGGTGCTGGCGCTTGCCGGTGGCGAGGTCGGTTTCCGTGGCGGACGCGGAGCCGCTGGTGACAACCAATTGACCGTCGGTGGCATCGATCGCGAAATCGAAAGATACTGAAACATCAAGGTCAACATCATTGGTGTTGCCGGAGTCGTCGACGACCGTTCCCGAACCGGAGAGATCAAGTTTCATCGAGACGGTCGCAGTGGAACCCGAATCCTTCACGAGGCCGCTGAGGTCGATGTCGCCATCGAAGGTATCGCCGAGTCCGTCGTCATAATCAAAGGTTCCCGAGCCGGTGAAGTTGCCCGACGAATCTTCGGTGATGGAAAAGTTCATGTCGAAACCGAGGCCGACATCGGTCGAATAATCGCCGGAGATATCCCAGACGGGGGCAGAGCCGGTGAACGTGGCGGCATAACTGCCATTGGCGACGTCGGCACGGGCGGGTCGGGTGGCGAACGCGAGAGCGGCAACGGCGATGATGGCGAGGATTGATGTTCTCTTCATATTGCGATTCTCCCGGATGAAGCCGAAGCAGCTTGAACGAGGTGCTCTCATAGCACCCGGCCTGGCGCACCGCAAGACGATTCGATTCCGGCAATGGCGCCAAAGGGTGGCGGGGATTGGAGTGTGCAAGATGCGGCAGATACCATAGAGTCTATGGCATCATCGGTGCGGCCGCGCGCAGACAGGGTACTCCCACGTATCGTGGTTGGGCCGGTGAGGTTGGGTTGTGCGCCGGGTAAGCCCCGAGAGGGGACGTTATCAGTTCACTGCAGGTAGGGCGAACATGGCGATGAGGACCATCGAGATGACCACCAGCGCGATCTTGAGGAGGCCATGCGGTTTTCCGGCGAAGTACGCGATGGCGAAGCCGAGCATGGAGAGGGAGGAAACGGCGGTCGCGCCGACCAGCGCAGGTGATTCGGTGAACTTCCAGTAGGCTTGCTGCCAGGAACCGATTCGGTACACGCCGCCGATCCGGTAGGGCGCGTAGGCGAGGAGAGACCAACTGATCGCGTACACGAAGAACGCGCCGACGAAGAGCGCACCCATCCAGCCGATGGGTCGATGACCAGAGTGGTTCACGATGACAGAGGATAAGGACGGAAGGGCATTGTGGGTTATTTTCCCGGCTGGGGGTCGTCGTTCTTGAGGAGCTCGGGCACGGGAAGGTTGGAGGCCTGAGCGATGAGCATGAGGACGCCGAGTACGATTGTCAGGATGGGGATTTCGACGTCGACAGATAGTACGGCCAGTTGACGCAACAGGGAGCAGATGGACGCGACGATCAGGAAGGGTCCGATAACGATGGTCAGCCGGTTCAGGCGACCGACCAGCAGGGCAAGGAGTCCCACCACGGCGAGGCCGATGGTCCAGATCCAATCGATTCCCGGGAGGA
>DATJWQ010000094.1:0-27825 GCA_035501175.1 Verrucomicrobiia bacterium | reverse complement strand
GTAGCCGCAATCGTGGAAATCGCAGTTCTTCACCAGGATGTTGACGGCGGTGCAGTCGAAGACGATGCCGTCGCCCTCGTTGGGGCCGACGGCCGAGCCGGTGTCGGCGGGCAGGGTGGCGCTGCCGCCCATCGGGCCGATATTGAGAGTGTCGAAGGTCAGGTTGCTGGCACCGTAGTAGTCCCAGAAGGCGACGTAATTGTAACCTTGGGCGTAGTTGTCGGTGAACTGGGCTTTGCCGGCGCCGGTGGCGGTGGTCCAGGCGTTGGTGCTGGCGTAGGTCACGCCCGACCAGTAGCACTGGATGCCCGGCGACCATGCCGCGCCGCCTGTGCCACCGGTGATCACATAGGTCACGCCCTGCTTGAACCAGACCGTTGTACCCGGCGAGAGCGATGAGCTGCCCGCCACTGCGGTCGCATTCGCATCTCCTGGACAATGCTGCCAAGCGGTCGTCTCACTCGTTCCCGGATTGGCGTCTGACCCGGCAGAATAGTCGACATAATATTCGGTCGCCTTGCTGGGAAGTGCCGTTGCGCATACGCCGACGCAGACGACCGCGATGATGTTCACTACAAACTCTCGCCAATTTGCCATAGCTCCTGCCGCCACCACGAGGAGCAGGCAATATACCAGAGCGGCACAAATGGCAATACAACAAACGCCGTTTCTTTCGAGTGACATTCTCGTCTCGGAAATGAAAACAAGCACGTCGTTCCACATCCGCCGACACAGTTGGATACTGATGCCCGTCACTTCTGAGAAACCACGCGGACCGTCTATGGGTTGATTTCGAGTCAAATCGTAGAATCCTCCGCGCCCGTCTTCTGCCCCATCCTTGGCAACCAAATGGTCTTCGACTCCGCCTGGAAGGCGCCTCGCCGGTCACACGGCGCGTGTGATCATACGGGGCGTGCATGGAAGTCGTGAATACAGTTTCCACCGCATCCGAAGAAGAAGGTGCAGGACGGTGCCAAGCAACCGGGGCCCGAGGCTCCTCCCGTTTGACAGCCGTAATGCGACGATCCCTCGTTTCAAGTCCCGCACGCGCCGGCGCAATAACACCTTCGGGAATAGTGGGCCAAACTGAGGTGATCGGCTCAAGTCTTGGAGGATGTTGAGGGTCTGGATGGATATATCCAGGTGGCTGTGAGTTCGCGAAATGTTGGTCGCATGCTCGTGCCAGACCGTCAGGGGATCAGCGATGAACGCCCATGGGCCAAGCAGGGAAAGCCGCACAGCAAGGTCGTAATCGTCGTTTAGCCCGAATGGTAGATCCTCCCGGAAATAACCCGCTTGCTCTAACGCCTGGCGTCGGACGGCAACCACCTGATTAAAGAGGAGGAAGCGGGTCACCAGCACCTCCGCTGGGTTGGTCCAAATCCCCTCCCGCAAGGACGGCTGCAAGAGAGAAACAGCGAACGATGTCGTAGTCCGATTCGCGAACTCCATCCTCGTGTTGCAGACGCAGCACACAACCCCTAATGACTCCGTGGCTTGAAGGAGTTTTACCTGACGTTCGGTCTTGTCGGGCAACCATTCGTCGTCAGAGTCCAGAAATGAAATAACCTCGCCTCGGGCAGCCCTGATACCGGCATTTCTGGCCCCACTGGGCCCGCGGTTCGATTGGCGGATCACCCGAATGCGATCACCGAACCCCGATAGAACGTCAGCTGTGTGATCGGTCGAGCCGTCATCGACAACGAGGATCTCCATGGATCCCCACGACTGCGCCAGCACACTGTTAATCGTGCGCTCGATCGTGCCGGCGCGGTTGTAGGTGGGAATGATGACACTAACCAGTGCGGGTTTCATGCGAACTCGGAAGCGTAAAGGAAAACTTCGGGATTTAGCGGAACACCAGCAAATGCCGATGCGCCCCTTGGAACGAACGGTCCTCGATCACGACACAATTCTCCCGAATCATGTCCAGAATCGCGGCATAACGATCTGCCTGCGAGATGGTGACGACGAAACAACCGTCCGCCGTCAAATGGTTGCCGAGCCGCTTCAACAATGGCAACCTCTGCCCGTTCCTGACATAGTTCAACGATTCCGAAAACAGAATGACGGCATACTTCTCTTTCGGCTCGTACGTCACCATATCCCCCACCTCAAAGCGCACCTTTTCGCTTGCGTATCGCATGGCTTCGGCAATTGCCACGCTCGAAAGATCAACTCCGAGGATTGTCGCATAATTCTCCGGCCCCAATGCCTGAACAATGGACGCGGTGCCGCATCCGAGGATCAGAATGTGTCCTCGACAAGCATACTTCGCGATGACTGGAATGAGCTCCGCCTCATCATTGCCCGCGAAATTCCAATGCCCGCTGCGGTATTTTTCGTCGAAGCTCAAACTGCGAATCCGGCCACCGCACACGCGCGTCGCCAGATAATGAACTACCGGCAAAGCCAGTAGCCGCTGCAATGAACGATGGAATGCGCCGGACATGTCACAAACTCGGGGCAACCGCTCGGTTATGTCGCCTCATCACGATAGACGGAGCGTGCGGACACACCTTCTCCGGTTCGTTCGTCCTCGGGCCATAAGGCATCCACCTCGGAGGCGATCTCGGCCTCGGCTGGGACGGTCCCCTGGAGGCACAATTGATCCGAAAGATTCGAAATGACCGCCAACTGCATGAACCAGACTGCATACATCTGATCCCAATAAGAGATGCCGAACCAGTTTGTGATGTGCGCCGTAAGTACGGCTCCTAGCCCCCAAAGGAGATACTCTGTGTCACGTGACGGTCCTAAGCGGGAGCGAACCGTCGCCAATGCGCGACCAAGACCGGCGAAGCCGCGGCTCAGAAGGTACACAAACAGAGTTACCGCCCCCAATCCAGCCGCAAGGGCGAAGGAGATGAATTGGTTGGTCAGATCCGCTCCACCCGTCGACGCCAGATAGTAGGGAAACCAGTCAATCGTCGCCTCGGGTGGCATCCCCGCGATCCACCATTCCCTATAGTGACGGACGGTCACGTCGATAAGATAAGACCGGTGCCACCCATCTCCTCCTGTGACGGAACTGAGTCGCGCCAGCAGATACCACACCGGCGCTTTCATTAACAGCGCCGCCAGTGCCACGAACCCCAGTATGCCCCACCGCACCGCGCGCATCCTTGTCCGCATCACCCAAACCATCCAACCAATCAATCCGGCTACCGTCATTCCCAGAGGCCCACCGGAATTGGAGGCCCATACAATGGCCAGGCTGAGGCCCACACCGAAGCACGCCCGCACCCGATCCGCGGAGGTGAATGCGAGCCCCAGATACAATGGAAAAAAGCTGGCCCCGAGCGTTCCCAGCAACGATGGATGGCGGAAGCTCCCGCGACAACGAACCATGTTCTCTCGAAACCACTCCACGTTGAGGGGCCCCATCATCCCGACAAAAGGATCCTGGTGGGTCAATGATTCGATGAGGACCAAACAGACAAAGGGCGTCAGGAGAATCACAAAATCGCGCAAAAAGCGCCGAAAGTCCTCTACCCCACCCACCAACCCGCGAAATGTGAAATAACACAAGCACGCGTCCGCGGCGATGCCGATCGCATAGGCGTAGCCCTGCGTAGCCCGCAGAGAGTAGACGATGGCCGTGTACCCATAAAGCAGCAGCAGCGCGCGGTCGATCGTGTTCAGCTTCGAAAACGAGAACTCTCGGCGCGAGAGCACACGGATAAAACCGGCGAGTTCGAGGAATCTGACGGAAAACATGTTGAAGCCCATGATGTCCATCGTTTGTGCCTGTGGGACATACAACACGCCGGCCATCATTCCCAGCAACGCCCACCGTCGCGGCGCAACCAGCACCACGAGCACCAGGATTACCAAAAGCGTTGCTCCTACCGGGGTCATCGGTTGGACATCCTCGTCATCGACAAGTCCGCGTCTGCGTGAAAGATGCTACAGTCATTTCTTTCGGGCGGAAACCAGTATCTGATATCCCAGGAATTCCTTGAAAGCCCCGCGTGTCAGTCGGTTGAACGCAAGCTGTTTGGGGCCCCAATGGATCCGCATGTCCGTTCTCTCCACCTCAAACGAAGCATTGGCGATCATTCTCGTGAACGATTTCGTCGTGAAAAACCGGAGGTGGGTCTGATCCAGGATGCCGTCACCCGTGTACTCCCATTCTCCGCGAAAGATCAGCGCTCTCCAAATCTTCCAGTACCGAATGTTTGGAACCGAGCAGACGAGTCTTCCTCCATCCTTCAGCCAGCCGTGGATTTGCCTCAGAACTTTGGCGGGCTCCCTCAGATGCTCCAAAATGTCCCCGCAAAGCACGATATCGAAGTACTTGTCGTACCCCAGCTTCATATCCTCGATGTCCCCGACGTGAACCTCTTTGTAGAGCTTTCGCGCTTCCGCAGCGGCCGGCTCGAAAATCTCCACGCCAACGATTTCGGCGGCCTTGTGAGATTCCCGCAGGGCTTTCCCTACCTGCCCCGCCGCGCAGCCGAGATCCAACAGCACGTTGGGTCCGTCCGGAATGAGGGGAAACAGAAACCTCTTTTCCTGCATGTAATACTGATCACCTGGATTCTGGAAGGCTGGATTCTTCATGCAATTGGTTATGGCGCCGATTTTCTACGGAGCTTCAACGTTCTACGACCAGCTCTTTGGCCGAAGGTATCGAGCCACCGGGTCCGGATTCACGGACGCTCGACGGCCAAGCCGGCTGCAATGCCGATGGGAGAAAGCTCAACAGCCACAAACGTAACGACTTTGCGCGAGAAGCCAGATCGCTCGAATTACCCATGGATTCCCTGAACTGTCTCCGCGCTTCTACCGACTTACCCACTCCCATCAGGATCCTGCCATAGGCGCGTCTCTTCGCCGCGAATGCCGACTGAAATGCTCCGTGTAACTCCGGGTAGGCCTGTTTTTGATAACGACTTTCGAGTAACTCGAATACGTTTACCCACAACCCAAACGTGCGCAGACGATCCGTCGACTGCGCCTTGACCGTAAGCCGATAGGCAACCAACCGGGCCGGCGTATAAACGACCGGGCCGAGCAATGGCAGTACCGTACAGAGATACGAGTCATCCACTCCGCTGATCTGGAACGGCTCATTACCCATTTCCTGCAGCGCCTGCTTCGGAACGCAGCAGAAACTCATCGAGCTGAAGTATCCCGTGGTTGTGTTGTACCGGCGAAAGAAGGTGAGCGGATCGATCAGTTCAACCTTCCCCTTGTCATCGCCAGGGTCAGTCGTCCATTCGTATGTGTTGTAGCCGGTGAAGTCGACATGTCCCGTAAAGAATGCCTTTGCACGCGGATAGGTCTGGAACAACTCACGCTGCATCTCCAGATACCGAGGGTGCCAGAGGTCATCGTGATCGAGGAATGCAATCAGGTCTCCCCGCGCTCGTGTACACAGCGCGTTGCGCGCAGAAGCGACTCCCCGGTTCTCCTGCTGAAGAACCGTGATCCGCGGTCGGTAGGATTCCAACGTGGAGACCGTTTCGTCGGTGCTGCCGTCATCCAAAACAAGAATCTCATCCGGCGACACTGTCTGGCCCAATACCGAGTCCAAAGTCCCCCGAATAAGGGACGCGGAATTATACGTGGGAATCAGAACGCTAATAGTCATATCGACGCTTCAAAGGTGATGCTACGAACGCCCTTATCCTGCATTGACCGCTTCGTGTGAGCGGGGCTGTGCCGATCGCTTGGAAACGACCTCGCGATACACGTCGAGCAGTCTCACACCGGCCGCGCTCCACGTTACATTTGGCGCGGTACGCAAACCGTTCGCCCGGAGTTTCGCTAGGAGCGCACGGTCGTTGTTCACCATCGTGATGTGCTCCGTCAGGCTGGCAACATCGCCGACACGATGCACCAGCGCATTGTCCATATGCTGGCAAATATCCGTGCAGGCTTCGGAAACCAGCGGGACGCAGCCGCTGGCCATGGACTCTGTACACACCAGACCGAACCCTTCCTCAATGCTTGGAAGCAGGAGTACATCGCTATTGCGCACCAATTCCGCCACATCCTGCCGATGCCCCAGTACCTTGACGCTCGGATGGGCCAACATTTCGGAGAGCTTCTGCTGATACGCCGGCAGGAATTCTCCCGCAATCAAAAATGTGCCATCGCGTGAGGCGGGCGACCGCAGCCAGGCATCCAGGGCGAAATGAAGGCCCTTTCTGACGGCGCAAACGCCGACAGAAATGGCGGTAAGCCCACGCTTCGGTTCACGCGGCTTGTCATCCGGATGGAACACGGTTTCATCAAACCCGTAGATGTGTCGCACCATCTTGTCTCTCGGAAATCCCTTGTCGAGAAATGTCTTCACAACGAAATCCGACGGGCATAGGAGCTTGTACGCGAGCCGGTATTCTTCCTCTTCGCGGCCGAGAAGTTCCGCGTTGTAAGCGTGCTCATGATTGGCCGGCAGAGGCACCCCGATGCGATCGCACTCCTGCTGCACAACCTCGTAGGCGAACCGGGTGTGCGCATTGCATCGCTCCAAAACCGTGGGAATGCCCAGGCGCGCGGCGGTTCGCAGCGTCTCCAATGATCCCAACGGCCACGCATGGATAATATCAATCTGGCCGGCCATTTTCTCCAGACGTCGGGCTACGATGTGGTCGTGCAGTCTCGCATAGGCGATCCGACCCAGCAACTTGTTCGGGATCCGGAACCTGCCGCGCGCCATGGTTGTCCCAACCTCCACTTCGGACGGGAGTGAGCGAACAATCGAAGCGGGGAACACGGTGACATCAGCACCCGCGGCGGCGACGCCTGCCACCTGATACCACGCGATGGTGGAGATTCGTCCCGCGCCAAGTTTGAGGGGGAAACTGTGCAACACGCGCAGTGGGTTCATGTCCGCACTCATTTCGGATTCCCAACTCCACTCCAACACGTATTCATAACGCCGGTCTCTGAAGAGTCAGAAGGATGAGGTTCTCGCCCGCGAAACAACCGTCCCCGAGCTTATCCCTCCGACCCCGAATGCAACTGATCCATGAACGTCCGATGCCAGAGCTCGATTACCAACAGCGAGAATATTTCCTTGCCCAGTTTGCCGGACCGCGAATCTTGCTGTAACAAATGGCGGATCTCACTTGTCCGAAAATAACCGCGCGAAGCCGCCTGCGGGGACAGTAGAATATCTTCCACCCGCTCCTTAAGCCCGTTGCGCAGCCAGGTACCGTACGGAACGGGAAACCCGGCCTTCTTCCGCGTTAGTACTTCTGGAGGAAGCAACGGGCCAAATGCGGCTTTGAGCACCCGTTTCGTGTCACCCTCACCGACCTTGAAGTCCGGTGGCAGCGATGCGGCAAATTCCATTACCACATGGTCCAGCAGCGGGACCCGCAACTCCACCGAAGTTGCCATGGTCATCTTGTCGGCCTTCACGAGAAGATCGTCCGGTAGCCATGTCTTGGTATCGAGATAAAGCATCTGATCGAGCAGGCCCCACTTTTCTGCGGGCTTCAACAAATCTGCAATCTCCTGCGCGGGCGCAATCGACCGGCTGGCGTCCAGGAACTCGGGTGTAAAGAACTCGCTCGCGCGTTGCTGAAAGAACGCCGTTGGGCCCGATGCGCGGCTGTAATAGCAGTCAGCCAGTGGTCGGCCCAGGGCATTCCCGTACCGGCGCGCACGCTCGTTCACCAACCAAACGCCGGCACGTGCCGTCAGGCTGCCAACTGGCCGGGCGAATGGGCCAAGCGCCGACCGAATCCGGTCGAGCTTGAGCATGTTCGGATAATTGGGATAGCCAGCGAAGGCTTCGTCCCCGCCTTCGCCCGACAACAGCACCTTCACATGCTGGCGCGCGAGTTTGGACACATAATACAATGCCAGCGCTGGCGGTTCGCACACCGGGTCTTCCATGTGCCAGACATAGGACGGGAGGAAACTCCAGAAATCTTCTGCGGTGATGCTAATGTCGTAATGTTCGGTGCCAAGCCTGTCGGCAACCATTCGGGCAAATGGACGTTCATCGACAACCTCGGCGCCATCAAACCCCACGGTGAACGTTTGGACGCGTTCGTCCGTGGACTGGACGGCGAGGGTGGCTATGGCCGAGGAATCCACCCCGCCGCTCAACAGAACTCCCACGGGGACGTCGGCAATCATATGATCGCGCACCGTCGAGGTAAGCAAATCACGAAGTTGGCGGACGGCGTCATCGAAAGGGATTGCTGATCGCTCCTCAGGAAAGCGAAGGTCCCAATAGCGGTGAGTGCTGACCCCGGACGCGTCCGCAACAAGATAGTGCCCCGGTAACAATCTGCGGATGCCCTGAAACAGTGTCTCTTCTCCCGGCAAGTAATGGAATGCCAAAAACTTCCGGATCGCCGCCACGTTCACTTCGCGGCGAACGGACGGGTCCGTAACGATCGATTTCTGCTCCGAGGCAAACCAAAAGGTGCGACCATCGTCGCAATAATACAGCGGCTTGATGCCCACGCGGTCGCGTGCGACGAACAAACGCCGCCGTCTGGTGTCCCAAATCGCGTAGGCAAACATCCCGCGGAGCTGCTCCACTCCCTCGGGCCCGTGCTCTTCATACAGATGCACGAGGACCTCCGTGTCCGATTTCGTGCGGAAGACGTGCCCGCGTTTGATGAGACGTTCCCGCAGTTCCTGGAAATTGTAAATCTCCCCGTTGAACACGACCCAGATCGTCTGATCCTCATTGGCCAGGGGTTGATCGCCGGTGCTCAGATCAATAATCGACAAGCGACGGTGCCCAAGCCCGACGTTCTGCTGGAGGTAATAGCCATCCGCATCCGGGCCACGGTGGGACATGACACGCGTCATGCGCCGGAGCAGCCCGGCGTCGACGGCGACGTCCTCACGGTAATTGAGTTTTCCCGAAATCCCGCACATACGCGATCGCTTCCCTACCGCTGCCCCCAAATGCTGTCGCGCAGAAGCAATCGGCTCAATTGCTCACGCCGAATGTAGCGGATCACTTCCGGCTCGTGAATCCGCTCGGCACTCGAGAAGTACCCGGAGACGTAGCCGTACAGCAAGCCCGCGGCGACCACGCCGTATGGACGCTCCAACACGCGACGGGCGCATTTGCAAATCATGAACAAGGGATGATAGCCCACCACGTAATTGGCGCGGCCGTTCTTGACAAAGGTCTTCCAGCGCCCGTCCACCGCACCGGTCCCCCGGTGCTGGAAAAGCCGCAGGTCGCGAAATGATCGCGTCTTCCAGCCGAGCATGTTGGCCTTGAGTTCATCGAGACTGTCCCAGCCGGGCGCCTGGATCAATCCGCCAATCCCTTCCCACGTTGCGCGTCGATAAATCTTCGTGGCCCCCCGTACATGAAATGGGGGATCGCCCGGCGAATCTTCCACGGCGACCCCATCGATCATGGAGTAGATACACCCGCCTCCCACTCCCAGCTTCGGGTCGGCCGCGAACTCCCCAAGGCACTTCTCGAAATAATCGCTCGCGAACGAGAGGTCCCCGTCCAGTTTCACCAGAAACTCCCATGGCTCGCCATTCACGAGCTTGAATCCATCGTAGAAGGTCTCGATGACACCGCCTCCCTGTTTTCGAAAACCCCGATCCGGCCGGTGAACCCCTTTGATCCAGGAATGCTGTCGCGCGGCGGCATCGACGATCGCGCCCGTGTTGTCTGTGGAACCATCATCCACGATGACCCAGAGCCGCGGCCTCCACGTCTGCCCGACCACCGAATCGATGGTTGCCTGGAGATTCTGTTCCTCGTTGCGCGCGGGAGTAATAATCAAATACGCTGGAGTCATGGCGATCGCCCCGCCGTTAACGGACAGGTGTACTCACGGGGTCCGACGAGTCCTCGCCCCGCTTGTCAGAGCCAAGAAAGCGGAATTTCCAACTCTTAAATGCGCGTTGGGGCACCTCAAGCCAGTCATAGCAACCTTCCAGCTTGGCCCGAAACAGCGCAATATCATCGGAAGAATTCGCCGGTAGGCGCTTCAGTCGGTACACGTCGTCCCCGGGCTTCACGCGACCCACTGCTGTCGTCGCGCAACAGCGGTATCCCGTCTCGACGACAACATCGCGAAACCGTCTCACAAACGATTGATCCGCCCCTGGAAACGCGTAGGGATAAGCGAACGACTCGCATGAGCAACCAAGGTGATCCTCGATCGCCGCCTTCGAGTCCGCCAACTCGGCGTGTATTTCCTCAAATCGCAACTTGTAAAGCCACGGGTGATTGACCGTGTGAGACCCGATTTCTATCCCCGCATCCCGGAGTTCACGGGCGTCTTGCCATGTCATGCAATCCTGGTCTTTGAAACGACGCGGTTGGTCGCCGATAAACCCGGTTGGCAGAAACACCGACGCCCGCTGGCCGTATTCCTGCAGAATGGGAAACGCACTTGTGTAGAAGTCACGCAGGCCATCATCAAACGTTAACACGACCGTCTTGCTGACATCGGTCTTGCCGGATTGGAACTTGCCAAGACCGTCCGACAAACTCGTGACCTGATATCCTTCCGCGTGCAACAGGGCCATATGCCCGGAAAAAACCGACGGGCAGGTGGCCGTGCGATAATACGGAGAAATCCTGCCTTCGCCCCCCGGTGAGATGCTGTGATACATGAGGATCGGCAAGTGCGCAGACCGGGTCGCCAGGACCGCACGCTGAATCGGCCGAACCACGCCCAACGTTATGAGACGGTCAAAGCGCATGCGGTAGGCGCGAAAGCGGGCGTAACGAATCGCCGGTCAAACAGTACGGCCCACTGGCCGTAAGTGTGGAATGAGACGGTGCCGAAACCAGCCCACACGGCTCGGGCCACAACTGATCCCATAGGCAAACCCCAGGCCTACTTGCCGGCGCACAAGCCGTCCACCAGCGTCAGGTAGTCCACCTTCGCGATTGCCCAGTCATTGCGAGTCACGTATTCGGCCGCTCGCGTCACCATTTCCCGTCGAATTCCCGGACTGCGGAGAACCTCGCACACGGCGTCGGCCAGCGCGTCGGGATTGCCAGATTCGAAAAACCGCACTCCCGCGTCGTCGAAATAATACTGATCGATCTTTGTGTTCGACACCACGACCGGTACGCGCAAGGACATGAATTCCATGATCTTGGTGCTGTACGCCTCGTTGCCGAACGAATCCGCACGTTTGGGCACAATACCAACGTCCGCCGTTGCCATGATGTCGGCGATCTGACGCACCGGCAACGGATTGAAGAAGCGGACGTGCCCGTTCAATTGCAGATCCCGGGCAAGGCCCATCAGGCGCTCCTTCATGTTCCCGTCCCCGTAAATGTGCAATTCCGCCTGTGGGATTTCCTCCTTGATGCGTGGCATGGCGCGGATGGCGATGTCCAATCCCTGATGCCACTGCAGGCCTCCGGGAAACAGGATGATCTGCTTGCCGTCATGCGGCGCCGGGGAACGCGGATGGAAGATTTGCGTATCCACGTAATTGATGAGCACCGTGCATTTGCCGTTGGCTCCGGTCCGCTTCGCGTACTTGTCGAGCCACAGATGATTAGCAATGATCACGTGATCGGCATACCGGGCCGAGAGCCGTTCCACCCATTTCAGCAACCGGATCCCGGTGGTATCCCCCAGCTTGCCGAATTTGCTGCCGTAAAACTCCGGCACGATATCGTGAATGTCCAGAATCACCCGCGCGCCGGTCAACTTCGGACACCAAGCGGCAAAGACCAGGAAGTCAGGCACATTGTGGATGTGGACAAAATCGTAACGACGCCCCAGACTTCTCCAGGTCAACGTTACCATCGAATTGAACCAGAATCTCAACAACGGCCACAGATACGCCGCTTGGCCCTTCGCCCGCTTCCCCGCCCGTCGCATGACGCGACGCACGCGCACGCGGTTGATGATTTCGGTATTGGGCTGGCTGCGATCCCGTTTCACGCAGAGCACTTCAACCTTGTCCCCCCGTTCCGCCAACGCTTCCGCGTAACGCATCACCCGGTTGTCACTCTCATAAATCGAGTGCGTCACCATGCAAACCCTGCGGCCGGAGGCGACTCGGGCTTCCGGCCGGACGGCTTCGCAAAATGTGGCCAGTTCCCGGGGCAACACATGCCAGTACCGTCCTGCATACCGCTCCTGAACATACTCGAGGAATTCCTGGTAATACTCGCTCGGGAAACTTCGGCTCGTGCGGCAGGCTGGATCGAAATTCGTATAATCCGGATGCACGTTTACCAGCGCCATGCCCCCGCACTCGGCGATCCAATCCAGTTTTTTCTTCCAGATCTCGGGAGATGACTCTCTCAACACCAGAAAGAGCGTGGAGTCCTGGGGCAATGTGTACGGCATCTCCACGTAACCGCCTCCGTCAGCGCCCGGCATCCAAAACGGGAAAATCGTTGTAACGCCGTCGGGCTGCGGTTCGAACGGGTCAGTATCGAACGTGGAAGAATCGTACAGGATCTCCAGGTCGTGGACCCAGTTGAGGTTGTGGTGCATGAATCCAGAGCGAAAACCGCTGGCTCCCCACTCGTTCAGGTAGGAATTGATGCGTTTGGCTTTGTGAGCAAAGTCTGTGCGGTCCCAAAAAAGCTTCCCATCGTGGTGCAGATCGTGCACTCCGACTTCAAATCCATCACGAACGAGCTCTGCGCGAAGCTCGGCCGGAATTGTGGCCTCCCCTTCCGGAATGAAATTGAACGAGGATCGAAATCCGAGCTTCATCTCCAATTGGGCCAATTGGCGGACCTTTCCTATCCCGAGCGCGCCCTCCACGTCATGCGTGAGAACTAGCGCGAATGTCTTTCCTTCGGGCCACCCCGGCCAATTCTTGGGCGGGCGGGACGCGGCACGATTGATCGGCCATACGTTCTTGTAAGCGCGCAACGTACGGCGCGCAAACAGCCGTCGCAACCCCATGCGAAAGCGCCAGGGGAGGTAAGGCTTGACCTGGTAATAAATGCGGTTCTTTAGCATTGCGATTCGACCAACAGGAAGAGACAAGGGGAACCAGACAACGAGCAGTGACACCGCCCGCAATCCGAAACCAACTCAGGAATCACCAAGGTATTCCTGATGCAGGCGCGGCGGCACATACGTGTGGGTCTTGTTCAACACCGCCGAGACATTCGCTTTTGACTCCGCGAGCAAAGCGCAGGACTGCTGAATGAGGTTTCGGTCCGTCTTTTCGGATTCAATGACGAGCAGCACCATGTCCATGAATCCGGCCAACCGCGGGGTCACGCTGGTCTGGGTAATCGCCGGCATATCGAAAATGATATAATCGTAATCACTGACCTTGAGCTTGGGCACGAGGTTCGTGAACCGTTTGGGCAATATCCGCGGAAGCTTGCTGCCAGCCGCCTGTTCCGCCTCCGTCGCCACATAGAGCTTGTCCTGGACCTGTGCATTGTCTTTTCGGTACAGCGCTTCTTCCAGTTTGGCTACCGGCCGCCCCTGGCAGAATTGTTGGGCCGCCCCCTGTCCCTCGTTCATATCGACGAGCAGTACGTTGCCGTCCCCGGTCTCTGAAAGGGTGGCTGCCAAACCCGCAGCGGTGCTGGTGACGCCAGCGCCCCGTCCCGCACTCGTGACCGCAATAAGCTTGGGCTTGTGCGTGATGCCACGAACTTCGAAATACATGACCAATCGATCCCGGAGCGCCTCGTAGTAGGTGCGCAACGGCAACCGCGAACTCCACGCCTCCATCCCCTGATTCTGATTCTCGGTGACGACCGCTCCCGCCGGCGGCGGCGCCGCAGCAGGCGCGGCACCTGCGGGTTTTGGTGGCGGCAATTTGCCCTTGGCCCCATTGCTGAGACGGCCATGCCCATTGCGGTTAAAGTCGGGAATAACGAGAAACAATGGAAGTCGCAGTTTCGATTGCACGTCTATGGGCCGTTTCACGGTACGATCAAGGCACAACTCCAACAGGAAGGCCCATCCCAAACCGAGAGCTACGCCGCCAGCCGCGATCATCGCGATCTTCTTGACTGACCCGCGCGGAACGGGGAATGGCGGCGTTGGTGCCTGGATTTTGCTGATGTTGGAAATCTTTCCGTGATTGATGGCCTCGTCGATGCGGGCCTGCTCCAAAGTCGACGAGAAGTATTGGTAGTTGGACTCTTCAAGCTGCTTCTTCCGCTGGAGTTCCGAGATGGTCGCCTCCATTTGTTCCGCGACATTGGCCTCCTTGTGAATCTGCTCGAGTTGGTCATTCAACACCTTGATCTTGGTCTGGATGGCGAGCACCTGTCTGGTTTCACTAGCGACGCTTGCGGCGCTGCCATCGCGTTGGGGTCCCTGGCTCGTCGCCACGACGTCCAGACGTGTCAATGCCGGGTACTTCTCTTCCAGGAGTTGCTTGGATTGCTCGGCCTCGGTAATCTGCTGGCGAATCCCTTTGACGAGGGTGTTTTCCTCGGTGAACTGGGTCAACATTTCTCGCTCCCGCTTCCACAGATCATCAATGCGCGCGGATACGCTCTTGTATTCGTCGACCGGCAGAGACGCCCTGGGAGGCTCGTCGTTGGTCGACTGCGAAGCGACAGGAAGAGGCGTCACGGACATGGCCTTCAACATCGCCTGATGCTCGGCGAGATCCGCTTGGGCGTCGAATACTTCCTGCTGTATCTTCGCAATTTCGTCGGCGTAATTCTTCGTGCTGTCGGCTAGAGAGATAACTCCCGCTTTGTTGCGTGCCTGGCGCAGGTCGTCTTCTGTCTGCGCCAATTGCGTGCGCAGTTGATCGGTTTCCTGGGAGAGTAGATCGTCCACTGACCCCAGCGCCTGGTGAATTTCCGCGTGTTTCTTGAAATAGTTGTCGATCAAGCCGGTCAAAACGGGTTGCACAATGTCAGGATCGGGATGCTGAAAGAGAATGCGCATCACGTTGCTCCGATTGGGAACTTCCACCACAACCCCGTTCCGCACGAGATTGGCCGCCCGAATCCGGTCCTTGCCGCCGCCCGCCTTGGCGAGGATTTTTTCGGCCCCGATCATGTCCACGACTTGTTCGGCCAAATCGAGGCTGGTCAGGATCTCCATCTCGGAACTGATGACGTTTTGCCCGTCATAGGATGAAATCATGCGGGAGCTGTCCGGCGTGGGTGCCGGCGACTTGCTATCGAGCACGTAGCGAATGAACAGTTTGGCTTCCGACTGATACATGCGCGGGCGAAACTCCACTACAGCCGCCGCTACCAGAAGACCCAGGACGGAGCAGAAGATGATCTTCCACTTGTGCTTGAACAACACGTAATACACGTCGTCCAAGGTCAGGCTCGCCCGTTGGTTCACTGTTTGTCGATCATTCATTCACGCCACCTTTCACACCATAACCGCTACGCCACATGCCTGTAAAGCATGGCCCCCACACAGCGGGACACCGCGCCCGGAAGGATCCGGAAAACGCGATTATGCCAGCCGAATGCTTCATCGTCCACCTTCACAAAACCGCCCTGTCGACAGTCGTAGCGGACGTATTCAATGCGGTGTTCCTGCGTGCCCCATCGCAGCTTGAAATTCCGCAACCCCTCGTTGCCCAGAGAGGTTCGTCCAAAATCGAGCTCATCAAAGTCATGAGTCGCATACCACCGGATGGCCTCCCACATCACCAAATTGTTGACGCGCAGGTGCTGGAACCGTTCATCGGATGCGCCAAATTTATAGATGGCGTGGTTCCCAAAATGTAGAAACACGGCGCCAGCCACCGCGGTCCGATCCCGCCGCGCCAGCACCACAAATCCTTGATTGCGGGATAGAACATGGCGCTGAATATTCTGGAAAAAGCGCAGTGGCTGCGGTGGAAGGCCGTGCTTCCTGCGTGTCCGGCATTGCAGAACATAAAACTCCCGCATCACCGCTGGATCCCGTCCGATCTCCACGGTAAGCCCGCTCTTTTGGCTCTTGCGGATGGCACGGCGAACAGCCCCGTCAACATTCGCGAACAGAGCCTCCTCGTCGCTAACCAGCGGAAGACGGTGACCGTAAAAGGTGGTGGAGGCGGTTGCTCCATCCAGCAGCTCTTTCCCGCCGCGGCATTCGATGTATTTCCACTCCCGCGCTCTGGCATGTTCTCGGACGTCGTCGAACAACTGCCCGAATGCGGCGCGCTCCGCGCAGAAGGGGACACACACGTCCGTGAAGGGAAGTGAGATGCCGCGCTTTCCCGTGAGCCAACTGTCGACCTCCATGAACGGCAACAAACACTCGAGATGTCCCGCATTGCGACGAACAAAATAGACGGGTTGAAACCCGTACGTGTCGTGGAGAACCTTGGCCCATGCGGAACTGTGAAAGAAGGACAAACCGGGGACGCCCGCCAGTCCCCCGTCCCAACCGGAATCTTCGAGGGGATTCACCAACTGCACAAGACCGTCGCTCCAACGCGTTCCCCCGCCGGACCGCGGGGCGCGACCGACTGGCGGAAGCTCAGACAGCACAGACGCCAGCGTTTTGGGATCGCGACAGATGCGACTGGATCTCTCCCGCGACAGCCCCGATCTGTTCCGGTGTCAGCTCCGGAAACATCGGGAGCGAAAGAAACTCGTCCGCACAATGTTCGGCAACCGGGTATGATCCACGCCCCAGTTTCAGGTGCGCATAGGCCTCCTGAAGATGGATCGGAATCGGGTAATGAATCCCCGTGGCAATGCCCTGATCAGTCAACGTACGTTGAAGTTGATCTCGCCCTTTCACCCGCACCGCATACACATGATACACGTGCGTTCCGTACTCGGCTTCTTTTGGCGTGATCAAATCTCCGTGACGCCCGAGATGGTTGTCGTACTGTTGCGCGTGGGAACGACGCGCGGCATTGTGCCGGTCCAAGCCCTTCAATTTGACCCGCAACACCGCACCCTGGATACCGTCCATCCGCGCATTCCAACCGACGTGTGAATGATAGTATTTGGCGCGCTGACCGTGATCGCGCAACAACCGGATCCTCTCCTGAAGAGCGGCGTCATTGCTCACGACCGCCCCCGCCTCGCCCAATGCGCCAAGGTTCTTTCCTGGATAAAAACTGAAACAGCCCGCGTTGCCGATGGAACCGGCCCGCCGACCTTTGTACTCCGCGCCGTGGGCCTGACATGCGTCCTCGATCACGATCAGTTTATGGACTCGCGCGATCTCCATGATCGGATCCATATCGGCCATTTGGCCGAAGAGATGCACCGGGATGATGGCTTTGGTGCGCGGCGTGATGGCCGCCTGCAATAACGCGGGATCCATCGTGTACGTCCGCGGATTCACGTCCACAAATATGGGTGTCGCCCCGCTGAAGCTGATGGCCTCGGCCGTCGCCAGAAACGAATTCGGCACCGTAATGACCTCGTCGCCGGCCCCGACGCCGCAGGCCAGCAACGCAAGCCACAAGGCGTCGGTCCCGCTTCCCACCCCGATCGCGAATCGCGTCTGGCAGTAGGCCGCAAAGTCCTCTTCAAACCGGGCGACAAACGGTCCACCGGCAAAGGCGCTGCTCTCGATGACCTCCCGAATGGCGGCCAGGATCTCATCCTGAAGCGCCTCGTGATGGCTCTTCAGATCAAGGAATGGTACCCGCATAGGTCGCTTTTTTCGTCTTGGAAGGCATGACTCGTGCCGGATTACCGGCCACAATCGCGCCGGACGGAACGTCCTTGGTGACAACGCTACCCGCGCCGATGATGGCGCGTTCACCGATTGTGATTCCGCACAGCAATGTCGCCCCCGAACCAATGGAGGCGCCTCGCTTCACCACCGTGGGCACGCACTCCCAATCCGCTTCGGTCTGGAGCGCTCCGCTGTCACAGGTGGCGCGAGGGTAGCGGTCATTGATGAACGTGACATTGTGCCCGACGAAGACCTCGTCCTCCAACGTCACCCCTTCGCAGATGAACGTGTGGCTGGAGATCTTGCAGCGGTTGCCGACGCACACCCCTTTCTGGATCTCCACAAACGAGCCGATCTTGACGTCGTCGCCAATCGTACAGCCATACAGATTGACAAAGCCGAAGATGCGAACGCCCTTGCCGAGCTTCACGTCCGGCGCGATCAACTGAATCGACGGGGGTAATCCACTCATGCGCGGTCGCGATACCTACATCAAACTGGTTTGTAGGTTTCCGACCCGCTTCGCCGCCATGGCCCGCTTGCGGGCACGCCCCAACGGCGTAGGCGGTAGGAGTGTCTCGGCAAGCTCGACATTTCGGCCATTTGTGCCCTTCCCATGGCCATTGCCGTTTCCGTGACCGTTGCTGCCGTGGCCATTACCGTTTAGGCTGAGCGCCGGTTGGGCGACCGGAGCGCCGAAATTGACGGGCGAGCCATGATTCTTGATGGACTGGGAGGCCGCTTCCAGAATCCGTACCAGATCCAGGCCGCTATCGCCGTTCGTCAGCGGGTCGCCGCCCGATCGAATGCAATCAATGAAATGCTGGCATTCAACCCGCAGAGGTTCTTCCTGTTTGATGTACGGGACGTACATGTCGCCGTAATGGTAAGCGTAATGGAACTCGGCAAACGTGTCGTAGTGCGGCGGACGCTCAACGCGGGTGTCGAAGACCTTGATCTTTTCCTGCTGGGCGACATCGTCGTAAACGATCATCCGCCTGCTGCCCACGATAGTCATCTCGCGGATCTTGCGGGGATCAATCCAACTGTTGTGGATGATGGCGGAACGTTCGTTGCCGAAGTACAGGCACATCGCGGTAACGTCTTCGACGCCCGGCGTGATGTGCGCGGTGCCGCGGCAGTTCACGCTTAACGGCTGCTCTTCGAGGATATGCAGGATGATCGCGATGTCGTGCGGGGCAAGGTCCCAGGCCACGTTGATATCGCGCTGGAACAAACCGAGGTTCAATCGGCGCGCGCAAATGTAGCGAATATCGCCGACTTCACCGGTCTTGATGATCTCCTTGATCTTTCGCACCGCGGGTGAATACAGGAACGTGTGGCCCACCATCAGGACCAGCCCGTTCTTCTTTGCGATGGCGATCAATTCCTCGCACTGCTCTGACGAGCATGCCATGGGCTTTTCGATCAGCGTGTGCTTACCTGCGAGCAAGCTCGCCTTGGCCATCGGGAAGTGCAGGCTGACCGCCGTGGCCACAACCACGGCATCGATCCCGGCGCTGTTCAACATACGCCGATAGTCCGTTTCGCCCTGCACGTCGGGGTACAACGACCGAACGTGTGCCAGGCGCTCCTTGTTGATGTCGCACATCACCTTCAAGCGACAATCCGCAAGCGACCGGAAATTGCGGACCAGGTTCGGCCCCCAATATCCGCATCCGACAACACCAACTTTTATCTGCTTCGCCATGATTCCTCCTCGACGATAACTGGTTCCGAAATCGGTACGGGGGTACCGCCGGAAACCGCTTTTGTGTAGGCGATCGGTTGGCTGATCGGCTTGAGAGGACTGACCGCGCCCGTCGCGGGTCGTCCGAATGCTGCGATCTCCTTTCTGCTGCGCATTTCCCGAACCTGCATCACTAGCGCAGGAATGGTCCGCATCATGATGGACAGGTCCAACCACACGGACTTGTTCCGATCATACTGCAGGTCCAAACGAATCATTTGATTAAAAGTGGTCGAGTTCTTGCCCGAAACCTGCCACAAGCCCGTCAATCCGGGGAGCGTATTGAATCGCTCTCTCTGCCAGTCAAGATGGCGGTCGTATTCGCAGGCCAGACAGGGACGCGGCCCGACAAGGCTCATTTCGCCTCGAAGCACGTTGATGATCTGGGGCAATTCGTCCAACCCCGTCGCGCGAAGTTGGCGTCCAAACGGAATGACCCTCGAGTCGCCATGGGAGTCCATCTTGACCATCGGAAGATCCGAATCGATCAGCCGGGCACAGTGACCTTCGTGCACCGAGGTGTCCGCGTGGACCACCATTGTTCGAAACTTAAGGCAGGTGAAGCGTTGTCCCAGGTGGCCGATCCGCTCCTGACGAAACAGGACCGGACCTTTGGAACCCAGTTTGATCAAGATCGAGATGATCGCCATCACCGGCACGAGAACAGGCGACGCAAGCAGGATGCAGATGACATCCACCACTCGCTTCCAGCGCGGCACCCGTGCCGAGTGGCTGCTGGACGTTTTTCGGGCTTGTGGTTGTTCTTGAAGCAGATTCACGCCCGTGATCACGATTCCTCCGGATTGACGTGCATGAATTGACGACGTATTCCCTGGCAGTCCACGGTTGCGGCTGCAACTCTCACCGGTTGCATGAATCCACCTGCCGTTTCCAGCCATGCCCCGATCCATTCCCAGACTATGTGTACGAATCCCATATACCTTTTCACCCTGCGATTCCCTCTACCCTTCAGTTCCCTCTTTTCGATAAGGCTCCGCACTTGTTGCCGCGCGCTATTTCGCGACAACTTCCATTCTTCGTCCCGGCCCATATACGACACCGGACATTCAATTATTCAGCCGCACGTCCCACGCCCTGCAGCGATCAAACAACTCAAATGCGGCGATGCTGACCCAGCTCAATCCAACAAAATCACACGGCGGCCAATAACGGTATCCGATCCGCCAGCGAGTCCCTCTCAATCACGACCGACGTGCGAGGAACCTCCACCGGCGTGGGCCGCCCCAGGAAATCCAACAACACCTGCACGCGCTGCCGGGCGGGCAACAGCCGGAGTACCACGGCATTCATGCCGACAAATGCGCCCTCCATCACCAGCACTTCCGATCCAGGCGACAGATGATCCGTCACCGTCATCGGCTCGGTTGATTCGAAACATTCCTGCAGCTCTTCGACCACAGAATCGGGTACCGTGGGAATGCCATTTCCAAATCGCACCAGGGAACTGATCCCGGGCGTGTACTGGAGATCATTCAGACTCTCTTCCAGCAGACACCTCACAAAGATGTAGCAAGGGAACAGAGGTTCTACGATGTGGACCACGCCCCGTTTGGTCGCCCGCTCCACTCGCAGCTGCGGATGAAACACCTGCAAACCAAGATTCTTCCTGACGTTGGCAGCCGCAATATGGTCGTGCTTCGGCTTCGTCCGCGCACAATACCAAAACCAAGATGGAATGATGGTCGTCTGCATTCTCAACTCGCCCGAGTCCAACTCAATTTCGACCGCAACGCTTCACACACGCCAACAGGGATTGGCTAAATAGAAAACACCAGCCCCCGCTAAGGACCAGATGTATATGTATTCGACGGCCAGCTGTCGTGCCGAACAGCGCTTACAGAAACAGCCGCACCGCTCCAGTCGCAGTCCCTCATCAACCCTTTCTTCCCTTGAGGTTACACGCTACCGTTTGTTACTGGTTCTGAGAAGAGCCACCAGCCTTGAGTGTCAACTCTTCTGCCGCCTTAACGACTCCCACCCTCACACACGTTGACGTATATCATGTAGCTGAACCAGTGGTTTGTCAAGTGCCCGCCACCGATTACATGTGCGGCACCAAAACGTTCCCACCGAAGCATGCACAGCCGGGTTCATCGATTGCGCGGTAACCGCTTGATGGTGAAGCCCCTAAATGGTAACCACTAAACTGCGAAACACCCGTTGCAAGCTCCTTTTGAACCCGCCGGAAACAAGTAAACAAAACCTCGCCCTACTGCGGCGCGTCGCTGAGACGTGGATTGAAAGGCGGCGTGTTACCCGAGCGCGCGAGCCCAAGCAATTCGTCGAAGTCCGCATCCCCGCGCAACAAATTCAGATCCGCATCGCGAACCGCAGATTGCCGATACTCGTGCGACGCGTCGGCTGCAAAACATCTCTTGAGATTCTGCACGGCCAGCACAGGCTCGCCGAGCAATGCATAGGCGCGGGCGAGGTTGTACAATGACGCGGGGCTATCGGGGAGAAGATCCAGGGATGTATCGAGTTTTCCAATCGCGTCTCGCAGGTCGCGGCGCATATGACTGATCTTGCCGACATCAATCAGCGCACCGCCCCACATCGCGTAGGTGCCCGCCGTATTCGGCTGCGCTTTTGCGGACCGGTCAAACTTCTCCAGCGCCTGCTGAAGCAGCGAGACCCGCGTTTCCTGATTCGATGAAATACGCGCCAGCTGCACCAGCACACTTCCCCAATTCGCGTACGCCGGGCCGATCTCGCTGGCAAAGCGGGCCCGTTCCGCCGCCTGGGAATACAGGGAAGCCGCGTCCCGGTACAGCCCGAGCCGCGCCTCTTCACCCACGGCGTAATCCGGAAGTTTCGTCGAGAGGATCACCCCCCACTTGTTGTATGAATCCCACTCATTCGGTGCGAGCTCAGCGGCCTTCCGGCATTTCTCCACCGCGCCCTGATAGCACGCCAGACGCGTTCGTGAATCCACAGGCAAATCACCGATCAACACGAGTGTCTCGCTCCATAGCATATACGTGAGTTTGACATCCGGTTTCTGTTCGGCGGCTTTGCTGAATTTTTCCGCCGCCGCCTGAAAATCATGCAATCGCTCCGTCACGTTGAACGCCTGTTTCCCAAGCTCCACGAGTGAGATGCCCCAATTGCTGTATGCTTCAGGAAAATTCGTGCGCGCGCTGACGGCCCGCTCAAATGCCTGGGCGGCTCCGGCAAACTTCCGCTCGTGCATCAATTCCACGCCCAGATTGAATCGCGGCTGTGTGTCCTCTCCGAATGTCCGTGTCGCAGCCGACGACGCGGCCGTTGTTATCGACTCCGTATTCCCTGCCCCCGGCACTACTGTGGGGTTCGCTTCCGCTTGCGCGAGCGTCACCACACTCAGCAGACTCAAGCCAATCCAGAACGAACTCATCAGCCAAATCATGGGGTCGTCAATCTCCGTGGCGCGCTTCGAGGGAATGACAAGGTCCCACACCGCATGTTTGTGATTCGACGACATCGACAACCGCAAACACCCGCTCCGCCAGATTGACAAGCTCCACTCATTCCATACCGCCGCCAGTATACCCGCGGGCCCTGACGAAGGCGAATAGGAAACGGGTATGCACTCGACATGACGAACTCAGGCAACCGAGAAACACCGATTGCCACCATGTTCTCCAATACCCTTGCCATCCGGACAGCCCGGCCAAATCCTCCGCTTTCAGCGGCGGTAATCGGGTCCTCAGCTTTCGACCCCCTTCGAAGTGCCGTAGAATGCCCGGGAGATACTGATGTTGATTCAATGGTTCTCAAACGGCTCGCGGTTTGCTCGGTAAACATACGGCTTACTCTGCTTGCGTCTCCGGCGGCTGACGAAACCTTTCAACAGAAACATGGGAAATAGGTGATGCCCTGAACTCGCCATTCGTACGCCTCCATACGCGATGGTAACGCGGCCCCAGCATCCTGCAAGCACCCCGTAGAACTCACCGTAAACAACAGGGGTAAGTACGCGTACTCTTCGATGGTTACAAAGGGGCTGCGTTTTTGTAGTGGCACTGCGTGGCCGGTTGTAGCACGATGGCTGAAAGGAGAACATGTCATGTCTTTGAGGCAAGCCGCTCGTCGGGATGCGAAGATCGCGATCCGTGAAGCGATTCTGGTTGCGCTGGCGTTCGTTGTTTTCGTTGCGGCCAGCACAACCTCGCGGGCGGACGAGTCTGCTTCCAAGACGGTCTGCGTTCTGATCATCCATGAAGACATCAGTCGAAACACGGTGTACCTGATTCGTCGCGGCTTGCGCGATGCCGAGGAGAAAAAAGTCGCGGCCGTCGTGCTCGATATGCAAACCAACGGTGGACGCGTTGACGCAACCGAAGAGATCATTCGTCTGCTCGAAGGCGCGCCGATGAAGACCTACACGTTCGTCAACGACAAGGCGTATTCCGCCGGCGCCTACATCGCCGCCGCCACCGACAAGATCTTCATGGCACCCGGCAGCGTGATTGGCGCCGCCACCCCTGTCATGATCGGCGAAACGGGTGTTCAGGAGCTGCCAAAAAGTTATGAAGAAAAGCTCACCTCGGCAATGACCGCCCGCATTCGCGCCACGGCGCAGGAAAAGGGATACAATCCGGATGTGTTCGAGGCCATGGTGGATGCCGACCGCGGCCTGACGATCGATGGCAAGGTGATCACCCCCAAGGGCAAACTTCTCACCCTGACCAACGAGGACGCCGCCCGCAAATACGGCAATCCGCCGAAGCCTTTGCTGTCGTCCGGCACCGTAAAATCGGTGGCCGAATTGCTCGACAAAGTCGGCTTGAAGGACGCCAGCACGTTCGAAATCTCGCCCTACGGGTTCGAACAACTGGCGCGGTGGATCACCACCATCTCTCCGCTGTTGATCCTCGTTGGGTTCCTGGCGTTGTACATCGAATTGTCGCATCCGGGAATGGCGGTACCGGCGATCGTCGCTGTGATTTGTTTCGCCATTTACTTCCTCGGCTATTTCGTGGCCGGTTTCGCCGGCTGGGAAGAGATCGCCCTGTTCGTCTTCGGGCTGGTGCTGCTGGCCGTTGAGTTTTTCCTGTTCCCCGGCCATTTCGTCTCCGCCGCACTGGGCACCATTGCTGTCTTGGCCGCCCTGGTGCTGGCGATGACCGGCCGTCTGCCCAGCGAGCCAATCATCCCAACCTGGAGCCAGGTCCAGTTGCCGCTGGCGAAGGTCTTCGGGGCCATGCTGGGCTCGATGATCGCCGCGGCACTGCTCGCCCGCTGGCTGCCGAAAAGCACCTTGTTCAAGAAAATGGAGCTGGCTGCCGCGACCAGTTCCAGCCAGGGATACTCGACCAGTTTGGGTGAAGCCCGGGCACTGCTCGGTTCCGCAGGCGTCGCGGAAACGAATTTGCGGCCCTCCGGCAAAGGGCGATTCGGCGACCAGTTGGTTGACGTGGTGACCGAAGGCGATTTGATCGAGCGCGGCCAGCCGATCAAGATTATCGAAGTGCAGGGCAGCCGTGTCGTGGTGAAGCGCGCAGCGTAACGGCGATTTATGGCGTGGACAACCATCATCATCTTGAGCGTGCTCGGCGCTGTCCTGATCGCTGTGGATTTTTATCTGCCAACGTTCGTGTTGGCCGGCATCGGGTCGGTGCTCTTGCTGGCCGCAACGCTGATCGGCTACGGCGCGACCGGCAGCCTCGATAAAACCATCCTGCTGTTCTGCGGCGAAGCAGCCCTGGGAGTCAGCGCGGCCTACATGTCGATCAAGTATTTCCCTCGCACCCGCACCGGCCGAAAAATGATTCTGGGAGAAACGCAAACCGGTGCGCACGCGCAGTCCTCCATCGAGCGCAATTGGATCGGACATCAGGGAGTCGCTCACACCATCCTGCGGCCCGCCGGAGTGGCGCTGATTGATGGCCAGCGGTTGGATGTCGTCGCCGAATCCGGTGTGATCGAGAGCGGTTCTCCCGTCACAATCGTCGCCGTGAACGAAAATCAACTCGTCGTGCGAAAACTCAGTTAATAAGGAGACAAACCCATGGATGTTGGTCAAGTAATTCTGATCGTGCTCGGCTTGGTCGTCGGAGTCGTAATGCTGATCGTCTTCTTTGTCGTGGTCTCGTTCATCAACATCTGGATCCAGGCGCGCATGACCGGCGCGCCGGTGACATTCCTCACGTTGTTGAGCATGCGGCTGCGTCGCGTACCGATCGGCCTGGTCGTCCAGAGCCGCATTACCGCCGTCAAGGCGGGCCTGCCACTCACCACGGACCAACTCGAGGCGCATTATTTGGCCGGCGGTGATGTCAACCAGGTCGTGCGCGCGCTGATCGCTGCCGAAAAAGCCAATCTCAATCTCGGGTTCAACCAGGCTGCGGCCATCGACCTCGCGACACACCAATCCGGCAAGAGCGTGTTCGAGGCCGTGATGACCTCGGTCAACCCCAAAGTGATCGATTGCCCCAATCCAGCCAGCGGCAAGCAGACCATCGCCGCCGTGGCCAAAGACGGCATTCAATTGCAGGTCAAGGCCCGCGTGACTGTGCGCACTCATCTCGACCGGTTTGTCGGCGGCGCGACGGAAGAGACCATCATCGCGCGCGTCGGCGAGGGCATCGTCACGGCCATTGGTTCGGCGGATTCCTACAAGGACGTTCTCGAAAACCCGGATACGATCTCCAAACGCGTGTTGGAAAAGGGCCTCGACGCCAGCACCGCATTCGGCATCATGTCGATCGATATCGCCGACGTGGACGTGGGTGACAACATCGGCGCCCGGCTCCAAGCCGAGCAGGCGGAAGCCAACAAGCAGATGGCCATTGCCAACGCCGAAACCCGTCGCGCCATCGCCGTTGCCGCCGAGCAGGAAATGAAGGCGCGGACCCAGGAGATGCGCGCCAAGGTCGTCGAGGCCGAAGCCCAGGTCCCACTGGCTATGGCCGAAGCCTTCCGCAGCGGTCACCTCGGCGTGATGGATTATTACCGGATGCAGAATATCCAGGCGGACTCGCGGATGCGGCAGTCCATCTCGGGAGAGGACACCGGCAAGTCCGGACCGACGAGCTAGTATGATCAAGTTGGCAGACGCAAGCGGGCTGATCTGGCTGATTGTCATCGTGCTGTTCACGCTGGCGAAGGGCTGGAGCAAACTCCAGGATTCAAAGGGGACCGGCTCCCCAGAGACCGATGATGATGAGGTGCCGGTCCGACCGAAGACCACGGTCCCCCGCCCCCCGCTGTATCCCGCGTCCCGGCCCACGCCTCGCCTACCCAATCCGGTCTCGCCCACCATGCGTCGGACCCCGTCGCAAATGACGCCGTCCTCCACCGTGTCTGAACGAAAGGTCAGCGCCGACGATATCCGACGGGTTATGGAACAGGTGAGCCGGAAGCCGCAAACAGCACCCGCGCCACCACCAATCCCTTCGGCGATACCGCCCCTGACAGTCCCCACCCCTCTCGTTCCCATGGCTGAAATCTTCCAACCGCCTGCCCCGGCGCCCGCGTTGCCGGCGCCAGCACAATCCCAATCCTCGCCGCCAGCACCCCCGGAAGAGCCGCCCGCCCCGGCACAAACAACCGAAAATCCCCCAACTCTGGCAGCAGAGCCCGCCCGCACCTCGCAGTGGATGGAAGCGTTGCGCGACCGCCAAAATCTCCGCAATATCATCGTCGCAGCCGAAATTATCGGCCCCCCACGGTCGGAACTGGTCTGATCGCAATATCTTACGCGCTCATATCTGGACCGCCCGCAGCGCCATTGCATTGGCATTCCTATTGCTCCTCCCTGTGACGAGTGAGATCAGTATTACCCAAACGTGCATTCATAAAGGGGATACAGCGCCTATGAGGAGCAATACTCTCAGCCGTGAGAAGCAGGGCTTCACCCTGGTGGAAATCATGATCGTGGTCGCAATTATCGGACTGCTGGCCGCCCTGGCCATCCCAGCCTTCGTCAAGGCCCGCAAACAGTCCCAAGGGCGCCGCATTATGAATGATTGCCGCCAAATGGATGCCGCCGTCGATCAATGGGCGGTCAATTCCGGCATCCCCGACGGCACCGCCATCGATTCCGTCGCCGCCAGCACCTACATGAAGACCGCTTGGAACTGGGTCGATGTGGTCGGCAATACCTACGGCGGCACCGGCGTCACCGGCACAAATCAAATCCAGGTCAGCGCCGCCACCAAGAGCGCCCTCGACGGTGTCGGCATCGACTGGGGCGGCTTCTAAGCCTGCGCCATCCCTTCCTTCGCTAACGACCTCGCCGCGCCCGGGAATCCATCGCGCCCCCGGCGCCGCTCTCCTCTTCCCCTCTGCCCATCTCTGATTTGCCATCCGTCGTCTCCATCTGCCATCCGCCCCCGCCCCGCCCTCGACGCAAATCCGCTTGCCCTTCCCCGCCGAATCCTCTATTCCGTCCCCCCATGCAACGCACTCCGTCCTCTCCCCGTCGCGCCACCGTCCCCACCAAAATCGGCGTCATCGGCGGCAGCGGCCTCTACCAGATGCCCGGCCTCCTCCGCCCACGCTGGCTCCGCGTCACCACCCCGTTCGGCCAACCGTCCGACCAAC
>DATJWQ010000093.1:0-69582 GCA_035501175.1 Verrucomicrobiia bacterium | reverse complement strand
GTCCTTGAGGAACACATACATGAAAAGCTCTGTCGGTAAGCTCCTGGTTCTCACCGGTATCCTTGCTGTCGCACAATCCGGTCAGGCCGCAGTCTATGTGGATGACTTTTGGGCCGATGGCTCACGTAGCATTCAGAACCTGCCGACGGAATCGGCGTGGTTCACCTCTAGTAGTTCGTCGCTGACTGCTGCCACGTCGAACATGACGCTGACGGTCGGCGGGAGCGCGGTGTTCGTGGTGACGTACTTCACCACGAATAGTACAAGCCCCGTGCAACTTAACGTGGGCGATACCCTCCAGGCTACGTTCCATGTGACATTCTCCGGGCTGCCGGGCGCCAACAGTTCCGAGGGGTTCCGGATTGGATTGTTCGATTTTGCCGATTCAACGCTGAGCCCGAAGCGAGTGACCTCGGATGCGTCCATCAGCGGTAACAACGCCCTCGGGAATGGCGTCCAGGGATACGCGCTGTTTCAGAACATGGCGACGGTGTTCACCAACACGAACCAGTCGCCAATTGATGTCCGTAAACGCACGAATGTCTCGGACAGTCACCTGTTGGGTACCAGTGGAGACTGGACGAGCTTGGCCACCGGTCCCGGCAATGTTGGCGGATTCCCCGGGTTTTCCAGCAGCACTCCCTATATCTTGCAGCTGACACTGCAACGGACGGGAACCAATTCCGCTTTTGTCACGATGTCGTGGGCCAACACGCTCAATGGCTCGATTCTCGTGACATCGGTGACGGACACAAGCGCGACCAATTTCAACTTCGATGGCATTGCCTTACGCCCCCAGGATAACACGACAGCGGCCGCAACGACCGTTTTCAACGAAGCCAGGGTGGAGGTGATACCGGCGGGTCCCCCCCTGGTCAACTTCGGCCCCCTCAGCCAGGGGATCTTCTCGAATCAAACGGCCACCTTCAACGTCCTGGCCACCGGCACGCCGCCACTTTTCTATCAGTGGTATTACAACACCAATTCGCTGTTGAACGGCGCCACAAATTCAACCCTGACGATCACAAATGCGCAGCCTTCGGATGCGGGCGCTTACGCGGTCGTCGTGTCGAACAGCTACGGCTCGGTGACAAGCGCCGTGGCGCAGTTGTCCGTGACCACGGCAACCGCTCCCTCCATCACGATACAGCCTCAAGACACAACCGTGATACCGGGAGAAACGGCCACGTTCACGGTGCAGGCGAACGGCACGTTGCCTCTGAGCTATCAATGGTACTTCAACAACGTCACACCGGTGAGCAATGGCACCAGCGCCACCGTAACGATTACGAACGTCCAGGTTGCCGACGGCGGCGATTATTCCGTGGTCGTCAGTAACCTCGCGGGCACAGCCACCAGTTCCAATGCAGTTCTCAACGTCAACACCAACCCCGTGGCGCCCGTATTTACCTCGCAACCGTCTTCGCTGAATGTTTCGGCGGGCGACACCGTCAATTTCAGCGCGACTGCGGCCGGCACCGCCCCCGTCTATTACCAGTGGAGCAAGAACAATGTTGCCATTGCCGGCGCCACATTGTCCACCTTGACTCTGGTGAACGTCCAGACCAATGACGACGGCAATTATGCACTCACCGCTTCAAACAGTGTTGGGAATGCAACCAGTTCCAACGCCACGCTTGTCGTGTCTCCGCCCGGTGCTCCGCCTCCGCTGCCCGTGATTCCGCCCAACCTGTTTCTCATTACGAACTACGGTGCGCACGGCGACGGAGTTGGCGACAATGCGGCCGCCATCCAGAGCGCCATGAACGCCGCGGCTGCAGCGGGCGGCGGCACGGTCGAAGTGCCGGCAGCGGGCACTTTGAGTACCTACCTGAGCGGCCCGATCATCTTAACCAACAATGTCGACCTGCAGATTGACAGCGGGGCGATGCTGCAGGCTCTCCCCATGAGCAGTTGGCCCAATGTGAATACGGCATTCATCACCGCGACGAATACCCATGATGTTGAGATCAGCGGATCCGGAACCATTGATGGCCAGGGCGCAGCGTGGTGGCCGGGCGGCGGAACGCGGCCCCCGCTTGTCCAGATGGCCTATACCACGCGGATCCTCGTGCAGAATGTTACGGCGCAAAACCCGCCCTTCTACCATTTCCGACTGATCGGCGGAAACACCAACGTGACGGTCCAAAACGTCACGATCAACACCCCGACGAATTCACCTAATACCGACGGGGTCGATCTCAGCGCGGTCAATGCCCTGGTCCAAAACTGTTGGATTCAGGATGGAGACGACGACATATGTATCAAGAATGATACCGGCCAGCACTCGGCGAACATCGTCGTGACCAATTGCACGTTTAATGGCGGTCACGGCGTCTCGATCGGCAGCGACACGGCCGGCGGATTCGAGAACTTCCTCGTGGACAATTGCTCATTCCGCACCACGATCTACGGCATTCGCTGTAAATCGGATAACTCCGCCAGCGGCAGCGGCGCGGGTGGGTTGGTGCAGAATCTTACGTATTCCGATCTGACGATGACGAACGTGGAGTATCCGATCGTGATTTACAGCTATTACAATGAAGTCGGGACGCCCGATAACATCGCTCCGTCGGATGCAGCGGGTGAGGACGTCGGTTCGACCAACACATGTGTCATCTGGCGCAACATCACCTTCCGCAACGTAACCGCAACAGTGTCGAGCTTGGGGAAAGACGTGTCGGCGATGATTTGGGGACGATTGGAATCGCCGATTTCCAACCTCGTCTTTGACGCTGTGAATATCGTGCCCTCCAATCGGACGTTCACTGTCTTTAACGCGCGGGGCGTCCAGATCATTGACTCCAACCTGGGCGTAGCCATCAAGACGAACACCCTCACGATCTTTAACGCCCAGGTCACCATCACCAACAGCGTCGCCAGTACGAATGCGCTGACACTCGTTGGGCTCGCGGTGCCTCCGACCAATAACATCCTGGCCTTCTATAATGCGCCGGCAACAATCGTCACAACCAATCTGCTTGCCCTCAACCAGGTCTTCACGGTGGGCGGCTCCACGCTCACGGTGAGCAACACACTGAACCTGGGTGCGACCTCGGCATTGAACTTCGCCCTGGGCACGAACGCCGCCAGGATCGCCGCGACCGGAAATTTGATTCTGGGGGGGACGCTGAATGTGAGCGATGGCGGCGGGTTCGCCGGCGGGACCTACACGCTGTTCACGTACGGCGGCGCGCTGACCTACAACGGGCTGACAATTGGCGCGACGCCCGGGCCGAGTTTCGCCTATGCGATTTCCACCAACACACACGGGCAGGTGAACCTGATCGTATCCAATAGTGTGACCGCGCCCATCGCTGGCTTCACGGGAATTCCCCTGAGCGGACCCGCGCCGCTCGCCGTGGGATTCACGGATATTCCATCCAATTCGCCCACCGCCTGGTACTGGACGTTTGGTGATGGCGGGACATCAACGGTTGAGAGTCCGACGTACACGTACGTGACTCCGGGCCGTTACACCGCTGCTTTGATCGCCTCCAACTCAGGCGGAGCCAGCGCTCCGTTTGTACAGACAGTGAATGTCTACGATCCATTTGCGTGGTGGCGGCTGCAGTATTTCGGCAGTACCAACAGCGCGACCGGCATGCCGGACGCCGATCCGTACGGCAAAGGCATCAGCAACACCAACCAGTTCCTGCTCGGGTTGAATCCGACGAATCCAGCTTCTGTATTCCGCATTCTCAGCGTGGCGCCACAAGCCAATGGCGACATGAAGATTACCTGGGCGACGGGAGCCGGAGCAACCAACGTGGTACAGGCGTCAAGTGGCGACGGCAACGGTGGTTATTCCACCAACTTCACCGACATCAGTGGACCGATGTCCATTGCGGGAAGCGGAGACGTGACAAACACCTTCCCGGATCCGGGTGGTGCGATCAACAATCCGTCCCGCTACTATCGAATTCGTCTCGGACCATAAGCCGGCCTCTGTCGCAAGATGCTGAAAGCGGCCTGCGTTCGCGTTTATTGCCAAAGCAGGCCGCTTTCTGTTCAGAGAAAGGTCTGAATTTGCTGTCGGCGCCCGTGAAGAATTACACCGCGCCCGGTTCGAGGCCGAAGTAGTTCTTTGCGTTGCGATAGCAGACGTTACGCACGAGTTCGCCGAGCAGTTCCATGTCATGGGGCAAATTGCCGCTGGCGACGTCGCGTCCGATGATGTCGCAGAGCAAGCGACGGAAATACTCGTGGCGCGAATAGGACAGAAAGCTGCGAGAGTCGGTCAGCATGCCGACGAACCGTGACAACAATCCGAGATTCGACAGGGCGTTGATCTGCCATTCCATGCCTTCGTGCTGATCGAGGAACCACCAGCCGCTGCCCAATTGCAGCTTGCCCGGGATGGTGCCGTCTTGGAAATTACCCAACATGGTGGCGAAAGCGTAGTTGTCCGCCGGATTCAGGTTGTAGAGGATCGTCTTGGTGAGGCGATTATTTTGGTCGAGCTTGTCCAGATATCGCGCCAGGGATTCGGCTTGCGGCCAGTCGCCAATCGAATCGAAACCGGTATCGGGCCCCAACGTCCGCATCATGCGGGTATTGTTGTTGCGGAGGGCTCCAAGATGCAGTTGTATGACCCACCCGCGCGCATGATACTGCTCGCCGAGCCACTGCATGATGAAACTTCGGAATTTGTTCGCGTCCGGTGGCGACACTTGCCGGCCGGCGCGTGCCGCATCGAAAAGCTGCTTCGCCTCCGATTCGGTGCAATCGTCGCTAAACACGTGGTTCAGCCCGTGGTCCGACAGGCGGCATCCGTTGGTGTGAAAAAAGTCGAGCCGCTGTTTCAATGCGTCGAGAAATGCGGCGAGATTGCGTGGCTCACCGAGTTTGTCCACCCAGGTGTTCCATGCCTTCGGTTGATCGATCGTCAGCGCCTTGTCCGGGCGAAACGCCGGATATACGCGGGTTAGCAGGCGGCCATCCTTAAGGATCCGTTGCTGGTGTTCCAGGGAATCGGTCGGGTCGTCCGTCGTGCACACGACGGCAACGCGGTTGGACTCGAGGATCTTGTGCACGGGCAAGGATGCGAGTTTGGCATTCGCTTCATCCCAGATTCCTTTTGCCGTGCTTTCGTTGAGGCACTCGGTGATTCCGAAGAACCGTTTCAACTCGATATGTGTCCAGTGGTACAGCGGATTGCGGAGCGTGTGGGGAACGGTGCGCGCGAACGCGAGAAACTTTTCCCAATCGCTCGCATCGCCCGTGCAGAATTTCTCGGGGACGCCATCGGAACGCATCGCACGCCATTTGTAATGGTCCCCCGCCAGCCAGACTTCGTACAGGTTGCGGAACTGCTTGTTCGCGGCGATCTGGTCGGGAGGCAGATGGCAATGATAGTCAAAAATCGGTTCGCGGGCAGCGACATTGTGGTACAACTCGCGGGCGACCGGACTATGAAGAAGAAAATCCTCGGTAATGAACGGCTGCATGGCGTCAGCCTTTTGCCAGCAGCGAAAGATGCTTCGTCAAGTGCCGCTCCAGCAATTCCTTGTGCAATGAGGCATTCCTCTCGAGCGTCTCGATAATGCGGGGCTTGAAATCCGGATGCGTAAGGACCGAACCGAACGTCACGTGGAGCAATTGCCGTCCCGCGACCTCATCCAGGAACACGGCCTCTTCCTTGGGCCCGGTAAACTTGGGCAGGGCGTTGACGTGCGCCAGCGTGGTGGATATGTGATAGCTTTGGCGATCCGTCTCGAACCGGCCGCGGCAGAACTCGACGATTTCCGCAAACACCTTGGGCATTGTCCGCGCAACCACGCGGAGGCCTTCCAGGTAGCTTGTCCCGGAGGTTTTCACGTGCAGGAGCTGCCCGCACACACGACCGACGATGGGATAAATCGCGAACTTGTCGGAACCGCTGTGAACGCTGATCTTATAGGGGCCGCAGTACCGGGCGATCTCCAGATGCTGACGCAGTTCAGCCTCGAACTTCTTCAAGTCACCTTTGTAGTCGATACCCTTTTCAAATTCGCCGATGAATCGCGGGGCCACACTGACTACTCGCGGAACGGCGAGACGGCGCAGTTCCAAGCCGATGAACAAATGATCCAGCACGCTCGTGGGGTCGCTCGTTTCATCCACACTGACTTCGATCTCGAACGGGCGCGTGTCCATGACCTTGGCGATATGACGTCCCATGACCGCGACGTGGTCAAGGGCGCGACCATATTTCACCGCAGCGCTGCGGAGCGTGGCACTGTCGAACTGGAGCTTCCCGACGTTCGGCACGTCGAACTTGCGGCTAAGGTAGGCGGATTCCAAGTCCGTGGTCAGCGAGCCCTTGCCGACATGCTCGGAAGGATCGATGGTAAAGAAGCAGAATCCGGCGGCGCTCATACGGTCGACGTGTTCCGTCGTTTTCAAATGGTCGGCATCCGCTCCCCACTTGCCCGCGTACCCCTTTTCCGTGAGGGAAGTAATCGCGGCCTTAACGACCTGCTGGGCCGTGCGCTGAGTCCGTTCCAGCTCGCGAATTGACTGCTGAGCGAAGATGGGCGCGAAGTCGAACTTCTCGGCAGCGGCAAGATGTCCGGGTGTTGCCAGCCCAAAGCGATCCCCGAAACCGAAGGACTTTACGAGACCAAGAGGGGTGGGGGAGGGAACGGCTTTCGCGGCAAACGGGGCAGCAGCGGGTGACGTTTTTCTTGTTGCGGCTCCAGTGGGTGATGTCGTATTCATTATGTTCACTATAGGTTAGAGGGACATATGTGTCTCCATTTATATCTTACGATGGAACCTCTCGAGTCGCCAACGCGATTTGAGTATCAGGGTGCGTCATGATTGTTGCGACTACTCGGATGTGTATATGAGCTTGCTCCCGAAGGTGTTACATCTGCCGCCGCCCGGACGCCCGCGCTGGGTCTGTCCGGAAAGCGCTCAGCTCGATTTGATGTACCTGGCATGGGGTCATCGGCAGTATGGACAAAATCCCATCCGCGTGTCGAGACATCCCGGTTGGCATTATGTCCTTGTGAATCGCGGAAAGCCGACACTGGTTCTCGAAAACGAGCAGAGGATGCTCAATGCAGGGGACTTTCTCGTGATCGATCCGGATTGCGCAAGCGGTTGGACGGACCGTCCCGATGGCGTGTCGGACCTGCTTGTCTGGATCTGGCGCACCGGTCCGCGTTGTTCCGAATGCGCCGTTGAATCCGGCGCGTACCGCCAGTGGACAATCGGCACGCGATTGTGGCACAAGCTGGAGCAGTTACACGGCTTGTGCCGTTTGGAGGTCGAGCGGCCGGATGAATTGACCAAACTGGCCATCGAGCAACTGCATTTGTCCATCGATGTGACCGTTGCGCGGCACGTCCAGCGCAAGATCGGTCCGCCCGAGCCGTCCTTGCGGATGGAGTTGGCGGTGCGTTGGATGGCTCAGAACCTCTCGGAGCCGAACCCCGTCACCGCACTGTGTGAATACCTGCAGATTTCGCCGGCAACCGTTGTTAGAATGTTCCAGACACACCACGGGGAATCTCCGGCCATGTATCACCAGCGGTTGAAGATGGCCAGGGCGCAGGAGCTGTTGGAGACGGAGCGTTTTTCGGTCAAGGAAATCGCGTATGCGCTGGGCTACAAGCATCCCAACGATTTCAGCCGCGCATTCAAGCAATTCGTCGGGAGGAGCCCGAAAGCGGTCTCCGACGGCCGGAGCTCACGCAGCCCATCGCATTAATTACTCGCTGGGCACCAACAACCCCTTCATAACCGCATTCGGCCAGGAGAGACTGATCGTTGTCTTCTGGCCGCTCAGGTTCGCCAGAACAACCTCCACGCGCCCGGTGCTCTCTGTCGGATCGCCGGCAGGGACGAGGCACGTGAGTTCATTGGCCGTCCGCCAGGTCGGAATCAGCTGCGTATACTTGTCGGAGTTGGAATAGACATCCGTTGTTTGGATGGGCAGTATTTCTCCTGTATCAAGTGACACTACGCTCACGTGTCCGTTCTCATCGACAATGGATACGTGCTTGTTGTCAGGGCTTAACGCAAACCGGTCTACACGAGTTGGAAGCCGCGGGACATCGGCGGGACGAACAACCGTTTCCAGAGTCGGCGTCGGGCCGGGACGGATGGCGAACAGCGTTGGGTGGCTCGGTTCATCGGAGGAAAGCGCCGGCAGACGAATCGGTGCTGCGGCGAAGAGAATTCGGCCATCGGGGAGCCAGGCCACGCGCGTGGGGTTTTGTTCGAGGATGAGTCCGGCGAGATCCTTGGGATTCTCAAATGTGGCCAGCATCTGTCCGTTGGTTCCGCAAATGCGCCGGCTGGTGATGGTCCCCAACTGCATATCGTTGGCGAGCAGCTCATAGGGAACCGTAGTCTTGGGGTAAACGAGCGTCTGACCATCCGTTGACCACGCAGTTTGAGTCACTCCCACGTCCACCTGCACGGGAGAACTGTTGGTGGAGTTCAGAATAACGTAGAGGGCTGGGCGGACTGGTTCATCCACCGCAAATGCCAGTTCCTGCCCGTTAGGCGAGGCGCAGACGAGTCCGATCTCGTCCGGGAAGCGGGCCAGTAGCTTTTCGGCTGGGGGGCCGGACGGCAGGACGTTGCGGGTACTGAGTTCGTAGATGTCGGGGATGAGATTCGATATGGAAAGGGAGTTCGCATCGAGAATCGGGGTCAGGACTTTGGGGTTCGTTTGTTGGAGATACAACGCGACCGCTCGCGTCAGCCATTCGGCGTTGTAGGCGTGCCCGACCGCTTCGTTCTCCCATTTCTTGTACTCCGGCGAATCGCCGAACCTGGCCCAATCGCCGTGATACGACTGAATCACCGGTACGAGCCCGGCAGCGGCCTCGGTTGTCTTCCCGGCGCGGTCGGGGCCGAGCAATTTAGCGTACTCATCCCAACTCGTGGGTTTCACGGCGTGAACGACGACCACTTGTCGCGAGTCCGGAAGCCAGGCGCGCGCGTCGGTCGCCTTGCCAAGGACCTTGCCGGTGCGGTCGATCAGGAAGGTGTTATTGTCTGCTCCCTGCACGAACGCGTGCTCGCCGTCCGGTGCCCAACAAACCCAGTCCGTCGGATCGCAGCCGGCGCAGAGCACGAGAAGGCCGGAGACTGCCACGAGAAATCGTTGGGAGAACATTTTGCCCAAATTCATTTCACCATCTCCTTTGCATTCGCGTCGGCGGCGGACGCGGAGGCCAGCAGGTACAATCGTTGGTTTGACCAGAATGGTAGCGAGTTGGCACGCCTTCTTACGGAGGCTTCCAGGTGCTGCATCGGCACGGATGTGTTCTGGATGGACGGCGTATTTGACGCCGTGTTGGCCTCACGCGAGGAAGGCGCATGAAGTACGAGGGCGGTAATTCCCATGCCGATTACAAATGACGCCGCGAGAGCCAGGGTTTGCTCGGCGCGATGACGCCAGAGAATGCGACCGATCTGATTTGGCGGCACGACGGCCACTCGAGGTTGACGAGTCGCCTCACGGGCAAGGTGGACGACCGCTTCCAACTCACGGGACTGGTCCGACGCCGACGCGTCTTTGGCCAGATAATCGGCCAGCAGGGCATCGACGTCCGGGTCGAGTCGACCCAGCGCGCGATCCATGAGCAAGCGTTCCATGACATCTGGTTTCATCGTTGTGTTTCCTCCTGCCGGTTCATGACGTCGCGCAATTGACGCACCGCGTTGTGCAATCGCGAGCGCACAGTTCCCACGGGTACGTCCAGCACATGGGCGATTTCTTCGTAAGACAATTCCTGGTCCAGCCGCAACTCGAGAGTATCACGCAACTCGGTGGACAAGCTGCGCATGGCCTCCTGCATGACGGCCAGGCGGTCGTCCTTCTGTTCGGCGGGTTCATACCAGAGTTGCGCGATGGGCTGGGGGTCGCGGGTGCGGCGATAATGGCGGGCCAACATATTGCGGGCGATGGCAAACAGCCAGGCGCGCGGCATGGCCACTTTCGCCAGTTGGTCGGATTGGCGGACAACCTGCAAGAATGTCTCCTGCAGCAGGTCGCTGGCCGTTGCGGCATCCGGGCAACGCCTTGCGAGGTAATGATACAACTCGCTGGCGTGCTGCCCGTACAACCGTCCAATGGTGTCCGTGTCGGATTGCACCTGGCTGAGATTCTCTCCTCTCTCTCAGTAGTTGCAAGCCGAACCCGAAAAGTTCACGGCACATGGCAGAATGCTGGCTGTGTGCCGGGTCGGCGGGAAGGCACACCACACCAGCGCGTTCCCTTCGGCGCTTCGCGGCGCAGTGAACTAGGCGACAGCCTTGTCCTCGATGTCGGCCACTTCAAGGCGCGGCACGAGAATATGCACAATCAGTAGCGCCAGGAGGTACGCGATGCTACCCATGACGAAAACGGGGAAATAGTTGCCGGTTGTTCCCAGGACCTTGCCCGTCGTGTAGAACAGGGCCATGCCGCCGACCGCACCGAACATTCCTCCGAGGCCGGTGACAGAGCCGACCACGCGCCGTGGAAACATGTCGCCGGTCAGGCTGAAGAGATTTGCCGACCAGGCTTGATGCGCCGAAGCGGCGAGGGTGATCAGCACGGCGGCCACCCACTTGTTATCCGTGATGGCCGAGTACACAACTGGCACGACACACGCCGCGCAGATCAGCATGGTGATTTTGCGGGCCTTGTTCACGGACCAACCCAGCTTCATCAGGGCTCCGGCCAGCCAGCCGCCGGCGATGCTGCCGACGGAAGCGACCACGTAGATGAGCATGATCATGTACTCACGGCCCTTGAGATCCAGATTGAATTTGCGGTTGAAGAAATCGGGGCTGCCGAACAAATAAAACCACCAGAAACAGTCGGTCAGGAATTTGGCCACGGAAAAAGCCCATGTCTGCTTGTAGGGCAGAAGCCGTCTCCACGGGATTCTGACGGTAGGCTCGGCCGCCTCGCCCTGAATCAGGGCGAGCTCGGCTTTGCTCACCCGGGGATGCTCCTCGGGCTTTTTGTAGATCGCCAGCCACGCGATAATCCAGCAGAGGTCGATCGCTGCGGTGATGAGGAACGCCCCCCTCCATCCCAGGGTGAGGCCGCCGATATTCAATGCGATCACGAATGGCAGCGCCCAGGGCACCAGAATGCCCCCAACATTTGACCCTGAGTTAAACAAGCCCGTGGCCAATGCACGCTCGCGTTTGGGGAACCATTCCGCGACGGTCTTGATCGCCGCGGGAAAGTTGCCGCCTTCGCCCAGTCCCAGGAGGATTCGACAAATGAAAAAGCCGGCGATGGGACCGGCGCCGAACAACGCGCCAATTTCCGGAGCGAACGCATGCGACATGGAAGCCAGTCCCCAAAACGCGCAGGCGACAACGAATCCCCAACGCAGGCCGAGCACGTCCATTAGCCGCCCCATGAACAGCATGCTGACTCCGTAGGCGGCTTGAAAGAAGAACTGCATGTTCCAGTAGGCAACCCCCCAGGCTTCCTTGGTGACGTGAAGTCGCCCGGGCATTTCCGGGGCCAGATTGCCAAAGACGCTGCGGTCGATATAGTTGGCAGTGGTGACCCAGAACAGCAGGGCGCAGATCACCCAGCGATAACTGCTTTGACCGGGCGCGTTGGCTGTCGTTGTGGAAGTTGCTCCCGCCTGTATCTGCTGTGCCATAATTCGGTCTCCAATTTGGGTACGCTTGTTCTTCTATCTTGCCAACCAGCCGCCATCGATGGCGATCGTGTAGGCTTGCACGTAATCCGACGCGGGCGACGCGAGGAACACGGCGGCGCCCTGCAAATCCATCGGCGTGCCCCAGCGGCCGGCGGGGATACGCCCGAGGATCTCGGCGCTGCGTTTTTCATCGGCGCGCAACGCCGTGGTATTATCGGTAGCCATGTAGCCCGGCGCGATGGCGTTGACGTTGATGCCGTATGGGGCCAGTTCGTTGCCCATGAGGCGCGTCAGCCCCATCACACCGCTCTTGGACGCCGTGTACGACGGCACGCGGATGCCGCCCTGAAACGAGAGCATCGATGCGGTGTTGATGATCTTGCCGCCCTTGCCCTGCTTGATCATGACCTTCGCGACGGCCTGGCTGAGGAAGAAGAGGGTCCGCAAATTGATATTGATGACGTCGTCCCAGTCCTTTTCCGTGAATTCGGTCAGCGCGGCGCGGCGGATGATGCCGGCGTTGTTGAACAGAATATCGATGTGGCCGAAGGCAGCCAGGGCGGAGTCGACGATCGGGGAGACGCACTTGCTATTCGAGAGATCGGCGTGGACCGGGGCGCAACGTCGCCCGCGCTTTTCCACCCCGGCCTTTGTCTCGAGCTGCTCGATCACGTCCACCGCGACAATGTCGGCACCGGCCTCAGCGAGGCCGAACGCGATTCCCTGGCCGAGACCGCGGCCGGCCCCGGTGACGATGGCCACTTTATTATCAAGTTTGAACTGATCTAGGATCGCCATGTCGACGCCTCTCCTTTACCATGTTAACTTATTTCAGCTCGCCAACCCCAAGCTGGTCCATGTCGGCAAACTCCTGGTTTTCTCCGCCCATCGCCCACACAAAGCAGTAGTTGCGCGTTCCCGCGCCGCAGTGAATCGACCAGGGCGGCGACAACACCGCCTCGCCGTTGCGTACGATGAGATGGCGCGTGCGCTGCGCCGTGCCCATGAAATGAAATACGGCGGCATCCGAAGCCACGTCGAAATACAGGTAGACCTCGGTTCGACGGGAATGAGTGTGCGGCGGCATCGTGTTCCAGATGCTGCCCTCCTTCAATTCGGTAAAGCCCATGACGAGTTGACAGCTCCGAATGCCGTCTTTATGGATGTACTTGCGGATCGTGCGCGCATTTGCGTCGCGCTGCGCGCCCAGTTCCACCGCTGTTGCCTCGGAAACGGTTGCGAGACGGGTGGGGTGCGTGGCGTGCGCGGGATAGCTGACGAAATAGAAACGCGCCGGCTCCCGGGCATTTGCGCTTGCGAACTCGATTTGCTTGCTCCCGCGCCCGATATACAGGCAGTCGCGCCTGGCCAATGTGAATTCTTTTCCGTCAACCGTGACCGTGCCTTTGGCGCCGATGTTGATAACGCCGATCTCGCGGCGTTCCGCGAAATAACTCGATGCGAGTTCCTTCGCGGTTTCCAACGTCAGCTTTCCGGAAGTCGGCACCGCGCCGCCGACGACGGCCCGGTCGAGGTCGGTATAGACGGTTTGGATCGTGCCCGCCTGGAACAGATTCGAGATGAGAAACCCGCGGCGCAATTCGTCGGTCGACAATGTCGGATAGCGCTCGATGTCAGGTGCGTATTTGAGTTCCATAATTCCGATCAAAGTGTTTATCGCTGAACGCGCGCGCTGCCGCCACTCATGACCTTCTCGACTTCCTTTTGCGTGGCCATGGAGGTGTCGCCCGGGGTGGTCATGGCCAGCGCTCCGTGGGCCGCGCCATAGTCCACCGCCTTCTGCGGGTCGCCCGTCTCGAGAAAGCCGAAGATCAATCCACTGGCGAAACTGTCGCCGCCGCCAACGCGATCGAGAATCTCCAATGCCGGGTACTGGCGGCTCTCAAAGAACTTTCCATCCATCCAACAGATGGCGCTCCAGTCGTTCGTCGTGGCGGTGATGACCTTGCGCAGTGTGGTGGCCGCGACCTTGAAATTCTTGAATTCGGCCACGGCCTTTTCGATCATCCTTTTGAAGGCGTCGGTCTCGATCCTGGTGATATTGTGGTCCATGCCTTCGACGTCGAATCCGAGGCAGGCGGTGAAATCCTCTTCATTACCGATCATCACGTCGACGTATCTGGCGATTTCGCGGTTGACCTCGCGGGCCCTGGTCTGGCCGCCGATGCTCTTCCAGAGGCTGGGGCGATAATTCAGATCGTAGCTGACGATCGTGCCGTGTTTGGTGGCGGCTTTGACCGCCTCGATGGTCAGTGAGGCGGTGCTCTCGCTCAAGGCAGCAAAGATGCCGCCCGTGTGAAACCAGCGCACACCGATCTGGCCGAAGATCTTCTCCCAATCGAAATCGCCCGGCTTGAGCTGGCTGGCAGCGGTGTTGCCACGGTCGGAGACGCCCACGGCCCCGCGAATGCCGAAACCGCGTTCGGTGAAATTCAATCCGTTGCGGACGGAGCGCCCGATGCCGTCGTCGGGCCGCCAGAGGATGAAGTCGGTGGCAACGCCGCCCTGCATGATGAAGTCCTCGATGAGATGGCCGACTTCGTTGTCAACGAAGGCCGTGCAGACGGCGGTTTTGAGGCCAAAACACTTGCGCAGGCCGCGGGCGACGTTGTACTCGCCACCGCCTTCCCAAGCCCTGAATTCGCGGGTGGTGCGGATACGGCCTTCACCGGGGTCGAGGCGCAGCATGATCTCGCCGAGCGAGAGCTGATCGAACGTGCATTTGTCGCGAAGTTTCAGGGGCATGTGGTCCGTGTTACAAGACGCCGCTTTCCGTCGATGGCATCCGAGGAGCAGACCAGCGTCGGAAGAGCCCGTCTCATGCTGGAGCACATATTCTCAATGGAGTAAAACCGCCGTCAACACGAATATTGGCGCTCGACCGAGGCTGACAGATGCTGCGCTCGGGGGAGGACAGAGTCGTCGGGCCGAACATTGCCCGGGCTATCGGAGACATGTTATCATCGACGTGATGACAGAACCGATGCCAAACGGTGATGCTTCACATCAACGGACCTTGTCGTTGGCCCCCTCCCATGATGGGCGCCTCGCGGACAACTCCTGGCTCCTGGCGTTGGTGCTGGTGATCGTCACGTTCGTCGTATACCAGCCGATATGGAGGGCGGGTTTCATTTGGGATGACAACCCTCACGTGACCGAGAACGTGAATCTGCGCTCGGTGCATGGTTTGTATCGCATCTGGTCCGAGCCTAAAGCCAGCCAACAGTACTATCCGCTCCAACTCACCGCCTACTGGATCGAGTACCATCTGTGGGGTCTGCGGCCGTTTGGCTACCATCTCGTCAACGTCTTGGTGCACGCTCTGAACGCGCTGCTTCTGTGGAAAGTGCTGCGGCGGCTGGATGTTGCCGGCGCGTGGGTCGCAGCAGCGATCTTTGCCGTTCACCCTGTGCAAGTCGAATCCGTGGCCTGGATCTCCGAGTTGAAGAATCTGCTTTCCGCGATGTTTTACCTTCTGGCGCTGCTGGCATATCTTCGGTTTCGCCCACTGCCTGGCGCAGGCCAGTCGGGTTCGGAGTACAGGGGGTTTTACGCGCTCGCGATTATCCTGTTCCTGTGCGCCTTGCTGAGCAAGACCGTGGCGTGTTCGTTGCCGGCGGTGTTGCTCGTGTTGATCTGGTGGAAGAACGGCAGAATTACCGCTAGGGATATCTGGCCGCTCGCGCCGATGTTCGTGCTCGGCGCGGGCTTGGGGCTAATGACCGCGTGGTTGGAACGGCATCACGTTGGCGCCGAGGGTACGGAGTGGTCGTTGTCACTCCTCCAGCGGTGTCTGCTGGCGGGTCGTGTGCTCTGGTTTTACATGGGCAAACTGGTCTGGCCTCATCCGCTCATCTTCATTTATTCGCGATGGGAAATCGATGCCCGAGTATGGTGGCAGTACTTGTTTCCCGCTGCCGCTCTGGCTTTACTTGCTGGACTGTGGTTCCTACGGACGCGGATTGGAAGAGGTCCGTTTGCCACCGCCTTGTGTTTTGCAGCGATCCTTGGGCCGGCTCTCGGGTTCTTTGATATTTACCCATTTCGATACTCCTATGTCGCAGACCATTTCCAATAAATGGCCTCGAGCGTAATGATCTCTGCATTTGCCAGTGCGGGCGTGGTCGCATGCCGTCGGGACGGTGAACGAGTTCGCAGACTGGGAGAATTGGCCGCTGTCCTGGTGCTGGCACTGCTGGGGGTATCCACATGGAAGCAGGCGCACGTTTATAGGGACCTGGAAACGCTTTGGCGCGACACCCTGGCCAAGAATCCGTCCGCGTGGATAGCGCACAACAACCTGAGCGACATCCTGATGCAACAGGGCAAGATCGAAGAGGCCGCATGGCATCTCGAGCAGGCGCTTCCTTTCAAACCTGACGCCACTGCGCACTACAATCTGGGACTCGCGCTGGCCCGACTAGGACGGTTGCAGGATGCGATCGGGCACTACGAGCAAGCGCTGCGGCTACACCCCGATTACGCGGAGGCGGATTGCGACCTGGGGGTCGCCCTGGCGCGAACCGGCAGGACCCAGGAGGCCGTCCCGCATTTCGAACGGGCCTTGAAGATGAAGCCCGATTATGTCGGGGCGCATGACAACCTGGGAGTCGCCTTCGTACATCTCGGCAGGGTGGACGAAGCGAAGGCGCAATGGGAACGAGCCCTGCAGCTCAAGCCGGATGACGCCGAGGCCCATGCCAATCTGGGGAACGCCCTGAAGGAAGAAGGCAGGTTCGAGACAGCCATTCTGCACTACGAACAGGCCCTGCGAATTGATCCCAACCTCGCCGGAGTGCAGCGCAGCTTTGGGAATATCCTGGCGCAAACGGGCCGGCTGCAGGAAGCGATGGAGCATTGGGAACAGGCATTACGAATCAAGCCCGATTCCCCCGATGTAGGGAACGATTTGGCGTGGATGTACGCGACGCTTCCACCGGCTAAGGGCGGAAACCCGGCGCAGGCCGTGAGATTGGCTGAACGAGCCTGTGGTCTCTCGAACAATCGAGTGGCCGAGTATCTGGACACGCTTGCCGCCGCCTATGCCGCCGCCGGCCGACTCGGCGACGCTGTTGCTACCGCCCAGAAGGCCATTTCGCTGGCTCGTTCCGAAGGACGAATGCAGTTGGCCGGAGAGATCGAGACCCGGCTCGATCTGTACCGTGCACGACGCGAGTATCGTGCCTCTGTCAGCGGGACGAATCCACAGGGTCCGTAATCTTAACCACTACTTGGGAAATCCAGGGTTTCGGGATTTGTCGGTCGAGTGTTCTTGCCTGCCCGCGCCGAATCCGTATGATTGTGTTGATGACGGATGGGCAATCGATCGACAACACTTCCGCCCGGAAGTCGTTGCGGACAGCGCACGCGACCAAGATGACTTCTGCAGTCAAGTCCTGGGTTTGCGCCTTCGCATTGGTGCTGCTCGCCTTCCTGGTTTATCAACCCGTGTGGCACGCGGGTTTCATTTGGGACGACGACGTTCACGTGACCGAGAACACGAATCTGCATTCGCCCCAGGGTCTCTGGCGGATCTGGTTCGAACCGTTGGCCGACCCGCAGTATTACCCGTTTCAGCTTACGAGTTTTTGGATCGAGTATCACCTGTGGGGACTGCGGCCACTGGGGTATCACATCGTCAATGTCCTGCTGCACGCGGCAAACGCCGTGCTCATCTGGCTCGTGCTCCGGCAACTGCAAATCCCGGGCGCCTGGTTTGCTGCGGCGATTTTTGCTGTTCATCCTGTGGAGGTGGAGTCGGTAGCCTGGGTCTCCGAATTAAAGAACCTGCTTTCGACGACGTTTTATCTGGCGGCGATGCTGGCGTTCTTTCGGTACCGGCCTTTGACGGACGAGTCGCAAGCGAGGCCGGCATCGGGGCGATTCGCGATCCTGAGCCTTGTGCTGTTCCTGTGCGCCCTGTTGAGCAAGACGGTGGCCTGTACACTACCGGCGGTACTCGTGCTCCTGCTGTGGTGGAAGCGAGGGCGAGTGAAACGGCCGGACATCAAGGTGCTGGGTCCCATGTTCCTGTTGGGAATCTCACTCGGGCTGGTGACGATGTGGTTGGAAAGACATCACGTGGGAGCCAGTGGGGCGGAGTGGTCCCTGTCATTCGTGCAGCGGGGCCTGTTGGCGGGGCATGTGTTGTGGTTTTACGCGGCGAAGCTGTTTTGGCCGCGGGCCCTGATTTTCATCTATCCCCACTGGCAGATCCGTCCCGGGACGTGGTGGCAATACCTGTTTCCATTGGCGGTCCTGACGGTGTTATGGGGGTTGTGGTCATTGCGCTCGCGGATTGGACGAGGGCCGTTGGTAGCGGTGTTGTGCTTTGCCGGTACCCTGGCGCCCGCCTTGGGATTTTTCGATGTCTTTCCTTTCCGTTACTCCTACGTCGCCGACCATTTTCAGTATTTGGCTTGCATTGGGTTGATTGCCCTTGCCGTCGGGACCGTCGCCACGGTCTGCAATCGGAGCGGTCCATGGGGCCGGGAATTGGGAGCAATTGTGGTGGCCATGGTGTTATTGATCCTGGGCGTATCCAGCTGGCAGCAGGCGCGCATTTATCGGGACGCTGAAACGGTCTGGCGAGACACGATTGCCAAGAATCCCGGGTGCTGGCTGGCGCACAACAACCTGGGGAATATCCTGGTTCGGGAAGGTAACGTCAGCGACGCGATCGTTCATTATGAACAGGCGTTGCAGAGCAAGCCGGTTTACGCCGAAGCGCATGGCAATCTGGCGAATGCTTTGTATCGGGAGGGCAGGATCGAGGAGGCCATTGCGCACTATGAGCAGGCCCTGCGGAGCAAGCCCGATTACGCCGAAGCCCACTGCAATCTGGGGATGGCCCTGGCCCGACAGGGACGGCTGACGGAAGCAACCGAGCACTTCGAGCAGGCGGTGCGAATCAAGCCGGATTACGCCACGGCGCAATACAATCTGGGAATCGCCCTGGGGTTGGCGGGCAGAGCCGGAGAGGCGATTGCGCACCTTAAGGAGGCGGTACGGATCAAGCCCGATTTCGCCCAGGCACGAAGCGCGCTCGCGCAGATGCAGGCAAACCGGTAAGCGTCGGACCTTGTTGCTCCCAGCGAGGCAACCATGGAGGGGCAAGCCGCCCGCCTTCGTTGAGGTCCGCTGCCGTCACCTGCAACAACCAAATCTGGACAGGGAAACCGGATACGGCCCGGTGCCCGTGCTTCCATCACATTCTCTCCCCATACCTGATGATCTGGCGAGTGAAACTCGTCATTGGGACGGGGCCGTGAGCCACGAGAAAAACAAACGGGCGTCCCGGAAAGTCCGGGACGCCCGTGAAGATACGAGTGATAAGACCTAGCTGCGACGACGGCGGATAAACCCGAGCATCATCGCGAGGCCTGTCCCAACCAAGAGATACGTGGAAGGTTCAGGAACCACGGGGGTCACATCTGCCCAAGTCTGGCCAACGATAACGTTGTCGATCAGGTAAGGGCCACCGGCAGAGGACTGAGCCTTGAGTCCGACATCGTCTACCGCTGTTGCCGTGATGCCAGAGATGCTCGCGGTAGCCGTAGGTGTGAGGCCGTTGTTAGCAAATGTGAGCGAGGACGGATTTACCCACAGACTGGCGGTCTTCGCCGTGAGGTCGATTTCCTCGACGATGAGATTCACCGTATTCAGGGTCAGAGCGGTGCCGGTCCCGGCGGTTGCGGCCGCAGCATTGGCGCGGACTTCGATCTTCCCGGAGGCATAATAATAGGCGTCGATCGCGTCACTGCCGCCATTCGGGGTCGAGGTGCCCGGATTCATCGCCATGAAGTAGTTATTGGCACTGTCCGCCGCGGTTGGATCAAACAGGAGCGAAATCCAAACCTGTCCACTGGTCTGATTGGCGAATGCAGCGCCGATGGTTCCCGCAGACCCGTTGGCGATTTGCGCTTCGTTACCGCCCGTATCGTAAAGACCCGGGTACGTCAGGTTGCCACTGACAACCGTGAGGCCTGAGTTGCCGGTGCCTATACCCCACGCGCCACCAGTGTTCGCGCTGTTCAGCGCGCCCGGTGAATAGTTGAACGCGTCCGAGAAGAGCACTTGGGCACGGCTGGACAATGCCAGACCGAAAGCCGCGATAGTCGCCAGAGCGACGACTGCTAATTGTTTCCTCATCATACCCTCACCACTCCTTACCTTGTTTGTTAACGTTCTCCGAACAAGTTTCCTAATCCATACCTCAACTGCAAACCCTACCGCATCTCCATCGGGCCAGCCACCGTCTCCGGGGGCTGGCGAAATTTCTCCGCGTCTACCCTGTTACCCTAGCAAATTGCCCGGCAAAACACCAGACAATTCGACGAGAGAAATACCTACACTATCAACCACTTGCACATCCGATCCAAGAAGAGATAAGAGCGCAGCCGCCGGGTGTTCACCGAGTCGTGAACGAAGGCACTTGTTATTGGGTAACATACCTTTCATTTCCGCTCGGCTGCGCTCCATATCGTGTTTCGTTTCCGGTCCTCGACCGTTAGGGCACCAGTACCCGCACGCGGTAGTACCGTGTCGAACTGCTGGTCGCGCCATTCGTGTCGATGAAGCTTGTGACCAGACCGAAGCCAGTGCCGCCCGAGAGAATGTTCGTCTGGCCGGTGCTGGCGAAGTTATTACTGTAGCTGCCATTGGCAGTACCCGTTGTGAACTCGAGCACGTTGGTGCGCGATGACGGTCCGCCGGTATAGGTGGTGTCGCCGCTGGCGCCCAAGTACGTTACGACGACATTCGCGCTGGACTTCGCGACGCTGATGACATGCAGATACGCGGGCCCATTGGTCGGGTTAAAGCCGGCCAGGAACTTGTTGGTATTGTTCATACCGTCGCCGGTCGGATTGGCCGTGCCGAAGGACAGCGTACTCGAGCTGCCACCGAAGTAATGGGTCTGCCAGGTTGTGTACAGGTCGCCTGAGCTACCCGATGACACCTGCAGGGTCACGAAACCCGCGACATTCGTGATAATGGAATACGTGAAGCCGGCCGGAGCGGTGCCCATCGTGAGCGTGCCGCCGCCCGTGTTGGTCAAGCCGCCGCCGTAGGTGAAGATCGTGTAGCTACCCGCGCCAAAGCCGCCCGAATCGCTGACGTTCAGGACGCCGCCCAAACCGAGGTTGGCGCCGACGGTGACGGAGTCGCTCAGGGTGCCAAGGTCGTAGTCGAGTTGGGCACCGGCCGCGAAGGAGACGGCGTTGCTGGCATAGATTGATCCGACCGTGCTGGCAAAGCCGGGGACGAACGAGCCATATACCGTGACGGCACCGGCGATCGTACCGTTGCCCGCCAACGTGGCGTTGTTGGTCACGACCAGTCCGCCGTTATTGAAGTTATGATAACCGCTGCCGCCAGCCACCATGTTGTACACCGCCGGAGCCGTGCCATTACCCACGACGAAGGGGTTGTTTGTGCTCGTGCCGACGATGTTGGCAAGGCTGTCAAACGTCAGGCCGCCGGCGTTGATCGTGCCGCCGTTGAAGACGACCGTATTGGTCGGACGAACCCGCACGAAGGTGACATTGAGCGTGCCACCGTCCATTTCGAACGTGTTGCTGTAGGCGCCGGAGTTACCGACATTCAGCGTGGTGATGTTCACGCTCGCGTTGGTGATGCTCACCGAATTCCAGACCGAGGTACCGGTTGAGCCAATGTTGAGCGAGCCAAGGTTGTTGACGACGGCCGGCAGCCCTGGGCCGCCGAAGAACACCCGATTGTACACGGAAGTGATGTTGTTTCCGAGATCGAACGTGCCATTGTTGTACAGGAAACCGCCGTTGTACACGCCGAAGGTATTGCTGTTACCGGTGCCGGTGCCAAGGGTGATGATATTGGTGAACCCGGCCACGGAGGTGTAGTTCGACAGGACTGATCCGGGTCCCGTGACAATCACGGAATTGCCTGTCGTGCTGACCGAGATCGAGCTCGTGAAGAGGTGGCCGCCGTTGGTGACAATCACGCTATTGTTACCGACGCCGCCGACCACGAAGTTACCGCCATTGTTCATGGAGGGATCCAGGATGTTGATAAATGTGCCGCCATCGACCAGCAAGTCATCTTGCCCGTCCGATTCTGCATTTCCCGCCAGGTTGACACCATTGGAGTTTGACTCAGTGGCCAGTCCGTTCGTGATCAGGAAGGTTCCCTTGCTCAGCACCGATATGGTCTCTTCGGGGCCCTGCGGGTTGAGGTACTGGGTGCTAAAGAAAGCATTCGTGACAGTGAAGAAGTTCCCGAAATGGTTCGTGGTCGTGCCATTGCTGCGGACCACGACGGCAAAGCCTGTGCTCATCAAGCCGACTCCGCCCATCTGCATGCCGTCTCTGACGTGGAGGGAATTATTTCCATATTGGAGGCTGCCGCCGCAGGTGAAGACCGAGCCATTGCGAACCTCGAAGTAGTTGTCTGTGCCGCCGGCCGTGTTGGCGCCAATCTGGAAGGCGCCCCCGACATAAAACGTAGCGCGATCAACAACGCCTGTGTTGAACGAGGAATTGGACCCAATCGTGCCGGCGTCATGCATCCAAACGGTAGCGCCGTTGGAAACAACCAGGAGACCACCGTTGCCGTGCATGATGATGCCGTCGGCGGTCATCGTGCCCAGGCTGGTGGGGCCGGAAAAGAGCGCGAAACAGTTGGAACTGGCGACGTTGACGCCGATCGTAATTGTCCCGTTTTGTTGCACCACACCGCCATTGGTCACGATCAACTGGCAATTGGCTCCGCCATTGCCAATGGTCAGTTGGCTGGGCGAACCGCTGCCGCCGTCGGTATATTGTCCAGGGCCGCTGACAACGAGCTTGCCAGAGGAATTGGCGGCGGTTCCGACGCTTCCGGCATCGGCGCCCAACACGCCACCCGTTACGAAGACGTTGGCAACGGTGTTGTAAATGTTCGTGCCGGAATCGGCGATGCGAAGCTGGCCGTTTACGAGGGGAGCGGTTCGCCCGGCAGCGTAGATGTTGCCGCCGACCACATATACCGTGGTCGTGGACAACCCGGCGCCAATGGACATGATATTGGTCGAGACCCACGTATTGCCACTGGCGTCCAGCGTGGTCACGCCCGTCTGGTTGGTAAAGATGGTGTTATAGAGAAATGGCGTGTCGGAGCCGCCGAGAGTGATCGTGTAACTTGTGTTGTTGGTGAACAGGACGTTGGCGCCCGCGGGGGGTATCGAGTTGGAGTCCCAGTTGGCCGGGACGTTGAACGCGCCGCTCTGGACCTGCCACGTCCATGTTCCATTTGTTAACTGGGCCTGGGTCTGGATCACGCCAGCCAGAAACGCCAACGCCGCCGCGCCCGCGGCGATGCCCCGCCCCATCCGGGAGAAAAATCGGCGATCGATAAGCGACCTTTTTGTGGAGTTGGTTTCTGTTTGAAATCCGCGCACGACCGTACCCGTCTGATTCATCGTGAACCTCATGGTTTTTCCTGAACCTCGCGTTTATTTGAGGTGCCCTAACACCGCCCGACTCACGGCTATATGTTACACCAGCGTAGGAGGCTCTCGCGTGCCTTCTCACCCCGTTCGTTAGTAATTACAATACTATACCTCGACCAGATGTCAATTTATCTTGAGGGGGCAAGCATAGCAACATGAATCAGTGATATGAAACGCTCTCAGAAGTGAGGGGTGCAGCCAGGGGTGATTCCATTGTACTACGGGAACCTTGGAACCGCGGCCCGGGGCTTTCCAAGATGAATCGACAGCACAGGTAGCAGCAATAGTCACAAATGAATCACGGTTTCCAAGGGGGTGTATCGGACAAGAAGCCTGCTGTTTCGTGAGTTATGGAGACAGGTCTGGCGGGAGCGAATGGATGTGAGATGGAAACTGGGATTTCAAGAAGAGGATCTGACGCGGGAGCGATAGTGGGGGGTGCGCGTTGGGCAAACGTTTGCCGGGGCCTCAGATTAGTCAAGGAGGCAAGACGCGTGAGAAGCATGCTGGGACGGAGCGCGAATTTGGGTTAAACTGTGATGTAATGCTTACCTGCTGCCGAAGAATGGGTTTTCCGCCCCTCATCGACCGGGATCGGCGATATGGCTTCGGGTTCATCCCGTTCGGCGGGAATGCGCCGGATATCTCGCGTGCTGAATTGTTGCGTGCCACGGGCGGTCGCTGGGGATTTGCAGCTTGCGCGGGGGGATCCCCCGGGCGCGGAAGAAAGTTCGATTTTGGAGGTGGCAAAACGCACGCTTGCAGTGGAAGGGTGAGCGTTTGGGTTCACCTAGCAGAAGAGAGCATCATGAGTGAAAGGATGCTGACGGGAGGGCACGGCAATTTGGTTGCTGGCGGCCTGGCCCCTCAATACGGCTGATACGCTGGAAGAGCTGTTTTGGTGAAGGGATTGACAGTTGGAAGATCGGTGGGAGTGGTGGATCTAAGGGGAGCGCATTTACCTTCAGAGTCGATTCTATGGTCGTTCCTTGTGGGTAGCATTCCCGCTCGCTGAGAGAACAAGCTCTCGAAATCGAGAGATCGGCCACAGCATATTCCTTGCAAAGTGTGGAGAACATAGTAGTCTTGTAATGGACAGAGCGATACCGACATCTAACGCTCGCGACGGCGAGCAACACAAGAATGAACCGAACGACGGGAATTGTGGGCAGCTTTACAACCGGAGGCGTGACTGATCAGATGCAATCCAAACGAGGCGCAAAAGCATTTACACTCATTGAACTCCTGGTGGTCATTGCGATCATCGGAATTCTGGCGGCGATGCTGTTACCTGCGCTGAACAAGGCTCGGATGAAGGGTTACCAGGCTGCCTGTATCAGCAATGTCAAGCAATGGGGAATGGCCTTTGCCATGTACGCTGATGATTGGAATGGCATCATCTACTACGATGTGGGGGGGCTGCACTTTTCTGATAGCGGGACACCGCTTCAACAGTATTTTGGTTCCGCCAACGCCCTGCAGAAGCTGCGCACAATGAGACTTTGTCCGGCCAGAAGAGGGAAGGTAAACGTCAATGGATCTACCGGCGCGGTGTCTTACAATATGCCTGTTGGTACGTATGCCCAGGGCTTGAGTTATGGGGACGCGGATACAGGTAGCAGTCCGTTTTATTATGGCAAATCACCGTGCCCGTGCTATTGGCCGAACCTGAAGGGTTGCCGGTTCCCCGCGCAGTTTGTGTTGCTGCTGGAGTGCAACGGCCACACCCTGAAGAGCACTGGCTTCTTGAGCGCTGCGACGTCGGTGACTTCTACGGACCCCGATCAGATGCTGCCGATGGATCGGCATCTCGCGGTTGTGAACGCCCTTTTTGGGGATTTTCACGTGGAATCGCTCAGCTCCGTCCAGCTCAAGGCGATGGACGCGCTTGGTAAAGCGGGGCCTCAGTCCGCATTGAATTAGACTGGTTTGAAACAGCGGGCTGCGCCATTCGCAAGCCCACATTGGCTGAGGGTGTAAAGTGAGCTCAACGCAAAGGATTTCCAACCAGGGGCGGGTCGATTCGCCAACCCGACGTGGCATTATGAAATCAAAGGCCAGAGCGTTCACTCTTATCGAGCTGCTGGTCGTTGTTGCGATCATCGGGATCCTGGCGGCGATGTTGCTGCCGGCGCTGAACAAGGCCCGCCAGAAGGCCTACCAGGCATCCTGCCTCACCAATGTAAAGCAGTGGGGAATGGCTTTTGCGATGTACAGTGACGATTGGAATGGCACTCTCTACTATGATGTGGGCGGGCTACATTTCTCGGATAGCAAGACTCCGCTTCAGCCGTATTTCGGGACGGCCAATGCCTTGCAGAAGCTGCGAACGATGAGAACCTGTCCGTCGAGGTTGGGGAAGGTCAACATGAATGTCGGCCCGCTTGGATACAACATGCCTGTTGGTACATTTGCCCAAGGCTTGAGTTATGGGAACGCAGACTCAGGAAGCAGTCCATTTTATTACGGCAAATCACCATGCCCGTGCTACTGGCCAAACCTGAAGAGTTGCCGGTACCCGGCGCAATTTGTGTTGCTGCTGGAGTGCAACGGCCACACCACATATGCCGGCAAGTTCGTGAGTTCAGCCACGACGGTCACTTCGACCGACATTGACCAGATGCTCCCGAATCAGCGGCACCTCGCGCTTCTGAATGTTCTTTATGGCGATTTTCACGCTGAATCCGTTTCGGTGCAGCAGCTCGCGGCGATGGATGCGGCCGGTCCGTCGGGGCCTCAGTCCACACTGAATTAGTACAGCTTGGGCTAGTGGTTGTGGGGTGGTTCATGGCATTGTGCGGGCTGCAGGCGTTGCGGTGTTACGTTTCCGTAAACCGGTAAGACAGAGGGGTCAAGACAGGGTGTGTTCGCGGGTTTTTGTGCAGAAGCAGACTAGCGGTCGCAATCACGTGTCCTCATGACGGGAGCTAGGGCTATCTTTCAGAATCTGTCTGTTGGGACTTTCCAGCTTTCACCCGCGGCAGCGCCTTGGATCTCATCCAAGGCATCCTCTCAAGAAAATTCTGAGCCAAGTGGGCGATTGGGGACTGTTGGCCGCTGGGCATCGGAAGAATCTTTTGTCATTCCGCATAAGGGGTTGTCTCGACCATAAATTCCGGCTGGTGTACGAAAATGAACGCATTGAGGTGGCAAACAGAGTGCTTAACAGGCGTAGTCCTTGTCGGCGGAGTGCTGTGCCAGCTTATGCGGTTTCAAGGCGGGCCGGAATGAGTGAATAGAGGATTTTGTATGAAACGATTTCGACATGTTTTGGTGACGGGCCGTGGCGAGCGGCGCACGCGGCCCCGGTTGTGTCGAATCGTGGGTTTGGCGATAATGTTCTGGCTGGGTTTCGCCGGTGCGGTCCGAGCCGGCACACCGCCGCTTCCGGTCATCAACACCAATCTGATCTACGACGTTACGAATACCACGTTTGCCGGCGGCGCGTTCGGCAACGGAGTTTCCAACAGCGCCGCGGCGATTCAGGCGGCCATCAACTTCGCCTCAACCGCGTCGGCATCCGGAGCGACGGTGCGACTTCCCGCGGTGGGCACATTTACGAATTACTTGTCCGGGCCCATCACGATGAAGAGCCATGTCAATTTGCAGGTGGGTCCCGGCGCGATGCTCCAGATGTTGCCGATGAGCACCTGGCCCAATTCCAGCACGCCGTTCATCCTCGGGAGCAGCCTGACCGACGTCGAGGTGAGCGGGCCGGGAACCATCGATGGCCAGGGAACGAACTGGTGGTACCCACTCGCTTCGTCGCGACCGAACTTTGTGGAGTTTGACGGTTCGACTCGCGTGCTGATCCAGAACGTGAGGCTCCAGAACCCGCCGACGTTCACGATTTATCTGAAGAACAGTGATACAAGTGTGACGGTGCAGGGCATCACGATCAACACGCCGTTTGATTCGCACAACACGGACGCGTTTGACATCAGCTCGACCAACGTACTCATTCAGAATTCCTTCATCAGCACGGGCGACGACGACGTGGAGCTTGGCGGCAGCAGCGCGCCGGCGGCGGATATCACCATTTCCAATTGCACGTTTGGCACCGGCCACGGCGTGTCGATGGGGAGCAAAATCGGCGGCGGGGTGAACAATGTTACCGTCAGCAACTGCTGGTGGAACGGGACCGAGTACGGCATCAAGATGAAGTCCGACGACGGCAGCGGCGGCCTGGTGCAGAACATCAAGTACTGCGACATGAACATGACGAACGTGAATTTCCCGATCGCGTTCTACATGGACTATAGCACGTTGGGATCACCCTCCAAGTCGATCGACGTTACCCCCGCGGATGCCGCGTCGGACAGTACGGCATCGATCACCAGTTCCACGCCGGTCTACAAGAACATTACGATCAGCAATCTCACGGCAGTCGGCAACAGCGGTATTCAGGGCCCCGGCAACATCGCCTGCATCCTGTACGGCAAACCCGAATCCCCCGTGTCGAACGTCACCCTGACCAAGGTCAGCATCCAGGGGCGTAACAGTGGCGACGGGACTTTCTGCCTGTATCACGTGCGCGGGATTCAGTTTATTGACTGCAACCTCACCGCGCCCACCACCGGGACGAACACGTTCACAACGTATAACGCGCAGTTTTCCGTGACGAACAGTTCTCCCAACGCCAATACCATGACGATGTGGGGGCTCGGCACGCCGTCGAACAGCGTATTGTCCGTGTTCAATGGTCAGGTCGAGACGCCGGCCATCAGCATGCTCTCCACCAGCCCGTCACTGACATTGGCCAGCAGCACCCTTACCGTGAGCAATGCGGCAAGCCTCGGCGCCACATCAAAGCTCAATTTCGGTTTGGGCACGAACACCACCAGGGTGGTTGTGACGGGCAACCTCACCGCGGGTGGGACGCTCAATGTTTTTGATGGCGGTGGATTCAACACGGGGACGTACACGTTGTTCACATACAATGGCACGCTGACGTACAGTGGTCTGACTGTCGGCACGAAACCCAACACGAATTTCACGTACACGGTTTTGACCAATACGGCACACCAGGTGAACCTCGTTGTCACTTCTTCCGGATGCTCCGTCGGCGCGGCGGGTTCCATCACTGGATCAACCGCTGTGAACGCCGGAACTAGCGGCCTAACGTACTCAATCTCCAGCGTCAGTGGGGCCACGACGTATGCATGGACAGTGCCGTCAGGGGCAACGATCGCGAGCGGTCAAGGTACGACATCGATCACGGTGAATTACGCATGCTCGGCCAGTTCGGGCACGATCACCGTCACGCCGTCCAACGGCAGTTGCAGCGGCACGGCTGCGAGCCTGGGGGTCACCGTTACCGGTGTCGGCGCAGCCGGTTCGATCAGCGGGCTTACCTCAGTGCCAACTGGTACGAATGGAGTGAGCTACTCGATTTCCACTGTCAGCGGCGCAACGACATATGCATGGACCGTTCCGACCGGGGCGACGATTGCCAGCGGCCAGGGTACGACAGCGATCACAGTCAATTACGCCTGTTCGGCGAGTTCCGGCAATGTGATGGTGACACCTTCCAACATCAGCGGCTGCACCGGTGCTGCCGCCAGCCTGGGCGTCACCGTCACCGGTGTCGGCGCGGCGGGTTCGATCAGTGGATCTACGACTGTCTGCGCGGGGCAGACCGGTGTGGGGTATTCGATTTCCGGTGTGAGCGGCGCTACAATCTACACATGGACCGTGCCGTCGGGAGCGGCGATCACCAGTGGACAGGGGACGACCTCGATTGCCGTCACTTGGGATTCGGTCGCCGGTAGCGTGCAGGTGACACCGTCCAATGGGAGTGGCTGTTCTGGCGCGGTTTCATCTTTGCCGGTCTCGGTCAATGCCGCTCCGGGTATCTCTTCCGGCCCGGCGCCGCAGACGGTTTGCGCGGGCGCAACGGCCAGCTTCACAGTTTCGGCGACCGGCGCGGGATTGAGCTATCGGTGGCAAAAGAACAACTCGAACATCAGTGATGGCGGCACGATCAGTGGTTCGGGCAGTCTCACGTTGACACTCACGGGTGTTGGCACGGGCGACTCGGGGGCGAGCTTCGACTGCGTGGTCAGCGGCACGTGCAGTCCGCCGGCCACGTCGGGGGCGGCCGCGCTGACGGTCAACGCGAATCCGTCGACGTTCAATGTGACCGGTGGCGGGGCAACCTGCGCGAGCGGTGGCGGCGTTGTTGTTGGTCTGGATGGATCGGAGTCGGTCATGGTGTACCAATTGGAGTTGAATGGTAATCCGACCGGCGCCACGGCCGCCGGGACGGGCAGCGCGATTTCGTTCACGAACCTGACGGCTGCGGGCAGCTATACGGTGGTGGCATCCAATGCGACAGGTGGTTGCACCGCTATCATGAGCGGCAGCGCGAGCGTTTCGCTGATGGATCCATTTACCTGCTGGCAACTGCAGTACTTCGGCTGCACGAATTGCCCGCAAGCGGCGGCGACAGCTGACCCTGACGGCGACGGCCAGAACAACATGGCGGAGTTCCTCGCCGGTACAAACCCGACCAATAACTCGTCGGCTTTGGCGATCATGTCCGTCATCAAGTCGGGAGCGGATGTCAGCGTTACGTGGCAGACCGCCGGTGGTCATACCAATATCGTGCAAGCCACCAGCGGGGATGGCAACGGCGGCTACAGCACGAACAGTTTTGCGGATGTTCCGGCTTCGCAGACGATCGTGGTGGGCAGTGGAGATACGATGACAAATTACCTGGACGGCGGTGGGGCCACAAATGTTCCATCCCGTTATTACCGGGTTCGATTGGTGCCGTAGCCGGGCCGGAGGCGGGTCTGCGAAGATAGACACGCCGAATGGCGACGGAGACGGCAGAATGGGCGCGTTGTGAGATCGAGTGGGTGACAACGTGCCCCAGAGCAGCAGGTCAAATCAGGCAGCGCGGCGGTGGGGATGGTAACGAGAGGAGTTCTGGTGAAAGCACATGGCATTGGGACAAAGCCCGGAGCCGGGCGGGGCATGACGGTCTTGAAACTGGTCAATCAGTTCTGGCATCGGCGCGTTTCGATTGCCCTGTGGGGGCGCACGGCCACATCCATCATTTTGCTGTCGCTGACACTCGTCGGTCTGGCCAAAGCCGATCCTGATCTACCGGTGATCAACACCAACCTGATATTCGACGTCACCAATACCGTTTTCGCCGGGGGCGCCTTGGGGAACGGATCTTCCAACAGCGCCGCGGCGATTCAGGCCGCCATCAACATGGCCTCGACCCAGAACGTGAGTGGCCTCCTGGGAGCCACGGTCCGTGTGCCGGCGGTGGGATCGCTTTCCAACTATGTCTGTGGTCCGATCAACCTGGCCAGTCATGTGAATCTGTTGATCGATACGAACGCGCAGCTTCAGATGTTGCCGAAGAGCTCCTGGTCGGGTACCACCACATTCATCAACGGCGCCACCCTCACGGACGTCTCCATCACCGGGTCGGGGACGATCGACGGCCAGGGCGCGCCCTGGTGGGCGGCGACCTGTGGATCATCGCGACCGAACTTCATCGAGTTCGATCACAGCAAGCGGATCCTGATCCAGGGGGTGACCTTGCAGAACCCGCCGACATTCCACATCATGGTTCACAACAACAACGGCAACCTCACGATCCAGAACATTCGGATTAACACGCCCAGCGTCCCGACGAGCACCAACGCGTGTAATACCGACGGGATCGATCTGGCTTCCACGAACGTATTGATCCGCAACTGCTACATCAGCGACGGGGATGACAATATCCAGATCGGGAGCAGTTCGGCGTTTGCGCGCAACATCACCATTTCGAACTGCACGTTTGGCGCCGGTCACGGCGTGTCAATTGGCAGCCCCACTCAGGATGGCGTCACCAATCTGCTCGTGAACAATTGCGTGTGGAACGGGACGGAGTTCGGCATCAAGATCAAGACCGACCGCGGGATTGGCGGCGTGATGCAAAACCTCACGTACCAAAACCTGGTGATGTCCAACATCAATTTCGTGATCGCGTTTTACGATTACTACAACGAGCTTGGATCCCCCTCGAGCACCATCAGCGTTACTCCGTTCATGGCGTCCACCGACCTGGTGCAAACGGTCACAAGCACGACGCCGGTGATCAAGAACATCACCATCAGCAATATCACCGCCTCGGCAATTAACGGCAACATCGCCGGGATCATCTGGGGCCTGCCGGAGTCGCTGGTCTCCAACGTCACCATTTCCAAGGTGAATATCACCGCGCCGACCAAGACCTTCTGCGTTTACAACGCCACGGGCATCCAGATCATCGACTCCAACCTGACCGCGCCCAACACGACCACCAACACCTTTACGATTTACAACGCGGGGATGACCGTTTCAAACAGTACCGCCAACAGCAATCTGGTGACGCTGGGTGGTTTGGCCAAGCCCCCGACCAACAATGTGCTGTCGTTCTTCAACGGGCGCGCTTTGATCACCGACACCAATATGGATGGCGCGGGTACGTTCACGCTGGGCGGCACCACGCTGGCGTTTCGTCAGCCCACCGTGACGTTCTCCAACAACGTCAACGCCGTCAGCGCCAGCACACTTTTGGTGTCCAACGGAACGGAAACCGTTGGCGGCGCGCTCCTGGGCGCCGGTCCGCTTTCGGTGATTCTCACAAATACAGGCGCATTGCGGTTCAATCAAGGCGTCAACGTTTGGGGAGGCTCCAGCGCAAACTTCAGCGCCGGTTCGTCGGGGACGATTAACAATAGCGCCCCGGCGGGCAACACCAGCATTTACCTCGGCGCGCTGTCCGGTGGCAGTGGAGCGGTCCTGCGCGGGAGCGACCAGAACGGTCCCGGGGTCGATACCTACGTCGTTGGGAACCTGAATTCCAATACGACCTTCGCGGGCACAATCGGAGACGGCACGGGCAGTTCGTCTCCGCACGCCGTCGCGCTGGTCCGGACGGGCTCGGGGACCTTCGCGCTATCTGGCGCCAACACGTACAGCGGTGGAACGACGGTTAGCAACGGTACACTGCTCGTCGAGAATACGGCCGGCAGCGCCACGGGAACTGGCGCCGTCACCGTCGTGACCACGGGTGCGCTGGGTGGCTCGGGAGTGATCGCCGGGCCGGTAACCGTGAACGGTACGCTGGCGCCCGGAAACAGTCCGGGCACTTTGACCGTGAGCAATAGCTTGGTCATGAGTAGCGGGGCCGTATTGCAGTACCAGTTGGGTACCAATGGCGATCTTACAAAAGTCAGCGGCGATCTGACCATTGACGGAACGCTCAACATTACGGACGCCGGCGGATTCACGAACGCGACGTACACGCTGTTCACTTACGGCGGCGCTCTCACGGATAACGGTGTGACGGTGGGGACAACCCCCACGCCGAGCTTCAGCTACACAATTTCAACCAATACGCCGGGACAGGTCAATCTGGTCGTGGCGCCTTCATGCTCCGTTGATTCTGCGGGCTCCATCACTGGCTCGGGTTCGGTCAACGCCGGCGATAGCGCCATCACCTACTCAATTTCCAGTGTGAGTGGCGCAACGACCTATACCTGGAGCGTCCCGCCCGGCGCCGCGATCGCCAGCGGTCAGGGCACGACCTCGATCACGGTCAACTACTCATGCTCGGCGATTTCGGGCAACGTCGTGGTCACGCCCGCAGACAATACATGCAGCGGGGGATCCAGTACGCTGCCCGTCACCGTGACCAACGTTGGTGGAGCCGGGGCCATCACGGGTGCGGCGGCCGTTTGCTCGGGGCAGACAGGCCTGACGTATTCGATTTCTCCCGTGGGCGGCGCGACGACGTATGCGTGGACCGTGCCGGCCGGGGCCACGGTTACCAGCGGGCAGGGAACGACCTCGATAACCGTCGACTGGGGGACGATCGCTGGCAACGTCCAGGTGACGCCATTGAATGGCAATAGCTGCGCCGGTGCTACGGCGAGTCTGTCCGTGTCGATCAATGCCGCGCCGGGGATATCGTCCGGTCCGTCGCCGCAAACGGTCTGTGTTGGCGGCACGGCCAATTTCACGGTTTCGGCGACCGGTGCGGGATTGAACTATCAATGGCAGGAGAATGGCTCGAACATCAGTGACGGAGGCACGATCAGTGGATCGGGGATGAGCACGTTGACGCTGACCGGCGTCGGCCCTGGCGATTCGGGAGCGAGCTTTGTTTGCGTGGTGACCGGTTCGTGCAGTCCGCCGGCGACATCGGGCGCGGCGACGCTGACGGTCATTGCGAATCCCGCAACGTTCAACGTCACCGGTGGTGGGGCTTACTGCGCCGGTGGCAGCGGGGTCACCATTGGACTGGATGGATCGGAACCGGGCGTGAGTTATCAGTTGCAAGTGAATGGCGGCCCGACAGATGTGCCTCAGTTGGGTACGGGCGGCGCGCTCACGTTCGCGAACGAAACAACAGCCGGCGCGTACACCGTGATCGCCTCCAACACGACCAGCGGCTGTGCGATCACGATGAACGGCAGCGCGACCATCTCGTTCACGGATCCGTATACCTGCTGGCAATTACAGTACTTCGGCAGCACGAACTGCGCGCTCTGCTCCGGGGATGTCTCCTATACGGGCGACTTCATGAGCAACACGAACAAGTTCCTCGCGGGTTTCAATCCGACGAACTCGGCGGCTCACCTGCAGGTTAACAGCGTTGCCAAGTCGGGTGCCAACATCACGGTGACATACCTTGGCGCCAGTGGTGATACGAACTACCTGCCGGGCTTCCAATCACGGACGAATGTATTGGATTTCACGATGGGCGGCCCGAATGGGACTTATACCAATGCCGGCTGGCAGGACACGTTCCAAACGAACATTCTCAGTGACGGAACCGGACTCGGCGCGATCACCAACATGACGGATGTTGGCGGCGCAACGAACGTCCCGTCACGCTACTACCGCGTTCGCGTGCTGTTGCCCTGAGGCAACGAGCCCTTGTGGAAGCGGTTTGGATGGTAAGCGACAGCACCGTCGTTGCCCGTTTGGTCACTGTGTATTGTTCGATATGAAGCGGAACCGCATCCAGGGGAAAGGCACGAGGTCGCTTGTTGCCGGGGGCATCGCAATCCCGTTGCTGGCGCTATTTGGGTTGGCAACCCATGTCTTTGCGGCTGCTCCCCCCTTGCCGCAGATTCCGACAAACCAGTTCTTCATCACGAATTTTGGCGCATACGGCAACAGTGCGTCCAACAACGCGTCGGCCATCCAGAGCGCGATCAACGCCGCGGGCACGGCGGGCGGCGGAACGGTCATCGTCTCGGCAGTCGGCGTCCTGACGAATTACCTGAGCGGCCCGATCAACCTGACCAATAACGTCAGTCTGCAAATCAATGCCGGCACGAAGCTGCAGATGCTGGCGAAGGGCAGTTGGCCGAGTTCTTCGATTCCGTTCATTAATGGGACCAATCTCCACGATGTGGTGATTGCTGGTTCAGGCACGATCGACGGGCAGGGCTCCGGGTGGTGGTCGGGTGGGGGAACGCGGCCGTATCTCGTCAACTTGAGCGCGTGCACGCGGATCCTCATCGAAAATGTGACCGCGCAGAATTCGCCGATGTACCATTTCGCTTTGATGGGGGGAAACAATGGCGTGACCGTGCAGGGAATCACCGTCAATACCATCTCAACTTCCCCCAATACAGACGGGATCGACCTCACGGCGACCAATTCACTCATCCAGAACTGTTATATCAGCGACGGCGACGACAACATTTCCATCAAGTGCACGGGGTTCGCCACCGTGGATACGGTGGTGTCGAATTGCACCTTCGGGGCCGGACATGGAGTGTCGGTCGGCAGTGACACGTCCGGCGGCGTGCGCGACTTGATCGTGAGCAACTGCGCATTCAATGCGACGAACTACGGCATTCGGTTGAAGTCGGATAATGCGGCCAGTGGCAGCGGCGCGGGCGGGCTGGTGGAGAACCTCGCGTATTACGATCTCAGTATGACCAACGTGCAGTATCCCTTTGTTTTGTACAGCTACTATAACGAGAGTGGAACGCCCAACAACATCACGCCACAGACAGCGGCTGGCGAGTCAGTGGGTTCCACCAACCACGTGGTGATCTGGCGGAATATCACCGTCAGTAATCTGACCGCCACGGCCCTGACCGGAGATAACATCTCCGGCATCATTTGGGGACGATTGGAGATGGTGGTTTCCAATGTCACACTGGATGACGTGAACATTTACACACCTACGAAGACGTTCTGCATCTATAACGCGCGCGACATTCGGATTATGGATTCCAACCTGGCAGCCCCGAGTACCACGAGCAACACGCTGACTCTTTTCAACGCGCAAATCACCGTCACGAACAGCGTGCTCGCCACGACTATGGTGAAGTTGGGCGGGTTGGCCGTTCCATCCACGAACAACATCCTCGCGCTTTTCAACACGCGAGCCGTCATGACGGACACCAATCTGCTGGGCGCCAACCCGATGCTGACGCTCGGGGATTGCGTGCTGACCATCAGCAACGGATTGAGTCTCGGAAGCGCCTCGGTCCTGAATATGGCGCTCGGCACGAACATTGCCGAAATCGCGATCACGGGCAGTTTGAAAATGGGTGGTGCGTTGAATGTAACTGACGGCGGCGGGTTCGCCCCTGCGACGTATACACTGCTGGCGTACGGCGGGACATTGACTGGCGGTGCGATGACGATGGGCACGACACCGAATCCGGGTTTCACGTATGCCATCTCAACCAGCACGGTTGGTCAAGTGAACCTGCTCGTGACCAACCCCAATCCACCGGCTGATCCGTTTGTGCTGTGGCAACTGCAGTACTTTGGTTGCACGAATTGCCTGCAGGCTCAGCCGGGCGCCGATCCATTGGGCAAGGGAATGAGCAATACGAACCAGTTCCTCGTCGGGTTGAATCCCACGAATCCCTCTTCGCTGTTTCAAATCGTCTCGGTGGCCGCGCGGAGCAACGATGCGGTCGTCACGTGGGCAGCCGCCGCGGGCCACACAAATGAGGTGCAGGTTTCAAGAGGTGATGTCAACGGCGGGTATGCGACGAACACGTTCGCGGATATTCCAGCTTCGCTGACGATTTTGCCCGGCAGCGGAAATCTCTCCACCAATTATATCGATGCTGGCGGCGCGACGAATGTGCCGGCGCGGTACTACCGTATCCGGCTGGTACCGTAATGGATACATCGTTATCTGAAATGGTATTGACCGTGCTGCTTGTCTTGAATGACGTCATATGAAGACCAATGGGTCTAGACTCCGTGCGACGATGTTGCTGCGGATAAGAGATCTGACGATCGCTCTTGTATTGATGGCAATGGGTGGGCTGGCGCATGCCGACCCCCCGTTGCCGTCGATCAACACGAATTTGGTTTTCGACGTTACCAACACCGTTTTTGCGGGTGGCGCACTCGGCAACGGCTCCTCCAACAGCGCGGCGGCGATTCAATCGGCCATTAACATGGCGTCCACGTCGATCGTCGCCAACGCGACCGGCGGGACGGTCCGGATTCGGGCGGTCGGCACGTTCACCAATTACATCTCCGGGCCAATCACGATGAAGAACAATGTCAACCTGCTGGTTGACACGGGCACAAAACTCCAGATGTATCCGATGGTCCTGTGGACGAACATCAGCACGGCCAGCACACCGTTCGTCTCCGGCAACAACCTGCACGACGTTGAAATCAGCGGTTCGGGCACCATCGACGGAAACTCGGGTTTTTCGTCGGGCTCGACATCAAATTGGTGGGGAAAATCCGGGTCGAGCAATCCGGAAGCGACACGCCCGCAGTTTCTCAACATCAACTCGACGACGAATCTGCTGGTCGAGGGCGTAACGCTGCAGAACCCGCCCGTTTCACAGTTTGTCTTCAAGAGCGGCGACACGAACGTGACCATCCAGGGCGTCATCATCAATACCGTCACGAATTCGCCGAACACGGACTCCGAGTTCACGTGCTACAACATGGTGGTCCGCAATTGCGCCATCACGTGCGGGGATGACGATCTGGTCACAAGCGGTTGGAACATTACCGTCTCGAACTGCACGTTTCACGCCGGGCACGGCTTATCGATCGGCAGCTATACCACGAGCGGAATGAGTGGTCTGCTGGTCAGCAACTGCGCGTGGAATGGCACGGAGTACGGGATCCACATGAAATCCGCCCGCGGACGCGGTGGCCTGGTGCAGAACCTCACGTATGAAGACCTCACGATGACCAATGTGAATTTCGTGATCGCCATTTACAGCCACTACGATTGGATCGGCGCGCCCTCCCACGTGATCAACGTGTCGCCCTATGGGGCGTCCACGGATTCCATTCAAAGCGTCAATAGCACGACGCCCATCTGGCAGAACATCACCATCAGCAACCTGACCGCCGGCACTCTCGGCGGCAATATCGCGGGGATTATCTGGGGTCTGCCGGAAATGGCGGTGTCCAACGTCACCATTTCGGATGTGAACATTGGGGATCCCGCCAAGACGTTCTGCGTGTACGATGCCCGGGCAATTCAGTTCATCAATTCGAACCTCACGGCACCCAACACGACCACCAACACGTTTGAGCTGTACAATGCGCAGGTTGTGATTAGCAACAGCGCTCCGAATCCAGTGGCAATGACCCTGGACGGATTGGTGATTCCGCCGACGAACAACGTCTTGGCGCTTTTCAACGCGCAGGCCGCGGCCACCAGCACAAACGCGTTTGCTCCCAGTCCACTGCTCACGCTGGTCGGCAGCAAACTCACGGTGAGCAACAGCCTGAATCTGGGCGGCCCGTCGGTCCTGAACCTCGGGCTCGGCACGAATACCACCAGGATCGCCGTGACCGGTAATCTCACATTGGGTGGCATGGTGAACGTCAGCGATGGCGGTGGGTTGACGAACGGAACGTACACGCTGTTTACTTATGGCGGCATGTTAAGCTACAACGGCCTGACGATCGGGGCCACGCCCGGCACGAACTTCACGTATGCGATATCGACCAACGCGATCGGGCAGGTAAATCTGGTTGCCAGCCTCGTGGCGCCGCCGCCGCTGGACCCGTTTTTGGCGTGGCAGTTGGAGTACTTTGGGTGCACGAACGTGGCAGTTTGCCCGCAGGCCGCCGGTGATGCCGACCCGTTGGGGAAGGGGATGAGCAACACGAACCAATTCCTGGCCGGGCTGAACCCGACCAATCCCGCCTCGCTGTTTCGAATTACTTCTGTTGTGAATTCGGGTGCGGATGTCAGCGTCACGTGGACGACCGCGGGCGGGCACACAAACATCATGCAGGTCACGGGCGGCGACGCCAGCGGCGGGTATGCCACGAACGGTTTCGTGGACATCCCCGCTTCAGTGACGATTCTGCCGGGCAGTGGCGATGTTGCGAACAACTATCTGGATGGCGGCGCGGTAACCAACGGGCCGTCGCGATACTATCGTGTTCGCCTCGTTCCTTGAGCCGGGAGAGATTGGTGGATTTCGAGGTTGTGATGGAGGCGTAAGCGTTCCGGCTACACGTTTTGCCTTGCTCGGCCGTGTGCGCGACTGGTTTACTGTGCACGCAAGAAAGCGGGATTTTATGAACCGGAATCTCAGCAAGAAGTTGCTATCGATTGGTCTCACGTGCCTTGTTTCCCTCTCGTCATGGGCCCAGCTGTTGAAGGTGGATATCAACAGCACGGCGCGGAGCGACAACACCGCTCCGGGCTATCAGGCTTGGAACCTGGCAACCGACCTTGGCTCGACGGGGCAAAAGGCGACACGGATTTTTACCAACGCGGCCGGGATCGGTATCTCGTGCACGGTTTCGCAAACCGTGCCTGCCTACGGGACGGCCAACACATCCCTCATCGCGAATTGGGGGAACAAGGACGGCAACAGCACCAGCACCGATCCGAACTCCGGCTATCGCCTGTCGACCGATGGAGTGTGGACCTATAACACCGCTCTGGGCATACCGTACACGAATGGTGGTGCGTTCTGTCTGGTCCTGTCCAATCTGTCGGCGGGCGTGCACACGATCACCACTTATCACAACGACGTTTACGGCAACCACGTCGGCACGACCTGGCACGGAACAAATCATTTCATGAGCGGGTGCGTGATCAGCGTCGATGGCAGCACCGTGCTGACCAGCACCCCCAGTTACTACGCCACCAACGATAGCCAGTGCGGTTTCGCGTATTTCTCGATCAACGCGGTGGCCGGGTTGCCGACCGTGATCAATTTCGATCCCGATCACACCAGCACGAACAACCTGGACTTTGTCATTCTCAACGGATTTGTGATTGATGGTTTGTCTCCCGGCACGGCTGCCACGGGAGCGATCCCCGGGGATGGAGACGAACATGTGTTCGCCAACAATGACGCCGCCGTGCCCGGCTCGGCCGGGACGGGATACACCACGCTGAGCTGGACGCCATCGCAGTTCGCCGTCACCAATGACGTGTATTTCGGCACGGTCAGCAACAACGTGGCCATCGCGACCCATGCTTCTCCTGAATTCATGGGCAGCTACGCGACAAACTTTTGGAACACGGCCACGAACCTGAACAGCGCGCTGACCTACTACTGGCGGATTGACGAAATCGACGCGACCAACGGCGTGACAAAGGGCGATATCTGGATGTTCCGCACGCGGCATATGGCATTTCCGACCGCGGAAGGTTACGGTCGTTTCGCCCGTGGCGGACGCGGTGGCGTGGTCATCGAAGTGACCAACCTGCTGGATTACGACGAGACCATCGGCGAGCCGGTTATTCCGGGCAGTTACCGCGCGGCGATTGAAGCGACGGGACCGCGCACGATCGTTTTTCGCGTGTCGGGTCTGATCCGGCTCAAGCAACCCTGCGTGATCAATTCCACGAACGGGTACGTCACGATTGCCGGGCAAACCGCGCCCGGCGACGGGATTTGTCTGAGCCAGTATCGCGCGGGCTTGACGAGTTGTTCCGATGTGATCATGCGATTCATCCGCTGCCGCTTGGGAGACTACAGCCAGGAGGCGATGGACGGCATCGGACTGGGCAACTCGAATAACTCCATCATCGATCATTGTTCGCTCGGCTGGACCATCGACGAGGCCAGCAGCTCGCGACAGAGCGGCGCGGTGGGGAGCGCGTCGGCCAACATCACCTTCCAACACAATATCATCTCGGAGGCGCTCGACTATTCGTATCACTACAACGACGACGAGCGGGCGGAGGACGGTTGTACGAATTGTTATCAACCGCATGCGTTCGCCGCGTCGATCAGCGGCGAGATCGGCAGCTATCACCACAACCTGATTGCGCATTGCACCCAGCGGAATTGGAGTCTGGCGGGCGGGCTCGACCAGAGCGCTCATTACGCCGGGTCGCTCGATGTGCGCGATAACGTCGTCTACAACTGGCTCGACAAGACGACCGATGGCGGCGTGGCGCGGCTCAACTACGAGAACAACTACTACAAGCCGCTGCCGATCAATCCCTACAAGACCTGGTTGCTGCAATTGGATGCGCTCAACCCGGCGTACGGCACGGAACAGGTCTACATGAACGGCAACGTCATGGAAGGGAAGAATTACGATACGAACAACTGGCAGTACGGAACGGCGGTGAGCCTGAAGTACAATGACACCAACGCGTACAACTCGGTGCGCGCGAACTCGGAACTCTATCCGTCGTACGTCACGACCCAGACCGCCCATGACGCGTTCAAGTTTGTCCTGTCGGATGTCGGGTGCAACCTGCCCACGCCCGACGTGATCGATCAGCGTGTCATCGGCGAAGTGCTCAACGGGACGTGGCATTACATCGGCACCAATGGCCCGAATTACACAATCAACGGTCTGCTGCAAACGAACAGCGTCGGCCCGAACTACCCCGGCTTCATCGACACGCAAACCGATGTCCACGATGTCGCGACCAATTCCCCCAATTATCCGTGGCCCCCCTACAACACCTACAATGCCGACATCGATTCCGACCACGATGGCTTGCCGGACTGGTGGGAAGTGCTGCATGGGACGAACCCAAACTCGCCGCCGGGAGATTTCTCCGATGCGAATGCCGATCCCGATGGCGACGGCTACTCGAACCTGGAGGATTACCTCAACTGGCTGGCTGCTCCGCATGAAACGTGTGCCCAGGATTCCTACGCGGATCTCGATCTGAGCCAGTACGCCGTCGGATTCACCAATCAGCCCGCCTTCGCCGTGGTCAGCGCGGCCAATGGAACGGCTGCGGTGCTGGCCGACGGCAAGACGGCGCGCTATACGCCGACGCCGGGCTTTAATGGACTGGGCAGCTTCACCTTCTCCGTTACGGACACCGAAGGCACCGCGCTGACCAACACGGTCGGCGTTCACGTCACGCCCTCCGTCACGTCGACGGCCTCGGACCCGTATGTGACATGGCAGCTCCAGTACTTCGGGTGCACGAACCTGGCGGTTTGTCCCCAGGCTTCGGGCGATGCTGATCCGCTGGGCAAGGGCATGAGCAACACCAACCAATTCCTCGCCGGGCTGAACCCGACCAATCCCGCCTCGCTATTTCGGATTACGTCGATCGCGAATGGGACCGCGGACGTCCGCGTCGCCTGGACAACGGCCGGCGGACACACGAACATCGTCCAGGTCACGGGGGGCAACGTCACTGGTGGATACGCCACAAACAGCTTTGCGGACATCCCGGCTTCGTTGACGATCCTGCCCGGCAGCGGCGACCTCTCGACCAATTACGTCGACTCCGGCGCCGCAACGAACGTGCCGTCCCGTTACTACCGCGTCCGACTTGTTCCGTAGCCCTGAAAGACATAGGAGAATCCGTCACGGTGGCTCCTATAGCTGTCCCCGCTACGCGTTTTCAATTGTTGCAGGACACGGTCGCGAGTCTATATCATGCGCGTGACGACGGGGTTGTGGCATCATCCAACTGGAGGCAATACTCAATGAACAGGAATAGCATGAACACGACGCGCGCAAGCACAGTGGCTTTGGCAATCCTTGCCGGGCTGGCGATCGGAGCGGTGGCATCCGCGCAGACCGAACCGACGCGCGGCTACTACAACGTGACGACGTTCGGCGCGTCAGCGGACGGACAGGCGCTGTGCACGGAAGCGATCCACAAAGCCATCGACGCAGCCGAGAGCCATGGTGGTGGGACCATCTATTTCCCGTCGGGGACCTATCTGACCGGACCGATTCATCTGCAGAGCCATATCACGTTGTATTTGGATGCGGGAGCGACGATCAAATTCAGCACGAACTTCGACGATTATCTGCCGATGGTCCCGTCGCGCTGGGAGGGCATCTCGGTGACGAATTTCTCGCCATTGATTTACGCCTACCAGGCGCAGGACATTGCCATCGTCGGACGTGGCACCCTGGATGGCCAGGGCAAGGCGTGGTGGGATTTCCTCCACACACTTCGCGCCAACAAAGGCGAGCCCCGCACCAAATGGCAGGACGAATTTGCGCGCCTGAACAAGGACCGCATTGCCGAGCTCAACTACGATCCGCTGAACATTGGCTTCCTGCGTCCGCCGTTCATCCAGGTCTACGAATGCAGCAACGTGCTCGTTGAGGGCGTCACCATCCGTAATTCGCCATTCTGGAACGTGTCGCCCTTGTATTGCGAGGACGTCAACATCCACGGCGTCTCGATCATCAGTCCCGCCAAATCGCCGAACACCGATGGCGTCAATCCCGATTCCTGCCGCAACGTGCACATTTCCGACTGCCTGATGGACGTAGGGGACGATTGCATCACGATCAAGTCGGGCCGGGACGCCGATGGACGGCGCGTCGGCAGGCCGGCGGAGAATTACACCATCGTCAATTGCACGATGCTCCACGGCCACGGCCTGTCCATTGGCAGCGAAATGTCCGGCGGCGTGAAGAACATCGTGGTGGACAACTGCGTGCTCGACGGCACGGACAACGGCATCCGCATCAAATCCACGCGCGGCCGCGGCGGGGTGATCGAGAACGTCCGCATCAGCAACCTCGTGATGCGCAATATTCGCCAGGAAGCGATCGTATTGACCACGTTCTACCGGAAGTCGGAGCCCGAGCCGGTCTCGGAACGCACACCGATCTTTCGCAACATTCACTTCAACGGGATCACCGGGGCGGGCACCATCACCTGCGAAGTCACCGGCCTGGCCGAAATGCCGATCGACAACGTCACGTTCACGGATATCCAGCTCACCGGCAAAACCGGTTTCACCATCAAGGACGCCAAGGGAATCGAACTCCATCATGTGACCGTCAATACCGACAGCGGCCCGGCTTTTGCGGCCACGGGCGCCGATGGACTCATATTGGACGATGTCAAGACCGCCACATTGCACGCCGGAACCCCGGTGATTCAGCTTGGCGATGTAAAGAATGTGTACGTTCACGGCTGCGTCGCGACGCCGGGAACGGAGACATTCCTGCGAATGAACGAAGCTGCGGCGAACGAGGTGACGTTGGGTGACAACAATCTGAAACTCGCCAAGACCGCCGTGGAAAAAGTCAGCGGCACTGCGGCGACCGCGCCGAAGGATAACCAGCAATGAAGCGGCGATTCCGGCTGGCGGGTGCGCTGGCGGTTGTTGTTGCTGGGGCGAGCGTGACGGTGTTCGCGGAGACGAATCTGTACGTCTCGGCGGATGGCAGCAACGCGTTCAAGACGGTCCAGGCCGCGATCAACGCCACGCCGCAATCGGCCTGCGCGACCAACCCGTGCATCGTCCATATCAAGGCGGGAACGTACAAGGAGTTGATCTACGCCCAACGCGAGAAACATTTCGTCCATCTCGTCGGCGACGGCGCGGACAAGACGATTTTGACGTTCAATCTGGGCGCGAAGACGCCCGGGGCCGACGGCAAACCAATCAGCACGCATCGGACGCAGTCGACGGACATCGACGCGGACGACTTCACGGCGGAGAATCTGACATTCGAGAATACCGCCACGGGGCTCGGCCAGGCCGTGGCCTTGCGTGTGGACGGCGACCGCGACGTGTTTCGCAACTGCCGGTTCCTCGGCCTGCACGACACGATCTTTCTCAATCGCGGGCGCCAGTACTTCGAAGGGTGCTACATCGCGGGCGAAGTCGATTTTATTTTCGGCGGGGCGACGGCGTTTTTCGAGAAATGCCACATCCATTGCCTCACCAACGGGTACATTACCGCGGCCTCCACGCCGATCGAGCAACCGTTTGGATTTGTGTTCTCCAACTGCCGGATCACCGGCGAGTCGCCCGGCGTGAAGACCTACCTGGGGCGCCCGTGGCGGCAGTATTCCAGCGTCATCTACCTCAATACCGAGATGTCCGGCGTGGTCCGTCCCGAGGGCTGGTTCAATTGGAACGATCCCGCGCGGGAGAAGACGGCGCGGCACGCCGAATTCAACAGCACGGGGCCGGGCGCCGACCCGAAAGCGCGCGTGCCATGGTCGCGGCAATTGACGGCCGACGAGGCCAAAGCGATCACGGTGGAGAAGGTGCTTGGCGGGGCCGACGGCTGGAACCCGACCAAGGATCGGTAGGTTGTTTGGGCCGTATCGCGCCCGATCACTGGACCAGCGCGTGGAAGTCGCCCAGGGACTGATCACGCGGGCCGCGCGAATCGAATCGGAACGCCGGATTCTTGCTGGAAACCCCTGCGAGTTTTTCCGCGGTAATGCCGAACGGAACACCGCCATTATCGGTCACAATGCTTCCCAAACGTACGCTGCCAATTTGCGCCGCGGCAATGTCGCTGCCAATGAAGGCGCCGGATGACAGACTGAGACTCACACTGCCCAACCGCGTGCCGTCGATAAACGTGCCGCCGCCAGAGATTGGATTGTTCTCGTCCTTCGGGGTGTAGCCGACATAAAGAGTCGAATCAATCATTTGCTTGGCGGACATGGCGCCCATGCTGCCGTTGTCGATGCTGATTGTGGCGCCGTTGATGGCACCGGCGGCCTTGATTGATCCGCACGCCACCTCACTCGAGTTCAAATTATCGCCAAACACTTCGATGCTTCCCAGGCAATCACCGGAGAGACCGTTCTTCTTGTCTCCCTTGATCGAGAAGGAGCCGATCTGTTCCGCGGAGAGGGAAGCGCCGCTGCCGAAACGGGCCGCTTGCACCCTGAGGATTCGATTGGCGACGTTGATGACCGAGTCGTCGTCGATATTGTGGGCGGAGATGGACGTACCCTGCTTCGCTGAGCCGTTGGAATCCACCTCGGCGCCATCGATGTCGTGGATCCGCAACTGTTTCAAGTAGCCGTCCAACAGGATGCCGGCGCCGGTGACATCAAAACCTGAAGCGTCGATGAGTCCGCAGTCGCCGTTGCCGGTAATCTCGTCGATCTGGGGCGGCGCGGAAGCGGTCTTGCTGGCTTTGAGCTTCATGGTAATCGTGGTGCTGGCTTCCGTGGAATCGAGGTAAAGGTCGAGCGGGTCGTTCTGGGTCACCAGCATGGTGCCAACGGACTTGAGCATCAGAGTGATGAGGCTGCCATCCGAGTTCGTGAAGGTGATGGTTTGCGGACGGTCGTTGACGATGGTCACCGTGGCGGTGGACGGGTCGGCGAGCGTCGCGCCCGCAGACGGATTGGAGAGGGCCACATTGACGGTCTTGTTGCTTTGGAAGGTCGAGTAGCCCGTGATCTGGAAGCTGAAACCGGCCGTCGATACGCCGGCCGGGAAGATCAGGGTTCCGCTCGTGCCAAGGTAGTCGACGCCACTGCGGGCGGTGCCGTCGCTCGTCGCGTAATCAACGGTGGCCTGAGCCGAAGAATCCCCGCACCGTGTGGCGATGACCGTGGCTCGGCCGGCATGCTCATGGACATTGATATTGGCGGCGCTGAGTTGGATCGTGGTGGCACCGGTGGCCAGGATCGTGACGGTGGCCCGGCTCGGGGCCCCGAGAACGGCCCCGCTCGACGGATTGCTCAGAACGAGGGTGAAGTTCTTGTTGCTTTCACAACCGCTCGGCGCCAGCAACGGAATGACCAGTGGGATCGAGTCAACGCCGGGGTCAAATTCGACATTGGTTGTGAGGGCGGTGTAATCGACGCCGTCGATAGCGCTTCCGTCCTGGGTGTTGAATTTTACAGTGATCGTGCCGCTGTCATCGCCGGTTCGGAGCAGGGTAACGTCTGTTTCGGGGTCGGTGTCATCGTTGGTGTAGGCCGACTGGTCGAGCGCCACGGTGGATTGGGCTTCCGAGTTCGTGTTGATGATCTGCAAGACGTTGGTGGATGGGTTGCCCAGACTGATCGGGCCGACGGGATTCGATAGGGTGAGGTTCACTGTCTGGGTGGACTGCAGCGGGACACCGCCCAGAATGGGGATGGTGATGAAGACGTTGAAGTTGCTGGAGATGCCGCTGGCAGCGAATTCGAGCGTGGTGCTGGCGTCTTGGTAATTCACGCCGTTGGTGGCGGTTCCGTCGCTGGTGGCGAAGAGTACAGAGGACGCGGTGCTGGGGGTGCCCGAAAGAACGACAGTGACGGTCGCGCTCGACGAGTCGGAGGGCACGGTATACGGGTTTGATTGGCTGAAGGTGATTGTGCCCGTCTGGGCTCTGGCAGCGCTGGAAAAGACCGTCACCGCCAACGAGATGGCGGCGAGGAACAGGGCTAATCGAGAGATCGTTGGGAGTGGACTGGATGAGACAGGGTCCAACTGAATGCAGCCTGACAATCGAAGTCGCGGCAGTGAGGATCTCATGGCTCTCATGGCATTTTACATACCCTATTTGGGAGGTGAAAAGCAATGTCAGCCGCCAGGGGGCTGGGACGGAGCGGCTGAGGTTGGCTGCGGGTCGTGTTCGGGCAGGAGCCACACGGCGCAGACGAGGAATGCGAACACGACGATGGAGCCGATCCATTCCCAGAACCCGACTTTCCAGAGGGCGGTCGCGGCGATGGTGTGGTAGGCGGGCGTGGAGCGTTTCACCAGGAGACGGATGACGCCCCAGGTCATCGTGACGAGGACGATGGGCGCGGTGAGCAGGTTCCATGAGAGGAGCAGGCCGCGCAGACGCGGCGTCCTGCCAAAGGGGCGGCGGAAATAGCCCCGGGTTGCGCCCACGTTGAAGATCACCAAGCCCAGGCCGATCCCGATGACCGAGATGCGGGCAAGGGTGCTGTGCAATTGCGGGAAACGGGGCGTGCCGTGCTGCGGATGAGAGGCGATGAGACCGGCGAGCGTGAGACACATGCATCCGATGAAGAACATTGCGCTTCCGACGTGTGCCGAGCATGAGGAGGTGTTGCCCAATCGTCGGCGGATGAACCCGGCGAACGGGGCCAGTAACACGCCCGTGACGGCGACGCTGAAGGCGGCGATGTAATGGAATTGGGGATTGGTGAGCGGATAGAGCAGTTTGGAGATGGACAGGTAACGCCAGTCGTACGTGTCCGGGTAGAGCGACGCGGCCACGGCGAGCATTCCGAAATAGGAGAGGAAGATCAACGGGAGCAGGACGAAGCGCATGGTGTTCCTCGTGAGATCGCCACGGAGGTAGCGGTGGATAATCTGAAATATCATCGTGCCGGCAACCCTGCCGGCACGCTACCGCAAACTTCATCGTGAGGCGAGAGGATTTATGGGCCGCGGCGACGTTTGAGGGGGGGAAGGGAGACGATGGCTCGGGGATGTCTTCGATGGCGATGCCGCCCGCGCCGAGCAGACCGGAGGCGAACACGGATCCGCCCCCGTTTGGGGCAAGCCGCAGATGCGGCATGTTCTTCTCCGTGTTGGTAACCACCGATATCCCGATTCGTATTTGCGGGGTGTGAGTTGCCCTCGGGGCACAGAATAAATCGGACAGAAGATATTATTATTGACAGTAATATCCTCAAAGGATAGTATTACGGCGTTGCGCTGTGATTGTTCTTTGACAGGATGGGAGCGGCAGAGGAGAGTGCCCCCTCACCCTGACCCTCTCCCCCAAGGGGGCGAGGGGAACTCGGAGCGGAGGGCAGGCGGATGGTCATGGCCCCGAAGGCCGAACGGGCAGGATGCCCGTTCCACTCTGGCAGCGTGTGAGGGGGAGGGGGGTACCCCCCACTTCTGCGAAACGAAGCCAATTATAATTGACAAATGACGGGCTGTAGTTGACTTGGAAATCAACGAGTTACGACGGTTTTGGCCCGTTTTTATGCATTGGCTTCGTTTGGCTTCGTTCGGCCAAAAAATGGCTTCGTTTTGGGTCTTTCTTGGGGTTTTGGCTCCGCTATTTGGCCAAAGCGCGGGCGATCAGGTCGATACTGCGGGCGGTGGCACCGACGTTGGATTCGATGACGTGGCGGGCGGCGTTGACGATGGAGCGGCGTCGGTCGGGGTCCTCGAGCAATTCGCGGACGGCGCGGCGGAGTGCGTCGGCGTCGGCGACCTGGATGCAGGCGTTGTGGGAGACGAACTCGCGGGCGATGGCGCGGAAGTTCTGCATGTTGGGGCCGAAGACGACTGGATGGCCGGTGGCGGCGGCTTCGACGATGTTTTGTCCGCCTTCGCCGACGAGGCTTTTGCCGACGAAGATGACTGTGGCGATCTTGTAGAACCATTTCAGTTCGCCGGTGGTATTCACGATGAGGCAGTCGTAGGGTTTGGCGGTTTGCTCGAGCTGGGAATTGATGTCGGAGCGGAGGAGGAACTTGATCTGTTTGCGTTTGGCGAGGTCGACGACTTCGCGGGTGCGCTCGACGTGACGCGGGACGAGGACGAGGAACAGGCTGGGGAGGCGCGTGCGCAGATCGGCGAGCAGATCGAAGAGGATTTCCTCCTCGCCGGGATGAGTGCTGCCGGCGACGAGGATTGGTTGCGAGGGCGAGACATCGATCTGCTTGAGCAACTGGACGGGATCGACCGTTTGCACGTCGGCGTGGGGCATGGAGATGTCGTACTTCATGTTGCCCGTCATGTGGACACGGTCCGGCGGAACGCCGACGCCGGTGAAGTTGGCGGCGTCCTCGTTGCTCTGGGCGCAGACGAGCGAGAGTCGGCTGAACACGCGACGGGAGAGCCAGGCGACGCGTTTGTACCCGCGCTCGGAGCGGGGGGACATGCGGGCATTGACGAGGAAGATGGGAACACCGCGCGCGGCGCCGGTCCAGATATGGTTCGGCCACAACTCGGACTCGATGAGCACGATGAAGTCGGGTTGGATCAGGCGATAGGCGCGACGGACGCACCACGGGAAGTCCTGCGGGAAATAGAGCAGGTCGACGTTTTGCGGGAGGCGCTCGTAGGCCTGGGCGTAGCCGGTGGAGGTGGTGGTGGTCACGATCACGCGCAGGTCGGGGAACTTGCGCTGGAGGACGTTGATGAAGTAGAGGGCGACGTTGATTTCGCCGACGCTGACGGCCTGGATCCAGCAGCGGCGTTCCTGTTTGGTGGCGAGCCATTGATGAAGGTCGTGGGAATAGAACCCGAAGCGTTGCCAGAAATTCTCGCGGTATTTGCCGCGCTTCCACATTTTGTAGAGGAAGGCAGGGCTCAAGAGAACAAAGCCCACCATGTACAGGAGCGTGTACAGAGATTGGATCACAGGGGGGACAATAGCGGATATGTGGGCCGAATGTGAACGGTTTTGTGATGCGCAAAAATGTGCACCTGCTGCGGACGCCTGCGGGAAGGGAACATTTGGACCCAATCATGCCTCCCGGGCCATCGTGGCATGTGAAAAGCTGCGTAAAACCCGCTCAAACGGAGCAGTACCCATCATGTCAAGCTCACCGGATGATCGTCCGACGCGACGCGTGCCGATGAAGTGGCACCGCGTGTATTTTCTGTTGGCGGCGTTTGACTTGTTCACGGTTTGCCTGAGCCTGTTCCTCAGCCACGAACTCGTCGATCTTCACGCGAGCACGGTGCAGGGGGGAATGGTGTGGGTGAGCCGACTTGCCCAGATTGATGTTCTGGCGAAGCAGGCGGGTATCGTAGCGACCGCCGGAAGCGACGCGCTCAGCAGCAACGATGTGGAGGCTGCGCTCGCGAGAATCTCGCCGGCCGTAACCCAATTCAATGACACGCTCCGTGTTCTGCAAAATGAGTTCCGAACCCACATTACCGGTGCCGAAGTTGAGGGCTTGTTACATGACTGCGCGCGGGCTGACGAGGAAATGGGGCAGCTGATTGAAACGTCCGACTCGATCGTCACGTTGGCGCGTCTGGGCAGATTGGACGCGGTGCACCTGGTTATCTCCCAGAAGAGCCATGAGTATGACAATTTGCTGGGCACATTGAACCAACTCCGTGCTGACTTGCGTGCGCGTCGGCAACGGTATGTGGACGGCCAGGTCACGGACGCGACCAACCTGGCCAAGTTCGAATGGGTGCTTGGGGGACTGATCCTGCTCATGGTGGTCGGGCTCACGATGTACGGCATGCGCCTCGAGGAGCATGTGTCGGCCTCCGAGTCACAGTTACGGGAGGCGGAGCGAAAGTATCGGCGCCTGGTGGAGCAATCCACTGACGGGATACTTGCCGTTGACGCGTCCGGAAAGATCCTGTTTGCGAACCGGACGATGTGCGACATGCTCGGATATTCGCTCGAAGAGTTGTTACGTCTGACGGTTGAAGAAACCTATCTTCCGGAAGATCGTATTCGTGGCACCGGGCGACGACAAAGCTTGCAGGTCGGCAAGGCGACGCGTTTCGAGCGAACCGTCCGGCGGAAGGACAATACGTGTTTTGCCGCGGAGATCAGCCTTCACCATGTCGAAGACGATCTTTATCAGGGCGTTATCCGCGACGTTACGGAGCGCCGGCGGATCGAAGATGTCCTTCTCCAATTGGCGGCGATTGTCGAGTCCTCCGAAGACGCCATTTTCGGCACCGATCTCCGCGGATCGATTACCACGTGGAATGCGGGCGCGGAACGTCTCTTCGGTTATTCCGCCAGGGAAGCGACGGGCCGATCCGTGGAAATGATCATTCCTCCCGAGCGGGCGCGTGAGAGGCGCGAGGTTCTTGGCATGATCGCCCATGCCGAACGCATCAGCCAATTCGAAACCGTGTGTCTGATGAAGAAGGGCAACCACGTTGACGTTTCCATTTCGGTATCCCCGATCAAGGATGCCTCGGGGCAGATTGTGGGCGCATCGACGATCGCTCGCGACATCTCCGAGCGCAATCGCCTTCAACAACAGCTGCAGCAGGCGCAGAAGGTGGAGGCCATCGGACGACTGGCCGGCGGCGTTGCCCATGATTTCAACAACATTCTTACGACGATCATCGGTTATTGCGACTTGCTGCGAGAGGAACTGGGTGTGCAGGACAACGCCCGCGCGAACGTCGAAGAAATCTCCGCCGCCGCCGAGCGGGCGGCGTCCCTCACCCGCCAGCTTCTGGCATTCAGCCGCAAGCAAACTCTGCAACCGAAGGTCCTGGATTTGAATGCGGTGATTGGGAATTTGGACAAGATGCTGCGCCGCCTGATCGGCGAGGACGTGGATTTGATCACCAAGTTGGCGCCCGATTTGGGGCGCGTCAAAGCCGATCCTGGCCAGATCGAGCAGGTGCTCATGAATCTGGCGGTTAACGCTCGCGACGCCATGCCAGATGGCGGCAAGCTTCTCATCGAGACGGCCAACGCCACGCTGGATTCAGAAACGGCCTGTCTGCCCCAGGACGTAACTTCGGGGGACTACGTAATGATCGCCGTCACCGACACGGGGACGGGGATGACGGAAGAGGTGAAGGCGCATTTGTTCGAGCCATTTTTCACGACCAAGCCACAAGGCCACGGCACGGGACTGGGACTTTCGACGTGCTATGGCATTGTCAAACAAAGCGGCGGCCATATCCATGTGTACAGCGAAGTGGGTCATGGCACCACATTCAAGGTATGCCTGCCGCGCATTTCGGAGGGAGCCCTAATGGATACGCCCGGAGCACCCATGGTCGTTCATAAGGACGGCAGTGAAACCATCCTTCTCGTCGAAGACGACCTGTCCGTGCGCGGCCTCAGCGCGCGGCTGTTGCGCTCGAAGGGGTACAACGTGGTCGAGGCCAGCAACGGGCAGGAAGCTTTGCGGGTGGCGCAGGAACGCAACCCGGGAGAGATCTCGTTGCTGCTGACCGACGTCATCATGCCGGAAATGGGTGGCAGGGAGCTTGCCGACCAGTTTCGCGCCACGCATCCGAATACGAAGATCTTGTTCTGCTCGGGGTACACCCAGGAAGCCATCGACCGCGGCGGCGAACTGGAGCCTGGCACCGCCTTTCTGCAAAAGCCGTTCACCCCGTCGGCGCTTAACCAGAAAATCCGCGAAGTACTGGACCAATGACGGGCGTGCGAGAGATGATTCCCAACAGTCCCTCCTCCGCGCCGGGGCCATCTATGGAAGGAGTTCCACCCCTTTCGCCCGGGTACGCTTCACACGCCATCACAAGCTCACTTAATCTCGCAAATGGTTCAGTGCCAACATCATACAGGCTGCGCCCCGCCCCGCACCGGTATACAAAGTGCTTGATTCAATCACAATGAGTTCGACTGCTTGCCGCCTCGATACTCGTTTCCGCTCGTTTACCGGCGGCCTTCTTCGCCGTCGCTGCGCGCGATGCGAACTAATCGTGCTCGCGCTGATCAGTGTCGCTTTGCTGATCGCAGTACACTATTTCAATTTGGACAGCGTGCTTGATCGCTGGTCGGAAGGGCACCATTGGCTGGGCGTTGGGCTGAATGAAGTCATCTTCGCCTTGGGTATCCTGAGTATCGGCCTCGCGATCTTTTCCCTGCGCCGATGGCGCGAGCTTGCCGACGAAATGGCCGCGCGGCGGGAGGCGGAAGATTCACGGATTCGTCTGGCGGCGATTGTCGAGTTTTCCAACGATGCCATCGTCGGCAAGGATCTGAATGGCATTATCACGAGCTGGAACGCGGCGGCCGAGAGACTGTACGGCTATCCGGCTGCCGAGGCGATCGGTCGACCGGTGGATCTGATCATACCCACGGATCGGTCCCACGAGTGGCGGGACATCCTCGACAGAACACGGCGGGGGGAGCACATCTCCCATTTCGAGACAGAACGCGTTGGGAAGGGGGGAAGGAAGCTCAACGTTTCGCTGTCGGTTTCGCCGATCAAAGGCTCGTCCGGTGATATTGTGGGGGCGGCAGTGATCGCCCGGGATATCTCGGAGCGCCTGCGATTGCAGCAGCAGCTTCTTCAGTCACGCAAGGTGGAGGCGATCGGGCGATTGGCGGGGGGGGTCGCGCATGATTTCAACAACATCCTCACGACGATCATCGGGTACTGCGATTTGACCCGTGAAGAACTGGGTGATGGACACAGCGCCCGGACCAACATCGACGAAATCTCCGGTGCCGCCGAGCGCGCGGCGTCTCTGACGCGCCAACTTTTGGCATTCAGTCGCAAACAGACAATGCAACCGAAGGTCCTGGACTTGAATGCGGTGCTGGAGAACCTGGATAAACTCCTCCGCCGTCTCATTGGAGAAGACATCGAGTTGGTCACCAAGCTGGCGCCTGACCTGGGGCGCGTCAAAGCCGATCCCGGTCAGATCGAACAGGTGATTATGAACCTGGCGGTTAACGCCCGCGAAGCCATGCCGAACGGTGGCCAGCTGTTGTTGGAAACGGCCGCGGTCACGTTGGACCGGGAAAGCGCCCATCTTCCAGAGGACGTGCAGCCCGGCGAGTACGTGATGATCGCCGTCACCGATACCGGCGTCGGAATGACCGAGGAGGTGAAGACCCGCGTTTTCGAGCCGTTCTTCACCACGAAACCCCAGGGTCAGGGTACCGGGCTCGGTCTTTCCATGTGCTATGGCATCATCAAACAGAGCGGCGGCCACATCAGCGTGTACAGCGAGCTGAATCATGGCACCACGTTCAAGATCTTTCTTGCCCGCGTTGCGGAATCGGCGGCTCAAAATTCCGCCGCCCTTCCCGCGGTCCCCGTCAAGCGCGGAACCGAAACGATTCTCCTGGTGGAAGACGACCCGGCGGTACGCACGCTCAACGCCCGTTTATTGCGGGCCAATGGCTACACTGTCGTCGAGGCGAACAATGGTCGCGACGCGCTACGCGTGGCGGAACAGCAGCCGTCGGGTGGCATTGATTTGCTGTTGACGGATGTCATCATGCCGGAAATGGGAGGCAAGGAACTCGCCCAACGGTTCCAAACCGTGTACCCGAAAATGAAGGTGCTGTTCTGTTCCGGTTACACGCAGGAGGCGATTGATCGCGGGGGTGTGCTCGATCCCGAGACGGCGTTTTTGCAGAAGCCGTTTACTCCCACCACGCTGACCTGGAAGATTCGCGAGGTTTTGGGGACGTAGTCAAATCGGCCACGGGAAGCCAAATTTGTTGCATCATCCATTCTGATCGGCACAAAAATGTTCACACCCTTGTCTTCTGAAGCACCCAAAAGCATGCAGGTGCCCCATGGCACGAGAGTTGCAGCAATTTCTCACGGATGAATAAAGCTCGTGCCAGCCTTTTGCCAACGGCGACGGAAGGAGTGTGTCCTGACGAGCAGTATCTTCGTTCCAAGATCGAGAACGCCTCGGATATCCTTTCCATCCTGGAGTCCAACGGGCTCATCCGATATGAAAGTCCCGCAGTCGAACACGTGCTCGGTTACAAGCCGGAAGAGTTGATCGGGCGCAACGCGTTCGAGTTGGTCCACCCCGACGACCTCGCGCGGATCCAGATCATTTTCCACGAAGGGCTGAATCAATCCGGGGCGATTCGGTGCGGTGAATTTCGCTACCGTCACAAGGATGGGTCATGGCGCGTTTTTGAGGCGATCGGCAGGAACCTGATGGATGATCCCGCCATCCGCGGGGTTATTGTGAGCTCGCGGGACATCACGGAACGCAAGCGCATGGACGATGCCCTGCGCACCAGCGAAGAGCGGTACCGGAATCTGTTCGGGACCATGCAGGATGGTTTTGCCTTGTGCGAGATCATCTGCGACGCGGACGGAAAGCCATGCGACTTCCGTTATCTCGAGGCGAACTCGGCTTTTGAGGTGAACCTTGGCATTGGCACGGATCAGGTGCTCGGGAAGACCGCGCGTGAAGTATTTCCAAACATCGAGGAATACTGGATCACGACCTACGGAGAGGTCGCCCTCACCGGCAAGCCCGTGCGATTTGAGAACTACCTCCGGGCCATGGACAAGCATTTCCGCGTGACCGCCTACTGTCCGAAACCGGGGCAGTTCGCCGCCATCTTTCGCGACGTCACACAGCAGCGGCAGACTGAAGAGCGCCTGCGCTTGCAGGGCGCGGCCCTGGAAGCCGCGGCCAACGGCGTCGTCATCACGGATCGCAAGGGGACCATCGTATGGACCAACCCGGCATTCTCGCAATTGACGGGCTATACCGGGGACGAAGCGTTGGGGAGGAACCCGAAGATCCTGCGTTCGGGGGCGCACGGAGAGGAGTTCTACGTCGACCTCTGGAAGACGATTAGCGAAGGGCGGGTATGGCGCGGCGACCTCGTCAACCGTCGCAAAGATGGCAGTCTGTACAATGAGGAGATGACCATTACGCCTGTGCGCAACGAGCACGGCGAGATCACCCATTTCGTTGCGATCAAGCAGGATGCCAGCATGCGTCAGCAAACGGAACAGGCGCTTCGGGAGAGCGAGGAGTTGTTCCGCTCCCTCAGCGCGAGTTCTCCTCTCGGCATTTTCCTGACCGATACCCGCGGGCAATTCACCTACATCAATCCCCGTTGCCGGCAGATCCTCGGTTGCTCACTCATCGAAAGCCAGAACAACGGCTGGATCAAATGCCTTCACCCCGACGATCGCGATGCCGCGTGGCAACATTGGCTGGACTACGTCCAGTCCGGCAAAGGCGAGTATTCCTACGAGTATCGGATTCAGAATCCGGACGGCACGACGCGGTTTGCCCACATGCGGGCCGCCCCTCTGCGTTCCGATGAACCCGTGCCTACGGGATTCGTTGGAAGCCTCGAAGATATCACGCATCACCGGCGGGCCGAGGATGAATTGCGCGAGAGCAAACAGAACCTCGAACATGCCATGCAGGAGCTCAAGGCCGCTCACAACCAGGTCGTGCAACAGGAGCGGTTGCGCGCGCTGGGCACGATGGCCAGCGGCATCGCCCACGATTTCAACAATGCCCTCGCTGCCATCCTCGGGTTCACCGAGTTGCTCTGTCATCGTCCCGAGAATCTTTCCGACACCAAGAAGACGTTGCGCTACCTCCAGATGATGAACACGGCGGCGCAGGATGCGGGGATTGTTGTGAATCGGCTGCGTGAGTTCTATCGCCAGCGGGAGGAGGGAGATGTCTTTACGCCGGTTGATCTCAACAAACTGATCGAACAATCCATTTCGCTGACGCAGCCCAAATGGAAGAACCAGGCCGAAGCCAAGGGTGTCACCATTCAAATCGCCACGAAGCAGGGCGAGGTCCCGCGCGTCATCGGCAGCGAGCCGGATCTGCGGGAAGCCCTGACCAATCTTATTTTCAACGCCGTGGATGCGATGCCCAACGGTGGAAGCATTACCGTGCGCACCCGGGCTCAGGCCTCGCGCGTTGAGCTGGAGGTCACCGATACCGGCACGGGAATGACCGAGGACGTGCGGCAGCGTTGTCTCGAGCCGTTTTTCACCACCAAGGGCGACCGCGGCACGGGACTCGGATTGTCCATGGTCTACGGCATCGTGCAGCGCCACCAGGGCACGGTCGAAATCGACACGACCCTTGGCAAGGGTACGACGTTTCGTTTGTCCCTGCCGGCCGCCCAGCAAACCAAGGCGGCCAATACAGACGAGTCGACGACGGCGAAGGTCCGCCCGTTGTCAATATTGTTGGTCGATGACGAAGAGATCGTGCGCCAGATTCTGCGCGAGTACCTGGTGGGAGACGGTCACACGGTGGACAGCGCCTCCAACGGACCCGAGGCGCTCGATAAGGTGCCAAAGACCCCGTTCGACCTTGTTATTTTGGACCGTGCCATGCCGGGGATGAGCGGCGACCAGGTGGCCTTGGGCATCAAAGCAGTCCGGCCCGACCTGCCGGTGATTTTGTTGACCGGTTTTGGCAACATGATGCAGGCGGCAGGAGAAACCCCGCCTGGGATCGACCTCATTCTAAGCAAGCCTGTGACGATTGCCGGTCTGCGCAGTGGGCTGGCCCAAGTCGTCAAGCCCTGATCATATTGCCGGATAGACACTCCGGAAGACCTGACTTTGCCGACCAATCAACCGGTCCTCTGCGCCAGGCGATCCACGTACATACTCGTGATCATCGAGAGAAGAATGGCTGCGGCAAACCAGTACACGCCTCTTTGTGGCTTGACCCTTGCCAACGGACCGAGCTTGACCAGAACAATCAGGATCGCTACCACAAAAACGTCGAGCATCGACCATTTACCAAGAATCCCCAGCCAATGAAGCGCGGCCCGGCGCCGTGCCTCCGTCAGGCGTACACTCCAGACAAAACCCAGCATGGCCAATTTGAAGAAAGGGAACACGACAGAAAAGAAGAGCAGGATGATCGCCAGCGGGTATTGCCCTTGTTGCCACAACCCGTGGACGCCCTCGATGATCGAATAGCTATTCTTCCAAAAGACCATTTTCTCCACGCTCATCAATGGGAGCGATAGCGCGATCAGCAGCAAGATGAACGAGGCCAGGATCATCAGCGGTACTTCAATTCGCCTCGGATAGCGGTCATGAAGTGATTGTGCCATTAGCGGTAATGATACCGCATTGCCTCATTGCGGCAACTTGTATCAGGCGAGCAGGAATGAGAAGCGGATGGAATCGAGGTGCCGGGCCTACGATTTGACTTCGCCCGTGGCCCGCTCGCGCAGATCGTGAACCGCGGTCAGATATTGATTGATCCGCTCCACGTGGTTGGAAACATCCGCGGTCTTCAGCATGGCGCGGACGCGAATCAGCAGATCCATCATCTGGAACGGTTTGCCCACAAAATCGTCCGCACCGGCCTCCATGCATTCCTCCAGCCGTCCCCGGGCGGTGAGGGAGGTGACAATGATGATCGGAATATTCTTCGTTTCGCTCCCGGCCCGAATCGCCTTGCAGAACGTAAGCCCGTTCAGTTTGGGCATACCAACATCCAGGAGAATCAAGTCGGGTTTGAGGGCCAGTGTCTTCTGAACGGCATCCTTGCCGTCTACCGCCTTGCAGACCTCCACGTCCTCAGTCGCCAGGATACTTTCCAATACCTCCCGCATTCCCGGATCATCATCAACCACAAGCACTCTGGGCCGTTTTGCTGTCACATACGCACTGGTCCGCTTATACGAATCCAGTCACGTCCGCACAAGCCAATTCGCCGGGGCCAACCCGCGACCGCTGGTGGAAGATGAGCCGTGGCTCTCACCCCCAATGTCCGCCAATCCAAATGCCGCTCCCACCGTGCCGTTCCCAATGTCCACCGATCCATAGAGCGTGGCGATGCGGTGGCCACGCCCAGCGGCCGCTCACCCACACCCATCGTCCACCCCACCACGTCCATGCCCCCGGAATCCACACGTAGCCCGGCGCGGGAGCCGGGTAGTACTCCTCGACGAGGGGGGGCGGCGGTGGTTGCGCCGCCGGCACGGCTTGCACGGGCGCCCCATCCTGCGGCGGTGGCGGTGGTGTCGCGGCATAGCTGCTGGCGGTATTGATCATGAAATCGATAACCCGCTCACTGACCCCCGCGTCCTTAAGGTCGATGATTTCCGATGTGCTCAACTGATATACCGAATGCGAGTTGCGAATCTGGCTGATAATGACTTCATCGCTCACGCCGGCCTTGGCCAGTTGCTTGATGTCCGCCAATCCGAGCGGCTGACCCTGCTCGACACGCTGCCACGTGGCCGGGGCTTCCTGCTGAAGTCGCGCGCGTTGCTGCTCGTCAATCGAATGGCCGATCAACGCACCCGACACAACGCCGACGGCTCCGCCGATGAGTGCGCCGGCACCTGCGTTATGAGCGGCGGCACCGCCGATGATCGCTCCCGTGCCGGCGCCAATGGCCCCGCCGGCCAGTGCGCCGTTGGCCGTGTAGTCCGGGCGGCCCTCGGGGGTGTAACACCCTGTCAATACGACGCCGACTGCCAAAACTGCGATCACGACGGAATTTGATTTCATATCTTCCTCCGTACAACTGCTAAGACGAATCACTCCGTTCCCGGGTTACACGTCCGCCCTGTCATAAGAGACGCACAAAGCGCCTGATTGGTTCAACACAGGCGTATCCAGACCCTAATTTGCATGCAGAAGCCGCGATTGATCAACAGATTTCTTCCATAGGAAGGGATGGGGCCAAGTGGCTCCCGATGGGCCTGGGAAGAGGGTGTATTTCAGCCCCGCGCCTGCGCCATCGGCGGCGCTACGGAACGACGGCTGACAACCTCGACGGGGAAAACACGATGCTCCGCGCCCGAGTGGGCCACGGGATTGCGAATACGCGATGCGAGAAGCTCGACCGCTCCACGGCCCATCTCGGCGGTTGGCTGGCGCACGGTGGTCAGTGGCGGGTACACTCGCGGCGCCAGACGGGAATCATCAAAACCAACAACGGAGACTTCGCGGGGACACTCGATCTTGTCCTTGGTAAGAGCTTCGAGCAACCCGACTGCAATCTCGTCGTTGCCGCACACGACGGCTGTGGGTCGATACGACGATTGCTTGATCTGCTCCCATCCGCGCAGGCCGCCTTCAAACGCGAATGGCACATGAACAATGGCACTGTGATCGACCGGAATCCGGGCCTCGGTCATGGCCCTGACAAACCCTTTTTGCCGCTCAGCGGGATCGCGCAAACCGTCGGGTCCGTTGATAATGGCAACGCGTCGGTGGCCCAATTTCAACAGCATCCGGGTGATATCGTACACACCCATTTGATTATTGACGCTGACGGTGCTCACGCCGATCTCGTCGAGGTCGATTTGCGGCGGCATGCTGCTGCCCATGACCACGATGGGTCGGGCCAGATCTTCCAGCCTCACCAGCTGCCGCACCGACAACGGATTTGCCATGTAGAGGATTCCGCCTGCGCCGGCGGCGACGTGCCGCATCTGCTGCATCACATCCTGATCGTTGGGGTCGATCAAGGCGACGCGGATCTCTGTCTCCCACTCCCGCGATGCGCCAACGACACCAGACAGGATCGTGCCGAAATACTCGCTCGCAAAGGATTCCAACTGGAGGGGCAAAAGAGCCGTAATCAGATGGGTTCGCGGTTTGCGCAGCAGTTGAGCCGCTGGATGCGGCACGTAATTCATTGCGCGCGCGGCTTCGACGATTTTGGCACGCAGCTCGGCGCTGACGCGCTTGCTGGTTTCTTCGCCGAGCGCGCGCGACACAGTGGAGGCGGAAATCTTGAGTTTTTCCGCGATGTCCTGCAAACGTGTGCCAACGAGCGGCTGTTGATTCTCAGACATCGGGTGGATACTGACTCATTCACCGGGTGCATGCAAGCACAAAGAAGGCAGGAAAATTAGTCGCAAAAATCTTTCTACGGCCGCAGCATCTCTCTATTATCTTTATTACCAAATATATACACCACTTATCTGTCTGGATTATGACTATGTATACTATGCCTATACTAGGAATGTTATTGACACACAGAATCAGATTTGTAATTATCGCTACAGACGGAGACGAGTAGGATTCAGCGAATATAGACGGGAGGAATGGAACGTATGGAGAAGCGTATTATGGCAATCGTTTGCCGCCACTCGCTGGCATTATTTGCAGTTTCCCTTTTTATCGGAGCTTCAGCCCACGCTCAGTTGGTGAACGGTGGCTTCGAGTTGGGATCGGGTTATTACACCAATGTCGATGATAGTCTCATTTCAACGGCTGCTGTGGGATGGGTTCAGTTTAATGATGCGGCCCGGCTTTCGACCAACGATACGGGTCTGGCTGAGACCGCCCACAGCGGGCTGTACGCCCTGAAGTGCTACGGTCCTCAAGCGGATAACCCCGATGGCGGTCCGGGTGGTTCAGGCGCCTACCAGACCATCACCAATGCAGTGTATGCCAATCAAGTGTGGGTACTCAACGGCTATGGTCTTACCCCATCGAGCGACCCGATGTCAGACAATACACCGCTTGCTTTTTCATACGCTCAGATGCTGATTGCGTTTTATGACTCCACCGGCACCAACCAGCTCTCGTCACTTGGCGGGCCGGAGCTGCTGGCGAATAACAACCCGACCAATCCGACCCCCGCCGACACATGGATCAGTTGCTCTGTAACAGCCGCGGCGCCTGCTGGAGCCGCCTCGTTGCGTGTCACCGTCGTCCATGTCGGTGACAGCTTGAGTTCGGGCTCAATCTACTTCGACGATTTGTCGGTGACGAACGTGTTTTCGCCGCCGCCACCACCGCCGCCGACGACGAATCAGTTCAACCTCGCCATCAAGTCGGGGACAGAGATTTGCTGGCCGACAACAACCAACGTCTCCTATCAGCCCCAGTTCAGTGACGACAATGCGAATTGGACGAGTCTGCAAGGGCTGACGCCCGGGGACGGGACGACGAACTGCGTGTTTGGATTCACCCACAAGTATTACCGGGTGATCACTTCGCAATAACGAACATTTTGGAATGGCGAATATGCAAGCAGAAGGGAGCTTACGAGGTATGGAGAACCCCACCATCACGATCATTTCTCGGCTGTGCGTCGGGCTTGTCGCGGTTGCGATGACCACCGCGGTCGTTTGCGCACAGAACCAGTTACAGAACGCCGGCTTCGAAACCGCCGGCACGAACGATTCCCTCGCCGCGAACTGGACCATGTTCAATGGAGCCGCGCGCCAGGGCACCAACAACACGACGGTGAGCATTCGTAGCGGACTCTGGTCGCTGCAGACGGGCGCCCCGCAGACCTACAGTTTGGACGCCTGCGGCGCATATCAGGATGTAACGGCAAGTCCGGGGCAAAACTGGCGGCTGACAGGATATGCGCTGACGTGGATCAACGCCAAGTTGACCGGGCCGGATAGCTACGGGGTTTTGGAACTTCAGTTCCTCGATAGCGGTAACAATATCCTGCAGATAACCGACAGCGCGTTGCTTGGACAAAGCCAGGCGTTCCCTGTCAATACGTGGGTGCCGCTGGAAGCTGATGCAACCGCGCCTTCCGGAACGGCCAAGGTGCGCGCGTACGCGATGTATCTTGGCGACATTCTGGATGGCGGCAACATCTTCTTCGACGACCTGAGTCTGTATCAACCCTCCACTTCCGGCACCGCCAGTTTCACCGCCCAGTCGGGCGTCCAGATTTCCTGGCCGACTTCGTCTCCGACCAACGGCAACACCGATTATCAGCTCCAGAGGATTTCGGCGCTGGTATACACCAATCTGCCGGTCGTCAATGTGTGCAGCAACGGCGGATTTGAAGGCTCGGCAACGCCATGGCTCACATTCAATGGCGGCGGGTGGGTATCCTCCAACAGCTATCCCGTTCGCACGGGTGGGGGTAGTATGAGGTTGATGGGTGCCAGCCCGTCAGTTCCGCCAGGATGCTGGGAAGATACCGCGACAATCACCCCGTCGCTCTCGGTCACGCCGGGGCAGGTGTGGAATTTGCAGGGCTACGGCTATGATTGGTCAACGTTGCCCATGCACAATGCAGGCAGCCGCGCCCTGCTGAAGATCGCTTGGCTTAATTCCAGCGGCACGGCCGTGCCGCCAGTATCCAACGACCCGAATCTCATCGGCTCATTCGATACGGCTCCGTATTACGGCATCGTTTCTTCGCCGCAAATGAACGGAACATCACCTCAGAATGCCTGGACGTTCATGCAATCTCAGGGGACGGTTCCGTCGAACGCGGTGGCGGTGGCGATCTACTGTCTGCTGGTGCCGGCCGGCGGCTCGACGGAAACCGTGTTCTTTGACGACGTTTCGTTCTTCCAGCCGGTATCATTCAATGGGTGGGTGAACTACGGCCCGTTGTGGCTGGGCAATGGCCTGACCAACTCGATGGTCGATGCCATCGGGACGAACGCAGCCCGGTTTTATCGGATGACAACTCCATAGGTCGATGGAACGAGTGTGGGAGCTTCGATCGAAGAAGAGGAATAGGAACAATGACGTACCTGCGATTTGACGAGGGTGTGGGACAACGCAGGGGAATCCATATGGTGAACCAATAATAGAAGGGAGAAGCAAGGTATGGAGAAGCAAGTGAAAGTAATAATGGCCGTGGCGTGCGCGTTGGCGTGCACACTGGCGAGTGTACGCGCCCAAACCGTCTCGGTCACGGTCGATCCGGCCCAGAGCTGGATCGGTTATATGAATGTGTCCAATCTGCCTGCTGACGGCGGAGCCTATCAATTCGGCAGCGCCTGGGGCACAGGCGATCTGCAAGCCTCATTCGCAGGTACGACACTGACGCTGGCCCCGAACATCAATGTTTGGGAGACGACCGACACCTACTGGGTCAAGGCCGACGGCATCAGCCCGAATAAGAATATGGATGCCGCGATGTACGTCGAAAACGACGCATGGGCCGGCAGCACGGTGGACTTCACGGGGTTTACCTTGGCCAACACGCTGGTCAGCCCGTACACGAGCACGGCGTTCATTCGGGATTTCGTGCCGGACTACTCGTCCTTCACGACGGTCACAGCGGCCCTTGTTCCTGGCGTGGGCTGGAACATCAGCCTGCCGACAACCGCCGGAGATCACATCCAGTACGGGTTTGAGACGATCGGCCCGGATGCGAATCCCCTGACGGCAGCCGCCTTGGGGAACGTTGAGGTCACCGCCGTTCCCGAACCGAGCAGCATCGCGTTGGTTCTGGCCGGCCTGAGCGGGCTCGTGATGTTCGTCCGCAAGTCTCGCGTGTAATCACCAGTCCTTCTCCCAAAAGGAGACTGGGGTTGGCGGCCCTGCTCATTCAGCCGCATTGGAGTGGGCAGGGCGAACAGAAGAGGAGTGCATCGGCGGACACTGACAGGTTGTGGATGGGGGAGGGGGACCTCCCGGATGAAGTCTGACGGAATGAAGTGACGAGCGACGGAGTGAAAACTTGAGATCGAATTGTTCGAGCCGCAAGACAAGAGTGCCGACGGGGTTTACGCTGATTGAGCTGTTGGTCGTTATCGCGATTATCGGCATCCTCGCCGCCATGTTGTTGCCCGCCCTGAACAACGCTCGCGACCGCGGGAAGACCGCAGTTTGCGTCTCCAACTTGAAGCAAATCGGCGTGGCTGTAGCCATGTATGCGGATGATCACAACGACTATTACCCGTCCGGGTTTATAGCTTCCGGGGCGGATAATGGTGATTGGACTCTCTTCATCGCGCCGTATCTGGCCAAGACGCAAACCACTTATGCTGATCCAAGCAATTCTGGTACAATCAACGCCAGCCACGTCCTCTTGTGCCCCAGCGTGCGAACACCGGGCGGCTATACCACGCACACGACCTATTCGGCTCACCCGTACCTCTTCGGTGCTTCGAATTTACCCTCTCCGTTCAGCGCGCCCAAGCGCCAGACCTCCCAGTCGCGCCCAAGTGAGTTGGTGCTGGTCGCAGATGGACCTCAAGGTGCCCCCGCCGGGTGCGTGGGGAATTGCTACGATGCGGAAGCTCTTTTCCAGAAGATAGGCGCTGCCCAAGTTGCGTATGGCTCAAGCAGTTTCCCACCAACTTCGCCCTTAAAGGGGACCGATATCGGTAGCAACGCTGACAATGCCAATTTGGGGCTGCTTCGCTTTCGGCACAACGGTAACAAGGCCGCCAACCTCCTCTTCTGCGACGGTCACGTCGAGACGTTGTATCCGGCGCAGTTGCTCAATAAGAATTTCGAGTACGACCCGTAAGATTCTCAACCTGCCATCGCGCGGGTTTTTCATTTCGTGCGTCGACAGAAGCGTTTGGCAACATCGGGTCGTCAATTATCGATTTGAAACGATCGCGCGGGTGCATTATCGTTAACAAGAGGGATGATTCATACCAGGGTATTTGTGAAAGTCTCACCGTTTCGAGCCGTCCGCGTGAATCGTAATCGCAGATGTGCAAACATCCGCCCGTTTCGTCTCGATCTTCTTCTGGTACTCCTGCTGGTCATTGCCACAAGCTCGATGCAAGGGCAAACTCTGTCGCTGGTCTGGAGCGATGAGTTCAACGGTGCGAGCATCGATCTGACGAAATGGACATTCGACATCGGCAACGGCGGGAGCAATCCAGGTTGGGGCAATGGCGAACTGGAGTACTACACGTCCAACAAAGCCAACGCGTTTGTCACCAATGGCTATCTTCACATCCACGCGATGCAACAGACAACGAATAGTTCCGAGGGCACCTTCTATTATACGTCCGCCCGAATGAAGACGCAGGGGCTGTACTGGAAGACGTACGGGCGCATCGAATGGCGCGCCAGCCTGCCGCAGGGCACGGGTTTCTGGCCCGCGCTGTGGAGCCTCGGGACAAACATCAACTCCATCGGCTGGCCGGGTTGCGGAGAAATCGATGTGGTGGAGAATAACGGAACCCCGACCTTCGTACAGGGCAGCATTCACTCCGGCTCGGATGCAACAGCGATTTACACGCTGCCCGGCGGGGGTTCGGTCACCAACTTCCACGTCTACGACCTGGACTGGACGACCAATGCCAGCGGTGGCGTTGCGATCACGTGGTCGGTGGATGGCACGGCGTACGAAACGCAAACCAGTTGGGGTAGTTCGACCGGCCAGCCGTATCCGTTCCCGTTCAACCAGCCGTTCTTTTTTCTGATGAATCTGGCCATCGGCGGCAGTTATGCCGGCTATCCGGGCACCAATTCCATTAACCCAAGCCTTCCCGGCGACATGGTGATCGACTACATGCGCGTGTATAATTACGTGGCGTCCACAAATCCGCCGGCCATGCCGAGCGGGCTCGTCGCCACTCCCGGCGGCGGCATGGTCGGGCTCAACTGGAATCCGTCCTCCGACGCATCGAGCTACAACGTCAAGCGTTCCGCCGTTAGCGGCGGTCCCTACACCACGATTGCCAGCCCCACTACTACCAGCTACGAGGATGCCGGGGCTCTCGGTTGCGCGACTTATTACTATGTCGTGTCGGCGACGAATTCCGTTGGCGAGAGCTCGAACTCGCCTCCCGCGAGCGCGACGCTCGGCCCGTATTACTTCTCGGTGAACTCCGGCGGCAATGCAGCCGGGACATTCGTGACCGATACCGACGTCTCGGGCGGGACGATTGCCGCGACGAGCACCGCGACGATTGCCACCAGCAATGTGACCAACCCGGCGCCACAAGCCATATACAAGACCGAGCGCTACAGGAATTGCCTGTATACGTTCAGCGGCCTGACAACGGGACTGGTCTACACGGTGCGCCTCCACGAGGCGGAAATCTACTGGGGCGGATCTGGACAGCGGGAATTCAACGTGTTCATCAATGGCGTGCAGGTGCTGACGAATTTCGATATCTTCGCTGCCGCAGGAGGCGAGAACGTTGCCCTGGTCCGTGAATACAACGTCATGCCCAGGGCCAATGGCCAGATCTCCGTTACCTTCTCCAATGGCGCCGTGGACATGGCCAAATGCAGCGGTATCGAGATCGTCCTGCCCGCCCCGACCGCGCCGACCGGGTTGACGGCGACCGGCGGTTTCGAGCAGGTAACGTTGGCGTGGAACGCCGTGCCCGCCGCGACCGCTTACAACATTCAGCGATCAGCCGTCACCGGCGGGCCGTACACGAACGTGGCCAGCGGAGTCACCAGCACGACCTACACCGATGCCGGCCTCGCGGATGGCACAACCTATTACTACGTGCTCGCGACGGTCGAGTCGGGTTGTCAGAGCACCAATTCGACCGAGGTCAGCGCGACGACGACAACGGCTCTCACGCCCTTCCAGCAGTGGCAGGTCCAGTACTTCGGCGCCACGAACAATCCGCTCGCCGCGGCCGGCGTGGATGCCGATGGCACGGGCCAGAACAATCAGTTTAAGTACGTGGCTGGACTTGATCCGACCAACCCGTCGTCGGTGTTTACCCTCAATGTTGTCGCCGTGACAAATCAGCCCTCATGGATGACCCTGCTCTTTCAGCCAGTGGCTCCCGGGCGCGTCTACGCTCCCCAGTTCAGCACCGACCTGGTCAACAGCGCATGGGCTCCGCTCACGAGTTGCTCGGGCCTCGCCACGAACGGTAGCCAGATCGCCGTCACCGATACGAACGCCCTGCCACCGCAGGAGTTCTATCGCATCGAGATCACACTTCCGTAGCCATACGAGTAGGGCGACGGGGCGCGTTCTCGGTACTTGGTCTGCGGAATCCCGCAAGGAACCCTCGTTGCTTGGGGTCATAAAAAACCAAAACTCCCTCGACTACTGAGGGAGTTTTGGCCTGCGGCTGCGTATCTTGGGGTGCGCTAACCAGCGTTCTACGGTCTCGTCAATTCCTTCGTCTTCTTCTTTTGCAGAATCAAAGCCACGTTCACATGTCACATCACGACAAACATTGGCGCGCTACCGCCCGATGTTCCCGACACTGGAATTGGCCCGACTTGGGCCGAAGAGGTTGCGACCATCGCTGCGGCGATGACCAACAAACACAGGCTCGATTCCCTTCCCTATCACCATATGTCCCTCTGCCTGTCCAGCTTTCCCTGTCTTCCCAACATCAAGAGCACGTACGAATCCACCGCACGCACTTTACACGCGAACCAACCTACACCTCACCACTATAACTACCTCAAGCTAGCTCTGTGCCATGCCCAAATTCTCCGCTTGCGGCCACCCCGACATGAAGACATAACAACTGGCCATCCAAGCACTTACAATCGTGCCTGCCGTCCGACCAGCTTTGACCTCCACGACCGACCAACTATGAAAGTGTAAACTTCCACGACGCCGCCCGCACCCCGCTGTGTCTAACTATCGAACACTCAATGTGTTGGGTTTGGTTGACGGTAACCACTCTCCTTGTAAGGAAATTTGACAGGTGATCCTCCGCCATTGGCGTGCTGGCGTTATTGAATTGAATCAATACGCAAGCCCGTTTACCATGTCCATTCGCATGCCTCATACTCAACGGAAGGAAACTCTTGTGACGAAAGACACTCAAGCCACGGGTCCGAAAGGTTGGATCGGTTACCGCCCCGAAATCAAAGTCATGGACTGCACCATCCGCGACGGCGGCCTCATGAACGACCATCGTTTCGACCACGATTTCGTCAAGGCCGTCTACCAGGCCGACCTCGACGCGGGCGTGGACTTCATGGAGATCGGCTACAAAGCCTCCAAGAAACTCGCCAGCCGCACCGAATTCGGCGCGTGGAAATTCTGCGACGAGGACGATATGCGCCGCGTCATCGGCGACAAGAAATCCTCCGTCAAAATCTCCGTCATGGCCGACGCCGAGCGCACCGATTATCACACCGACATCCTCCCCAAGGGCAAAACCGTCGTCGACATGGTCCGCGTCGCCACCTACATCCACCAGATCCCCACGGCGCTCGACATGATCAAGGACGCCCACGACAAGGGCCACGAAACCACCATCAATATCATGGCCGTCTCCACCGTCCCCGACAAGGAACTCGACAACGCCCTCGAAATCCTCTGCAACTCCGAGGTCGAGACCCTCTACATCGTCGACAGTTTCGGCACGCTCTATGGCGAGCAGATCCAGGCGCTCATGCATAAATTCCTCAAGTTCACCAGGCCCGCCAAAAAGACGATCGGCATTCACACCCACAACAACATGCAACTCGCCTTCGCCAACACCATCGAAGCAATCATCCTCGGCGCCAACATGCTCGACGCCAGCATCGCCGGCCTCGGACGCGGCGCGGGCAACTGCCCGATGGAATTGCTCCTGAGCTTTCTTCACAACCCCAAGTTCAATCTCCGCCCGATCCTGCAGTGCGTGCAACATCGCGTGGAACCGATGCGCGAAAAACTCCGCTGGGGATTCGCCATCCCCTACCTCGTGACCGGCTTCCTCAACCAGCACCCGCGCACCGCCATGAAGTTCATGGAGGAAACCGACGGCTCCGACATCCTCAAGTTCTACGATACCGCCATCGAGGAAGAATAGAACTCGCCCGCATCCTTGCACACACGCGATCCTCGGCTCCGAAACGCCCAAAACCGGGCGCTCATAACCCCGGTTACACCCCTCTGAACCTTCAAACGAAGCCATTTATACCCCGAACGAAGCCAAACGAAGCCAAGTGACAAATTGGCTCACTCGACAACGCAACCAACTACCAATCAATCCCTTGGACGACTGGTAACCCCCCAAAACAACTGGCTTCGTTTCGCAGATATAGGGGGGGTACCCCCTTGGTAACCTCGAAGCCGCGAACAGGATTCCCCTCGCCCCCTTGGGGGAGAGGGTCAGGGTGAGGGGGCGCTCTCCTCTGCCGTTCCCATCCTGTCAAAGCCAGGCCGCGACCATGCTGTGCCGATGTCGCAAACAGCCCACCAATATTTCAAAGAACCGTTCCATCATATCCCCATCCGATACGAATGTCAAATCTAATTCCGGTACCACGGTTACCACCCGCCCCGCCCGCTGCCGTTGCCACCGCGGGCACCG
>DATJWQ010000092.1:0-54113 GCA_035501175.1 Verrucomicrobiia bacterium | reverse complement strand
AGGACTACGGCCAACTCACCCATGCCGCTCGCCGCGCCTTGGCCCGGATGCGCCGTCGCCCAACCCTGGTTCAATCCTTCTGGAAACAGGCGGAGCTGTTTTGAGTCCAGTTGTCACTATATTATGCAAAAATCAATAGGTCAAGAGCGCGCATTAAGGGCCGCAGGCTCGCAATCATTGGTTTGTTTCTCGGTTGCGCTTATCTATCCATTGCCGCTCTATTATTTGAGAATGATCGAGTGCTGTACAAATCGGCTAGCAGGATGATTTGCGCGAGCAACATGAAGCAGATCGGGCTGGCAATCGTTGTGTATGCAGGCTACCATGACGAGACCATTCCGAAGACCTTTGACGATCTGCGGGCGTACAATCCTAATCTGGACAAGCTGCTCGTTTGCCCTTCAGCCAAAGATACGAGCCATCCAAGCTATCAGATTGTGCTGGGTGGGAAGAAGTGGAACACTCCCGAGACGGTAGACGCGATCATCATGACGGAACGGACGGGCATTCACAGAACGGGCCACAATGCGCTGTACGGCGATGGCCACGTCGAGTGGGTTTTGGATTTGGTTGAGACAAATAACCCGTAGCTACTATTCCGCGTCTGGGCTATTCTTCTCCGCATGTTCGTGGACGGGGTCAAGAGTCACGTCGAGACGCGCGATGCCAAACGATAAACGAATGTGGAGGGGACGCGCGACGCGCCTGGGAAAGTGGCTGGGGCTGAGTGTCGTCGTCTCAATCGCAGCCATTGCGATTGCAAGAGCGAGGGTGGCGCGTTGGCTACCCAACGCGATCGTTACGACGCCCAATGCGGATCGCACCTTTGAGGCACGCGACGACGCTTCCGCGGGCGAATTGGCTGCGCTTGGCGTTTCCCGCCAGTTGCGCGTGGCGGTTGGTCCGCCGGATGCGTCGCTTTCGGTCTGGATTGTTGAACCATCGGCGGGCGCACCACACGCCACGGTTCTGGTATGCCATGGTCTGCACGATCAGAAACGATCGTTGCTGCCCGTAGCCAAACATCTGGCTGCGGACGGGTACAGGGCAGTGTTGGTGGATTTGCGGGGACACGGACGGTCGAGTGGCCGGTGGTTGACATATGGCTTCGTGGAAGCGGCCGACTTAAGCCAGGTATTGGATGCGCTCGAACGCGAGAACCTCCTGACTGGCCCGGTGGGAGTTTACGGGACCTCCTACGGCGCCGCGTGCGCGCTCATGGTAGCGGGACGCGACCCGCGCGTGCGCGCGGTGGTGAGTGTGGCGCCGTTTACAACGATGCAGGACGAGGTGCCCTATTTCATCCGCCACTCGTCGAAAGTGCCACGGTGGTTCATCACCGATGAGACGATCGCACGCGCGATCAACGATGCCGGCAAGCTGGCGGGTTTCGATCCGAAACAGGCCAGTCCCTTGACAGCGATTCAAAACACCCAAGCGCACGTCCTACTCATCCACGGTGAACCGGATGAAAAAGTGTCCACGGAATACAGCCGCCAACTTCATGCCGCTACGCCGAGGTTGAGTCAATTGATGCTAATCCCCAGCGCCGGAGGGCACGATTTGCTCTTCCGTGATCGGGGCGGCGCCATCGCCCGCGCGACGCAGGCGTGGTTCAAGGAGTGGTTGTAAGTTTGTCCTCGTGTTCGACGACGGGCGCGCGGCGATTCAGCAATTGATGCATCCCGAAATGATGGGGACGACGTTTCGAGTGCTGGTGCAGAGGACAATTCAGCTCGAACGTACATTGTCATGCGGGGAAATATCTGATAGGTTGCCAATTCTGACGGGGAGAATTCACTGTGCTTTCGTCGCCGAGGAACGGAAGGATTGCCACCGTCGCCCTGATGCTCTGCGTCTTGGCGATAGTCCCAGCCTGTTGGCTGAAGCTCTACTCTGCAAGGGAGAAAGCGCGAGAAGCGGCATGCCTGAGCAACGTTTACGGGATTGGCCTTGCGTGCGGCACTTATGCCAATTTACATAATGGGAGACCTCCTCACGATTTCTCGGATCTAAAAGATGCGATTGTATCTACCGATTGGTTCATCTGCCCCTCGGCGAGAGATCGCACGCACTGCAGCTACGAGTTTACTGGCGCAACAAATGTCTGGGGCGTAAGTTCCAACGTCGTGATTCTTCGGGAAATCCTGCCGAACCATCATGGCAAACGCGTCGTCCTGTACGATGACGGGCACGTGGAGTTGGCGCCCTACACGCACTGACTTTCGTCGGCTTTCCCCTTCCCGCTTGGTGTTTTTGCGGCTATGCTTTCGGCATGTTTGTTGACAAGGTCAAGATTCGGGTCAAGGCAGGGGATGGCGGAAACGGGAGCGTATCGTTTCGGCGGGAGAAATATGTGGATCGGGGCGGGCCGGATGGCGGGGACGGCGGCAAGGGCGGCGACGTGGTGCTCGTGGCGGACAAGAACGCCACGGATCTTTCCGAGTTGTATTACCAACCGCGGGTCGTGGCCAAGCACGGCGTGCACGGGCGCGGGAAGAACTGTTTTGGGCGGAGCGCGAAGAATGTGGTGGTGAAAGTGCCGATTGGGACGCAGGTGTTTCGGTTGACCGCGCCGGTGAAACGGCGCGCGCCGTCGAATTATCATCCGGCGGCGGCGACGGAGGAATTCGATCCCACGGCGGGCGTCGGGATGCCATTCACGCCGGGACGGGCGAAACAGTTGGCGCAGCAGCACGCGGAAGCGAAGAGCGTGGCGACGACGACGGCCGAGGCCGGCGGCCAAGCGGAGGCGTGGCCGCCCGAAGAGATCGAGACCGGACGAGAGTTGATTGCCGATCTGGTGGAGGACGGTCAGCAATTCGTGCTGGCGAAAGGCGGGCGGGGCGGACGCGGCAACGCGGCGTTCAAGAGTTCGGTCCACCAGGCGCCGCGCGAATTCGAGTACGGCGAAGCGGGCGAGCAACTCGACGTGGAGTTGGAATTGAAGACGCTGGCGGACGTGGGCTTGGTGGGATTTCCCAACGCGGGCAAATCGACATTGATCGCGAAGATCACCAATGCGCATCCGAAGGTCGCGCCGTATCCGTTCACGACGTTGACGCCGAACGTGGGGATTTTGAATTACGATGATTTCACGCGGATTCGGATTGCGGACATTCCCGGACTGATCGAAGGGGCGCACAAAGGGAAGGGATTGGGGCACGATTTTCTGCGGCACATCGAGCGGTGCCAGTTGTTGGTGGTGCTGCTGGACATGGCGGGCGTGGACGGGCGCAAGCCGCAGGATGATTACGAGCAATTGCTGGAGGAACTGAAGCTGTACAACCCGGAGATTTTGCAGAAGAAACGGCTGGTGGTGGCGAACAAGATGGATTTGCCGGAGGCGAAGAAGAACCTGACGGCATTCAAGAGGAAGATGCGGGGCGGAACGGCACCGCGGACGAAGAAACGGCAGGCGGGCGAGACCAGGTCGGCAGAGACCACACGACCGCAAGCGGGGACGCTCGCGCTGCCAAGAATTATTGAAATCTCGGCATTGGAAAGCGCGGGGCTGGAGAAATTTAAGCTGGAGTTGCACAAGGCGCTGGCGTAGCGTGAACGCATTCCCGGTGCGGAGTTGGCGTTGAACCACGGAGCGAGCGAGGAGCCCAATGTTTAAGATCATCGGTGGCGATGGCCGGCAATACGGCCCTGTGAGCGCGGAGCAGATACGCCAGTGGATGGCCGAGGGACGCGCCAGCGCGCAGACCATGGCACAGGCCGAAGGCAGCACGGAGTGGAAGCCGCTCGGTCAATTTCCCGAATTCGCGCCGTCGACGCCGCCGCCTCTGGGCGCCACGCCTTCCCCGACGCCACCACCGCCGTCGGCTGCGCCCGCGGCGCCGAGGTTCCAGCCCCACGAACACATCGACAGCTATCTGGTGCCGGCGATTCTGAGCACGATTTGCTGCTGTCTGCCGTTCGGGATCGTCTCGATTATTTTCGCGGCGCAAGTGAACACGAAGCTCCAGACTGGAGACATTCAAGGGGCGCGAGAGGCCTCGCGGAACGCCAAGATCTGGTTCTGGGTGGCGGTGGCGTGCGGGTTGATGTCCGTATGTTTGTGGGTACCGTTCATGCATTTTCGTCTGCATCGGTTTCATCCGGGATGGTGACTCGCGTCAAAATGATCGGTTTGGGAGTGGCGTTTGGGCTCGTGGCGGCGGTGTTGTTCGCGTTTGACCCGACGCGAGTGAACATTTATCCGGTCTGCGCATTTCATCAATTGACGGGGCTGTGGTGTCCCGGCTGCGGGACGACGCGGGCGTTGCATCAGCTATTGCACGGGAACGTGGTGGCGGCGTTTCATTTCAATGCGCTGTCGATGGCGATGCTGCCGGTGGCGGGTTATCTGATCGTGCGCGGCGACGTGACGACGTTGAAGCCGGGCTGGATCTGGGTGTTGCTGGCGGTGATTGTTGCGTTTGGGGTGCTGCGGAATATTCCGGTGTACCCATGCACGTTGTTGGCGCCGTAGAGTTTCACCCCGGTTGAGCGGAGAGTGACATGTACAAGATCATTGGAGCCGACGGACAAGAATACGTTCCTGCGAGCGTGGACCAGTTGCGGCAATGGATTTGGGAGGGCCGCGCCAACGGGCAGACCAAGGCGCAGTCGTCGGGAGACGCGAATTGGAAGACGCTTGCCGATTATGCGGAACTTCACGCGGCGCTGGGGATCACGGCGGGTGTACCTCCGCCGCTATCGCCGCCGGTGTATGGCTACGGCACGAGGCTTCCCGGGGCAGACAAGAAGATTGTGTGCGGCATCATTGCCCTGATTCCACACACGGGAATCTGGGGAATTCACAAGTTCATTCAAGGGAATACGGGCGCCGGCGTGGCGCGGATTCTGATCACGGTGCTGACGTGTGGGGTTGGCGGCGTGGTGATGTGGGTCATTAGTTTGATAGAAGGCATCATTTATCTGACGATGTCGGATGAGGAATTTGTGCGGACATATATCGTGAACAAGAAGGGCTGGTTCTGACATGTACAAGATCATCGGAGCGGACGGAAGCGAGTACGGTCCTGTCACAATCGACCAGTTGCGGCAATGGATCCGGGAGGGTCGGGCCAATGCCCGGACCAAGGCGCAGGCCGAAGGCGCCACGGAATGGAAGACGCTGAGCGAGCTGGCCGAATTCGCCGACGCATTGCGCGCCGCGAGCGGCGCGGCCGCGGCGCCGCCGGTGGTCGGGGTGGTCGATGCCGAAGCGCTGGCGGCGGAGATCCTGGCGCGCGATTACCGGATCGATATTGGACGGTGCATCGGGCGCGGATGGGAACTGGTGAAGGCGAACTTCTGGTTGTTGGTGGGAAGTTGTTTTCTCGTGTTTGTGATCATGGCCGCGGTGGGGGCGATCCCGATTCTGGGCGTGATTGCGGGTCTCATCGTTGACGGGGTGTTGCTGGGTGGATTATACCTGCTGTTCCTGAAACGGATTCGCGGGGAATCGGCGGCCGTCGGCGATGCGTTTGCGGGTTTTTCGCTGGCGTTTGTCCAACTGATGCTGGCGCAGCTCGTGGTGGGCCTGTTGTCCAGCGTTGGTTTTCTGCTGTGCATTCTGCCCGGCGTCTATCTGGCGGTGGCGTGGTCGTTCGCCGTGCCGCTGGTGATCGACAAGAAGCTGGATTTCTGGCCGGCGATGGAACTGAGCCGGAAAGTCATCTCCCATCACTGGTGGACGATGTTTGGCCTGCTGATCGTGGCCGGGCTGGTGTTCGCTCTCGGCGTGCTGGGATGTGTGGTTGGCGTATTCATCACGGGGTCGATTGCCACCGCGGCGCTGATGTACGCATACGAGGACGTCTTTGGAGCCCAAACCACCGCCCAGAATCCTTGAGGCAGAGAGCGAACGCGGTCGGACACGACAGGCCGCGTGGGGGTGTGTGTTGAGCAACCTGGTGTTGCCGGGGCTGGGGACATTCATGGCGCGGCGGCGCGTGGCGGGGATTCTCCAGCTTGCGGTCTCGCAAACGGGTTTTGCGTTGACCCTGGTGTGGGCGCTTTTGTTCGTGCGCGAGTGGGTGCGCCTGGGAAGATTTCCCGCGGATGTCGCGCCGCATCTGGCGCTGGGGTTCACTGGCGCAATGCTATTTCTTTTCGCGTGGGTCTGGTCGCTGATCAGCAGCGTGGGGATTCTGCTGAGGTCCCGAAAGAGCGGTTTGTAATCGCGTTCGGGTGGGACTAGGATTCGGCACACGCATGGAAATACCGCAACTACCCGCGCTTCATCCCGGCCAGCGGCTCGAACTGGACATCACGACGGTGGCGTTTGGCGGGGATGGCATCGGGCGGGTGGACAACTTTGTGGTGTTTGTGCCGTTCGTGATCGAGGGGGAACGGGTCGAAGTCGAGATTGTGGAGGTGAAGCGGCGGTACGCGACGGCGGACCTGGTGCGGGTCATCACGCCGTCGCCGCGGCGGGTCGAGGCGCGGTGTCCGTATTACATGAAGTGCGCGGGCTGCCAGTATCAGCACGTCGAGTACGCGCACCAGCGTGAGCTGAAGCGGAGCCAGATTCGGGATGTATTTCAGCGGATTGGGAAGATTGCCGAGCCGCCGATTGAAGCGGTGGTGGGATCGCCGCGGGAATATCATTACCGCAACAAGATCGTGGTGCACGGGCCGGGCAAGCCGGGATTCTGGACGGTGCGGGGGCGATCGATCATTGGCGTGGAGCAATGTCCGATTGCGCGGGAGGAAGTGAACGCGAAGCTGGCGGAGGTGGCGGGGCAGGCGTTGGAGGACGTGCATCTGACGATTCGGACCAACTCGGCGGGCGAGGTGTGGTTGTACACGGAAACGCGGCGGGCGCGTGATCCGCTGGATGAACCCGACCCGTCGTTGGAGCAGCCGCCGGTCACGCACACACTGATCACGGAAACGATTCTTGGGAGGCGGTTGCAGGTGCCGCTGGGATCATTCTTTCAAGTGAATCGCGAGGTGATCGAGTTGGCGCTCGGGCATGCGCGGAAGATATTTGCGGCGAGCGGTTGCAAGATTTTGGTGGATGCGTATTGCGGGGTGGGCTTGTTCGCGTTGATGCTGAGCGATCTGGCGGGGCACGTGTACGGGATCGAGGAGGACGCGAAGGCGATCAAGGCGGCGAACGAGAACGCGGAGCGGCTGGGGGTCAAGGGCTACGATTTTTACCCGGGCAGGACGGAGCGGCTGTTGTTCTACACGTTGCGGCAATGCAACCTGGACGAGACGTGTTTGATTCTTGATCCACCGCGGTCCGGGTGCGCGCCGGTGGTGCTGAAGGCGTTGCGGGAACAGAAGCCGCGGAAGATCATCTATGTGTCGTGCGCGCCGCCGATGTTGGCGCGAGACATCAAAGAGTTGACCAAGTCAGGTTACAAGCTGGAGCGGGTTACGCCATTCGACATGTTTCCGCAGACGGCGCACTGCGAGGCGGTGGCGGAGATGGTCCGGCGGTAAAGCGCGACCGACTCTCGAATTGTTGACTGAATTATCCGCGTTGACGAGTTTCGCATACTCGTTATGATGCGGGGTGGCTGGCAAACCAACTCTCAACTGGACCGGAGGTCGCGATTATGAAGATGCTATTGGATGTGACGTTTCCGAATGAGCCGTTCAACACGCTGGTACGCAAAGGCACGGCGGGGAAAAAGATTGCCGATGTGATGGAGGCGATCAAGCCCGAGGCGGCGTATTTTAGCGAGAAGGACGGGAAACGCGGGGTGACGATGATTGTGGAGGTGGCGGAGCCGTCGAAGATACCCGGGATCGCGGAGCCGTTGTTTCTGACGTTCGAGGCGGACGTGAAATTGCGAATCGTGATGGGCCCGGAGGAGTTGCAGAAGGCCGGGCTGGATGCGATTGGCAAGAAGTGGGCGTAGGAACGGAACGGACGTTAACCCCTCACCCTGACCCTCTCCCCTGCACGACAGGGGCGAGGGGAACGGCTGAGGCCCCCCGCCAGAGGCGGGCAAGCCCTTTGCTCCGAATTCCGAGCCGGAGATTCGGGGCGTCTCGTCTGACTCGACTCTCCCCGAACGACAGCGGGGAACATGCGCGGCAGAACACGAGGAACGACTGTGCCCCCTCAGCCATCCCGGCAAACGACGGCGGGGCGAGGCGGACAGACGGAAACGACAACGGCACAGGTCTGAGAACGTCTCGCGACTCCTGATGTAGCCACTCATCGCGGGGGTCGTCCAATCTGCGGAACCGGCGTTCGAATCGCCTGGTAAACACTTCGTGTTGTCATTGACCGCCAGATCGATCTGACGGGTGTGCGGGTTGCAAGAGAAAGCCTTTCCAAAGGGCTGTGGCGGGGTTATGATACCTCGTACTACTAGGCATCTGGAAATGAATCGAAACGAGTTTGCGAGGAATCTGGCGGCAGGCACGTATGATCTGATCGTGATGGATGTGCTGCATCATGGGTCGAACTATGGTTATGGGATTGTGAAGCGTGTTCTTGAGCGATCGAAAGGGACGATCCGCTGGCAGGAAGGGACGCTGTATCCGGTGTTGCATCGATTGGAGAGGCGGGGGCTTCTGGTGAGTGAGAGGACCTGTCCGAAGAAGGGTCATGAGCGTCGGTATTACCGGCTGACGAAAACGGGGCAACGGCTCTGGCGGGAGCAGCGCGATCAATGGAGCGCGTTTCGTCGCGGCGTGGACCTGTTGCTGGGGCGGTGACCGCTGGCGCCTGAGAGGCAGGGGGTTGTTTGCGCACGGTGACCGTCTGGAGCGCGTCACGGCGTTCGACATGTTTCCGCAGATGGCGCGGTGCGAGGTGGCGGAATTGAGGCGGGGGTGAAGCGGATTGTTAGCCCGGGTCGAGTTCCACAAATCGCATTCGGGAATGTTTCCTTACAATTCGCTCGATCGGTTCGCCGTGTATACCAAGTTCCTTTAGCATGCATATCTTCAACAAGGCGTTCAAAGCGTAGGTAATCCTCAGCAGCTCGTTTCCTCGCGCGACCTTACCGGATTGGCGGGACTCCTCGCTGTAGTGGGTGAGATAGTTGCGTGTGTACCGGACTTTGGCCGCAAAGTCGTTAATGCCAGCAATAAGCTTCTCGGCCTCGGTTCGGTGCAAGTCCAAAATCTCGCCGAGGCGCTGAGCAAGCGTCTTTTGGTTGGCAAAAGCCAGCTTCTCCTTCAACCAATCCTGATACTCATCGGGTGCCTTTTCTAGTATGGCCCTCACTCGCTCTCTGTGTGCATCGTTGGGCATTTCACGGGGTCTAAACAGGTTCGAGCGCGCGTGGTACACCTCCATCGCCTGAGCCAGGAATAGAAACTCACTGTCGAGGGTAGCAACGAGCCCGAAGAGAACCGCGAACTGCAAATCCAACACGGGTTCTAGCCGTTTGTGGCACTCAAACCACCGTTTTACGATCAGTTTGGAGTCGGCTTCGATTTCTTTGAAGCTGGCTATCATTTCGTCGGCGTGCTTATGGAGCCTCGCATCTGCTACCGTGGAATTAGGGGTCAATAATTCCGATCCCAGTGGATGGAGCCCGGTGGCCTCGGCCGCGTTTGCAGCATCGAAGAGCCGGATTTCCTCTATAAACACTCTTTCCCCGGTCAGAAGACAAAGCAGGCGTTGGAAGACGCAAGCGTACTCATCGCGAATCTGCCTTACCGTTAGCGCCGTGGTGAATTCAAATGATGCGTAGTGAAGGTACTTCGTCCGAACCTCATCGTGGGATTGGTTGACAAGGCTAGCGCCCTCAATCTCCAATCGAGCGCGCTCATTGAGTTCGATTTCCTGACGCTTGTTTAACCGTTCCACTCCTCCACCGGGATTCATCCAATCATGGAGCAGTGTGTAGTTGACGCGGGCAGACTTAAAGCATGCTTCTCTCCAAGAATTTCCCTGGAAATCCAAGATGGCAGCCAGACAGTCTATGTTGTAAACATCGAGGCCCGTCGATACGCCCGGTCGGACGCAGCTACATCCGAAGAGGGTAACCGGATAGTTATGCTCATCTCGGCCGTGGATGACATTCGGAATCTCTATTCCGGTTGTTGTTCTCTCGAGAATGCGAGTGATGGTGTTTTCCGGACCGCGAGGACCGCTCGCCGCTATGGGAGCCCCCTGAGCCTGAAAGAGGGCAACGAACGCTTCGGCCGAGTTGCGGTCTTGCGGAATTTTGACGGTTAGTTCCAGCCCCCTTTCCGGGTCGAAAGAGAGAACGCCGAAATGCGCTGGCTTATCGTCCCCGTGTATCCACCACTGCCCGTCGATAGTTCGAGGTTTGTTCAATTCTCCTCTTCGAGATTTAGTAAAGTGTAGGCAGATGCGCTTGCTTCGGCAAGCCTGCGGGAGACGGAATGGAAACGGCTGAGACTCCCACCAGAGGCGGGCAAGCTTCGCCCGGGGTGGCAAACGGAAAGCGGCGAGCGAACCGCGAATGGTCCACCTTCGCCGAGGCTACGGCGGACAGGGATTCGCGGCTACAATTGTGATGAGAAGGACGGGGCGAGGAGGAATGTGGGGATCGGCGGTCGAGGTGCGTGCACGGTCGGGAGACCGGCGCACAACATGGGACTCCGCTTAAGATTTCAAAGAAGGCGGCTCGGCGGGAGCCTCGCCCGCCAAGCGGATTGTCGATACTTGCGATTGACTTGTATATCCTGATTTGATACACTCCGTTGCGCCATGCCGAGAAGTCAAATTCTTGCGATTCCCCCACCCCAACGACCATGCTGCGGGCTCGTGGTTTGCCCGGAGATTTGGTATAATGGCGGCATGGAAAGGTCGACACTTGGCTGTGTTTGGGCTGCGAAAGCAGGGGGAGCCAGAGGCGGGGGGGTATAGACTACGAAACGAAGCCAACGGTTTTTGGGTGTTTTGTCCTCTGCAACTGCTTACACCATAGACAGTTCGCCAAGTCATTATTGGCAAAAATCGATTGGCTTCGTTTGGCTTCGTTCGGCCCAAAATGGCTTCGTTTTCGAGGTAACCGACATGAATTTGGGCCATCGCGACCATAAAAAACGATGACGACGACGGAGCCATTACAGAGCGTGGAGGGATCGGTGGAGCGGATCGTGTACTCCAACGAGGAGAACCATTACACGGTGGCGCAGCTTTTGCCCGAGGGCGGGGTACGGCGGACGGAGCCGATTGTGATTGTGGGGAACCTGGCGGCGCTGAACGTGGGCGAGACGGTGCGGGCGCTGGGTCATTGGGTGAACCACAAGCAATGGGGACGACAGTTTGCGGTGGAGCGATTCGAGTCGGTGCTGCCGCGGACGGTGGTGGGGATCAAGAAGTATCTCGGGAGCGGATTGATCAAGGGGATTGGCGGGACGTATGCGGATCGGATCGTCGAGAAATTCGGCGAGCGGACGTTTGAGATCATCGACACGTTGTCGGCACGGCTGCGGGAGGTGGACGGGATCGGGCCCGAGCGGGCGAAACGGATCAAGGAAGCGTGGACGACGCAGAAGAGCGTGCGGGACATCATGATTTTCCTGCAGGGGCACGGGATTGGGAGCGCGCACGCGGCGAAGATCTACAAGCAGTACGGCGAGAACGCGATGTCGGTGGTGAAAGAGAATCCGTATCGGCTGGCGAAGGACATTACGGGGATCGGGTTTCGCACGGCGGACGGGATTGCGTCGAAGATGGGGATTGAGAAGGACTCGATTCATCGGCTGAAGGCGGGGGTGATTTACTCGCTCGAACGCGCGACGGACGAAGGGCACACGTGTTTTCCGCGGGAACAATTGGTTGAGTCGGCGCGGGAGCTGTTGGAAGTGGAGACCGGGCCGGTCGAGAAAGCGATCGAGCAACTGGTAGCGGTCAACGACGTGGTGGTAGAGAACGACTACGTTTATTTGACAAGCTTGTACAAGTCCGAGCGCGGCGTGGCGGGGAAGATCAACGAACTGCGCGGGGCGACGCTGACGTTGCCGTCGATTGATTTCGAGAAGGCGCTGGTTTGGGTGCAGCAGAAGACGGGCGTGGAACTCGCGGCGGCGCAACGGAACGCGGTCCAGACCGCGCTCACGTCGAAGATTTCGGTGATCACGGGCGGGCCCGGCGTCGGCAAGACGACGATCGTCAACAGCATCGTCAAGATTTTGCAGGCCAAGAAGGGCAAGGTATTGCTGGCGGCGCCGACGGGGCGGGCGGCGAAACGGATGAGCGAAGCGACGGGGGCGCAGGCGCAGACGATTCACCGCCTGCTGAAGTACGAGCCGCGCGAGGGCGGGTTCACGATGAACGAGCGGCGGCCGTTGCAGGGCGACATGGTTATCATCGACGAGACATCGATGCTGGACATTCCTCTCGCCTATCATCTGCTGAAGGCGGTTCCGTTGACGGCGTCGGTGGTGTTCGTGGGCGACGTGGACCAATTGCCGTCGGTCGGGCCGGGGAACTTCCTGCGGGACCTGATCGACTCTGATCGCGTGCCGGTCGTGCGGCTGACCGAAATTTTCCGGCAGGCGAAGAACAGCTTTATCATCACGAACGCGCATCGCGTGAACGAGGGCGGCATGCCGGTGCTCGACGCGAAGGACGAGGGCGACTTTTTCTTCATCGCGGAGGAGGAACCCGAGAAAGTGCTGGCGACGATCAAGACGTTGTGCGGCGAGCGCGTGCCGAAGAAGTTTGGATTCGATCCGATGCGCGACGTGCAGGTGCTGACGCCGATGCACAAGGGATTGTGCGGGTCGGAGAACCTGAATCGCGAGCTGCAGGCGACGCTGAACCCGACGGGCCCGGTGGTGCAGCGGTACGGGCGAACGTATCGGACGGGCGACCGGGTGATGCAAATCCGGAACAATTACGACAAGGACGTGTTCAACGGCGATCTGGGGCGGGTGAAGAAGATCGATCTGGTCGAGCAGAACGTGATTATCGAGGTGGACGAGCGGGAGATTCCGTATGAGTTCACGGACATGGACGAGCTGGTGCCGGCGTATGCGATCAGCGTGCACAAATCGCAGGGGAACGAATATCCGTGCGTGATCGTGCCGCTGTTGACGCAGCATTTTGTGCTGCTGCAACGGAACCTGCTGTACACGGCGATCACGCGCGGCAAGAAACTGGTGATTTTGATCGGGTCGACGAAGGCGCTGGCGATCGCGGTGCGGAACAACAAGACCGCGGCGCGATTCAGCCGGCTGCGGGAGCGGCTGCGAGATGCGGAGTGATCCGACGATCAGTTGCCGGGCGGCCCCTTATGCGGGGTTTCGGGCTGACCTTGGTCCGAGTGAGGTTGACTTTGTTTCTCCGAGGCGCGCTCCTGGTGTGACGGCTGGCCCTGGGGCGCCGGCTGCTGAGATGTGTGTTGGCGCGGCTGGACGGAATCGGGTTCGGTGGGGGAGAACGGCGCCGGGCTTTTGGATTCGAAGTTCTGATAAAAGTAATGATGTTTCTGGCTCGTTTGGGCGGGTGGCTGGGTTGGAGATTTCTGGGTGGTCGGCGCGGGCTGCTGGCTTGACGGAGGCGGTTGCGGGGAACGGACCTGTTTTTGGGGCTGATTCAGATCGTAAACGCTCTGGCCGGCTCCGCCGCGGATTACTTGTGGCTGGCCCGGGGCGGGATTCCCGCTGTGGGCCGGTTCGCCGGAGGTTGGACGGATGACTTCGGGCGCTGTCGCGCGGGTCCGGTTGGCGGCGTTGCGTTCGAGAGCGGCGCGTGATGGGGCCTGGGTCAATTTGCGGGCGTTGACGCGCTGGATGTCGTCGTATTTGAGGCCGCGGTTGACGACGACGTTATTGACGCGGGTGACGCCATTGATATTGACGGTCTTGTTGATGACGGCGGTGTTATTAATGATGACTCTGCCGCGGCTGATGGGATCGGAGAAATGACCGATATCGATAAACATGAAGAAGCGGTCCGGAGGCGGGCCATTCCGGTAGACGATTTCGCCACCGGGACCGAAGACCGCGCCGGGGGGAAGCGGCGCCCAGCCGCAGTAGCCGCCACCTTCGCGCCAGCAGACCCAGGACGGACCCCAGACGGTGTCGGGCAGCCAGATCCAGCCGTAGTAGGGATCGCAGGCCCAGCGTCCGTAGTGATAGGTGGCCCATGCCCAGGGTTCGCTGCTGACCCAGTACCAGCCGCAGCTCGTCCACATCCAGTAACCTTCGCAGTAGGGGTACCAATTGGACGCGACATAGGCCGGGCGCCAGCAACGTCCGTAGGCCGGGTCGTTGATCCAGTAGCCACACGAGCCGAGAGGTCCATTGAAGATGTTGACCGAAAAGCTGACGCCGGCGAACGATTCGGTGGCGGCCAGAATGGAGAAAGCCAGTGCGGCAGATACGGAAAGAAACGATTTCGTCTTCATGATCGACTCCTTGTCATGCACCTCCAAAGCCAGTGGGCGCGTCCGGCCATGACGGTTGTTCGTGGCAGGACGGCGAGCGTCCGGGCCTGTATTCGTCGAAGCCGGGCGGGCACGGCGTCGCGGCGCCCGTCTCGGAGGAGTAGCGTGATATACACGGAACGGAAACGCAATCGTAAAAATCAAAATTGACTTGGCGCGGGAGAGACAGCATCATGCGCGCCGATGCGACGGTTCCTCGTGATGAGCGCCCAAGGCGGGCGGGATTTGTTGCGAGCGGGCCGTGTGAGGTTCGTTGTTGAACCGATGTTGGCATCGGGGCGACAGCGCCAGAAATAAGCCGGAGGCTTACAAGTGCCGAAATTGCACATCCTGTCGGGCCAGTTAGAGGGCAAGGTTTTTGATTTGCTGGAGGAGCGCGTGAGCGTGGGGCGGGCGTTGGACAACACGATTCGCATGGAGGATGGAACGGTGTCGCATCATCACGCGATCTTCGTGCTGGACGGCGACAGCTACAAGCTGCGCGATCTGAATTCCACCAACGGGACCCGCGTCAACACGATGCGCATCACGGAGACGAAGCTGACCAACGGGGATCAGGTTCGGATGGGGTCGGTGGAGATGCGGTTCGAATCCGACCTGAAGAAGACGAGCCAGCCGCTGCCGCCGTCGCAAGCCGGGGTGGACATTGCCGAGCTGGGGAAAGGCGACGGACCGCCGGTCGCGTTCGGATCGGCATCGCCATTTGGGCGGAGGAAGCGCGCCGACTCGAAGGGCTGGGTGTGGGGCGTGCTGGGGCTGGGGCTCCTGGCGGCCCTCGTGCTTGTGTGGTTCGCGTACAGCTACTTTCAGATGAAGTGACGCGGCGCGGGCTTCTTGATCATTGGCGCAACCAGATTACCGGTTCAACCACTGCGCGGCTTGTTGGGCCCAATAGGTGAGGATGATGTCGGCGCCGGCGCGGCGGAAGCCGGTGAGCATTTCGAGGACGACCTGTTTTTCATCGAGCCAGCCGTTCTGCGCGGCGGCCTTGACCATTGCGTATTCGCCGCTGACGTTGTAGCAAGCAACGGGATAGTGGAACTTCTCTTTGACCCGCCAGATCAGGTCCTGATAACCGAGGGCAGGTTTGACCATGACGATGTCGGCGCCTTCTTCGATGTCGAGGGCGATCTCGCGCAGGGCCTCCTCGGCATTGGCGTAATCCATCTGATAGGTGCGGCGGTCGCCGAACTGTGGCGGTGATTCCGCGGCTTCACGAAACGGACCGTAGTAGGCTGACGCAAACTTCGCCGCGTAGCTCATAATCGGCGTGTCCGAGAACCCGGTCTCGTCCAGCGCGGCACGGATGGCGGCAACGCGTCCATCCATCATGTCACTGGGAGCGACAATGTCGGCGCCAGCTTCGGCGTAGGCCAGGGCGGATTTGGCGAGGATCGCCAGAGTGGCATCGTTATCGATGCGGAATTCCCGTCCCGATTTGCGAACGACACCGCAATGGCCGTGACTCATGTATTCACAGAGGCACACGTCGCAGATGACGATGAGGTCCGGAAACTCTCGTTTGAGAGCCCGAACAGCTTTCGGCACGATGCCGTTTGCCGCGCAGGCGCCGCTGGCTTTTTTGTCCTTCTTGTCGGGGATGCCGAACAGGATGACTGCGGGTACGCCGAGTTTGGAAACGCGACCGGCTTCCTTGACCAATTCGTCCACCGAAAGCTGAAACTGGCCGGGCATGGAACTGATGGCCTTGCGAACACGGGTACCTTCGCGCACGAACAGAGGCATGACGAGGTCGCTCACCGACAGTTCGGTTTCGCGGACGAGCGCGCGGAGCGCGGCGGTTTGCCGAAGCCGGCGCGGACGATAGATCGGGAAGCGCATGGGTCAGGTCCCGGGGATGCCCGGTTCGACCTCGCGGATCAGGGCGACCACATCTTCGGGCTGTTGCGCGATTTTGAGGCGGGCGCGGAAATCGGCATTGTTGACGAGGCGCGAAAGCCGGGAAAGCAATTGCAGGTGCTGGCGAACGTTTGGCGCGCACAGCAGGAAGAAATGGTACACGGGTTTCCCGTCGAGCGCACCGAAATCGACGCCTTTGTTGTGCCGTCCGTATGCGAGCACGGGACGATCGACGAGGCCGATAAGGGCGTTGCGGGCGTGTGGGATGGCGACGCCTTCGCTGACGCACGTGGGGCACAGGTCTTCGCGCGACTTGAGCGCCTGGAAAAGTGTTTCGAACAAACGCTCCTCGCGTGGGTCGAGGACCAGGGCGCACAGCTCGCGCAGCACGCCGTTTTTGTCGGGCGCGCCGAGGCTGAGATTGATGCGTGTAGGATTGATCACGCTGGCCACGGTGAGCATCTGCGGCAGGCCGGTGGCTTCGGGGGGCAAGTCCTGCTGGTCGACGGCGATGTTATTGGGATTGGACATCCACGAGTTGATGAGATTGCGCTGGAACCGCCATTGCCGCGTGAGCTTTTGAGCCGGAATCCGGCCTTCCTGCGCCAGGCGGCTGACGGTTTTCTCGCTCAGCTTAAGGTACTCGGCCACCTCGCGGAGCGTCATGATTTCACTTTCCATAAGACGGATTGATGCCCTCCGCGGAGATACTACGGCGGCAACACAGGTTGCGCAAGTGGCGAAAAGGGGCGGGATCAGGCCGCGGCCAACGCACCGTGAATGGCGCGATCAAGGTCGGTGACGTCGAACGGCTTTTCGAGAAAGCCGCGGGCGCCCGCCTCACGCGCTTCACTCTCGGTCGTGCGGCTGCCGGTGACGATGACGACTTTGGCGCTCGGGTCGGTCTTGGATAACAACGCCGTGCAGGTCAGCCCATCCATCCGCGGCATCCGCACATCCATCACAATCAAATCAGGATGGCCGCTGGCATATTTCTCAATGGCTTCGTGTCCGTCCGCAGCAAAGCCAATCACCTCATGCCCGAGGTATTCCAACGCCAAACGCAACGCATATCGTACCGAATCAGTGTCGTCAGCAATCAGGACTTTCATTCCATGGGTAAGATCAGCACTCGTCATGCCACGAACCTCCAAGCCAGCAAAAACGGGCTTTTTGTGCCCTTCCTACCTGCTACTTACTTGAACCTGGCGCAACTTCCTCATCCGTTCGCAAGATTCAAGTCCGAAAACGTAGAGAAGTCGATGCGGTTAGGGGCAGGGAATAAATGGCGAAGCAGCACCCGACGGCGGCGTCGGAACGGGCGGGAACATCTGAAGCATGGAGGGATCGTTTGCCGAGGTCGCCGAAGAGAATCTCTCGACCCACTCCACGTGGCCATCCATAAACAGGTAGTTGCCGGCAACAGGATTTGAGCCCATATGCAAGGAGGCGGGCGCTTTGCCCGTAGTCGAGTCGACCGGACTCGTCACAAAGGAAAGGCCCAGATTCTTGTCGTTGCCTGTCTGTTGAACCGTCGGCAGGATGTTCGCATTTGGCACAAGCAACTCCGCCACGATGGCCGTAACCGTGTTCGTCAAGTAAGGGCAGGTCAGGCGCGATCCGCCAATCCAGTAGTTGTTGCCACCGCTGTTCGGTGTGGGATTGCTGTTATCCTTGCCCGCGACCATCGCATAAGAACAGGGGTAGAGAGTTGGTTGGCTTGAGCCCGGGCTCGGTTGAAGCCGGTGATCATTGGGGCATTGAAAGATCTTCGGGGTGGCGTAACCGCGGTCCACAAGAATGTAGTTCCAACTGATTGGCCGCGCCTTTGATACCGCAGTGTCCCAATTATAATCAGGGGTGGGAGTGTGGTTTTGGTAATCCCCAGAATACATGGCAATGGCGATGCCGATTTGGCGGAGATTACTGACACAGGCGGCGCGCCGGCCCCGTTCGCGAGCGGCGCTCAACGCCGGCAAAAGCATGGCAGCCAGAATGCCTATGACGCTGATGACTGTCAGGATTTCTATCAGAGTGAAGCCGGAGAATCCCCGGATTTTGCCTGCTTGCATTGCCGTTCCTCTTTTCAAGTTCTCTTACACCCAGGCTGCTATTTCGTCAACCCATGTCTCGCCGACGGGAATACGTCATCGACTCCCCGTACCCCGCCAATGTCATTTAATGCGGATAGTAAATCCGATAGAAGCGCGATGGCACGTTGGTCGCCCCGCCAACATCGGTATACGAATTTGTCGTGCCCGTCAGAACATTAGTGGTCCAGATTGTCTGGAAAGCGTTGGTGTTATAACCGCTCGTCCCTCCGTTTACGGCCTGGACAGAGTTGGCGCCTGCGGCCGCTGTGGTCCACGTCAGGATGATGTCATTTGTAGACCGCACGATGGAAATAATTTGGAACGGAAGAGGCGAGGCCGGCGGGGTGATTGTGACATTCAGAACGACCTGGCCGATGACATTTGTGCTGACGACACAGGTCACATTTGACGGCGTCGAACCGATGGCCAATCCGCCATAGGATAGCGTGCCGCCGTAGGTGAACAGCGTATAGGCCGCATTGGTGATACCGCCATCGTCGGCAACATTCAGCGAACCGGCCAACGCAAGATTGTTACTGACCACGATGGGGCTGCTGTTGCTGCCCACGGCGAGCACGAGTGTCGCGCCATTGGTAATCGCACAGTTGTAGGCTTGCAGCATGGAATTGGAAATCTCGAGCTGCGCGCCATTGCCAATAATCAACTGGTTCAGGATGTTCAACGGAATCTCGGCTCCCGCGTTCATGTTCGCAAGGTTCAGAGTATTCGTTGCGCCTGCCAAGCCGATTACGGTGAGATTGCTGATCGTCAGCTCGTCGGGTTCACTACCCGAAACAACATCGTCAATCGTAACGATCTTGCTGCCGCCATTCGCGATGACATCAATTCCATCGGTGATGGATGGGACTCCCAACGTCCACGGCCCCTCATCCCAGAAAGACGACCCGCCGACCCAACTGTTTGTGGTTGGTGAGGCTTGCGCGGCCACCGCGATAAAGCAAAGTCCGGCTGCGATAATTGTCTTGGTTCCCATGATGTCCCTATCCCCTAACTGTCTGTCCGAGTACCCTCAGCCTCTCGTTTCCCGCGGAAGCACACCCCTCTGCGCTTGCGGCATCAAGGATACTAAGCCATGTTGAAAAAACTGTCAAGAGGTATTGACAGATTTGTCCATACCATGTATGTACATTGCGGATACTGAATATGGAGTTTGACTGGTCAGATCCGCCGTTTAGCCCTAAGGATTCGCCCACTCTTCGCGAAATCGAAGAGTCGTTCGAAGATCCCCTCGGCATCCGGCTGATTCCAGACTCAGGCCGCTTCAACAAAGAATCGCGCGCCTTTTGTCTCGGTCGAACCTTGACTGGTCGCGGCATTTTTAGCATTTATCGGTCCGATGGCAAGCGCGTTCGCGTCATCGCCTCGAGGCCAATGACGGAAGAAGAAGACTATTTCTACGACCGAAAGGTGTCGGAATGGACATCGTAAACGAATGGGAGGAAATCCCGCAGTTCGCCTGTGAGCACGACGAGGCCAAATTCTGGCAGTTGCACCGGCTCGATCCCAAACTCATGGAGCAGTCCGTCATCGGCGCCGACCAGTCGGAATCAACGGCGATCACCTTGCGCATCGACCCGCGAATGCTCGCGCGCATCAAACGTCTCGCGCGTTCGCGCTATTTGAATTATCAGAGCATGATCAAACAATGGATCAGCGAGCGAATGGAGCAGGAATTGCGCGACCGCGGCAATCGGTAACGCGAGCGCCCCGCTTTGCCGGGGTGCAGAATCGTCAGTTCATGAAAGCGGAGACAGCAAAGAATACGGCGGGGGACAGAGCACAGAGGGCCGAGGGCGAGAAGCGGACGTTAGGGGGGCCGAGTACGACGTTGGCCAGCGGTTCCCCTTTTCCGAAGGCTTTCGGGGTGAACCTCTCACACTCTTCCCCCGCCGGTTTTACAATGGTCGAAGTGCTGACGGCGCTGGTGATCGTTGTGATTTTGGCGGGATTGGTGGTGTATGCGTCCAAGTATGCGCTCACCAAAGCTGCCGTCTCGCGAACGGAATCCGAAATCGCCGGCATGGAAATGGCCCTCGAGCATTACAAGAACGATAACGGAGCATATCCGAGAAGCACGACAACGCGGCGCACCCCGTCGGGCTACCCCTCGACCATCGAGATTTACAACTCCACCAATCTCTATTCGGCGCTGTCGGGCAAGTATTTCACCTTCAATGCCAACGAGACTCGTGTGGAGCCGACATCAGGCAAGACATATGTTGTGGATCCCTTTGGCGCCCCGTACAATTACTACTGCAATCCAGGCGCCGTGAACCAGACGAACACGGCCTCGTTCGACCTGTGGTCGTACGGGCCGAACGGCTTCGATGACGAAGGGACCAACGACGATATTGCCAACTGGCAGCCGCATTAGGAGGCACATGAGAAACCGAATCCGAACCGACCCTGCGTTTACCCTAATCGAGATGCTCGCGGTGATTGGCATCATTGCGGTGCTCGTGGCGCTGCTGTTTCCCGCCATCAAGAGCTCGCTGACGAAATCCGAAATAACCCAGGCGCAAAGCGGGGTCGCGAACCTGACCACCGCGTTCAAGGCCTATTACACCGAGTACGGCAAGTGGCCGATCTCCGACACATTACCGAATTGGAATTATGTTGTCGACGGCAACATGGTCTCCCTGCTCTCGGGAGCCGACATCGGGCCCTCCACGACACCACTGCCAGTACCGACAACCGAAACGGATGGCATTATCGGTAGCACCAGCGGCGCCTACCAAGGCAACCCGCACAGGGTCGCCTTCCTCCAATTCAAGCAAGCGGACCTCGGCAATGGCAACGGCGGCAAATGCACAGGTTGCTTCCTCGATCCGTGGAAGAAAGCATATTACGTGAGATTTGATGTCACGTATGTGGGCACGATTCCCAATCCCTTCAGCCTTACTGCGGTCCCCATTACAAATGGTGTTATTGTGTGGTCGGACGGTCCCGATGGGCTGGAGTATCATGATTGCGGCGACCCGCCCGGCCCCTATAAGAACGAGCCTCCGCCGTGTGTGAACCGCGATAACGTCAAGAGCTGGTAACAACGAATGAACCGACGACGGACAGATGGCTTTACGCTGATCGAGTTGCTGACGGTCCTGGTGATCGCCGGCGTCCTGATCGGCCTGACCATTCCGGCCGTCACGAGGCTGATGTCATCGGGCGGCGTGAACGCAGCCTCGCGCGAGGTGGCCAACACGCTCGGTCTGGCCCGGCAGCTCGCCATCACCCAACGCGTTTACGCCCGTGTCGTATTTCCCTTCTGGAAGACTAACAGCCGCCCGGACATGTGGTATCGCGCCTATGCCGTCATGACCAATAGCGACAACACCACAGCCAACTGGGCCTACGCCACCAAGTGGGAGTACTTGCCTGTTGGCACCGTGTTTCTACAACAAACCCTAAGCACGTTCGGGCTGAAAAACCTGCCGAACGGCGGGGGGGCGCTGGACGACTCGTTTTCGCTTAACCCAAGCACGACAGGTACGATGCCGTTCCCCACTCCGGCAACCCCTTCGGCTGGGCCGTTGGCCTACATCGAATTTGCGCCGACAGGCGCGGCAACCGCCGTCCCGCCCAACAGCGCGACACCTAGCACGTTGGTCATCACGGAAGGGTTTACAACTCCGGGTACCGGCGCATTGAGCCCGACGGCCCCCCGGACCAACTTCAACGGGAACGTGGTCCTGGCGAACCTGACCACGATCAGCGTGGACGCATTGGTCGGACACATACAGGTGACACGATGAAAACGAATCGCCAAACCGGTTTCAGTTTGGTGGAGATCGTCATCGCGCTGGCGGTCGTTTCCCTCGGCTTGATCGCGGTCATCGGCTTGATTCCGCAAGGGACCCAGGCCGGCCGTGATGCCGCCGACAATACGTTGGCCGCGACCATCGCCCACGACACGTTGAACACGATGCGCCTGACGGCATTGACCACCTGGCCTCCAACGGCGCCGCCCATCTCTTATTATGATGCCCAGGGCACGAATAGCGTTAATAACTTTACCACAGACCCGCAAGATGCGTATTTCCACATCGTGGTGACCCCGACACTTTCGGCCACGATCCCCAATTTATACGTGGTGACAGCCATGATCACGTGGCCGGACAAACCGGGTATTACCGTCGCGCCACCCAACACGAATATTTTCGTCACCACTATTGCCGACTACGAGCACTGACGATGAATCCAAAACCGCCAACGCAATCCGAGCCACGCAAGGGAGTCCTGTCCCGCGCCGGGTTCACGCTGATCGAGATGCTGACCTCCATCGCGATTCTCGGGGTAATGTTTGCGATGCTGTATTCGGTGTTCGAGCAGGTCAACCGGGCGTGGCTGCTGGGCGAGAACCGCGTCGAGACCTTCACCACGACGCGAGCGGCCCTGGATCTGATGTCGCGCGAACTCAGCCAGGCTATTGCGACAAACGGGATCGTTTTTCACGGCGATACAAACAATGTTTTCTTCGTCGCCCCAGTGAGTGTCAACTCGGCCGATCAGGCCGACCTGTGCCAGGTTGGCTACGAGTTCGATTCTGATGTACCCGCCGGCTCCGGCAAGTGGGCCTTTCAACTCACGCGCCACTTCATCGAGCCAACGAGCGCCAATGTCTTGGCTGGGAGTTGGAATATTCGCAACTCCACATGGTGGAATACCCTGCCGACCACCCTCCCCATCGGGGATACTCCGTCGGTCATGGCGACAAACTGCATTGTCAACCTTCAGTTTGAGTACCTGAATTCCGCCGGAAACCTCATTACCCCGCCCATCAACTACGTGAACCAATTGCCGTACGCGATCGTCATCAAAATGTACGTGGTGGATTCACGAACCGCGACCAAGTTGCGATTGGCGCCAACCACCTCCTGGCCGACCATCACCAACTCCACGCTCCGAAGTTTCAGCACTGTCGTGTACCTGCCGAACGCGCTGCCATGAGCAACCACTTCACCTCCATTCGGCATTCGCCGTTCGCCATCTTCGGTCGGCGACGATCTCCTGACCGCGCCCAATCCGGCGTCGCCCTGATTCTGACGCTGGCGATTCTGGCGCTGGTCACGCTGTTAGTGGTCGCGTTTGTCACCAGCATGCGCGTCGAAAACATGGCGTCGAAGAATTACAACAGCGTCATGCAGGCCCGCGAGCTGGCCAAGGGCGCGATCGACCAGGCGGTCGCGCAAATCCGCCAGGCGACACCCGAGCGCTCGGACAGTCCTATTTCCACGTACGTCACGTTTCCCGGGGGCGCTTACATCTACCAAGGTACCGCTCAGACTTTTTATCCCCTGTATTCCGATCCGAGCCTGGGTGACCCGGTAAACTTGAACGCCAATTTCTGGATTACAGGCGGCAAGGACGGCAAGGGCGAATTCACCACGGCGGTAGGTTCGCAAATCAATGTGGGTTGGTTGTACGTGGCGCAGGATGGCACCGTGAGCAAAGGTCCGGGACCTGGTGCGGGCCACGGTCCTATCGTTGGGCGCATCGCTTATTGGGTCGATGACGAAGCCTCCAAAGTTAACGTCAACACCGCCGGAGCGCCTCCGTATAATTGTAGCGATTCGTTTGGCATCTGCAGCTCAAACAGCGACGTGGACCTCAGCGTGTTGCCCGGTCTTTCCACCTACGCCGCCAGCATCCCGGGCGGCACCACACCTCAACCGTACACAACCGTTGCCGAAGTCCAGCGCGCGAACCCAGGGATTACCAATGTATTCGACGACAACCGCTTCGAGATGACTGCGTATTCGAACGACGGGAATTTTCCGCTTTACAACGATGATCTCGATATCTTCGGACGCCAGCGGCTGGTCCTTAATCCTACAATTCTCGGGACCCCCGCCAACTTCAACACTGCCGTCAACGAGCTATCCGATGCAAACCTGGCGACGTTCTATGGTGCCAGCGGTAGTGGCTTCGGCGCCAAGTACACCACGGCCAACGCCGTCCAGCAGCTTATGGCCAACATTATCGGGTATCAGATCGACCCGACCTCCGTGGCCCCGCCGACGGATGGTAGTCTGCCACCGAAGTATCTCGGGCTGGCGAAGACGCCGTACATCAATCAGATACAAATCCAGTACACCATCACGCCCGGCTCCGGCTCCAGCCCCGCCACCGTCGCCCGAAATGTCTCCGTGGCGCTGTACTATCCCTACGCCGGACGGTACAGCAGTAACGGGGAGCAAATCACGCTTGCCGGTTTGCCGGATCTCAGTCCGCCTGTGGGGTTCTCCAGCTCCGTGACGATCAACATTAATCCTACCGCCATCAACAATGGGACACCCATCACGTTCACTTGGAGCGACGGACCTTTGAGCGTTAGCGGGAGCCCATCAGCCCCAGCCGCAAACACCGTGGTCATCCAGTACAGGCGGGGGTATCTCCTTGATTACGCGCAGATACCGCTAATCCCCCGGAATACGCAACTTAACGTAACAACCGGCGGGACATTCTATCAAGGAGCGCAGGTCGTCGGTGATCCTGCCGTACACGATTCCGCCAACGAATGGACGACATACACCTCCTTGCCGAGCCCGGCTTCGGGATACCCCCCCATTGATGTCTCCAAAGTGTTCATGCGGGCCGCCCCGATGCAGTCTGTTGGCGAACTCGGTTATATTCACGTTCCGGGTATTGCGAACCAACATCTCAGCCTGCTACAGAATGGAACCACCTCTCAGATTCCTGACTGGGCTCTACTGGACCTATTCACCGTCGGCGCGGGCGGCATCGGCCGGATCAATATCAACAGCTTCATCAATCCCGGCGCGGTCACGGCAAATCCAACGTTACCCCGTCTGGCGCCGTTGGACGCTATGCTCAACAGCTTGAGCTCCGTGATTAGTCCGCTCTCCGTCGCCCAAACCATTTACACCGACAACAGAAGTCCCTCGTACGGAATGCAGGGGTCATCGGGGCATGGGATTTTCAACAGCATCGGGGAAATCTGTGAATTGAGTGCTCTGGTGCCGAGCAGCGCTAACACGCTGGCGGCCAAGGAGCAGGTGATCCAACGGATTGCCAACCTGATCACGGTTCGATCAAACACCTTTACGATCTGGGCGGTCGCCCAAAGCATCAAGCAACCGCCGGGCGCAACGCTGGGTACATTTACGACGGGCTTGGACCAGATCACGGGTGAAGTGCGTGCACAAGCCGTGCTGGAACGCTACGAAAGCAATCCCGGCGTGACGGGCAGTGTGCCCAAGTACCGGCTGCGATATTTCCGATATCTATAGGGCAGAGGAAGCCGTCCGACCATGACAGCGCGGACGGGAATGGAGAAGGCTTCAATAGCAGGTGATTAGAGGCTTACAGGCGTGTTTGGACTTGAGTTTGGAATCAAAAACGGCTAGAGTAGAGCTTTAGCTTTTTGGTGAGGCCGGTGTAAAGGTCAGTCCTCAACTGATCGGGAAGGATTTGGCTATGCGGAAGCGGCAGGTATGGGTTAGTTGGGTCGCCGTGATCGTGTCACTGGCGACAATTGCGATGACCGCGCAGGCGCAAAGCATTGGCATCCTGCATTCGTTCGCCAGCTCGCTCGCCGATGGTGCCAACCCTGAAGGCCAACCGATCTTGATTGGCTCGACACTTTACGGGCTGGCCTTCGACGGCGGGAGCAACTCCGATGGTGCTGTCTACCAAATCAGCACCAACGGCACCGGGTTCAGCGTGGTCTATTCGTTTACCGGCGGCACCAACGGCACCAACCCCTTTGGCACTCTCGCGACGGATGGCACTTCCTTTTACGGCATGACGTTTAATGGTGGCGTTGACGACGGAGGGGTCGCATTCGCAGTCAGCACAAACGGAACGTACCGCCTGTTGCACACGTTTTTGGGCGGCGGCGGCGACGGACAGTACCCCTACGGCAGCCTCGTTGTCACCGGTACCACTCTGTATGGAATGACCAACGGCGGCGGCACGAATGAAGTGGGCGTGATTTTCAGCCTCGGTACCGGCGGCTCGCCCTTCTCCGTTCTTCACTCCTTTGCTGGCGGTACCAGCGATGGAGCGCTGCCCAACGAAGGCGTGATCCTTAACGGCACGACCCTGTATGGGACGACTTCCGCGGGTGGTAGTAACAACGAAGGTATCGTATTTGCCTACAATACGGCGCTGACCAGCAACGCCTTCACCATCCTTCACCATTTTGTCGGAGGCAACAATGATGGCGCCGGTCCCTTCGGCCCGCTGACGCTGAGTGGGTCCACGCTGTATGGACTGACCTCGGGCGGTGGCACCAATAATCTGGGGATCGTTTTCCAAATCGGCATGAGCGGTTCGGGCTTCAAGGTGCTGCACAGCTTTGCGGGCGGCGCCAGCGACGGGGCCTATCCTCAATTCGGCCCGTTGACGGTGGTTTCCAATACCATTTACGGCGCAACCGAGGGCGGCGGAACCAACGGTGAAGGTGTCCTGTTCGAGATCAATACCGACGGCACCGGCTTCGCCATGGTCCATTCCTTCGCTGGCGGCACCAACGACGGCGCATTCCCTGAGTTCGGCCCGCTGGTCGCCGGCTCCACCTTCTACGGCGTCACTACCGATGGCGGCACCAATAATCTCGGCGTTGTTTATGGCCCGGTCAGCGCAGGGATGTGCGGATTCGTCAGCGCCACGACGCCAACCAACCTGTTCATGATGGTCACCGCAGGCCAAGTATATACCTACACCGCTTCGGGAACTGCCTGTTATGACGTGGACCTGCCTTCGTCCGATTGTGTGGGTCCGAACGGGGGATTCGCCTTTAGCACCAACGGACAGATATTCGTCTGCATGGGCTTGGCTCCCGAGTCGCTGGTGGGGGAACTCAACGGGACGTGCATCCAGCTCGGCACCAGTGGCACATTCGTCGCGCCAAGCTCGGGAACTTTGAACCTGCTCATGAATGATACCGTGGGCACCTTCTTCAATAACTCCGGCGGCTGGAACGTCTGCATCACGCCCGTGCCGTGTCCGGGCACGAATTTTCTCACCCAAGTCTCAGGCATTCAACTCGTGAATAGCAACATCATCATTACACTTCCGACGGTGCCCTGCGAGCAGTATCAGCTGCAATACACTCCCGCGATGGTCCCTACCAATTGGGCCAACCTTGGCGCTGCCGTCACGGGCACAGGTAATCCGATCCAGTTCGTCGATTACGGCGTCGTCACTCCTCCCGTAAACGTCACCTGGCTCGATCTGCCATGGCCCATCGATCAGAACTGGGGTGGATCGCAAGGCTCACCAGCCACGACCAATGGCAACGTCATCACGTTGACCGGGCAGGACGTGCTATCCGAACAGTCCTTCTCCGGTGCTGCGACGATCTCCTTCAACGTCACGCTTACGTCGGAAACCACGGGAAATGGAGCGTTCGAGTTTTTCTTTGTCCCGTCCGGGGAGGCCTCCAACTCGTTGCCGAACCCCGACGTCGTTCTCCAGATCAGCTTTAGCCCCAACGGGGTCGAGGTCGCCACAAACCATTACGCCGGTATCGTCTATTCGAGCTCGTTCACGGTCAACCCGCCGGTCATCTTTACAAATTCAATCACCGTCGCGGCCAACGGGGCGCTGGGTTGGACAGTTAATGGGCAAACGTTCCCGTTGGGCAGCTTGGCTGTCATGCCCTACAGCAGCTACCAGATTCGCCTCAGCAGCTGGCAGCCAACCCAGATTTGGCAGGTTTCCAACTTTAGTATCAACGGTGTACTACAGCGCTTTTATCGTGTGGATGAATACCCATAGGGAGTCGCCCCTCCTGGTGGACGTTGGCTCCTCATAGTCATCCGTCGATCGTGGCGTGATAAGCCTGTTGACCTCCCGGCCACGGCTGCTAGATTGTCCGCACCATGGCTCGCATACCCTTGGAAGACAATCTCGGCGACATCATCAGCAAAGCCCAACGCGGCTTCCGCCTCGCCGATTCCGAACTCGCCCAGCGCGCCGGCCTCTCCCTCGCCCAGGTCCGCAACGTCAAATCCGGCGCAGTCGATGAGCCCGCCATCCGCCAACTCGCCGCCGCCCTCCATCTCGGCCCCGACGCCCTCCTCGCCATCGCCACCAATTCCTGGCGCCCGCGCGATCCGTCGCCCCTCGACGGCTTCGCCTCCTTCAATACCCCGTTCGATGACATGACCGTGAACGCCTACGTCGCGTTCGACCCGCACACCCGCCAGGCCGCCGCCTTCGACACCGGCGCCGATGCCGATCCCATGCTGCAATTCATCCGCGAAACGGGTCTGAAGCTCGACCTGATTCTCCTCACGCACATTCACACCGACCACGTCTACGAACTCGACCGCCTCGCCGATACCACCGGCGCCAAAGCCTGGGTCAGCGACCGCGAACCGCTCGCCGGCGCCGAACCCTTCGCCGATGGCCGCGAATTCTCCCTCGGCAAACTCAACATCGCCACGCGACGCACCAGCGGCCACGCCCAAGGCGGCACCACATTCGTCGTCACCGGCCTCGCGCGTCAGCTCGCCGTCGTCGGCGACGCGCTCTTCGCCGGCTCCATGGGCGGCGGCCTCGTCAGTTACGATGAAGCCCTCCGCACGAACCGCGCGAGCATTTTCACACTGCCCGACGACACGATCATCTGCCCCGGCCACGGCCCGTTGACCACCGTCCTCGAAGAGAAATCCCACAACCCGTTCTTCCCCGAATTCCAGCAGCAGGCCGCCCAACAACAATGAAATTCATCCGCTACGAGGATCACCGCGACGCCATCCATTACGCCGCCCAACAGCCCGACGGCTCCGCCCGCCGCATCGACGGCGACATTTTTGCAGACCACCGCGTGACCGACGAGCGCGCCGACGTGAAGAAGCTCCTCGCGCCCATCGTGCCCACCGCGTTCCTCTGCATCGGCCTCAACTACCGCCAGCATGCCGCCGAAACGAACGCTAGGATTCCCTCGTTCCCCGTCCTGTTCATGAAATCTCCGGGCGCCATCCAGAATCCCGATGACCCGATCCTGTTGCCGACCCATCTGAAAAGCGCGGAAGTCGATTACGAGTGCGAGTTGGCCGTCGTCATCGGCCGGCGCTGCAAGAATGTGCCAAAAACCGACGCCCTCCGCCACGTCCTCGGCTTCACATGCGCCAACGACGTCAGCGCCCGCGATTGGCAGAAGCAATTCGGCGGCAGCCAGTGGTGCCGCGGCAAAACGTTCGACACGTTCGCCCCCCTCGGCCCGTGCCTCGTCACGCCCGACGAACTCCTCAACCCCAACAACCTCCGCATCCGCACCATCCTCAACGATGCCGTGATGCAGGATTGCAACACCAGCGACATGATTTTCGACGTCCCCACGCTGATCGAATTCCTCAGCGGCAGCACCACGCTGCTCCCCGGCACCGTCATCCTCACCGGCACACCCCACGGCGTCGGCATGGCCCGCACCCCGCCCGTCTGGCTCAAACCCGGCGACACCGTCACCGTCGAAATCGAAGGCATCGGACGCCTGACCAATCCCGTGCGCGCGGAAGTGTGATCGGGTCGGGTCGGGTTCCCTCAGGAAAGCTGGCGGCCCCAACGGGATTCGAACCCGTGTACCCAGATTGAGAATCTGATGTCCTAGGCCTCTAGACGATGGGGCCGCAACGCTTAAATGGCAATGGAGAGAATACCGACAAGCCGCACAAAATCAAGTGGTTCTTGCCAGTCGCGGCCTCGCTTGAGGACTCTCGGCTCACATTGGTCCTTCGGTCATCAGGAACAGGGACTGCGCATCACACCCGATCCTGTCCGCCCCCCCGGATGCTTTGGCACGAGCGCGTGCCGTTCAGTAACCGGCCGGCCCCGGGACGTCAATCCGCCAGGTCGCAAATCGTCCAAAGCGGCGAGGGATTGCAGAAGCCGCACACGAAGGTTAGTATCCCGACCAGTCCAGAGACCGGAAAGTGAAGTCGGCTCGCCCCGAATTATGAGGTGCGGCTTCGGGTGTTTGGGCCAAAAATGATCGACAGCCAGTCAGATTGCAGCGCGGCGGAGGGGGCCGGAGAAAGGCGCCCGTGGATGCAGCGTGGAGTCTTGGCCGCCACGTGCGCGCTGGTCGTCGGGATCTACGCCTATACGGCCCACTCGGGCTATGTTGTATCCTATAAACTGGATCCTGCAGAAGCATACTACAACTTGGTCGTGCGGGGCTTTCGCGCTGGCCAACTCAATCTAAAAACCGACGTGCCGCCCGGGCTCGCGCGACTCGCCGACCCCTACGATCCGGTTGCCCATGCTCCCTATTCAGTCGTGGACATGAGTTACTACCATGGCAAATTGTACCTGTATTATGGGGTCACGCCTGCCCTCTTGCTGTTCTGGCCGTATGTGGCGTTGACCGGGAGCTATCTCACCCAAAAAGACGCTGCAGTGATCTGTTGCATCGTGGGGTTCCTGACCAGTGTATACCTCCTGGCCGCGGTGTGGCGCCGCTACTTTGCCAAAGTCAGCGTTTGGACGGTGGCCGCCGGTGCGCTTGCGCTCGGCCTGGCCACCTGCGCTCCCTCCCTTCTGGCTCGGTGTGATGTCTGGGAAGTGCCGATCAGTTGTGGGTATGCATTCACCATGCTGACGCTGGCGGCGATTTGGATGGCGTTGCACGAGCCGGCGCGACGGTGCTGGTGGCTGGCGGTAGCCAGCCTGGCCTACGGATTGGCGGTGGGAGCCCGGCCATCCTGGTTGTTCGGAGCGGTCATCTTGTTGGTGCCGGTGGCACGGGCCCGCCGTGAGCGGCGGACCGTGTTAGCTCCGTTACTGGCGGCGACAGCCCCCATTGCACTCGTCGGGCTGGGGCTGATGCTTTACAATTTCTTCCGATTCGACAGTCCTTTCGAATTCGGCTTGCGTTACGCGTTGTCTGGAGACCGGCGGAGCACGGTCCCACCCTTTAGTCTGCGGTATCTGTGGTTCAACTTCCGGGTCTATTTCCTGGAACCAGCGCGCTGGAGCCGTCGGTTTCCGTTCGTGCATGACATTAGAATCCCCACGTTGCCGGCGGGCCATGGGCGCGTTGAAGGACCTTTTGGAGTGTTGACCAACATTCCGCTGGTGTGGCTGGCGCTGGTCGTGCCGTTGGCGTGGCGTGATCGCTCAACGGAGGCGCGTTCCATCTTGCGCGGGTTCTTGGTCGCGGTCGCCCTTCTTTTCGGGATCAGTACGTTGGTGCTGAGCCTCTTCTTCTCTGCGAGCGTCCGCTATGAGGCGGAGTTCCTCCCCACATTGGTGCTGCTGGCTGTGATTGGCATCCTGAGTGTGGATCGCTCCCTGTCCGACCGCCCCGTCTGGCGACGGGCAGCACGCTGGGGTTGGAGCCTCCTGCTGGGGTTCTCGGTGACATTCAACCTGTTGGCGAGGGCCGAACGATGTGCCGAGGCGCACTATGACTTTGGGTTCGCGCTGGGGGGGGCGGGCCACATGCAGGAGGCATCCGAACAATATCAGCAGGCGCTGCTCCTGAAGCCTGATTTCGCCGAGGCGCACAACAACCTGGGTGGCATCTTGATCGCGCAGGGCAGGCTGGAGGAGGCAATCGGGCACTTGGAGCAGGCCGTGCGGATCGAACCCGATAACTTCGAGGCACAGAACAACCTGGGGATCGCCCTGGCCCAGATGGGCCGGATGCAGCAGGCGATCAGTCATTGGGAGCAAGCGCTACGGATCAAGCCCAATTACGCCGGGGCGCACTACAACTTGGGCAAGGCCCTGGCTCAGATGGGAAGACTGGAAGACGCGATTGCCCAGTACCAGGAGGCGTTGCGCATCAAGCCCGATTTCGTCCAGGCCCGGAATGCCCTGGCGCGAGCGCGGGCGGTCCAATGAGCCGTTGACTCGGAAGGCGGCGCAGAAAAGTCGACGCGGTCCGTCAGCCGCATACCTGGCTTCAGTGAAGACGGGTCCCGCCAAGTCGAAGTCGTTCCAATAATTTCTCGTGAATCCCATCAAACTTCCCATTGGAAAACACCGCGACCACATCGCGCTCATGAAGATTCGGCACCAGCCGCGTCACGATCGCATCCGCGTTCGGCGAATACTCCGCCACCCGGCCGCAACTCCGCAGCCGCTCGACGATCGCCTCGGGATTCAACCGCTCGCTCTCCCCCAACTCCTGCAACCGGTCCACGCACGAAATAAACACGCCGTCCGCCAGCGACAACGACTCCGCCAGCTCGCGCTGAAACACATTCCGCCGCGTCGTGTTGCTCCGCGGCTCGAACAGCGCCCACAACCGCCGTTGCGGATATTTCTCCCGGATCGCGCGGATCGTCTCGGCGATCGCCGTCGGATGATGCGCAAAATCATCCAGCACCGTCACCCCCGCCGCCTCCCCGCGCACTTCCATCCGCCGCTTGATTCCCGTAAACGTCGCGAACCCGATCTGTATCTGCTCGCGCGACAATCCCAACTCCCTCGCGCATACCACCACCGCCGCCGCGTTATGCCGATTGTGCTCGCCCGCCAGCGGCAGCGCGAAACCATCCGCGTCGGCCCGCGTAAATAATCTCACCCGGCACGGCGCATTGGCCACAACCTCCCGCACATTCGCGTCTTCCCCATTCGCCACAATCAGCCCCCGCCGCGGCACGATCGCCACCAGTTGCCGAAACGCCCGCTTCACATCCGCCACATCGCGAAAAATGTCGGCATGATCGAACTCGATATTGTTGAGGATCACCGTGTCCGGCTTGTAGTGAACGAACTTGCTCCGCTTGTCGAAGAACGCCGTGTCGTACTCGTCGCCCTCAATGATGAAGAAAGGCTGCCGCGCCGCATGTCCCCCGCTCTCTTCGCCCCCTTGGGGGGAGCCGAGTCCTCGAGACTCCCCTGTCGTCTGCGGCAAAGGATCAAGGTGAGGGATCCTCTCTGCGCTCTCCTCGCCCCCTTGGGGGAGAGGATTAAGGTGAGGGGGTAATTGTCCCGCCCGCGCCCCACATCCAAAATTATTCGGCATCCCGCCAATCAGAAACCCGGGAAAAAGGCCGGCCGATTCCATCACCCACGCCAGCAGCGATGTCGTGGTGGTCTTCCCGTGCGTGCCGGCGATCACCACCGAATGCCGCCCCCGCAGAAAACAATCCCGCACCAGCTCCGGCAACGAACAGTAATTCAATCCCTCATCCAGCGCGCGCTCCACCTCGGGATTTCCGCGCTTCATCGCGTTGCCGATCACGATCAAATCGGGCCGATCGTCCAGATTCGATTCGCGAAACCCGGACAGGATGCGAATGCCGCGCGATTCGAGAAACGTCGACATCGGCGGATAGACGTTCTCGTCGCTGCCGGTCACGGTGTGGCCGAGTTCGCGGCACACCGCCGCGACGTTCGCCATCGCGGTCCCGCAAATCCCGACAAAATGAATCCCGCGCACGGCGGGACCAGCGCTATTGACCTCCTCCTTCAACATCTCTTAGGGTTCCCCACGGCCCTTGTAGCAGTCATGTCGAACATAATCAAGACTTCTGATTTCTCCCTCGCCACCACCCTCGAATGCGGCCAGGCGTTCCGCTGGCACCGCGCCGACGACGGCTGGTTCGTCGGCGTCGTCGGCCACAAAATCTGGCGCCTGCGGCAGATCGATGATCATATCGAATGGCACATTAGCCCCTCTTCTCCCATCAAGCATCCACCATCCTCCATTTCTTCCTCCATCATCCATTACTTGTCCATCGACCTCTCCCTACCCGACATCCTCGCCACCTTTCCCGACGATCCCCTGCTCCATCAGGCCGCCCGCGATCATCACGGCCTCCGCGTCATCCGCCAGGAACCATGGGAATGTCTCGCTTCGTTCATCGCCAGCTCCTCAAAGCAAATCGTCCAGATCCGCCAGATCGTTGCCCTGCTCTCCGAGCGCTTCGGCGAACCCATCGACGCCCACCACCACGCATTCCCGACCGTCACCGCCATCGCCCGCGCCTCCCACCAACAACTCTGGGATTGCAAACTCGGCTTCCGCGCGAAACACCTCCTCGCCGCCGCTCGCGCCATCGATGGCGGACAACTCGACCTCCATGCCCTTGCCTCGATGGACTACGACCGCGCGCTGGAGGAATTGACCAAGCTCCCCGGCGTCGGCGAGAAAATCGCCAATTGCACGCTGCTGTTCTCCTGCGGATTCCATCACGCTTTCCCCATCGACGTCTGGATCGAACGCGCCCTCCGCCGCATCTATTTCCCCGGCACAAAACGCGTCACCGCCCGCGAACTCCGCGCCTTCGCCCGCGCCCACTTCGGCCCCTACGCCGGCTGGGCCCAGCAATACCTCTTCTTCAACGAACGCTCCCAGAAGCGAGCGCGCAAACCGTAACGCCGCTCAATGAGCGCCGAACGTCAAAAAAAACGAACCCGAACTCAGGTTCGTTTCCACTAAACTCGGGTTCGTTCCTCCATTTCTCAGGTTCGTTTTCTCGCTTCTCGGGTTCGTTTTTTACCGAAAAGTGTAAAGATTCCCGACACTTGATTTTTGCAACCTATTTCAACAGCGTCGCTTGCGGAATTATCGCCAATTCGATTTCTCGGGTTCGTTTCGTAAAAAACACTTTTTTCGGGTTCCCCTCTTTGGAGTGCGCCGACTTGTCGGCGCTTTGCCGTCTCCCCAGACCTGCAAAGGCTTCCCTCCGGTTGTGCGCGGGTCTCCCAACCCCGCACATACCCGACCGAAGGTCTCCCTCATAACGCTACACAGGAAGAAATAACCACCCGTCGGTAACCACCAAGCGGGCGCGAGTGGAGCCGAGTCTGCGAGACGCGCCGAGTTTGTGCCGACGGCGCAACGCAAAACGGCCACCCCCTATATCAAAGAACAGCACGTTAACGATATTCACATTCGATATATTTGTCAACATTAAATGATAGCCAATCCGCCATCCGTTATGGTGAGACGGGCGTCTCGCCCGTTCAGCCCCATCCTTTGACTGGTAACCCGCTCCGAACCGCGGCACGGGCGCCTGCCCTGAGCTTGTCGAATGGGTCTCGCCCGTTCAGCCAAGCACGTTCTGCGGCTCCCTCACCCCATCCGCAATCGCTTCCGCCGCTTTGATCGCCGCCTGTTCCGTCTCGAACTTCTTCGATCGATGCGTCAGATAATCCATCGGGAAATTCCCCTGCACCACGCTGACCGTCGCCCCGCCAAACCCATCCGCCTCGACCACCACCTCCTCGTCATCACAAGGGCTCAACGGCTCACGAAAAAGCAACCCGCCCGGCGCTTCGATCCCCAGCTTCGCCCGAATCGCATCCACCTCCGCCTGCAATTTCCTCAGCCTCGCAAGATCCAAGTTCGTTTTCATGACCTCGACATTACACCTTCACCTTCCGCCGCCGCCAGTCAGTCGTTGGTAGGGACGGCTCGCCGAGCCGTCCGTTTGCCCCTGCATCTACCGGTTGTTCTTGTGAGTGGCTACCGATCTGGTATAAGAACCACAGCGCGATGGAACGGAAGCCCTATTACAGCACCGAGTTCGGCGAAGCGTATCTCGGTGACTCGTTGGAATTCATGCGAGAACTGCCGAACGACTGCGTGAACCTCGTTTTGACATCGCCGCCCTTTGCCCTGACCCGGAAGAAGGCGTATGGGAACGCTGCAGACGACGAATACGTCTCCTGGCTCGTGCCCTTCGCGACCGACACCAACCGAATTCACTCATGATCGAACTGTATCCCAGCCCATGGCGTGGGGTTTTCGAGTCCTTTCTTTCGGGCGTTGGGGCCGATCTGCTAATCGCCAGTCCCTTCATTAAGAGCTCGGAGGCCGAATGGATCTGTGATGCGCTGGCAAGTAAATCGGTGCGCCTTCAAGTCTTGACAGATATCCGGGCCGAAAGCATTTTGAGTGGGTCGCTCGACATTTCCGCCTTGAGATTGTTCGCAAGAGCCAGCCGTGACTCGAAGATAATTGCCGTTCCCAGACTGCACGCTAAGGTCTATGTGCGCGATGAAGACCTCGCGATCATCACCTCTGCCAACCTGACGCCATCGGGCTTAGAAGCGAATTATGAATACGGTGTGGGGTTGCGCGAGCCGAAATTGGTTCGACAGATTCGTTCAGATCTTGAGTCCTACGGGCGCGTTGGTAGCGCGGTTGATTCCAAATTGCTGGATGATATATCCCAGGTAAGTCATGATTTGGTGGATGAGTTTCAGCGTGTACAACGCTCCGCCAAGGCCGAGCTACGCAAAGAATTCAACCAGAAACTGCGCAGGGCCAAAGTGGAGTTTCTCCGTGCGCAAGTTGGCAACCGCTCTGCCCACAGCCTGTATTCCGAGGCTATCGTTTACGTCCTGTCCAAAGCGCCGTTGACGACAGCGGAACTACATCCTCGCATCCAGCAACTTTTGCCTGACTTGTGCGACGACTCCATCGAACTCGTCATCGATGGGCAACGGTTTGGGAAGCGATGGAAACATGCTGTCCGCAACGCCCAGCAATTTCTCAAGCGGCAGGGCGTCATCAGATTTGACGGTGAGCAATGGCTTCTCGCCCGCGCCATAAAATAGCCCAACCTAGGTGCCTATTTTCTGACCTGCCTGAAGACCTGCAGACGGTTATCTTCGAGATTGTGGATTCTCTTAATGACCAAGCACTCTTGAACAAACTGAAGATACATAGCTTCGCAATTCGCGAAGTTCCTATCTCGGTCTTTCCGAGAATCCCCGCGTCGGACGATTATCGCGACGATACATACAGGTGCCGGATGTCTGGCAAGCTCCTTCCGCCGGTCATTCTTTGCGGCGACAGGTGGCTGGACGGCAGAAATCGTGTCTGCGTCTGGCGCGCGCAAGGCAGGAATTTGATCCCCTGCGTAGACCTTCAAGAGCTTGGTGTTTCCTATCGGTCTCCATGCTTGGGCGAACTGGCCCGCGAACGGTGAGTCGGCGTTCAGAAATGGCTTTCGCGACCAAATTCTGCTCCCGCCGCGAAAGGCCCTTTACCCAGACCCCGACTACCTCGTGTTCGGTCAGAAACTCCGAGGCTGGCAGGAGAAAGAGCTTTCCTAGCCGGGCGTATTGCCGCCCGCTCCCCCACCACTCCATCACTCCAATCCGTCTTCCCCTACCCCAAACTCTTCATATCAATCACAAACCGGTATTTCACGTCGCTCCTGACCATCCGGTCATACGCCTCGTTGATCTTCTGGATCGGAATCATCTCGATGTCCGCCGTGATCCCGTGTTCGCCGCAAAAATCCAGCATCTCCTGCGTCTCGCGGATTCCGCCAATCAACGATCCCGCCAGTTGACGACGCTTGGCAATCAGGCTGAACGGCTGCACCGCGTGCGGTTTCTCGGGCACGCCCACCAGCGTCAACGTCGCGTCGTGCTTCAACAGGTCCAGGTACGCGTTGACGTCGTGCGGCCCGGCCACGGTGTTCAGGATGAAATCGAAACTGTTCGCGTGCCTCTTCATCTCCGCCGGGTTCTTGGAAATCACCACTTCCTGCGCGCCCAGCCGGATCGCGTCCTTCGTCTTGCCGGGCGACGTCGTGAACAGCACCACCCGCGCGCCCATCGCATTCGCCAGTTTCACCGCCATGTGCCCCAGCCCGCCCAGCCCAACCACCCCCACCTTCTGCCCTTTTCCCACCTTCCAATGGTGCAACGGCGAATACGTCGTGATCCCCGCGCACAACAACGGCGCCGACGCCGGCAAATCGAGCCCCTTCGGCAACCGCAACGCAAACGATTCGTCCACCACGATCGCGGTCGAGTACCCGCCGTACGTCATCCCGCCGTGTTTCTTGTCCTCGCTGTTGTACGTCCACACCGGCCCGACGTCGCAAAGCTGTTCCTCGCCCGACTTGCACATCTCGCACTCGCGACACGAATCCACCATGCAACCCACCGCCGCCAGCTCGCCTTCCTTGAACTTCTTTACCCGCGAGCCCGCCTTCGCCACCCGCCCGACGATCTCGTGCCCGGGCACGCACGGGAACGTCGTCCCGCCCCATTCATTCCGCGCCGTGTGCACGTCGGAATGGCACACCCCGCAGTACTGGATTTGAATCTCAATCTCTCCCGGCTCGGGATCGCGACGGTGAAATGAAAACGGCGCCAGCGGCGTTGTCGCGCTCAGCGCCGCATACGCCTTCGTGTTGTCTTGCATGGTCAATCTCCTCCTGAAGAAAACCTCGCCAACGCGAATCTACGACAGAAAGTCAATTTGTCCAATCACGCCGCAACGGCATGACTAATTTGACAGGCGCGACAGGGTGGGACAGCGCCCCGCTCACTTACGACCAGGGCAGACCCCTGTCTCCTCTCCCCTCCGGGGGAGAGAATTAAGGTGAGGGGGCGGTGTCAAAGGAATTGTGACGTTACCCAAGGCCTGTTCCTAATCCGGCGGATTTGCGTCCGCCGGCGGGGGCGCGGTCTTGGAATCCGCAATGCGGCGAATGCGCACCGCGATGTACGGTTTCCCCGGCAACGGCACCGCGCGCGCCTTCTCATCCACAAAATGATAGTTGTCCTTCTTCTTCGTGACGAATTCGCCCTCGACCGGCGTGACGGTCATGTTCCAGGTGTCGAGCACGTCCACCTTGAATCTCATGCCGTCCTTGATCCGGTCCTTGTACAACTCAAACGGCCACGAACTCGGCGTCTCCTTGCCGAAATACAACAGATAATACTCGCCGAGCTGCCCGCCCATGTTCGAGTCCTGCCATTTGTCAATCGGCTCAAGCCCCCCCGCCGGGCTCTCCGCCAACACCTGCTTCAGAAACGCCAGCCGCGCCGGACTCTGCCCGTGCAGCTTCCCGCCTTCCGACGTCCATGAGATATGGTCCGGACTCGAAAACGTTTCGCCGTGCGTCACATAGGTCCCGGCGATCGTCGCCTCCCAAAACCGAAACACCATCTCCTCGCCCGACAACTGCCCCCAGCGCCGCGCGATGTTGCCCTCGTACTTCACCTCGTCGTACACCACCGGCTTGCGATACACGTCCCGATACAATTCCGCCCGCCCACTGTCCTCCACCGCCGCGCCGTTCTGAATGCTGGCATGCGTGACCCACGGCTTGGTGTTGTTGTAAATGTAAAACCCGTTGTGGATCGACCGCAGATGCCCGTACGGATCAGCCGCCTGCACGACCTGGAACAACCGGTCCCAGTCCGCCTCGGTCTTGTTCTTGTTGAAATCGTACTCGTTGGAAAGCGACCACCAGACGTTCCGATACGCCGCCAGCCGCGCCACCATGTACCGCACATACCGGTCGTCCACGTCCGGCGCCATCCGATCAAACCCCCAGCGCCCTTTATCGTACGGATCGAACAGAATCACGTCCGCCTCGATGCCGCGATCGCGCAAATCGCCAATCCGCCTTTCCAAATGCTGGAAAAACTTGGGATCGAACCGCGTGAAATCCCACGCCTTCGGCGGCGTGCCTTCAAACGGAAACAGCGCCAGCTCGTTGGTGTTCCCCGCTTGATACTTCGGAAACACGCACAACCGCAGCTTGTTGAACGGCGCCGCCGCCAGGGTCGCCAGCGTTTCATCCTCAATCGGGTCGATCATGTGCGTGAAGTTGTAACAGGTCGTCCCGATCGGTCGGAACGGCGTGCCGTCCGCATACGCAAAATGATACACGTGCGCGACATGCACCGGCCCGTGATCACCCGCCGACGGCGCGGTGACAACGAAATCGCCCGTGGAATCGTTCAGTTCCGCCGCGTTGCTGCGCGTTGTGTAATGCCAACGCCCCTGCGTCCCCGGCATGAACCGCACACGATACATGCCGCCGCCGTCGTAAAAGCCCGTCACGTCGACATTGGTCTCGCCCACTGAAAACCGCGCGGAGAATTGCACATCGAGAAATGGATTTCCGTTGGTCGGTCCGGACAGCGCGACCTCGTAGATTCCCCATTGTTCCGTGCCCGCCGCGACGACTCCCATCGCCGTTTGCATCGAAACAGAGGTGAGTATCAGACCAACGAAACAAATCCCCACACGAGTTGAACAGGATCGGAGCATAATGAACCCAAACGCTACCATTTCGCGGGCGCCATGAACAGTCCGCTTCCTCCGGGGCGATCTCCTCTCCCCTGTCGTTGGGGGAGAGGATTAAGGTAAGGGGGACATTCGATAGTGACCACCAAGCGTAATCACGGTTTCTCCGCAGCCGCCAGACGCTGCTGAATCGCCGCCCGCAGGGACCCGTCCCGGTCACTCGCCCCCGCCAGCGCCGACTCAAACGCCGCAACCGCTTCCGGCCGTTTCCCCTGTTTCAGATACACCGTCCCCAGCGTGTCGAGGAAGTACGCCTTGCGCGCCGGCAGCACCGTCGCCGCCCGATGGCACAACGTCACCGCCTCCTCCAGGTTCCGCCCCATCTCGCAATCGGTGTACGCCAGATTGTTCATCGCATCGGCGTTTTGCCCATCGAGCGCGATCGCGCGCGCAAATGCTTTCGCCGCCTCGTCGAGCCGATGCAGCTTCAGCAGCGCGTTGCCCAGGTTCATCTGAAAATACGAGTTCTCCGGACGCATCCGCGTCGCGGCGATGTACTGCCGCGTCGCCGATTCAAATTCGCCCGCGCGCTCCAGAAACACACCGAGATCATTGTGTTCCTCCGCCGACAAATGCCACGTCGCTTTCTCGGGCGGACACACCAGCAACGTCCAGTTCCCCATGTGATCCCAGTACCGTCGAAAATCCTCCACCCGCATCTCAAACCGCGCCCGCGCATCCGAGTGCACCGTCACAACCTGCCGAAAATTGTCCCAGCCCAGCACCACGAAATAATGCGGATGTTCGCCGAACCGCCCGAGCACCAGCAGCGGCACGCCCGCCCCCAGTTTCTCCCGCAGATCGTCGACCGACCCGTGATACTGCCGCACCCACAAATGAAACCGCCGGGCGTACTCCCCCAGCTCGCTCGTCACCGTGCCGCCGATATCGGGAAGATAAATCGCGCTCGCAATGTCATCCTGCGAAACCGGATGCCCGTAGTAGTTGGCCAGCATCGCCAACGCCGCCGGCCCGCAGTAATTGGTCTTTTGCGCGATGAATGGGACGTTGAGGACGTCCTCGCCAGCCCGCGCGATCCGGGGAAGATAGACCGACGCGGCGAGAACCAGGAAAACGGCGCAACGGCTCAGCCGATGCGGAATCGAATGTCGCGCACGGCAGTCTTGCCGACGCATTTTTGGACCTTCTGCAAAATCAACTTCTTGTGGTAGAGCGAAAGCTCCTGCAACCACACGGGATGATCGACCGATACCACCAGCAGCCCATTGCGCAAACTGACCGGCTGCGCGTGATGCGCGATGTCCGTGCCCACGATCTCCGTCCATCGAAAGAAAACCTGCGATTGTTGCAGCCGCTGTTCGAGCCCCAGCTTCTTCATCACCTCGGGGACAAGCTCGCTCGCCGGACTCGACGCCCGCGCCAGAGACAGATTCACGCCAAATGGCTGCCATTCCTGGAGCACCCTCGCTCGCAACGATGGCGTCATCAAGTCTGGGTTTGCGGAGATGGTTGCGCGGGGGTGACACCGGCGACTTGCGCGCCGTCGCTGCCAATGGCTTCCACCGGACATCCCTCCATCGCTTCCTTGCAGAGGGCTTCCTCATCCGGCGACGTCGGCTGCTTGTAGACAAAACTGTAGCCGCCATTCTCATTGCGCGTGAAATTGTCCGGCGCGGTCTCGCGACACAGATCGCAATCGATGCACTGGTCGTCCACATAGAACTTCCCCAGCACGTTGTCGGAATAGCGATTAGCAAAGGCTGCCATGTCTGTTCCCCACTCTCCGTGACCGCATAGCAGTATACCAGAGCCCCCGGCGCTTTCAATAGCATTCTTGTCCCGCAACCAAGAGAATCACACGCCGTCGCGCCTCAGGCCTGAAATCGCAGGATCGCCCCCATCCGCCCCGCATCCCGCAGCGCCGTCGACCCGCGAACGTGCTCGATCTGACAATTTGTCCGCAACGCCAGGTCAATCGCCTCGTCCACAATGTCCGGACACGGTTCGAGCGGACGATGGCAGCGGGGACATTCTCCATCATCGAGACTGGTGTAGCGGCACACGTAACAAACAAAACCCGGCATCTCGAATCCATCCTCCACCAGCAACGTCTGCGCTTCTCCGCGCGTCAACGCCCCGAGCGTCGCGCCGACCCCGCTCACCGCACGGGCGCCTGCCCCGGCCTTGTGCACCAGATTATCCGCCATCCGCCGCTCGTGTTCCCACTCCGTCCGCTCCTCGATCTCCAACGCGCTCGCCAACACCTCCGCCGGCGATGTCTGGCCCGGTTCCGCCGCGAAATCGCCCGCCCATCGCGCCTTCAGATACGGGTGCAGGCGCTCCTTGAATTCACCCAGCAGTTCGCGATGGCCTCCCAGTACCAGATAGTCGAACCGGTCCCGCTTGAACAATTCAAACGTCTCATCCGCCAACCTCTGGAAATGCTGGTGAACCGCCTGTGTGTAATGACGTTCGATGTGTCTCTCGTCGCGTCCGCCGAGACCGCCTTCTTTGACGCGGCGCGGCACCCGCGCGACGACATCGGTCCGTTCGATAATCTCGCCCATGTACACCTCGAACACCTGCCCCATCACGCGGTCGACCAACACCACACCGTACCGGTGGTACTCCGCCAGAATCGCCGTGAGCGGGCGGATGTAGGGCACCATGTCCGCAATCAGAATGTTGCGCCCGAGCCGCGGCACTGCGAACGCCTGCCAGAATTTTTGGGCCGAGCACGAAAACACGGCCAGCCCCTTGGGATGGTTCGTCCCGATTTCTTCCGTGAGAAATTCTTCGATTCGCGCGAAGTCGTCGTGCAATGATTCGCGCTGCGCATGGTCGCCGGCCTTCACCGCCAGTTCCTTCCCGGCCGATTGGAGCAGGTCCTTGACGCGAATTCTCAGCATCTGCGGCTGCCACCGCGAGCGGTCCATGTTGAAGTAACAACTCGTCACCAGATGGTCCCCGCCGCGAAACTGCATCAAACGCTCCACCTCCGCGCGCGTAATCATCACCGCCTCCGACCTGGGTTTCGACAGTTCATGGCCGCCCCAACCATATCCAACCCGTGAGCCATCATCGCAGATTTTGCATCCATTTCAAAACTTTTCCCGCCACAGGTTTTGACCGCCGGAACGCCGGAATGGTTGAACGAATCTTCGCAACCTGGTGTCGCATCGTATGAGAAGGCCCTGACTCGTCCGACAATGATCACGCGGAAAGGTGGAACGGAAATGAATGGGAGGAAACTCCAAACCCCCGGCCTCATCATGGCAACAACCCTGTCTCTTGCTGTCGGCCTCACAGCGCTCCTGGCGGCGGAGCCCGCGCCGCCGGTCCCGATCGGTGACACCGCCGCGTTGCGCGCATTGGGCGGCGCCTTCAGCGAGATCGCCGACCGCGTCGGCCCGAGCGTCGTCACGGTCTATTCGGGCAAATCCGTCCGATTCCAACGTCCCGATTTCTCGTTCCCATTCGGCGACGGTTCGCCGTTCCAGTGGTTCTTCGGCAATCCGGATGAACCACCACAACAGCCGCGCTCACCTCGCGAGCGCGAGTACCGGTTCTTCCAGGAAGGCACCGGGTCCGGCATCATCGTCGACAAGCAGGGCCGCATCCTCACCAATTATCACGTCGTCAAAGACGTCGACGAAATCAAGATCGCCCTGTCGGACAAGCGCATCTTCGATGGCGAAGTCGTCGGGACCGACCCGCGCACCGACCTCGCCGTCATCAAAATCAAAGGCGACGTCCCCCACGATCTGACCGTTGCCGTGCTCGGTGATTCCGACAAGGCGCGTGTCGGCGACTGGGTGGTCGCGATCGGCGCGCCGTTCGGCTACGTGCAAACCGTCACCCACGGTATTATCAGCGCCAAAGGCCGCGACGGCATCGGTCAGGGCGATGATTACGAAGATTTCATCCAGACGGATGCGCCAATCAATCCCGGCAACTCCGGCGGCCCGCTCGTCAATCTCCAGGGCGAAGTCGTCGGCATCAACGCCGCGATCCGATCCACGATCGGACAATTCTCCGGCGTCGGGTTCGCCATTCCGATCAACATGGCCCGCGAGATCCTCCCCACGTTGCTCCAGGGCGGCAAGGTCACCCGCGGCTTTCTCGGCCTGCTGATTCAGGATGTCGACGAAGATAGCGTCCAGACGTTCCATCTGCCGGATTCACAGGGCGCGCTCGTCAAGCAGGTCAATGGAGGAACACCCGCCGCTCAGGCGGGAATCCAGCCCGGCGACGTCGTTATCAGCTACCGCGGAAAGAAAATCGAGGACGCCAACCATCTCCGCAACCTCGTCGCCAGCACGGCGCCGGGAACGAAGGTCGACCTCGTCGTGTTGCGGGACGGCCACGAGCGCTCGTTGTCCGCCACCATCGGCCAATTGAAGACCGACGCAGGCAGCGAGCCCAATGCCCGGCAAGAAGGCCAGGAGTCCGCGAACCCGTCGGCGTCTCTGCTCGGCCTGACTGTCGAGCCGCTCACCCCCAGGAACGCGAAGCAGTATAATCTGGACGAGAACGACAAGGGCGTGGTGGTGACCGAGGTGGATCAGGACAGCCCGGCCGCGCGCACGGACCTGCACCCCGGCGATCTCATCACCGCGATCGAGCGAACACCCGTCAGCTCGGTCGCCGAATTCCGCGACGCGATGGCCAACGCAACAAACAAGCGCCGAATCCTGCTAAACATAAAGCGACAGGGCAATCGTCACTTCGTAATCCTCCATCCGAAGGATCAGCAGCCTACGGAGTAGAGGTCAGCGTCCACACACAATGGTCTTCCAGCGCCTGGCCATGGAGCCGGGCCTGGGCTTCGATCTGGTTTTCGCCGGGCTTCAGATGGGCGTCGTTCCAAACGAAGACCCCATAGCTGCCATGCGTCCGCGTTCCTTGCGAGACGCCGTTGATCGACAGTTTCACTTCGGCGGCGTTGGAATATATCTTCACGTCCGTCACCGCATTCGTGCGCGCGGTAAACCGCCGGCTGGTGATGTACAACGTCGGCTCGGCCGACCAGTTGGCTTTGTAAAAATAGAACGCGTCCTTCTTCGTCTTGCGGTCGTAGGTCACCAGCCCCTTGTCGTTGCGTCCCGGCATCCCGCCTTCGCGGCGAAAGTAGCTCGTGAAATCAAACATGTTCCACACAAACGTCGCCCAGACGTATGGCCGCGACTTGAACGCCGCCCAGTCGGTCTCGTGAATGATCGCCTGCCATTCCTCCGGGTGCCACTGGCCCGTCGTCACCGGCTGCTTTGGATTCTGCTCGTGCTGGGCGATGTTCGCGCCGGCCCCGTATTCGCTGACGCAGAATCCGCCGTGACGGCTGTCATTGCGATGCTCGTCCAACCAATTGCCGATCCCCTCGGTACCGAGCCACGCCGTATACCAGCCGGGATACGTGTTCCAGCCCAGCAGGTCGGGAATCCTGTTCATCTGTGGGTATCGGTCGGTGCACGTCGCGGCAATCGTCGGCCGCGTCGGATCCTCCCCGTTGGCGACAACCTTCAAATCCTGCAACTCGCGATGCGGATCATCCGTTTTCGCGCCGACGCCGACTTCGTTGAACAGGCTCCAGACAAAGATCGACGGGTGATTGACGTTTTGCCGGATCAAATCGAGCAACTGGTTGCGCGAGGTCTCGGCAAACGCCGGCGTGCCATGGATCGAGTTGACCTGCGGGAGTTCCGCCCAGACCAGGATGCCCGCCTTGTCGCACAGGCCGTAGAAATAATCGCTCTGCTGATAATGCGAGCAACGCACCACCGTGCAGCCAAGCTCCTTCATCAGCCCGACGTCCTCGTCCTGGTCCGCCTCGGAAATCGCCCAGCCTTTGTCGGGCCGGTCCTGATGCCGGCACACGCCGTGCAAATCGTACAATTGCCCGTTCAGGAAAAACCCCTGCTCGGGATCAATCGAGTAATACCGCAGTCCGAGCGGCTCTTCCACCGCATCGAGCAATCGATCCCGGGAATGCAGTTCGACCACGGCCTTGTACAAATACGGGTCCTTGCGCCCCTGCCACAAATGCGGCCGGGGCACGACCACCTGGATCCAGTACGGCGCCGTGGTATTTGTCGATGGCCTGACCTGGTACTCGTTGACTGCGACCTGTTGCCCGCTCGCATCGAGCACCTTCGCAACAAACGTCACCGGCTCCTCATGGGTCGTGTTCGAAATCTCCGCCGTCACATCCACCACCGCTTGCGTGTCGGTGACGCTCGTCTCGAACCACGCCACGCCGGGCGATGCGTGGTCGGTCAACGCAAAATTCTCGCCCGCGGTCACGATCAGTTCGACGGGACGATACAACCCGCCGTACACGGGGAAATCGCCCGTCAACGGGGCGACATCGGGTTCGGGCGCGTTGCTGACGCGCACCGCCAGCAGATTGGTGCCCGTGGCCGATAGGTGGTGCGTGATCTCATAACAAAACGCGCCGAACGCGCCCCGGTGCTGGCCCAGGTGTTTTCCATTCAGATACACGTCCGCGACCGAGCCCGCCGCTCCAAACCGCAGGAAGTAGCGTTTTCCCAGTTCGCTGGCTTCGATGTTCAGCTCGCGCCGATACCAGCCCGGCCCGCGATAATACTCCCGTCCCTGCTGCGCGTCCTCCCAACCCCAGTTGTGGGGTACGGAAACTGTCTGCCAGAACTCGTCCTTTCGGCCGGGCAGGTCCGGCCCTTCGCACTCGCCCAGTTTGAAACGCCAGCCGGAATCGAGCCGCGTGATCTCACGGGCGAATGTGGTCGTGATCGTCGTGGCGCTCAACGCGATCCCCACAAGGAACGTCAGAAACCGGTGCATGGGCTGCATCCTGCCAGATCACCCGGCGCATGCCAAGCCCGTGTTTGGCCGACACCGGCCCCAACTAGAACGTGTAGTTCGCGGTCACCGTCACCTCGTTGACATCATAGCTGTTGGCCGCGATGTTTGAGTCTCTCGTCTGGTACAGATACGAGAACGATCCGGTGAGGTGCTTGGTGAACGTCCGCTGCAGACCGAACCCGACCTGAATCAGGTCGGCGACTTCATGGGTCGAAAACAGAGACTCCAGATGCGTCCAACCAATCTGCGGCGATAGCGTCAGATACTGATTCAGACGTTGCGAAATCGTGTAGTTGACCCCCGTCGCTTGCGTGATACTCGAGCTTTTCAGCAGCAGCGCGACACCGGGGTCGCGGTAGAAGGAAATGCTGTGCGTCGTGTTCGGCCGCAACGGATGTGTGTAACTCAAAATCAGGTTCGAGTCCACGCCGTCGATATTGTGCGCCGTGTTGGTCCCGTTGGCTTCCAGGTAGTCATGTGTGAACCCCAGCGAAATCGTCCCGCTGAGACTCGGCGTGAGCTGGCCGTTGACGCCAAAGTCAATCGAGTAGCCCGTGGAATCCTGCAGCGTCGGGTCGGATAGATAGGTTAATCCACCGGACGTCCGCATGAACACCGAATATCCCTGCGCCAGCATGAACGAGGGCGTGAACGAGAACTCGTAATCCGTTTCTTCCTGGGACGCGTCGCTCGGGAAAATATAGTCGTATCGTTGCGCCGCAAATGTCGTGGAGAACTTCCCGAACTGCCGCGTGGCGGTCGCGCCCGCCGAATTGAAGTACTCCTCGACGCGGGTGCGGTTGACAGCGAAGGTGTTCTCGAGCGGGTCGTTGGTGAAATTGAATGTCTCGGTCACGACCACGTTCCATTCCGCCACGTACACCGGCAGAGTCAGCGCCACCGTCAAGGGCGCGCCGAAGCTGTTCGGTGTGACGCCCGTCAGCGACTGGACGTAGGTGGCCGCCATGGTCAACGTAAGTTGCTCGCCGCCGGCAAAAGGCAGGAATACTCCCCCGCTCAACGTCGGGCCAAGCGTCAACTCCACGTCGGCCTTTGGGTGATCGTGACTCGTGTTGGCGTTGTCGAGGAACTCCGCCCCCGCGGTGAACCCGCCAGTTCCCTGGAACGGGCCCCATTTGAAGTTCTGCGCCACGCAAACACGAGCCGCGAAAAGCATCGCCGACAAAAGGCAAAAAAGCCCGGTCCGCCGCAGAAATCTATGGTCTGATCTCATCACCTGTGGCGTACGCGCAGATTGCGCGACAACGCTGTCCTGCCTCACCGTGCAACTATCGTACCCAGATACAGCGCACCTGTAAATTAAAATAGCCTGCCGACGTAACTTATTGCGCGCCTGTGGTTACCAGAGACAACCGCAGTTACCGCTTTTTCGTCGCCCGCACCGGCCGCAATGGCCGTACGTCCTCCCGCGTCCAATGATGGAGCATGTCCTGATAGTTAACATTCAGCACCGCTCCCAGCCCGATCATGCACAAAATCGCCAGACTAAATACGATGTACCCCGAATAATCATGGTACACCTTCATCGCCAGATCCTGCCCAAACCCCTGCGCCACAAGCGCTACCGTCGTGATCCGCGCCAGGTTGCCGACCACCGCCAACGGTATGCTCGACGCGAACAACACCCACTTCTTCCACGCCCCCGACATCGTCACGTATCCGTACAGCGACGTCAGCGCTACCAGCGCCACCAGCGACCGTATCCCGCTGCACGGATCAGCCACCTCCAACGGCATGAACCGATTCAGCTTCGAGTAGATCCCCGTCCCTTCCTGATAAACCTGCACCCCGATCAGGTTCAGCACCACCGTCGAAATATGCGCCACAAACAACCTCAGCGGGAACGATACGTAGGCATCCAAAAAGTTCAGCGGGATCATGAAAAATAAAAACGCGCACGGGAACCACACTTCCTTCGCCCACGCCCACCCGGCCAGATACAGCACCAACCCAAACACCAGCACCACAAACGATGCCGCAACCAATCGCGCATTCGCCGCTTTCACGCCCGCCCAGTACATCACCACCGCCGCCAGAATCACCGCCAGCCCGCAGTTCGCCGTCCCCAGCGGCACCCGGTGCAATCCATTCCGCCACTTCCACACGAACAATCCCGCCGCAATCACCGGCACCACATACCCATGCGCGTAATCTGACCCTCGTCCCCAGTACACCCACAACCACCCGAACAACGACAGCGGATGCACTCCCGACGCGCATGTCCGCGCCACAAAGTACGCATAGAAAAATAGCGCCAGACCCACCGCGCCCATCGCCCACCGACGCCGCTCCCCAGCATCCGACGGCAATGCCACCCGCGACGCTCCGTCCGCGTCCGCAAGGTCAACCGATCGCCTGGCTTCTTTCGTCCTCATCTCATGAGCTTAATGCCCGTAACCGCAACACCATCAAAAACAATCAACCAACCCCTACAGGAAGCGCCTCCCATGCCGTCCCCATTCCTCAATTCCCGACTCCCCGACCCAAATCCACCCCGTCTTCGCCCCATAATCCCATCCATATCACCCGCCCGTACCCCCGAACGAAGCCATTTTTTGGCCGAACCAAGCCAAACGAAGCCAAGTGACAAATTGTCTCACTCAACAACGCAACAAACTGCCACCCAATCTCTTCGGCGACTGGTAACCCCCCAAAACAACTGGCTTCGTTTCGCAGATATAGGGGGGTGGGGGGTACCCCCCCCAATTTGGAGTGCGCCGACTCGTCGGCGCTTTGCCCTTTTCCGTCCGGTGGGTGAGGACCTGCTGCTCCCCATTCCCCTCGCCCCCTTGGGGAGCCGAAGGCGGCACTAGCCGCCGAGACGCTCCGAATCTCCGGACCGGAGTTCGGAGCAAAGGGCTTGCCCGCCTCAGGCGGGTCAGGGTGAGGGCTCGCTAAGCTCCAAATTCCCCTCGCCCCCTTGGGGGAGAGGGTCAGGGTGAGGGGGTGCTCTCCCCTGCCGTTCCCATCCTGTCAAAGCCGAGCCGCGAGGGCAGCCGCGAGACGAGGCCGCGCCGTTTCGGCACCCGTAGGGCGACGCGAGCGGGAGTGAGCAGAGTCAACCAGGCCGCGACCTGGCTGTGCCGATGTCGCAAACAGCCCATCGATATTTCAAAGAACCCCGCCATCATATCCCCATCCGATACGAATGTCAAATCTAATTCCGGTACCACGGTTACCACCCACAAAGTGGAACGGGCATCCTGCTCGTTCATATCCCTCTGTGTTGTGCGCCGGTCTCCCGACCGCGCACGTCCCTCGACCGAAGCGTCTCCCCTCTCCATGCTAAGCCCCTGGCTTGGGCCAAGTACTAATTTAGTACATTTTAGTATTCAATTAGTAGCAGGCGGCGTCGGCCCTGTACTCATGACATCCAGTAACCGTCCCCCCGCCCCACTGTAGCCGCGCGCGCTGAGCGCGGACCCGCCCCGCCGTATGTAGCCGCATGGCTTTAGCCTGCGCTCGACGTCGTCTCGCCCCGCCGGTGTACCCACGGCTTTTACCCCGATTCCGTCATCGGGGCTGCGAAACGCGCTCTCCTCGCCCCTTCAGGGGGGAGAGGATCAAGGTGACGGGGCGCAGCACCTTCCCCGTTCCCGGGCCTTCTCCTGAATTCTGTCTCCTGTCTTCTGGATTCTGTTCTGTGGCCCCCCCGTTCACCCGCCTTCGGCGGGTCTGCCTGCCAAACCAGCCGCTTGTAGACTGAGACCTCAAATTGCGGGGCGAGAGATGGCACGAGCCCATCGCAGGCTTGCCCCCACCGGCGTGCGCTGGCATAATGGCCTTTCGTTGTGGAAACCGGGCTCTTGGAGGCAGGCGGCACATTTTGGAAGAACAAGGCACATACGGATCAAAACTGAGCGCAATCATTGTCCAACAGGGCAAGCTCCTCGATTTCATCGACGGAGAAACACAGCGCGAGGAAACACCGGAGGAATACGTCCGGCAAGAAATCGCCAAATCACTTGTGCGGGAATACAAGTACCCCAAAGGCGACATCGCGGTTGAATTCACCCTTCGCGTCGGGGGAAGAAAACCGCGCGCTGACTTGGCGGTCTTCTTTGCGGGCAACGAGCACACGCAAGACCAAGTCGCTATCTTCGTCGAGTGCAAAGCGCAGACCGTAAAGCCGTCAGACCGGAAGGAAGGGGTGGGGCAACTCCAAAGCTACATGGCGGCCTCTCCAAACACGGCGCATGGTATGTGGACAAATGGCGTTGAACGCTTCTGTTATCGCAAAGTTGAGCGCAACGGTAAGATAGAGTTTGAAGACATCCCGGACATTCCGTCCTTCGGCCAAACGGAAGACGAATCGGAGCGCCCGCACGTCGACCAGCTCAAGCCCGCTTCCTCGGACGCGCTGCTGTTTGCCTTCCGTCGCTGTCATAACTACATCGCCGGCAACCAAGGTCTGCAAAAACCCGAAGCCTTCTGGGAGTTGCTGAAACTGATCTTCTGCAAGATCCACGACGAAAGGAGCTCGGATGAGCTGCAATTCTACGCTTCGGCAAACGAGCGGCATGGCGTCAACGGCCCCCTCAAGGTCAAGGCACGGCTCGACGGCCTGTTTACCGCGGTGCGGACAGACTACGCAAGCATTTTCAAGTCGACCGAAGTGATCGATTTGCACCCGCGCGTCCTCGCCTACATCGTCAGCCAACTGCAAATGTATTCGCTGCTGGAAAGCGACACGGATGTCAAGGGACGCGCCTACGAGGAAATTGTCGGCTCGAATCTGCGAGGCGACCGGGGCGAGTTTTTCACCCCTCGAAACATATGCCGAATGGCCGTCGAAATGCTCGACCCGGGCGAGAAGGACCTGATGCTCGATCCCGCCTGCGGTACCGGCGGTTTTCTCATCACCGGGATGAACTACGTCATCGAGAAGATTCGCAAGGCGGAGGAAAAACGCGGAGGCAGCACAAAGCGGATCGAGGAAGCCACCCGCGACCGCATCCAAAAGTACGCGCAGAATTTAATCGTTGGCATTGACCTGAATCCAAACTTGGTCAAGGCCTCGAAGATGAACATGGTAATGAACAACGACGGCGCTGGCGGCTTGTACCAAGGAAATTCCTTGGACAGCCCCGCCACGTGGGCCGAGGAACTCCGTGAACTGAATCTCTCGGGCCGCGTCGATCTCCTTTTCACAAACCCGCCGTTTGGGTCAAAGATTCCAGTACAAGAACCGTCGATTCTGGAAAAGTACGACCTCGGCCATTCTTGGAGCTACGACGCCAACGGCGACACGTGGACAATGACTGACGGCATACAGCGTTCGCAACCGCCGGAGATTCTGTTTATCGAACGGTGTGTCCGTTTCCTTAAGCCCGGCACCGGCAGAATGGCGATTGTTCTCCCCGACGGCATCCTGGGCTCGCCAGGGCTTGGTTACGTCCGCGAATGGATCCTACGCCAGACGCGCGTGCTCGCGAGCATCGACCTGCACCCAGACACATTCCAGCCGAGCGTAAGCGTACAAACCAGCGTCCTCGTGCTTCGACGTAAACCCCAGGCTGAGATTGACGTCGAGACAGCCGCGAAACGGAAGAACGACTACCCCGTGTTCATGGCGATGGCTAATCATATTGGCCATGATAAGCGCGGCAACATCACATACGTACGAGACCGCAAAGGCAACGAGGTCGTCGAAGAGGTCACGGAAATGGTGAAGGACAACGAAGACGGCATGATCGTGTTTATCAACCAGAAGACCCGTAAGAAAGTGACGGACGACAACACGCTGCAAATAGCCCAGGCATTTCGAGAATGGTTGTCCGAGCAAGACTAGCCCCCCCACCGCCCGCGCCACGGGACGATTGGCCTTATCATAAGGCCCAATGGACGTCCATGCCGTCACGTCTGCTGACGGAAGGCGACCGGCGCATGGAAGCCGAGACTTATCTGTCGGCAGGATACGGCCTCCGCCTCGCCATCGAGGCGCAGCCCAAGGGCTGGGTGAAGCTGGGAGGGCTCGCAGATATTTGGCAGCCATCACGACTGAGAGGCATACAAGTCGGCCCGGAGTTCGGCACACCGTTTCTCGCTGCGACTCAGGTTTTCGATCTTCGCCCCATTCCTCGCAAGTGGCTGGCGCTGGAACGCACCGAAACCGCGAACGAACGCTTTGTTGAACACGGCACGATCTTGGTCACTTGCTCGGGTTCGGTCGGTCGCGCCACACTCGCCTTCGCACCGCACCTCAAGACATTCATCACGCACGACCTCTTGCGGCTCGCGCCACACGATCAGAAGCACTGGGGCTGGTTGTACGCTTACCTGCGAGCCCCGAAGGCTCGTGCAATGATGACCGGCGCGAAGTACGGCCATATGATCAAGCACCTTGAGACAAGCCACCTGAAGGCGTTACCCATCCCAACAATCCGCGACGAACTACTCGACGACTTTAATAAGGGGGTCCGGGAGATACTGAAGCTTCGCGACGAGTCCTACGTCGCCACGCTCGCGGCCGAAGAGCATTTCCTACAATGCATCGGTGATGTGAAAATCACGGACAGCGGCGAGACCGGTTTTGTCGTGCGCGCCTCGAAGACGGTCTTCACTTGCTCCAATCGCCTCGATGCCTCGCGACACAATCCACGCGCTCAAACCATTCGCCAACATTTAGCGAAGCGAGGTAAGGCAGTCCTGAAAATCGCCCAGTGCGGGTTCGACGTGTGGGTACCGGGGCGTTACAAGCGGATTCCCGCTGCCGAAGGTGTTGTCTTCGTCGATAGCGGCGAGCTTTTTGAAATCAACCCCGATACCGACAAGCGCTACGCTGACTGCAAGTTCGGCGACCAACACCGCGGGCGCGTTAAACCGGGCTGGCTACTGATGGCGTCCTCGGGTCAAACCTATGGGATCGTTGGCGGGGCTGTTCTCGCGACTGCGTTTCACGAGCAGAAGGTGCTCGCCAATCACATTATTCGTATCGCCCCGCGGAAGGACGCTACGGCACGCCCCGGCTATGTTCTC
>DATJWQ010000091.1:0-36689 GCA_035501175.1 Verrucomicrobiia bacterium | reverse complement strand
AGGACTACGGCCAACTCACCCATGCCGCTCGCCGCGCCTTGGCCCGGATGCGCCGTCGCCCAACCCTGGTTCAATCCTTCTGGAAACAGGCGGAGCTGTTTTGAGTCCAGTTGTCACTATATTATGCAAAAATCAATAGGTTGCCGGGCGCATCCAGATATATGTGACGTTCAAGAAACATCCTTGCCAAGCGAGATAATAGCACAAATGTGAGAACTATATGCTCAGAAATTGGGTGACTTCATGCCTTGTGATCAGCGCCATCGAATAATTGCCAAGCGTAGCCTGCCGATCTTAGACCTACGGGCCTGCTGGCGCCACGGCAATGCTATCGGCTTTGCTATTGACAGGACTATCGGCGTGTGATAGGATTGGCGCGTTGTGAAAGAGCTGTGATTGAGGCTCAGAACGATCTTTGACATAACGGACCGGAAGTACAACGGCAACCGGGCCGGTTGCCCTACGCGTGCGGCCTGCGACTGCAAATGCAGTGAGTCGGAGCGGGAGACGCCCGGTCACCAAGATGGCAGGCTGGGCGTGGGGGTCATCCTACCGGAGACGAGCAGGGCACCAAGGGAGGGGGGGTATACAAGTGCGAAACGAAGCCAGTTTTCCGGACTGCCTGCATCTCCGTATCCAACTGATTGAAAGGCAGTTGAGAATGACACTGCGTCATTTTGTCACTTGGCTTCGTTTGTCAAAACGAAGCCAAAAACGGTCGGAACGAACCCAAATTCCCAAGGGAAGATGGCATCTGGAGCACATTGCGGTCGCGATCTTCCGTCGTGGAGACGCTTGCCTGACGCAGCAAAGCGTGTCGAAATCCTCACCCTGACCCTTTCCCTTCAGTTCCAAGGGAGAGGGGATTGTCGTCTCCCGTAGAGGGGCGAGGCGACGAAGCGCGCGGGTCGGAGCCCGGACAGGCGTCGCGAGTTCTTCTCGAACCTGCGACGAGCCTTCGAGTTCGGCCAGAACAGGGCGGACCGCTCTGCCACAGATTTGGATTCGTTCCAGCGGCGGCGGGCTGAGCCAGGCCGCCCTACCGATGGACGGGCTGCCAAAATCGGCTGGCGCAATCGGGGAATGTTGTGGTACGGTTTTGGTGTTGCACAAGGAGTCCGACCCATGGCGGTATTCGAAGAAAAAGAAAAACCGAAGATTGCCGAGACCAAGACCAAGAAGCACGAGATCCCGAGCGGGTTGTGGGTCAAGTGCAAGCAATGCGGCGAGATCATCTACAGCAAGGAATTGCTGGGGAACGCCAAGGTTTGCGCGAAATGCGATTACCATTTCACGATGACCGCCGCCGAGCGTGTGGCGATGCTGTCGGATGAAGGGACGTTTCGCGAATCCGACGCCGACATGGTGAGCGTGGACGTCCTCAAGTTTACGGGCGTGGCGGCCTATTCGGAACGATTGCGCACGTATCATCGTCAGACCAGCATGAACGACGCGGTCATGACGGGATTGTGCAAGCTTGACGGGCACGACGTGTCGCTGGCGGTGATGGATTTCAGTTTTCTCGGGGCGAGCATGGGATCGGTGGTCGGCGAGAAGATCACGCGAGCCATCGAGAAGGCGACCGAACTGAAGATTCCCGTAATCATCGTATCGGCGTCGGGCGGGGCGCGGATGTACGAGGGGATTTTGAGCCTGATGCAACTGGCCAAGACCAGCGGCGCGCTGGCGCTGCATGCCAAGGCGGGGCTGCCGTTTATCTCGGTGTTGACCCATCCGACGACCGCGGGTGTGATGGCCAGCTATGCGTCCCTGGGGGACGTGATCGTTGCCGAGCCGAAGGCGCTGATCGGGTTTGCCGGGCCGCGGGTGATCAAGGAGACGACGCAGCAGGAATTGCCCGAGGGGTTTCAGACCAGCGAATTCCTTCGCGACCGTGGCCTGATTGACCTGATTGTGCACCGCAAACAACTGAAGCAGACGCTGGCGCAATTGCTCTATTGTTTTTCGGGACGGAGCGGGCGCAAGTTCAAGGCGGCGGATTAACGAACCGAGCGGCCCGGGACTGAACACACTACAGCAGGCGGCCACACACTGGGATCCGTTGCGGTGACCTACCCTGAAACGATCGAATACTTGTACGGGATTCGTCTGTTCGGGCAGAAGCTCGGCCTGGAGACGATGCAGTACATGCTGCGGCTGATGGGCGACCCGCAGAAATCGCTCCGGTTCATTCACATTGCAGGCACGAACGGGAAGGGGAGCGTTGCGGCGATGTCTCATGCGGTGCTCTCGGCGGCCGGGTATCGAGCGGGTCTGTATACATCGCCGCATCTCGTGTCATTCTGCGAGCGCTTTCAGATCAATGGCCGACCCATTCCCGAAGCGGAGATGGTGCGGCTGGTCGAGGGGATCAGACCGCTGTTGGAGCAGGTGGGGGCCAATCCCGAGTTTCGCGCGCCAACGTTCTTCGAAGCGGTCACGGCGATTGCGCTTCGGTATTTCGAGGAACAGAAGGTCGACGTCGTCGTCTGGGAGACGGGGCTGGGTGGACGCCTGGATGCGACCAACGTGGTTGTTCCGCTGGTTTCCGTCGTCACCAACATCGCGTTCGATCACACGCAATACCTCGGCGAAACGCTGGCGCAGATTGCCACCGAGAAATGCGGCATCATCAAGCCCGGCGTTCCTGTCGTCACCGCGTCGGCCGCGGAAGAGGCGCTGTCGGTGATCGAGCGCTCGGCCAACGCGGCGGGAAGTCCTCTCACCGTGGTGGGGCGAGGGGTTCGGGCGAAGCGGCTGAGTGAAGACGAGCGCTGTCAGCGCGTGGAATTGACAGGCACGCGGCAGGACTACGGTCCACTGACGATTCCATTGCTCGGGGCACACCAAACCATCAATTGTGCGACCGCGGTGGCGGGGCTCGAAGCCTCGGGACTGTCCATCGCGCCGAAGCAGGTGCACGAGGGGCTGGCACAGACGGCGTGGCCGGGGCGGTTTCAGATTGTCCATCACGATCCGACGGTGGTGTTGGACGGCGCGCATAACGCAGCCGCGGCCGAACGTCTCGCGGCGACGTTGCGGGAGCATTCGGCCGGGCGGAAGGTGACGCTGATCCTGGGCGTGCTGCGGGACAAGAACTACGATCAGATGTGCCAGATCCTGGCGCCGCTGGCGGTGCGGGTGCTGTGCGTACCCGTCAACAGCGAGCGGACGAGCGAGCCGGATCAGTTGGCGCGGTGGTGCAAGGCCGCGAATCCGGCGGCGCACATTGCCGTCGAGAACAATCTCGCGTCGGCCTACGCGCAGGCACGTAGTGAGAATGCGGAAACGGTTGCCATTACGGGATCGCTTTTCCTGGTTGGCGAGGCACTCGATCGGCTCGGTTTTGCCGGCGCCACGCGGGCGACGACGCCGCGCGAGTTGGTGTTGCAGTGACAACGCGCCGGCCTCGTGCGATCTTCTTCGACGTGGGCGGCACGCTGATTGACCCGCATCCTTCTGTCGGGGCCGTGTATGCTTCGGTTGCGCGTCGATATGGCATCAACAAAACCCCCGACGAAATGGAGCGTGCCTTTGGGCGCGTGTGGGCAGAGATGAAACGCCCGGGCCTGACGGTGTCGGAGAAGGCGTGGTGGCGGGAACTGGTGTTTCGGGTGCTCCAGCAGGAAAACGAAGCCTGCTTCGAGGAGTTGTACGATGCCTTCGCCAGAGCAGACGCGTGGCGGGTGTATCCGGATGTGGAAGACGCCTTACGGCAAGCCCGTGTGCGCGGCCTGCATGTCGGAGTGATTTCCAATTGGGACGGGCGCCTGCGCGGATTGCTCGAGAAGCTCGGATTGAGCGCATACTTCGATTCGATGACGGTTTCCTGCGATATCGGAGCGGAGAAACCGGCGGCGGCGATTTTTCAAGCGGCGCTTCGTGCGGCCGGTGTTGGTGTGGAGGAGGCCATCCACATCGGCGATAGCTACGAACATGACGTGCGTGGCGCCGAAGCGGCCGGACTGCGCAGCATGCTGATCGACCGGAATCCGGGGGCGCGGGCGGGGATTCGAGACCTGCGACTCCTCTGGACAGAACTCGACCGCTGCTGATTTCGACGGCGGATACTATGCGCCTTTTTGCGGCGGTTTGCGCATGATCTTCGAGCGCACGTCGCGATAGCTGAAATCGACTTTGGCGATTTCCTTGAACGCGGCGATGGCATTGTCCTGGTCGCCCATTTTTTCGTAGGCGCTGCCAAGATTGTAGAGCAGTTCTTTCTTGAGGCCGTCCATGGTGGGAAGCTCTTTGATGGCCTCGTTGAACGTTTCGATCGCCATGTCGGGCAGCTCCATCTGCTGATAACACTGGCCGAGGAGATTGAGCGAGGCAACGCGGCGCTGGGGCTGCATGCGGGCTTTCTGCAATTGTTCGACGGCGCCTTCGATGTTGCCCATTTTCATGTACAACATGCCGAGATCGAAGCGGTACATCAGATCGTTGGGATAGCGCTCGACGAGGCGCTCGGCCTCGGCGAGCCTGAGCTTATCGAGTTCGGCCTCGAGCGCGGTGACTTCGTTTTGGAGCGCGGCGGCGTTGGCGGGGTTGGATTCGACCTGCTTCTTTTTGACGTTCAACTCGAACTCAAGGCGCTTGATCTTGATGTCGCCAATTTCGCGTTCGAGCGAGGGATCGGCGCCACCTTCCTTGGCGAACAGCCCTTCCAGATACCGCAGGGCTTCATCGAAATTCTCCTTCTGGGCGTAGAGCTTGCCGAGCTCGCGCTGGATGGACGGGTTCTCGGGGTCTTTCGAGAGCGCCTCCAGCTTTTCCTTGATGAGGTTGGCAATCATGTCCTCGGCGCGCACGACGCGGGATTGCTGCTCGAGGGCGACGGCTTCGTCCTTGTCCTTGAGAGCCTCGCGGAACGATCCGTCTCCTTCCCAGCCGCCGCCAGACATGGCGCCCTTCGCGGTGGCGTCCTTGGCACCCTGTTGGGCCTCGAAATCGTTCGGGTTGATTTGCAAGAGGCGGTCGTAGGCCTGTCGGGCCAGATCGTGTTGGCCTGCTACGATGTAAGCTCTTGCCAGCCAGTGCAGGGCCTTTGTGTCCTTGGGGCTGAGACGCGTGTACGTCTCAAGGGTCTGGACAACCGTATCGGGCAGTTGGGCGACTTCGGCCGCTTCGGCGAGCAGGTACAACGCCTGACCGTTCTTGGGGTCAACTGACAACGCCTGCTCGCACAGCGTCATGGCTTCGGCCGGGTTTTTCTGGATGGACATCTTGGCTTTGGCCAGCAAGGGAGAAATCTTCGCGGCGGACCAGGCGCGTCTGAGTCCGCCCTCGCCTTCGGTTTTCTTCATCTGCGCGGCGCGGAGAGTTCGGCGCGCCTTGATGAAACCGGGGTCGAGATTCAGGGCCTGGATGAACATCTCAATGGCGTAATCGAGATTGCCGCGTTCGACGGCTTGGACACCCTTTTGATAGAAATCGTTGGCGCGCGGATTAATGTCACTCATGGCTATTCTCGCAGAGTTACCAGCAGGGCGAACGTATCGCAAGGCTGGCGCATGGTCAATTGCTTTTGGAGTTGCCAGTTCGCCGAAGGTTGACAGGGGGCGCGGGTTTGCTAGAGTATAGGCGGTGAAACGGCATAGTCTCGGGTAGAACTCCTCTATCCGCGGGAATTTGTGAAGGACGACAAGGAAATGATTGATCAAAAAGTGGCAGATGAATCTTCCTCGTCTGGTGGCCAACAGCCCCAGCGTGGGCGCAGGATACAGGACGCGGTAATTCGGCTGGCGGGAAACTCACAGGACGGTATTCAGGCGATTGGCGGCTTTTTGGCGCGATTGGCCGGGCGCACGGACAAGGACGTCATGACGTACATGACGATTCCCGCCACGATATCGGGCGGGCCCAGCATTTATCAGGTGCGGCTGGGGACGGGCGAGGTCCTGAGCGCGGGCGATGACGTGGACATTCTGGTGGCGTTCTACCAGCATTCCTACAACGACCACATCAACACGCTGCGGGAAGGCGGCATCCTCATTTACGATTCCGACAACGTAAAGCCCGAGGAGACGCAGAAGCGGTATCGGTCGGTGGGCGTGCCGATCACGGGGCAGACGGTGGAGGCGATCGGCGGGACAGCGAAGGACAAGGGGAAGAACATGTTTGTGCTGGGGTTGCTGGCGCGGATGTTTGACCTGGACGTGCCGAAGCTGGAGACGATGCTGCAAGCGTATTACAAGAGCAAGGGCGACGATGTGATCCGCAATGTGATCGGGGCGTTCAACGCGGGCTACGGGTACGACATCGGCCGGCTCACGGACACTTTCGAATTCATTCCGGCCACCAACAAGGCCGGACGCAAACAGGTTGTCACGGACGGAAACCAAGCCATCGCCTACGGGGCGCTCACGGCGGGCATACGGTTTGGCGCCGGTTATCCGATTACGCCGTGGTCGAGCATCATGGAGATTTTGCGGACGGAACTGCCGAAGTACGGTGGAATTTTCGTTCAGGCGGAAGACGAGTTGGCGGCCATCGCCATGGCCTGCGGGGCATCGTACTCGGGTCATCTGTCGTTGACGGGGACTTCGGGCCCCGGGCTCTCGCTGAAGACCGAGGCGCTGGGTTGGGCTGTGATGGCGGAAATGCCACTGGTGATTATCGACGTCCAGCGTGGTGGGCCAAGCACGGGGTTGCCAACGAACGTTGAGCAGAGCGATCTGAACATCGCCTGTTTTGGCGGTCATGGAGACAGCCCGCGCATTGTGGTGGCGCCATCGTCGGTGGAGGATTGTTTTTACATCACCCTGGAGGCGGCAAAGTTCGCCCGCGAATACAGTTGCCCGGTAATCGTTCTGACCGATCAGGCACTGGCTACGCGGGTCGAGACATGGGAAATGCCAGACATCGCGAAACTGGTGCAGGATTTGACGCCGGATTTTGCCGCGCGCGGGCCAAATTACAGACCGTACGAGAACACGGCCGATGGCATCGCACACCATGCCCCGCCCGGAACCATCATGCTCGACGGCAAGTACCCGGTCGTGACCGGGTTGGAGCATGACGAAGCGGGACATCCCGCCAGCCGTCCTGCCAATCATGTGATGATGGTGGCCAAACGCCGCCGCAAACTTCAGGTGTTGGCGTCGCGCCTGCCCAAGGCGGAAACATACGGTCCGCCCGAGGGCAATGTCCTGTTGGTCGGCTGGGGCTCATCGCAAGGTCCAATCCGCGAAGCCGTGGACAAAGCTCGCGCCGCGGGTGAAAGCGTCAGCGCGTTGAACATTCGGTACATCCAGCCGTTGCAGCCCGGCATCGGCGAGATCATGGATGGCTTCAACCACATCTTTGTCGTCGAACTGAACGACGAAGGTTTGTATGGCTACGGCCAGCTCGCCGGTGTTCTGCGGGCGCGGTTCTGCAATGAGAAGATTCTCGGGATCAACAAGACCGATGGACTGCCGTTCAAGATTCGGGAGATTGTGAATGGCATGAACGAGAGACTGAAGAAATCCCCCGAACCCACCCTGGCGCACGCCTGATTGTCTGGAAAGAATTCTATGATTGCCGAAGCGAAGAACCTGGAAGTGAAAGAAATCAAACTGACCGACCGCCCGAAGTACACCAAGAAGGATCTCGTCGCGGATCATCCAACGTGGTGTCCCGGCTGCGGCGACTTCAGCATTCTCTCGATCTATTTCAAGATGATGGAGAAGCTGCAGGTGCCGCGGGAACGGATCACGAGCATCGCCGGCATCGGCTGCTCATCGCGGTTCCCGTATTTCGTGAATGCTTATGGCGTGCATTTCGTGCACGGACGGGCGGCGGCGTTCGCCACGGGGGTATCGCTCATGCGCCCCGAACTGCATGTATTCGTGTTCGGCGGTGATGGTGACGCATTTTCCATCGGCGGCAACCACTTGAATCATGCGGCGCGCAAGAACATCAAGATGACCTACGTCATCATGGATAACTTCGTGTACGGGTTGACGAAGAAGCAGACATCCCCAACATCGCCTTTGGGATTCAAGTCAAAAACCGATCCGACTGGGGCGATCGATCATCCCATCAATCCGATGAAACAACTCATCGCGTCGGGCGCGACGTTTATTGCGCGGTCTCACTCGCATCTGCCGAACCATGTCATGGAAATGATGGAGAAGGCCATGCAGCATGATGGTTTCTCGGTGATCGAATGCCTTAGCGAATGCACGGAGTTTTACCCCGGCGCGTTCGATGCCGCCAATCCGCGCAAGGGCGGGACGTTCAATCTCGTGCCCGCGGATCACGATGTGACGGACGAGGTTGGGGCGTACAAGCTGGCGATGGCGGATTTCCCGGGTTATTTCGGCGTGTTTTACCAGCTCCAGCGGCCGACGAAGAACGCTCTGGAAGCCAAGCTGATTGCCGACGCCAAGGCCAAATCGGAAAACGCGGCGCCGGTCGAATTGCTGCAAAAGACATTCTCCCGGCTGAGCTAACCCTCCGCGACGATGACTCTTTGGCAAGCCATCGTGCTGGGTGTCGTCCAGGCACTGACGGAGTTTCTCCCGATCAGCAGCATCGCTCACATGCAACTGGTCTCGGCCGTTTGCGGCTGGAAAACGCCTGACGCGGCGTTCCTGGCAGTCGTCCAGCTCATCGCGTACGTCGCGGTGCTGCTGTATTTCTGGCAGGATTGCGTCCAGATCACGCGCGGCGCACTGCGCGGAGTCTCGACGCCCGAAGGCAAACTTGGCTGGATGCTCCTCGCGGCGACAATTCCAATCGGTGTGCTCGGTGTTCTGTTGCGCCACCACATCGAAGGCAACTGGCGCACGGTGCCGGTGATTGCCAGCGCCCTCATCGCACTGGCAATCGTCCTTGCGTTTGCCGAGTGGACGGAGTGGCGGCGCAAGCAGCGCGGCGAAGCGCTTCGCGAACTCCGCGAGCTTGGCTGGCGTGATGCCATCGTGGTCGGCTGCTGGCAAGCGCTGGCCCTGATTCCCGGGGCGTCGCGGTCAGGATCGACCATCACGGGCGGTTTGTTCCTCGGGATGAAGCGGGACACGGCGGCGCGGTTTTCGTTTTTGATGTCGTTGCCGGCGGTCTTTGCGGCAGGGGTGTTCGAATTGCGAAAGTTGCATTTCTCCTCGCATACCGACGTGATCAACGCGCTCGCCGCCGGGCTGGCGGCGTTTGTCGTTGGCTACTTCGTGGTGGCCTTTTTGCTCGGCTTCTTGCGGCGTCACACCACGTGGGTGTTCATTATTTACCGACTTGCTCTCGGGTCCATCTTGTTGGCGCTGGTGGCAACCGGGAGACTGACGCCGTAACTTCACGCCCGAGTCAGGCTCGGCATTTCGTCGGAGCGAGTTTCATCAGGAATAACATGGGCCAGCCCACGTATTTTCGGGCGCGCTCCAACCGGGTCGCCAGGGCTTCGTCCACGGATTGCTCGCTGAGGTGGTCGAATACAAAGCCTGCCCGCACCGCGGCCATGATGTAATCGGTCAATTGATTCGGAATGCTCGCCGGGCGGATTTCGCATCCGGTCGTGGGCTCTCGAAACCGCGCCTGGACACCGCGCAGCATCATGGCGGGGTGCATGACCGAGATCACGACGAAGGCGGATGGACGGCAAATGCGGTGCATTTCACGGAATAGCCCGACAAGGTCGGCTATGTGGTCGAGCACCAACCCGCACACCACGCGGTCGAACATTGCGTCGGCAAGGGGCAGCGGTTGGGCCAGATCGTGAACGCAAAAGACGATCTTTTGATTTCCAGCCTTGGCGCGGGCGCGAGCCAGCATCCCTTCAGAGAAGTCTAGGGCGTGAATGGTGGCTCCCGCTCCGGCCAAGCGGAGTGCATGACGCCCTGTTCCGCAACCGATGTCCGCCACGGTCAGTCCGCGAACATCGCCCAGAAGACGGTCCACCCAGGGCTCCTCCAAGGCGACGAGCGGATTATCGTCAGTATCGTAGAACTTCGACCACGCATCGTAGCCGTCCTTTGTGGAGAGGATGTTTACGGGGCCGGGTGGCGAACCTGTGACATCTTGAGTCATGGGACGATTAGGCTTCTGCCAAGTGATGGGATGGAATCTACGACATCGTCACTGAATGTTTCAACAGCGAATTAGATCGCATTGCTATCGACGCCGTTGATCCTGCCGCTATAATGCGCGGCATGGCTGTCATTACATTTGGCACATCCGGTTGGCGCGGGATCATCAGTGACACGTTCACGTTTGCGAACGTCGAGATCGCCGCGCACGCCGTTGCGCAGTACCTGGTTGAAAACCCGCCATCGAACGCCGGAAAACTCATCATTGTCGGACACGACACGCGATTTTCGTCGCGTCAGTTCGCGATGCGTTGCGCCGAAATCGTGGGCCGGTATGGCTTCAAGGCGTGGCTGACGGATCGTGACACGCCCACGCCGGTGATTTCGCATTCGATTCGAGTCCATCGGGCTTCCGGAGGAATCAACATCACCGCCAGCCACAATCCATCCGAATGGAATGGATTGAAATTCAACGAATCGAACGGTGCACCGTGCCTGCCCGAAACGGCAAAAGGAATCGAGAAGAACGCCGAAGAATTGATGTCGGGCGCGCGAAAGGTTGGCGGCAACGCAAAGCCGGCTCCCAGGCTGCGCGTGTTCGATCCCATGCCGCGCTACGTTGCGCAGCTCCGCAAACTGGTCGATTTCACCACGCTCAAGAAGCACCGCAAGAAGGCAGTGGTGGATCTGATGTTCGGCACCGGCCGCGGATATCTTGATGGATTGCTTGCGGCCAACGGTTGGCGCGTCGACGCGTTGCATGGCGAGCCGAACCCGTTGTTCGGCAAAGGCCACCCCGAGCCTATTCGCGAGAACATGGGCGAACTGCTGGCGCGGCTGAGATCATCGCGGGCAGCCCTCGGCCTGGGGCTGGATCCCGACGCGGACCGTTTTGCCATCGTGGACAGCGACGGGAGGTTTATCAGCGCCAACGAAGTGCTGGCGCTGGCGCTGTACCATCTCGTCAAGAACCGTGGTTGGACGGGTGCCGTGGTGCGGACGGTGGCGACCAGCCATCTCGTTGACGCTGTTGCGCGCGAGTTTGGGGTGAACGTGCATGAGACGCCGGTCGGGTTCAAGTACATCGGCGCGTTGATGGAGAGCGAACCGATCATTGTGGGCGGCGAAGAGAGCGGGGGGCTGAGCGTGAAGGGGCACGTGCCGGAGAAAGATGGCGTGCTGGCGTGCCTGTTGATGGCTGAGTTGGTGGCGCATGAAGGCCAATCGCTTGGCATGGTGCTGAAGGGCATTCAGAAACGCGCCGGGGGTATCGTCAGCGACCGGATTAATCTCCGCGTCACGCCTGAGCGCAAAGAGCAATTGCTGGCGCGGTTCAGTCAGGGACTTACCGAATTCGGCAGCCAGAGGGTTACGAGCGTCGTCACGAAGGACGGCTACAAGTTTATGCTCAACGACGGCTGCTGGGTGATGTTTCGGGCGTCGGGCACCGAACCCGTATTCCGATGCTATTTGGAAGCGCGGACGACCCGGCAGATTGCGATATTCCGGCAGGCGGCGCTGAAATTGGTTGAGTAAATGGGAGCTATTTCGCGTCAAATCCGCGGAAGGATGGACTTGATTCAGATGTCAACCCGCCGTATGTTAGCCCGTCGCTGACCCCAAAATGGCTCCCTACGGATCGGGTTGAGACTGAGGGAAACGCAGGATTTCGAAGAGAAGAAATGATATGACGATCAAGCGCATCGGTGTGGCGTTCGTAGTGGTGTTGCTGGGAATTAATCTGGCCATTGCGGCGAAGATTTATTCCGATTCCTCCACCAAGTCGGACAAGGACAATCCGTATTCCGAGATGGAGTTGATGACTCAGGTGATGGAGTTGGTGCGCAAGGAATACGTGGACACCAACTCGGTATCCTATCGCGACCTGACATACGGCGCGTTGAAAGGGATGCTCAGCTCTCTCGATCCTCACAGCCAGTTCATGGAGCCGACGGCTTATGAGGATATGAAACAGGACACCGAGGGCAAGTTTGGGGGAATCGGCATCGTGATCAGCATGTCGAAGGAAGGCTTCCTCACGGTGGTCGCGCCGATGGAAGACACCCCGGGGGCGAAGGCCGGGTTGTTGCCGGGCGACCGCATTATCAAGATCGACGGGAAAGTCACCGAGAAGATGAGCTTGCAGGAAGCCGTGCGCCAATTACGCGGTGATCCGGGAACAAAAGTTACGATTACGATATTTCGCGCGAAGGCCAAGGATCCGGGTGACAAGATCAAGGATCACACCATCGAACGCGCCGAGATCAATGTGGACAGCGTGAAGGACGTGAAGATGCTGCAGGATGGGATCGGCTACGTGCGCATCACGCAATTCAACGAACCGACGGCTGACGATTTTGAGAAGGCGCTGGCCAAACTCAGCAGCCAGGGTATGACCGCCTTGATCATCGATCTGCGCAACAATCCCGGCGGGCTGCTCGAATCGGCCCGCAAGATTGCCAGCGAATTCATTCCGGCGGGCAAACTGATCGTATCCACCGAAGGCCGCGACCCCGCCCAGAAAACCGTGTATCGGTCTGACGGTGGGAAGAAACAGCCAAATTACCCGCTGGTTTTGCTCGTCAACGCCGGCAGCGCCAGCGGCAGTGAAATCGTGGCGGGCGCGCTGCAGGATCTGCACCGCGCGGTGTTGGTCGGAGAGACAACCTTCGGCAAAGGTTCCGTGCAGAGCATCATCCAGTTGCGGGACGGCTCGGCGTTGCGCCTGACGACGGCCAAGTATTACACGCCCAGCCACAAGGTGATTCACGAACACGGCGTGACGCCGGATATCATCGTGCCCATTTCCGAGGAGGACGAACGGAAGTTGCTGGAACAGCGCGTCCGCGCGAGTTTGCCGGCGGATGACACGACAGAAAAGGTTGAACCCATTGCCGACGCACAACTGGATCGGGCGATCGACGTGATCAAAGGCGTGAAGCTTTTCGAGAGGCAGATGAAACTTGCCAAGCAGAACGCGAGGGAAACGACCGCCGCGGCGGCCGCCACGCCGGCAACGCCCTAGCACGGCGGCTTGCCCGTTGTGATCGATCCGCCTGTGAAAATCCTTGGCGTCGAGACTTCGTGCGACGAGACGGCCGCGGCGGTCGTTGCCAACGGCACGGAGATACTCTCCAACGTGGTCAGTTCTCAGGTTGCGCTGCATCGTCCTTATGGCGGTGTTGTGCCCGAGCTGGCGTCACGCAGTCACCTGGCGCTGATTGATTCGGTGATCGCCCAGGCATTGTCCAACGCGCAGACTTCCCTCGGCGAAATCAATGCCGTGGCCGCCACCTTCGGGCCGGGTCTGGCCGCCTCACTGCTGATCGGCCTGAATGCAGCCAAAGGAATTGCACTGGCCGCCGGCAAGCCATTCATTGCCATCAATCACGTCGAGGCCCATTTGTACTCGCCACTGCTTGCCAATGCCGCGCTCGATGGGCTGCCAATGGTGTCGTTGATCGTTTCGGGTGGACACACCATCCTGGCTTACGCAACCGCCGTGGGGACGCACGAGATTCTGGGCCAGACGGTTGACGACGCGGCGGGAGAAGCGTTTGATAAAGTGGCCAAGTTGGTTGGACTGGGGTATCCGGGCGGGCCGGAAATTCAACAGCGGGCCGAGAAGGGCGATCCGGCGGCAATTGATTTCCCGCGGAGCATGCTGAACGACGGCACGTATAATTTCAGTTTCAGCGGGTTGAAAACCTCCGTGCTCTACCTCCTGAAAAAGAACCCGAAACATTCGGTCGATGACGTGTGCGCAAGTTTTCAGGAAGCTGTGGTGGACGTGCTCGTCGGAAAGACGATCCGTGCGGCTGAGGATCGGCGTGTCAAAACAGTGAGCGCTTCTGGCGGTGTCTCCGTAAACCACCGATTTCGTGACAAGCTGGGTCAGGAATGCACGAAACGAGGGTTGCGTTTGCTGCTGGTGCCGGCGGCGATGTGCACCGATAATGCGGCGATGATTGCCGGGCTGGCGTATTATCAATTATCGCGTGTGGGATCGAGTGACTACTCGCTGGAAATTGCGCCGTCCATTGGACTTGGAGCAAGGAGCGCGTCATGACAACACGATTGATGATCGCCGACAGCGAACACGATGCCAACATGCTCTATGCCACGCGGATGTTCGTGCCCGACGCATTCGTCTGGTTCGAAGTACGAGGCCGAAGCTATGCGGTGATGAGCGATCTGGAGATCGATCGCGCGCGCCACGAGGCGCATGTGGACCGCGTGCTTTCGCTGTCGCACTACCAGCGGCAACTCAAGCGGGACGGTGTGAAACAGCCGCGATTCACGGATTTATTGACTCGGGTGCTCCGAGATTTCCGGGTGCGCCAGGTGGAAGTCCCCATGAATTTCCCCGTGGGTCTGGCGAAGCAATTGCGGGGAATCCGTATCGCGGTGAAGCCTGATCCGTTTTTTCCCGAGCGTGAAATGAAGACGTCGGCAGAGATTACGTCGCTGGCGAAGGCAACGCGGCTCGCCGAGGAAGGGATGCGAGCGGGCATCGATCTTTTGAAGCGAAGCCGAATCGGACGCGACGGCTACCTTTATGGTCGAAGCCGGACGCTGACCTCGGAGGACGTTCAAGGGGTCATCAACGCGACGATCGCCAGGCTTGGCGGCGTGGCGTCGCGGACCATTGTTGCGGGTGGAAATCAGGGATGCGATCCGCACGAGGTGGGCCACGGACCGTTGCGGGCGCATTCGACGATCATCCTGGACATTTTCCCGCGGGATATGCGGACGGGCTACTGGGGAGACATGACGCGCACGGTCGTTCGCGGTCGGGCCAGTGACGGCGTTAGGAAGCTGTACGCAACGGTTGGTCGGGCGCAGCAGTGGGCATTTCAGAGGCTGAGGGAGGGAGTCAACGGCCAAGACATTCATGGGGGAATCCAGGAATTGTTTATGCAGGAGGGATACAAGACCGGGATGGTGCGCGGACGGATGCAGGGATTTTTCCATGGAACCGGGCATGGGCTTGGATTGGAGATTCACGAGCGGCCACGGATCAGTATTGCATCGGAAGTGCTGCGCGCGGGTCAGGTGGTGACGGTTGAACCCGGGCTGTATTACGCTGGCGTGGGTGGGGTGCGGCTGGAGGATGTCGCGGTTATTCGGTGGAATGGGGCGCGCAATCTGACGCGGTTTCCGAAGACACTTGAAATCTGACTCCGTGGCGCTACTGTAGCGTCAGTTTGGAGATGTCGAAGACAATGACAATCAATGAAATCTATCTGCTGCTGTTTGCGCTGATTCTCGTGCCGGGGTTCGTGGCCGAGTTTCGGGTGAGGGCGGCATTAAAGAAGTACTCGCAGGTGAGAGCCCGATCCGGACGTACGGGAGCGGAGGCGGCGGCGGAAATCATGGCGGACGCCGGGATTCACGACGTGCAGATCGAGCGCATCAAGAGCTTTTTGGGGGACCATTACGATCCGCGAACCAAGACCCTCGCGCTATCGCCGGACGTGTACGACGGCGAGTCGGTGGCAGCATTGGGCATCGCAGCGCACGAAACCGGGCATGCGATTCAGCACCAACACGCGTACGCGCCACTGCAGGTGCGGATGGCGATTGTGCCCGTGACCATGTTCACATCGCAACTGCTGCCGCTGGTCATGATTGGAGGATTTTTCTTCCGAATTCCCATGTTTATCACGCTGGGCATTGGGATTTACGCGGTGCTCGTGGTGTTTCAGCTTATCACGCTACCGGTGGAATTTGACGCCAGCTCGCGCGCGAAAGTCATTTTGCAGAAGACCGGTTTGATTGCGCGTGATGAAATGCCCGGGGTCAATCGGGTACTGAACGCCGCAGCGCTGACCTACGTGGCGGCGCTGATTGCGGCGGTTGCGCAGCTACTCCAGCTCATGCTCCTGAATCGGGAGCGGCGGTAGGCGTAGCGGGTTTTCACGGGCGAAGACGATCGGACGGATTGTCTTCGCCTGTTTCCGTGCTCGGACAGTGAATTCGCAAACATTTTCTTTGACTTTTCTGCATCAGTGTCGGTACGGTTTGTAGTCGTATTGACACGGGTGTTCGCGAAAGACAATTCATGGAACAAACCGGCCCTGCGCCTACATCGACCAGACGTTCCGTCTATCCCTCAGGATTTCGACCGCGCCGCGGCCTGAATTGGGTGAGCCTCGGGCTCATGTACGCCTCCTACTATGTGTGTCGATACAACTTCCGATTTGCCACGCCGGGGATGGTCGACGAGTTCGGATTCGACAAATTCCAGATTTCGGGAATTCTCGGAGCGTGGTCGGTCGCCTATGGCACGGGTCAACTCATCAACGGGCTGATCACCGATCGGATTGGCGGGAAAAAGGCGATGCTGATTGGCGCGATCGCCACGATCGTCATCAACCTGATCTACGGGTTCGCTTCGTTTGCGGGAACGTTCTCGACGTTCGCGTTGATTTGGCTGATGAACGGATACTTCCAGTCGTTCGGCGCGCCGGGCATGATCAAGATCAACGCGGCGTGGTTCAACCGCAACGAGCGAGGAACGTTCGCGGGCATTTTTGGGTTCATGATCCAGTTGGGCCAGGTTTCCATCGGTGCGCTCGCGCCGATCATTCTGGCTGGTTTCACGATTGGCACGTGGACAGTGGCGAGAGGCGATTGGCGCTGGTTGTTTCGAATCCCGCCACTGATCACGGCGGTGTGCGCGATCGTTATGGTGATGTGCGCCAAAGAGACTCCCGAGGAAGCGGGTTGGCCGGGGCTCATTCACGATGAAGTGGACGGAACCGTCGGAGTCAAAATCGGCGTCGCGGAATGTTTCAAACGTGTATTCACCCATCCGTTGATCTGGTTTTACGCGGTGGCGTACGCCTGCACAGGAGCCGTGCGCAGTAGTTCAGACCAGTTGGCGGTGCTGTTTTTTGATGAGGTGCTGAAGTTGCGGTTGGAGAACCAGCCCGCAGCCGAGATCTTTACGGTGACCTACGCCGTGCCACTCGTGGCCGTGATCGGCTCGCTCGCCTCGGGAGTCATTTCCGACAAATTCTTCAAGGGGCATCGTTCGCCCGTAGCGATGGCGTTGTATTTCATTCAGGCCGTTCTCATTGGACTGGCCGCGGTTGTGTTTTATTCCGGGGCGATCCGTCCGGGCGGAATGGGGGTTTTTCTGGGGTGCCTGTTTCTCATCCTGATTTCCCTGATGGTCAATTCGACGCATTCGCTCGTGGGCGCCGCGGCTCCGATGGACATCGGCGGGCGCAAGATGGCGGGATTTGCGTCGGGAGTGATCGATTCATTCCAGTACTACGGCATGACGATATTTCTGCCAATAACGGGATGGCTGATCGATAGATTTGGCTGGGGCGTGTGGTTTCCCACCATGGCCGGCTTTGGGATCGCGGGCGGTATCGCCATGCTCCTCGTGATGCGCAAACAGCGGGCGCTCGGCCACTTTGTGGATCTGAAATAGGTAATTACGCTTCCGCGACTGCTGGGTTGCCTTTACCCATCCTGAGCAGCGCCCCGAAATAATCGCGGTTCATCTTGGCGATGAAATTCAAGCTGATCCCCTTCGGGCAGACGGCTTCGCAGGAGCCGGTCACGGTGCAGGCGCCGAACCCTTCCGCGTCCATCTGCTGAACCATGGCGAGCACACGCCTCTCTTTTTCGGGCTGGCCCTGCGGGAGGAGGTTGAGGTGCGAGACCTTGGCCGAAACGAAGAGCATGGCGCTGGCGTTTTTGCAGGCGGCGACGCACGCTCCGCAGCCGATGCAGGCGGCGGCATCCATTGCGAGATCGGCGTTTTGCTTCGGCACCGGGATCGCGTTGCCGTCAGGGGCCGAGCCGGTCGAGACGGAAACGAATCCTCCTGCTTGAATGATGCGGTCGAAGGCGCTGCGATTGACAATCAGATCCTTGATCAGCGGGAACGCGCGCGCGCGGAATGGCTCGATGGTAATCGTCTCGCCATCGCGGAAACTGCGCATGTACGTCTGGCAGGTCGCAACCTTGTATTCGGGGCCGTGGGGTTCACCGTTGATGACGCAGGAGCACATGCCGCAGATGCCTTCGCGGCAATCGTGGTCGAAGGCGATCGGTTCCTGTCCGCGCCGGGTCAGATCCTCGTTGACGACGTCGAGCATCTCGAGGAAGGACATGTTTGGATTCAGGTCCTTCGCCTCGTAGGTCTCGAATCGTCCTGGCGTTTCGGCGTTGGGCTGCCGCCAGACTCGAAGCGTGACGTTCATTACTTGTAACTCCTCTGCGCCAGATGGACTTCCTCGTACACGAGAGGCTCTTTGTTCAGCGTCGGCGTCTTTCCGACGCCCGTAAACTCCCAGGCGGCAACGTAGGCATACTGATCGTCATTGCGTTGGCATTCGCCGTCCTCGGTCTTGTGTTCCTCGCGGAAATGGCAGCCGCACGACTCGTCGCGCATGAGCGCGTCGTAGACGATCAATTCGGCCAGCTCGAGATAATCGGCGACGCGGCCGGCGCGTTCGAGGGACTGGTTGAGTTCCTCGCCCTCGCCCGGCACGTTCACGTTCTTCCAGAATTCCTCGCGGAGAGACGGAATCAGCGCGAGCGCCTCCTTGAGGCTCTTCTCCGAGCGGGTCATGCCGCAGTGTTCCCACAGAATGCGGCCCAGTTGCTTGTGGAATTCCGTAATGGTTTTCTTGCCGCGAACCGCGAGAAGTTTCTGGATGCGTTCGCTGGTTGCCTGCTCGGCCTGTGTGAATTCCGCTGCATCGGGTTTGGGACGCGAGCCGGGCTTTTGCGTTGCCAGATAATCAGCGATGGTGTAGGGGAGCACGAAATAGCCGTCGGCCAACCCCTGCATCAGGGCGCTGGCGCCGAGACGGTTCGCGCCGTGATCGGAGAAATTCGCTTCGCCGAGGACGAACAATCCAGGCACATTGCTCATTAAATTGTAATCCACCCACAGTCCGCCCATTGTGTAGTGAATGGCGGGGAAGATGCGCATGGGGGCTTTGTAGGCATCTTCGTGGGTGATTTCGTGATACATGTCGAAGAGATTGCCGTAGCGCTCTTCGATTTTGGCCCGACCGAGACGTTTGATCGCGTCGGAGAAGTCCAGGTAGACACCCAGGCCGCTTTCGCCGACGCCGCGGCCCTCGTCGCACACCTGTTTCGCAGCACGCGAGGAAATGTCGCGCGGGGCGAGGTTGCCGTAGCTGGGGTATTTGCGTTCGAGATAATAATCGCGTTGGTCCTCGGGGATTTCGCCGGGGGGCCGCTTGTCGCCTTTTTGCTTCGGTACCCAGACGCGCCCATCGTTGCGCAACGACTCGCTCATCAGCGTAAGCTTCGACTGATAATCGCCCGTGACAGGGATGCACGTCGGATGAATCTGCGTGAAGCAGGGGTTGGCAAACAGCGCGCCTTTCTTATGCGCGCGCCAGATGGCGGTGGCATTGGAACCGCGACCGTAGGTGGACAGGTAATAGGCGTTTCCATAGCCGCCCGAAGCCAGGACCACGGCGTCGGCGGAATGGGATGAAATCTGACCGGTGACCATATCGCGCACGACGATGCCTTTGGCGTGGCCGTTGACCACCACGAGTTCCAGCATTTCGGTGCGTGGAAACAGTTTCACCTGGCCGAGTGCCACCTGACGCATGAGCGCCTGGTACGCGCCGAGCAGGAGCTGTTGGCCCGTCTGACCGCGTGCGTAGAAGGTGCGGGAGACCTGGGCGCCGCCGAAGGAGCGATTCGTCAGATAGCCACTGTATTCGCGCGCGAAGGGAACGCCCTGGGCGACGCACTGGTCGATGATATTGACACTAACTTCGGCGAGGCGATGGACGTTGGCTTCGCGGGAACGGAAATCGCCGCCTTTGATCGTATCGTAGAAGAGCCGGTACACGCTATCGCCGTCGTTCTGGTAATTCTTCGCGGCATTGATGCCGCCCTGCGCCGCCACACTGTGGGCCCGGCGCGGGCTGTCCTGAATGCAGAAGGATTTGACGTTGTAGCCGAGCTCGGCCATCGAGGCGGCAGCGGAGGCTCCGGCCAGACCCGTGCCGACGACGATGATGTCGTACTTGCGCTTGTTGGCCGGATTGACCAGCCTGATCAAGGTTTTGTGTTTATCCCACTTTTGGGGAAGGGGACCAGCCGGGATTTTGGCGTCGAGCTTCATGTTATTTCAGCGCTCCTGCCAGGACCGACAGAGGAATCGAGATATAGCCAAGGAATATCACGACCGCCGCGACGATGGACAACCGATCGATTACGGTTTGGTACGCGGCGTTTTTAAGGCCGAGAGATTGGAACATCGAACCGACGCCGTGGCTGAGGTGAAAACAAAGCAGTCCGATACTCAGCACGTAGAAACCCGAGACCCAATAATTCGAGAAGCCGATGATCATCATTCGGTAGATGTCGTGCAGGCCGGTGGCATCGCGCAGGTCGCGGAATTCCGGGTGGATGACCATCAGCGTATAGTGCGCGAGGTGAAAGCAAACGAACGCGAAAATGATGAGGCCGCTCCAGATCATGGTTCGGGAAGCCAGTGTGGCATCGACGACTTCCCGGACTTCGTATTGCGGTCCCCGCGCGGCGCGGTTCTCCAGCGTCAGGGAAATGGATGCCCAAATATGAATGATCACGAATGCCAGCAGTCCGATGCGCGCAGGCCAGAGGATCTCCGGGGTCGTCTGCAGAAAGTTCCCGTAGCGGTTGATGGCCTCGGGGCCGAGGAAGATCTGCAGATTGCCGAGCAAATGGCCGATGACAAAGATAAACAGCCCCAGCCCGGTAACGGCCATGAGTATTTTCTTGCCCAATGACGACCTGAAAAGGCGCACCAACATGTTCATGGGTCGCTATGGTGTTACCGGAAGCGGACCAAGAATTCCAGAAGTATTTTGGGGGCCCGGCCAGGCCTGAATCGACGGGGGCTGGAGGGCTAGTTGGCAGCGATCGCGCTGATGCGGTCGCGCTTCTCGCGATAGCTCAACTGTCGGAACCGGCGGATTTCCGCGGTTCGCCGCCTTTTGGGGAGCCGGTCGAGATGTCGGACGTAGCGACGGGCGAGGCGGTTGGTCTCGCGGTAGCGCTCGGCCAGAAAGGGGTCGTCAAAGGTAGCGTTATCGCGATCGAAGACACAGGCTTTGAGCCAGCGTCGATCCGCATCGGTCAGGCGGGCTGGGGAGTTGAAGAACGCGCAGTATTTTTGGAGCACCAGATAGGTATCGATCTTCGCCTGGATTTCGAGGTCGCGCACGAATGCTTCGCTGTGAATGTCGCGGACTCCTTCGCGGAACTTGAGGGAGGCGTGGACGGCGTGGTCGAGTTCCTCCAGAAACACCATGAAGGGGATGATATTGTCGTCGCTCAGTCCGCAAGCGGGATTGTTGGCTTCGAGGGCTTCGATGATGCTGGGGTCATAGTGAATTCCCATGCGCAACCGGCCATCGACAATGCGCAGAAAGACGCGGCCGAGATCGGAAATCTGCGCGGCGCTGGCGCCGGCCATTTCGGAAAGGGCGCGGCTGCGTTCGCGAGTGAGGATGAAATCCGCGAAGTCTACGCCTGTTGATCCGTAGGTGCGTTCCAGCAGCAACTGAATCTCGCCCAGCAAGGTCATCTCCCACATATCAAGCAACTTAGGTGCCACTAGCAGAAATGCGGGAGGCCAGCAGAAACAAGGCGCACAAGTCACCTGCTTGCGCGGCGGAGGGTTTGCGTGTATAGAAAGCGGCGGAGGCGTGATCGCTTTACTATGAGCAAACCGAGAATTATTGCCTGGCTGAAACCGAGCTGCGGATGGAGCAATGGAGTGCGGGCCGTGCTTCGCAAGTACGACCTGCCATTTGACGACCGCGACATCATCAACAATCCCGCCAACTACGAGGAGATGGTCACACGGAGCCGGCAAACGCTCCAGCCCACGCTGGAGATTGACGGCCAGGTGTTGGCCGATGTCAGCGGGGAGGAAGTCGAGACGTGGCTGATTGAGAAGGGGTACGTCAAAGCCAACTCGACGGCAACCGATGTTCCCACCAACGAAGCCTGCCAGGATCACCCGGCTCCGACACCGAACGTCAGGTTTGGACGGCACTAAGCCGCGGCGAGCCTTTCGGCGGACGATCAGATAACTTTGCTGGCACGCAACGCTTTCTCGGCGGCGCCGGGCTCGGCCACATGTACCATGACCATGGCGGGCTGATCATAGGCGACGGCGGTCGCGTAGATGTAGTCAATGTTCAGACGGGACTTTGCGAACGCAGCCGCGATATGGGCCAGTTGGCCGGGCTTGTCCGAGATGGTGACGCCCAGAACGCTGGCTTCCGTGACGTCGTATCCCAGTTTTGTGAGGATCTTGCGCGCCTTTGTCGGGTCATTCGGGATGAGCCGGACCATGTTGAGGTCATAGCCGGAGGATGAGTCGATGGCGATCAGATTGACTTTGGCTTTGGCGAGGGCACGCAAGGCCGCAGCCAGTTTGCCGGGCTTGTTTGGTGTGACAATTGTCAGCTCCGTAAACTCCTTCATCGCCATCCTCTGTGGACGTTTGACCTTCCCTCCGCGGGAATGATACAAGTGAATACGACCTGAGGCAAGTCACCCTGCCGCGGTCGGAATTCATGACTTCACGAAAAGACCGCCAGGCCGGCCAGCACCTTTGCATTGGGATCCCGGGCACGACACTGAGCGCTGCCACGCGGCGACTGCTGAATACCGTGGGGCCGGGGGCCATCGTGCTGTTTGGCCGCAACATCGAGGACGCGGGCGAACTTCGCGCGTTGACACGCGCCTTGCGGACCGAGTTTGGCCATCGTCCGCTGATTGCGGTCGATCAGGAGAACGGGCAGGTCAACCGCCTGCGCAACATCATCGGTGAAGTACTGACGATTGCGGAGACAAAGAAATCGGGCCATGTGGAGCGGGCGGAGGATTTGGGGCGGACGACGGGGCGCTGGCTCCATCAATTTGGCATCGACATCGATTTCGCGCCCGTGCTGGACCTGGAGTTGTTCGACGAGAAGACAGACAATGCCTTGCGAGAACGGTGCTGGGGGCGGACTGCGGATGAAGTGTGTCGGTGGGCGGGAGCATTCCTGGAGGGACTCGAACGCGAGGGGGTGGCAGCATGTCCGAAGCATTTTCCCGGGCTGGGCGGGGCGACACTGGATTCCCACGAAAAACTTCCGACCATCCGACGGACGCGCGAGCAGATTCTCGGCGAAGATGTTGTTCCGTATGTGAAGTTCATGCGGCGACTGACGGCGGTCATGGTCGGGCACGGGCATTATCCTGCGTTCGACGGGAAAAAGCCGCAACCGGCGTCGCTCTCGAAGTCCATCGTGACCGAACTGCTCCGCAATCGACTCGGATTTGGCGGGGTGATCCTGACCGACGACATGGAGATGGGAGCGATTTCTCAGATCGCTTCGTTTACGGATGCCGTCCTCGAGGGGTTCATGGCCGGAGTGGACATTCTTCTGGTTTGTCATACGCCGGAGAAGATGTTGGCGGCGCATGAAGCGCTGACGAAGGCGATCGAATCCGGGCGAATTCGCGCGGCGCAACTGGCGGAATCGCGAGAACGGATTCAGCGATTTCGAGACGAATGGACCGCCCACAAGGTGTGAGCCAATGGACTGGCAGGACAGATTCAATCAACGCGTCATTCGGTGTCGCATGTGCCCGCGATTGACCACGTATCGGGAGCGCATTGGCCGGGAGAAGAAGCGGGAGTTTCGCGATTGGGATTACTGGGCGAAGCCGCTACCGAGTTTTGGCGATCCGCGGGCGCGAGTGTTCATCATCGGGCTGGCTCCGGCGGCGCACGGCGGGAATCGGACGGGCCGGTTTTTTACCGGTGATTCGTCGGGGCGTTGGCTGTTTCGGGCGCTGTACAAGGCGGGGTTTGCCAGTCAGCCGACATGGCAGCGGCGGGATGACGGGATGAAACTGCTCGATTGTTATATCACGGCGGTGCTGCACTGTGCGCCGCCGGATAACAAGCCGCTCCCGGAGGAAATCCAGCATTGCGGCGTGTACTTCGATGAGGAACTGAAGCGACTGAAGCAGGTGCGGGTCGCGATTGCGCTGGGCAAGATCGCCTTTGACAGTTATCTGAAGGGATTGCGGCGGCTCGGCGTCGAGTTGCCGAAACCGCTACCGAAGTTTGCCCATAACACGGCATATGAAGTGGGCAAGGGTCTGCCAGTGCTCCTTGCGTCGTACCATCCCAGTCGGCAAAACACCAATACCGGGAAGTTGACGGAACCGATGTTCGACGCGGTGTTTCATCGGGCTCAACAACTCCTTCGCGATGGTTGATCTGGGCAATTGGCGGACACGGTCGATCGGACGAGAGGGGTATCCCCGTCATTTGGCGAAAACCATGCAGGGTGGTCGCGTTTGCGCATAGAAGCGCGCGAAAAAGTGCCGATTTTCGCAAACAATTCTTGCCTATCTCAAGGGTATGAAATACAAACGTCATTGGAGAAGCGATTGGCTTGTTTGCAAGCTGAGCGAGTCCTGAACAGAGCGGTCAACACGGAAAGGGAAGGGGAATGAGGAAACTGACGCTGATTACCAAACTCGTGGCAGCAGCATCGGCCATGATGACGATACAAGTCTTTGCGACAACAAACCTGGTTTATTATTCTTTTAACGCATCGAATACGATTGCTGACGTTGGATCATTGATCAGTTCGTTTGGCAATGCCGGAGTGACCACGAACGCGTTCAACGCGGGATCGACCCTCAACGTTCAGCCGGGCTTTGTCGCGGGTGTGGCTCCCAATGAGAACTTGTGGACCGGGAATACGAACTATTTCTCGGTGACGCTTGATTCGACTGGATTTCAGGGGTTGGTCCTTTCGTTTTGGGATCAGAAGTCATCGACCGGCCCGACGAATATTGCGATTGCGTACAGCACGACCGGACCTTTGGGAACATTCTCATTTCTTCCCTCGGTGCTGGCAACGGTTTCTCCCGGAGCCATCGTGACGCAGGATGTTTCTGCCGTCACGGCGTTGGACAACAACCCGAACGATGTGTTTCGCATTTACGGACTGAACGCAGGCGGTTCCGCGGGAACGCTTCGAATCGACAACCTGACGGTTGATGCCATGGCGGTGGTTCCCGAGCCGTCGACGCTGGTCCTGGCGGGCGCGGGGTTTCTCGGCATGCTGATGATTCGTCGGCGTCGTTCGTAGTTCCGACGACGGAGTTTGAGACGACGGGCTGGTTTCCCAGGGAAACCAGCCCGTTTGTTTTTCGGCTAGCGCAATGCCCGGATGGCTTTTCGCGCGTCGGATACGTGAGCAACAATGGTCGCGGTGGCGCCGGAACCGCCGGCCGTCGCATACAAGTAGTCGATGTTCACCCGGGCGCTTCCCAGAGCATCGGCAACGCGGGCGAGCGCGCCGGGGCCATCGGCGGCGGGAACGCACAACACTTTCGTCTCGCCGACGTCCAAGCCGCGGCGACGAAGCACGGTGCGGGCCTTGGCGACCCTGTCCGGGACAATCCGCACGATATTGTATTCGAATCCGCCGGAGGCATCGATCGCGAGGAGGTTCACCTTGGCTTTGGCGAGGGCATTGGCGACTTCGCCGAGCGTGCCGGGACGATTGGGGAGGACGATGGAGAGTTCGGTTCGTGTTGTCATGGTTCGATTCCTTGCGGTCATGAGCCGTGAGACATTGCGTCGACGAACGAGCATGCAACGATCGCGTTCAAGCCGAGCGTTTGGGCTTTCTCGATCAGTTCGGGACTTTCGGCACCGGGGTTAACCCACAATTCCTGGCATCCCTTCCGGGCGATGTCATCCAGGAGCTTGACGCCGACCTGTGATGGTACGTAGAGGCTGATGCGATTCAGCTCGACAGGGACGTCGAGGATGGATTGATAGCACGTCAAGCCTTCGATCGTGGATTCCCTGGGATTGACGGGGTAGACATCGTAGCCGGCGCGCAGATGCGCGTGGATGGATTTGTTGCTGAACTTCGATTTGTCCGCCGACGCACCGATAATGGCCACGGTCTGTTTCCTCATGCTGCCTCAGCCCCCGAGATACGATTTTTTCACCTGCTCATTGTTTATCAGACTTGCCGCAGTATCTTCCAACACAATTCTGCCGGTTTCCAGCACGTATCCCCGGTGGGCGACGTGCAAGGCCATATTGACGTTCTGTTCGACGAGCAGGATCGTGGTACCGTGTTGGTTGATCTCGCGAATAATGGCGAAGATTTTCGAGACAACGAGCGGGGCGAGGCCGAGGGACGGTTCATCGAGGAGAAGGAGTTTGGGGCGGGCCATCAAGGCGCGGGAAATGGCCAACATCTGTTGCTCGCCGCCGCTGAGCGTGCCGCCGAGCTGTGATTGGCGGTCCTTGAGAATGGGAAACGTTGCGAAGACGCGATCGATGTCGTCCTGCAGTCCATTGGCATGGGCGCGCTGAAAGGCTCCCAGTTCCAGGTTCTCCCGCACGCTCAGGCGCGGGAAAATGCGGCGTCCCTCGGGCGACTGAGAAATACCCCGCCTGACAATCTCGTGCGGCGGACGGTTCTGGATCGGCTCACCATCGAACAGAATACGTCCCTGACGGCAGCGATTGATGCCGCTGATGGTCATCAAGGTGGTGGACTTACCCGCGCCATTGGCGCCCAGCACCGCGACGATTTCACCCTCCTTGACGGCGATATCGATGCCCTTGAGGACCTCCACGGTGCCGTAGCCGGCGTGCACGTCTTCAAGTTGCAGCAGCATCTTCGTGATCCTTCCCGAGGTAGGCTTCGACGACGCGAACATTGCTGCGCACTTCGGCCGGGGTGCCTTCGGCGATTTTCTCGCCGTGGTCGAGGACGGCGATGCGGTCGGAAATTCCCATAACGACGGGCATGTGATGTTCGATGAGCAACACGGTGATGCCGCGATCGCGGATCTCGTGGATCAGGTTCATCAAATCCCGGGCTTCGGCCGGATTCATGCCCGCGGCAGGTTCGTCGAGGAGCAGGAGGCGGGGCTGGACAGCGAGAGCGCGGGCGATTTCGAGGCGGCGCTGGTGACCGTAGGCGAGATTCTCGGCGAGCTGGTGAGCTTCGGAGTCGAGGCGGACGAACCGCAGGATTTCCATTGCCCGTTGTTCGGCGTCACGCCGTTCCCTCCAGAACAAGGGCAGCCGCAGGGCGGCGTGCCAGAAACGGGTTTGCAGGCGGCTGTCCATTCCGAGCAGGACATTGTCGAGCGCGGACATTTGGTTGAAGAGGCGGATGTTCTGGAAGGTGCGGGCGATGCCGGCGCGCGCGGCCACCTCGGGGGCGTACCGGTTACGAAACCAAATCGCCAGAGCGCCTGCCAGCCCGAGGATGCCGCCGATGAGGAATGGCAGCAGGAGGCGCCCGCCTGTTTGTCCGGAGAAGAAGCCGACCGCCGAGCTGAGCGCCTTCGTCCACGGGAATGGCTGTTGGTAGACGTAATTGCTGGTGATCGTGGCATCCCACAATGGCTCGATATTGACGATCAAGATGAAGCTGAGCGCTGCGATCAGGCCGACGAGCGCCAACGTCAGCGCCGTGCTGGTGCGGAAGGGTCGGCGTGTTTCCCGGCCGTCGAAGCGGATGGTTCCCGAAGTTGGTTCGTGAATTCCCGTCACGGCGTTGAACAGGGTGGTTTTGCCGGCGCCGTTCGGGCCGATGACGGAGACGATTTCGTTGGTGGGAATATCCAGCGAGACGGAATTGACGGCGGTGAGTCCGCCGAAGCGCACGGTTAGTTTGGAGATCTCCAGAATGCTCATGATGCGGGTGGCACCGGCGGTTCTTGATGGTGAAGTTCGGCCTTCAACTGACGGGAGGGAAGGAGGCCTTCGGGTCGGAAGCGCATCATGAGGATCAGGGCGAGTCCATAGAGCATGTACTTCCAGTTGCCGGGAGCGGTGAACACGTTGGAGCTGCTGATGAGCTGGTGTGCTTTGAGGAAATCCGTGAGCGTTTCGAGGACGATGGAGTTGAAGCCCGTGATGACCAGCGCGCCGAGAAGCACGCCGCCGATGTTGCCCATGCCGCCGACGATCACCATGCACAAGGCGATGATGGAGACCTGGAAATCGTAGTTGCCCGGTTCGCCGCTGGAGCCGAGATAACTGGCCCAGAGCGCGCCGGCCAGGCTGCATTGCGCCGCGCCGAGGGCGAACGCGAGGAGTTTTGCTTTCATGGGATTAATGCCCATGCAGGAGGAGGCGAGTTCGTCCTCACGGATGGAAATCCAGGCGCGGCCGATACGGGAGCGGTGGAGGTTGCGGTTGATCAACACGACCAGCGCGAGAAATCCGAGGAAGAGGTAATACCACGGCTGATAGGTTTCGGGACGGAACTGATAGCCGAAGACGGAGGGCGCGGGCAGGGGATTGATGCCTTCGGTGCCCTTGGTGATCGAGTCGAGATTCTTCAACACGTCTTCGACGATCTCGCCGAAGGCGAGCGTGACGATCGCCAGATAATCGCCGCGCAGGCGAATTGTTGGCAAACCGAGGAAGAATCCGACGGCCAGTCCGACGAGCACGGTGACGAGGGTCGCGCACCAGAAGCCGAGTCGGAACGGATAGATGTCGCAGGTGAGGATCGCGTAGCTGTAAGCGCCGACGGCCATGAACGCGGCGACGCCGAGATTCAGGATGCCGGTGAAACCGGTGAGGATATTCAGGCCGAGTCCGAGCAACGCCATGATGAAGATCGGACGCAAGAGATCGCCGATGTGGTGCTCGCCGGGAAGAATCAGTTCGACGAGCGGAATCAGCGCGGCGACAAGGAGGAAGGACCAATGGAAGGGGATTTTGGGCCGGGCGGCCATCAGACTTTCTCCTTGGCGCGGGAGCCGAGCAGGCCGGAGGGTCGGAACACGAGCACGAGAATCAACACGGCGAACACGAGCACGTTCGTCCAGCGCGTCTCGAGGTATTGATCGCAGAAGGCGCGGGCCAGACCGATGATCACGCCGCCAAGGACGGCGCCGGGCAGGCTGCCGATCCCGCCGAGTACCGCGGCGGTGAAGGCATCGATGCCGGCGCGGTAGCCCATTTGGAAATAGATCGTGTTGTTGTACACGGCGAAGACCACGCTGGCGACACCGGCGAGGGCGCCGCCGATAAGAAACGTGCGACCGATCACGCGGTCGACGGGAATGCCCATCAATTGCGCGGCGAGGCGGTCCTGGGCCACCGCGCGCATGGCTTTGCCTTCGCGGGTGCGTTTGACGAACCACGTGAGCAGGAGCATGAGCGGGAGCGTGACGACGAGTACCATCACGTCCTTGCCCGTGAACTCGACAGGGCTTTGGCCGAGCAGATTCGCATTGGAGACAAGCTCGGGGAAGGCTTTCGGGGCGGCGGCAGCGCGACCGAGGCCGAAGACTTTCATCGGCACGCCGCCCCAGAGCAGGCCGATATTCATGAAGACGAATGAGACGCCAATGGCGGACACGAGCGGGGCGAGCTTGGTGGATTCGCGAAGATGGCGGTAGGCGAGTCGATCGACCAGCCAGTTCAAGCCGCCGCAGAAGATGGGGACGAGGAGGAGCATGAGCAACAGGCAGAACCAGGTGCCGGACGTTCCTGGTTCCGCCTGATCGAGTCCGAGGAAGCCCGTGATCGTGAGGCCGGCGAAACAGCCGAGCATGAACAGGTCGCCGTGGGCGAAATTGATCAGCTCGATGATGCCATAGACCATCGTGTAGCCCAGAGCGATCAGGGCGATGATCATGCCGTTGGACAACCCGATAATCAGTTGTTGCAGGAAAATCTGACTGCCCGACATGCGGCCCACTGTAGCGGCGATGCGAAGGGGTCGCAATCGCAAATGCACGGCCTGATGACGCGAGACAGTCAAACGGAAAGGACGCGGGGGAAATGAACCCTCACCCTGCCCCTCTCCCCTGGACGACAGGGGAGAGGAAATCGACGTGAAGGGAGCCCGGTAAGACAGGGCTACCGTGAATTGCTACGGATCGAGATTCTGCAGGGCGCTGGTTTCAAGGTCGATGCGGCGGTAGAAACAGTTGCGGGCCTTGCCGGCGGCATTATGGGTGTGACAAATGGCTTCGCCTTTGGGGCGGACGAGGTAGACGAGCGAGTTTTGCTCGCAGTTCACGCGGGCCTCGACCAATTCGAAATAATTGCCGGACGTTTTGCCCTTGATCCAGAGTTCGTTGCGCGATGTGCTCCAGAACGTGGCGACGCGGCTTTCCAGGCTGAGCTTGAATGCTTCCTCGTTGGTGTAAGCGAGGAGGATGACTTCTCTCGTGTCGGCATGTTGTACGGCGACGGGGATGACGGTGGGGCAACGGGCCCCGACTTTGGCCAGCTTGGTGAAATCGAGACGGAGCTGGTTGCCCTCTTCCAGTTCGCGGACAGCGGATTTCTCGGTTGTCATGATGCGCTCCTGTGTTCTATGTCGGGAGATCGTTGTAATGAGCCGCTGCGTTCACGGCTTTTCCCTCTGACCCAATTCTCAGCCACTCGACGGCGTGTAGTCCTCGCACGGATTGGTAATAAATGCAAATCGTATCGATGCTCCAGAGGACCTCGATCAGCTCGAACCGAAGATCCGGGTTCTTCGCCAGGGCTCGTTGCCAGTAAGCCCGGACACGGTCTTTGCCCTTCAGCTTGCCAGTCGGTTCGCCAACGACATCGATGATACGCGGGGACGTCATTTCAAAATCGTCGGTGTAATGGGAGAGGATACGGTCGAGGTCGTGCGAATTCCATGCCTCGATCCATTCACGGGCGAATTGTTGAGCGAATTGCCGGGTGATCATTGTGCGCCGCCAGCGCGAGCCGGAACCAAGTCTAGCGGTGAGGAGACCTGCGGTCAATCAAAGCGAACAACAACGGGTTAACCCTCAACCGAAGGTTCCCGGTCGGAAGATCTGCGCATGCGATCGTAGAATGCCTTGTCAACGAGAAAACACGCATGATTCGTCTCGAAATCTATTTCAAGAGGTCGCGGCCTTCCACGCCGCCGACATGCCTCGCATTGGGGCAATCTAAATTGCATTACGACTTCGCTGCCTGAAGCCTCCTTAGGTTTCAATAGATGCCAGACAAGTGAGAGAGGATGACCATAGGACAAGATTATACCTACTAAGCGACGGGTAGTGCCTCCTTGATTCTCGCCAGTGGAACACTTGACCAGCGTTCGCCTTTGAGTCGGTTGGTCACAGTGCAGGCAGTTATTAGGGAAGGACTCGTTTTCGGTGACGCGCAATTTACGGAGGGAGGGTTCGACGGAAGTATTTCTCTTGCACCTCGGACAAATATTATCATCCAAGACCAACACGCTGGCGAAACAATGAGGACAATCGAGAGCTTTCCTCAAGTTTCACATCCCCACGATTTTGACGGGGGTGAATTTGCCGTCTTTGATTTCCTCGACGGCCATGACTTTGAGGGAGGTGTCGCCGTTTTGGTCGAAGGACCATTTGCCGAGGACGCCGTCGAAATCCTTCAGGCCAGCGATGGCGTTGGTGATGGCGGCGCGGTCTTTCTTGCCGGCGCGTTTGATGCCATCGAGCACGACGCGGGCGGCTTCGTAGCCGTAGACCGCATAGGCTTCCGGCTCGGCGTTGTACTTCTTCTTGTAGTTATCGTAAAACTCCCTGCCACGGCCTTTGAGCTGTTCGGGAGGGAGGCCGCCGAATGTCACGTAGGTGCGGTCGTCGAGGTTGTCTTTGCCAGCGGATTCGATGAGGGCCTGTTCGCGGCAGCCATCGGGCAGCATGAGCTTCGCTTTCGAACCGCCGGCGACGAGGTCTTTGGCGATTTGGCCGGCGTTTGTCTGGGTGGTGCCGCCGAAATAGACCATATCGGCATCGGTGCTCTTGATCTTCGTGACCAGCGAGCGATAGTTTGCCGCTTTGGGGTCGATGCCTTCGTACCCAACGATCTGGATGCCGAGCCTGATGCAGGCGCGTTTGAAGACGTCGGCCACGCCCTTGCCGTAAAGTTCGCGGTCGTGAAGGACGAAGACCTTTTTCACGCCGAGTTCCCTGGCCCACTCGGCGGCGACCTCGCCCTGGATGTCGTCGGCAGGAACGACGCGGAAGTAATTGATTTTGCCCGAGGGGCGGTAGACCTGCGGTTCGTTGGCTTCGCCCATGCCGGGTTTGGTGAGGCCGGGATAGGTATTGGCGGGGCTGACCATCGCGAGCGAGGCTTTGTTGAGGATTGGCATCGCGATTTTCGCCGCGCCGGAATTGTAGGTGCCGATGTAGGCCATGATGTCGGGATCTTCGACGGCTTTTTGGGCGTTCTGGGCTTCAACGGCGGGGTCCCACTGGCCGCGCTCGGGAGAAGCGTCGTCCCAGTCCTCATACTGAATGGTGAAATTGTCGACCTTGCCGCCGGCTTCGTCGATGGCCATGCGGATCCCGTTGACCATCGTTTGGGCCTGGGAGTTTGCGCTGCCAGTACGGGGCAGGCTGGAGACGATTTTGATGACTGGTGAATCAGCGGCGAGAACGGCGGAAGAAGCTGTTGCCAGCATCCCGAGACAGAACCACGAGAACAAGCGTTTCATGAGGCGTTTTTGTCACAAATCGCCGAGGGCTGCAATCCCAAAGGCCACGCGAGCAATACAGACTACGACGCGCGCCGCGCGCCGGGACGGAGGACGTTGACGACCGCGTGACCCGATTCCCACAGTTTATCGATCAGCTTGTCGACCTGCGCGCCCTGGACGCGGGCAACGGCCATGCGGCGGTTGTCGTCGTGAAACGTGAGGAAGCTCAACAGATCCAGGTTGAGAGCGTGGGTGGCTTCTTCGAGGAAGGTCAGAATCCTCTCGCGTTCCGTCAAATCGAACGTGATGCGGACGGCATCGTCGCGTTCGGCGAGCATCTCGCTGAACGCGCGAAAGATGTCCGATTCGGTAATGATCCCGACGAGCAATCCCTGGCGGGTGACCGGCAGGCAACCGATCCGGTGCCGGGTCATCAACTCGGCGGCGTACTCGATGGGCTCGTTATCGCCGATGCTGACGACGGCGCGTTTCATGACGGCATCGATGGTGCCGGTCACGCTTGTTCCTTCGATACCCGCGGCGGAGAACGGGTTGATGTGGGGCGGGTACGCCTCGACGATGTCGCGGCTGGTCACAATGCCGAGGATGGTCGGTCCGCGCATGACGACCAGACGGCGGATGCGGCGTTTGGTCATTCGGCGGATGCCCTCGACAAGCGACGCGGCGGGCGCGATGACCTCGACATTCCGCGTCATGTACATTCCGACGATCATCTCGACCGCTCGTCTTGAGTGGGCATCATCGGTTCACTTGATGACCAATCGCTGAATTGTGTAACTACTCGGAGGCGCCGGCACGTCATTGGTCACGGAGGTTGTCGCGCGGTCGGGGATTGGCCGCGGGGTTCCCGTGGAGAATGAAATGCCGGTGAAATTCGTGGCCCACTCGGCGAGCTCGACATTCGGGGCGATGCGCTCGTTCTGCAGGTAGAGCGAAAAGCGGTGCGTGGTCGCGTCGGCCTCGATGCGACAACGAAGCCTTTTGCCGACCGAGCTTTTTGCCGGCAATCCCCAACTCACGGGGTTACGGCTGACGGCGCCGCTCAGCAGCGTGACGACCAGCGGTGTATCGGACTTCGTGACGAACACATCGAACGAAGCGGTGACCTTCGAGCGGCTGGGAAACAGACGGGTGGCGCGCGCGTAATCGTACGGGTCGTGATCCTGCAATGTGACGCCGTCCTTCATCACGGCAACGGGGGCCCAGAGCGGGCTGTACGTATTCCACGCGTCGGGAGTGCTGGAGAGCGGAATGCGGCTGACCCAGATGTCCTCCTTGTTGACGCTGTAAGCGACCCACAGGGCGGGGTCAGGCCAGGAGCCATCGTTGGACCATTCCGAGATGCCGCGGACATATTGCGGGCCGACGTTCTTGTGTTCGCCGGCGTAGCGCTGCGGGGGCAACTCGCCGTGGACGACCCGCATATCGCCGAAGGTCACGCCGTCGTCGCCGGTGACCATCACGAGCGGGTAACGGTTTTTTTTGTCGGGATTATAGACGAGCGCGTAACGGCCATCATGGGTGCGCTGTCCCCAAACCTTGCCCGTGCCGGTGACAAGCGAGGGAGGAATGACCGGTTGGGACCACGTGTTGCCGTCGTCGGTGGAGACAGTGGTCCAGCCATTTTTGCAGATGCCGACGAGCGCGCCGTCCTGGCGATGGAACAGGGACATTGCTTTTAGCACGAGGTTCTTCTGGCCGGAGTCGTGCCACTTCATCCGCCGCGCGCCGAGCAACGAACCACGGTCCTGCTGTTCGAGGAACGGGCGATTGGCGAGGAGAGCGTCGCAGGCGTCGACGAAGGCTTTGTCGGTGGAGTTCGTGTAGAAGGACGGCGAGGGGGCGGGTGTTGGGGTCAGCAGCGCGTAGCACGGACCGAGCGTGTGATTGGCGAGGATTTCGCGGACGACGAGCGAATCGGGGTCCTTATTGGCGAGCGTGGTTTCGTCGCGGTGGAGACCGGCGATGGCGAGCATGTGTCCGTTGGGCGCCAGGAAGAAGTACATGCGCAGGGGATTCGATACGCCCTGGGGGAAGAGTTCGGCTGGGGGCGACCACGTAACACCGTTGGTGGACGTGCTGTACAACTGACGCCATGGCCAGACGTCCTCATCCTTCTCGGTGGAAGTCCACGCAACGTAGAGTCGGCCCTTCCATGCGGCCATGTCGAGATGATGATTGTAAGTCCATCCCTTGCCATCGGTCAGGTCGGGCCGGTCACGCGACGCGCGAAAGATTTGCAGGTTCTGGACGCCGGGCACGGGCGGCAATCCGCCGTCGGGGAGGTTCGTGTTGATCTGCGATTGCTTGGGGCCCTGGATGACGATCGGGTCGGCAAAGGCTGTCGTGGAAGACAGTGAGAGCAACCCGATGAGCCACCATAGTTTCTTCCTGGCGAGGCGCATAATTTGATCCGATTGATGAATCATAGCAGAAACCGCCTGCTTGCCAATTGGTATGCTGCGTGTTAGAAGGGCGAGGCAATGCTCAAGCAGCAGCAGACGATCAAGCGGGCCGTGTCATTTTCGGGCATCGGCATCCACACGGGGTCAAGGGTCAACATGACCTGGAAACCCGCTGCGGTGAATCACGGAATCAAGTTTGTGCGGGTCGATCTCGAGGGCAAACCGGAGATCGAGCCGAACATCCGCAACATCGGCGATACGACGCGGTGGACGACGATCGGCACCAACGGAACCGTGATTCACACGGTGGAACACGTGCTGGCGACGCTGAACGGGTACGGCATCGACAATCTGACGATCGAGTTGGACGCGAACGAGCCGCCGGTGGGAGATGGCAGCGCGTTGCCGTATGTGAAGCTGGTCAAGGAAGCGGGCATCCAGCCGCAGGAAGGCAAGCGCGAGATTTTCCGGCCGCAGGAGATGGTGCACGTGGAGGTGGGTGATTCGCTGGCGGTGGTGGTGCCGAGCGACACGTTGCGGATCAGTTGCACGATTCATTACGGCAAGCCCGGGCTGGACGCGCAGTTCATGAGTCTGGCGATCGAGCCCGAGACATTCGAGACGCAGATTTCGCCGGCGCGGACGTTTGCGTTGTACGAGGAGATTCAGTACCTGATCGACCATGGGTTGATCAAGGGCGGCAGCCTGGAAAACGCGGTGTTGATCCGCAACGAGACGATTCTGGCGACCGAGCCGCTGCGGTTTCGCGATGAATTTGTCCGGCACAAGATTCTGGACGTGCTGGGGGACATTGTGTTGCTGGGGCGACCGCTGGCGGCGCATATCATCACGATTCGGCCGGGGCACTCCTGCAACGCGGCGTTGACGCAGGCGCTGGCGAAGCTCATGGAGAAAGAGCAACCGTCGCCGGTGGAATTCGCGCCGCCGGTGACCGCGGAAGGGACGACCGAGCCGGCAATGGACATTCTGCGCTTGTTGAACGTGCTGCCGCATCGGTATCCGTTTTTGCTGGTGGACCGCATTTTGAAGATCGAGGGCGAAGAGAAGATCATCGGGCTCAAGAACGTCACGATGAACGAGCCGTTTTTCCAGGGACATTTTCCGGGGCACCCGATCATGCCGGGGGTGCTGCAGTTGGAGGCGATGGCGCAGGTGGCGGGGGTGTTGATGTTGCGGTCGGGGGAGAACGCGGGGAAAGTGGCGTACTTCATGAGCGCGAACAACGTGAAATGGCGCAAGCCGGTGCGGCCGGGCGATCAGTTGATCATCGAGATTGAGATGGGCCGGGCGCGCGCCAAGATCGCGAAGGCCAAAGGCGTGTGCAAGGTGGCGGGCGAAGTGGTCAGCGAAGCGGAAGTGATGTTCAGTATTGTGTAGGGGTGACCGGACGGGGGTCGCTTGGGATTACTTGAGCCCTCTGAGATTCCAGGCCGCGAGGAGGAAGAGAAGCAGGACGACGACCGCCATCGAAAGGATTTTCGGGCGGAGATTCCGGGGATTTTGGAGGGTGCGGGCGACGAGTTTCATGGCGGGCTTGGCGAGCAGGAGCACACCGAGCGTGGCGCCAAGGAGGGTGCCGATGGCCAGCGCCCCTGACCTATTGGTGTAGCCGAGGATTCTCGCCAGATAATAGCCGATGTTGGCGCCGGCGGCGAGGCATCCCATGAGAACGGCGAGGATGGCGGCCTTCATGGGCGGTTTGTGATGCGGGTCATGGGATT